>DEHO01000039.1 GCA_002351955.1 Flavobacteriales bacterium UBA2798
GGCTCCAACTATATGGGTTCAATGAAATGTAAATGTCCAGTAGCTGCAAAAAACAACCTCCAATCCTATCCTGCAATTCCTGTAGATTGAATTTAAGTTAAATGCATTTCCCTTAAATAAGAATCCCCTTATTTAACTTTAAGCCTTTAAACTTAAATAAGGAACTTTCATTCTAACCTTTCCACCCTCCAAAAACCTCCCGAAAAACCACAAATCGAACGGCATTTCAGGTCCTTTTCCTAACTTTACTCAGCAATCTCTTTTCCCCCGTGCGTATACTCATTATTCAAACCGCCTTTCTGGGTGATGTAATCCTTGCCTCTCCGGTTTGGGCGGAATTGCATCGTTTGTTTCCGGATGGTAAGATTGATGTAATGGTGCGCAAGGGAAACGAGAACCTGGTGGAACATACACCATATATTAATAAGGTGATTATATGGAACAAACAAAAAGGAAAATACCTCAACCTATTGCGTTTGGCTTTTCAGTTGCGAAAAGAGAAATACGACATCGTCATTAACCTGCAACGCTTTGCAGCATCCGGATTTCTGACCTGGTTTTCGCGCGGGAAAGAACGGATCGGATTCGATAAAAATCCTTTTGCATTCAGTTACCACAAAAAAATCAATCACCAGGTGGGTAATGGTCAGCACGAAGTGGAACGCAACCTCTCCCTCATCGTCCACCACGGAGCATTTCAACGTCGTCGACCTGAACTGCATTTTTTACCACAACACGAAGAACATGTGCGTTCGTACAAAAACCGTCCGTACATCTGTCTCGCTCCAACATCTGTCTGGTTCACCAAACAATTGCCCGCAAAAAAATGGGTGGAACTGATTCGCTCCTATCCCAACGATAAAACCATTTACCTCCTCGGCGCTCCTTCCGATCAAAAAGCCTGCGAAGAAATTCTTCACGAAGCAGGTCACCCGGATGCAATCAGTCTCTGCGGTAAACTGAATCTGATCGAATCGGCTTTATTGATGCGCGATGCAGAAATGAATTTCGTGAACGATTCCGCTCCGCTGCATCTCGCTTCTTCCATGAATGCACCGGTCACCGCCTTCTTTTGTTCTACCATTCCGGAATTCGGATTTGGTCCTTTATCCGATCAGTCCATCATCAAACAGAACGAAGAATCACTCGATTGTCGTCCCTGCGGTTTGCACGGTTACAAGGAATGTCCGAAAGGTCATTTCAAATGCGGGGAGATCAGTATTTACTAAGGAAAACACGATTTCATCCCGAGTAAATCTAAATCCCATAATTCTCCGAAGGATAGTTAGGTATCTATATTTGGAACTTTCAGCCAAATTTTCCTAACTTCCTAAAAATTTGACTACTATGCGTCTTTATTCTATTCACGTATGCATACTTATATGCAGTCTTTTTAGTACATCTATCGCCTTCGCTCAAATTCCATCAAACGTTCCGCAAGCAGGATTGGTGGCATGGTACAATCTCGACAACAGTCCGGTTTGTGAAGTTACGCCCACGCTGAATGGAGTTTTTTCCGGAACTGTAGCTGGCATGCAGGACCGATTTGGGAACAACCACAAAGCCGTTGATTTTACCGGAACCGGAAAAATGGATGTAACAGGTATCAACATTACCAGTGGACCAAGAAGCTATTCTTTTTGGTTCAGGCATAATTCCTCTCAGCAAAACATCCTGTTGAACTGGTCCGGTGGTCTTGAATTAAGAACAACCTCATCAGGTCAACTCCAGATTCAACAAGCCACTCCAAATATTAATGCGACATTACCCAACTTCCCGCAAAATCAGTGGAACCATATTGTGGTAACTTTTGGATCAGGTATTTTGAAAGTTTTCCTCAATGGCAGCAATATCTATAGCCTTCCTCAAACATTAAACAACTGGAATGATTTCACTATGGGATACGGAGGATTACCTTGTATTGGTATGTTTGATGAATTGGGAATCTGGGCGTTTGAACTCAATCAAAGTCAGATTGACGCCCTATATCAAAGAGGCGGATGTCTAAAGGCCGAATACAAATTTTCAGGAAACGTAAACGATGGTGGTGGTTTTTCGCAGCATGGTACTGCAACTGATATTACTTACGTAAACGATCGATTTGGTGTACCACAATCCGCAGTGCAATTCAATGGAAGCTCCTCGTTCATTACAGGTCCAACCTGGTACTGGCCTGCGGGATACAACCAGCGTTCCATCGAATTATGGTTTAATGTGAGCGATACGATCTACAATGGTTATCATCGTTTGTTTCATTACGGAGGAACAGGAACGGGCTCCTCGCAGGAAATACTTCCAACAACCAACGCATTAGGAGTTATGAATACATTGACATATTCAGGAGGAAATGATAATGTAATTGTTGGATTCAATGGCGTCTACAACCAATGGCACCATGTCGTTGCTACTTACGATGGTTCCGTTGCAAAATTATACATCAATGGTCAATACATCAACCAGGAACCCAAAAGTTGGCCAACCCAAATGACCACCAATTTCATTTTTGGTGCAATCGTTGATTTTACACATTTCTACAAAGGAAAACTGGATGATGTTCGCGTTTACGGTTGTGTGCTAAATAATTCTCAGGTTGATTCACTTTACAATTTACCTGCAGGAGGTTCACCTTGTCAGATCACTGCATCGGCAAGCACCGTTTCGCCCTCCTGTTTTCAAGGGAGCAACGGATCAATTGATCTCAGTTTAAGTGGAGGAACATCTCCTTATACCTATATGTGGAGCAACGGATCAACCACACAGGATCTTTCTACAATTACTGCAGGAAATTATACGGTTGTAATTCATGATGCAACAGGTTGTGATGCCATGTTAACTGTAAATGTTCCTCATCCAACTTCTATGTCCTTAAACGTAAGCACTACATCACCAACATGCGGAATGGATAACGGTTCTGCTAGTGTTGCGGTTTCAAACGGAGTGATGCCTTACACCTACAATTGGTCGAACGGTGATAATATATCTGTGGCCGATTCAATGACAGCCGGTACTTATATGATAACCGCTTACGACGCCAATGGTTGTTCCGCTGCCCATACATTTATGTTATCGAGTTCCGGGGCACCAACTGTTTCGTCGGTTGTAACCAATGCCACCTGTGCAGGTTCAAACAACGGTGCCATCGATCTTACTGTAACCGGCGGAACTCCTCCATTCTCTTTTGTATGGAGTAACTCTTCCACCACCGAAGATCTTGCAGGAATTAAACCCGGTTCGTATATGGTACAAATTACCGACGCAGCAGGATGCATAACCGGAGCTGGTATTATTGTTGGTGTTAGTTCTATTCAAGTAGGGACTCCCGTAATTTCTCAACCTGCTTGTGGGGCATCTGATGGTTCAATCGCAATGAATCCAACCGGTGCTTCTCCGTTTACATATTTGTGGTCGGCCAATGCAGCAAGCGCAACAACATCTTCGGTGAGCGGATTGCCTTCAGGAATTTATTCAGTTACCATCAGCGATAACAACAACTGCTCCGTTACACAAAACATTTCACTCAGCAATCCGAATGCTCCGGTAACACAACTCGTAAGTGTAATGCCGGCGAATTGTTCAGGGATGTTGGGTGCTATTAATATGAATGTGACTTCAGGTACTCCACCATTCACCTATTCTTGGAGCAACGGCGCAACAACTCAGGATATTTCCAACTTACTTCAAGGCACCTATCATCTTTCAGTAACCGGTGGAAACGGATGCATGTCGCATTCTTCTGCTACCGTTCCCGGAATTTTTCCCGATCCGATTACGCTGTGTATGTCGACAGTAGATTCTGCCAGCGGAAAGGTATTATGCGTTTGGGAAAAACCCAATCTATTCAACATCGATCGCTTCAACATCTACCGCGAAAATGCAGTGGCCGGTCAGTACGATTTCTGGTTCACCAAACCGTTCGATTCACTCAGTCAGTGGACCGATCAATCGGCCAATCCTGTTATTCGCGGATGGAGATACAAAGTGACTATGGTTGATACCTGTGGAAACGAATCGTCGTTCGGAACCAATCACAAAACACTTCATCTGGTAAGCAGTCGCGGATTAAGCGGCGAAGTGAATCTGATTTGGGATACCTACGAAGGATTCAACTATCCAACTGTTTACATCAACCGTTACCATGCAAGTACAGGATGGGAACTCATCGACAGTGTCCCCTCTACGCTTCATGCCTATGTGGATGTAACTGCGCCGGCATCCGGATTGCTCCGATACACTGTAGATGTTCGTCCACCTACAAGTTGCGAAGCTACACGCGCCATTAACCACAACAGCACACGAAGCAACCGCGGAACCATTGCACCGCCGGCTGCAGTTGATGAGCTTCTTCAATCGTCCTTCCGCGTATTCCCGAATCCTACCGATGGTGTTGTATCAATTGTTGGCAGCGATCCTTCGGCATTTATTCAGAATGTAATGATTTACGACCTCAGCGGAAAACGGATTCACCGGATGAATATCCGATCCTCCGCCACATCCATCTCCATCGAAAACCTGGAGAGAGGCATTTATATTCTGGAAGTTCATACACCAACCGGTATAGCACGCTACCGCATTGTTCGGTCATAATTGAAATATACGTCAAACAAAAAGGGCTGTCGAAAGACAGCCCTTTTTGTTAGTGGCAACTCATCATTTATAGAATTCGTAAGCAACGTTATTAATGACAACCACAACATTTTCGCCTACACTCAGGTACTGATTGAATTCGGCAGACTGTCCTTTTGCGAGTTTGAAATATTCATCGCTGTACATTCTCACCTTCACCACATTCTTCGCGGTTTTGGCATCCAGACTTCCATCTACCCATTGATTGTTCTTATTATAAAAGGTCTTTGAACCAACATTACGAACATTCGCCATATTCTTTTCGGCCTGTTCATCCTTTTTATATGCACCACCCTGAACAGGCGCAGAGTTTTGCACTTTGGTGTTGTTTTGCATCGTCGATTTGTACGCGCGCTGATCGTTGGCCGATTCTCCGCGAACAACTTCCAGTTCTTTCAATTCTTCGTCGGCGATACGCTGGTTCTGGCTCATTGCATTCAGATCAACATCTTCGCGAGCAAGGAATGCAGTATAGGGTGTAAGAATTCCGTACTCCTTACTTAAGCGTACCAGTTCATCTACCAATTCTGTATTTCTTCCGTTCAAATCGATCTGATTGATCAGGTGACCAATTCTTCGCGATGCCCAGATCTTTTCTACATAATCATGCGTTTTGGTTCCTGTGTGCGAAACAAATTCTACCGGAAATCGATACTCCTTATTTACACCATTACTTTTTCCGCGAATCACCACATTGGCTTTGCAGGGTTTGTTGTATTTACCTACCCAAACAATTTGTCCGCCGCGAAACAGGTCAGGCATAATTTCCGGATAAGTGGAACGGATGTCCAATCCCGATACGGGCATAAATACTTCCACTGCTTCAAAACTGATTTTGATATCGGTGAGTACCGGACTACTAATATTGGAATACAAACGCGCCACACTTGCTTCAATGTCCTCAGCCGGTTTTACGTATTCACTCAATCCGCCATTCGCACTGCTTAAACGATCAAGCAAACGTGCATTCACATCATTACCTACTCCAAAAGCAAAGAGTCGTGCTTTTACTTTATTCGCGTTCTTGCAATTATTTGCAATTGTAAGTTCATCTGTTGCTCCTGCTGTTGGTAATCCATCGGTAAGGAAGATCACATAAGTCGGACGTTTATCATCGTGCAGCATTTCCATTCCTGCTACCAATGCTCCATTAATATTGGTTCCACCACCGGGACGTATACCATTAATATAGGTATAACATTCTTCGTAGGCTTTTTTGTTGTAGCGAACCAGTTCCGGTTTATAGGTTTCGATGCGGTCGTCGTACGACACTATATTAAACAGGTCGTTATCGTTAAGATTGCGCATTACAAACTCAACCGCCTTTTTTGCCTGTTCTATTTTTTGTCCCGACATCGATCCGCTTCTATCGAGAACGAACAGCACTGTCTTTTCCGATTGCTTTACGATTTCATCAACAGAAGGACTTGCCAGCAACATGAAGTAGCCATCTTTATCGGACGCTTCTTTATAACTTAATAAGGATGCACCCACTTCACCTTTATCTGTGGTGAAGACCATTTTAAAATCGGAAGTAGGCAAAACATAGGTCTTCTCCATTTTAATATGAGCCGTCTTATCGCCGGTGCGCTTTATTATAATGTCGTCGGTTGGACTGAACACCGTTTTAATTCCGTCGCTTGATTCGATGCGGGCATTGAACGAAAGAGAGCGCAGCGCTTTAGCAGAAAATTTTTGGGTACCGAAGGGATAGCTGAAGTTGACTGCATTCAGATTACGATCGCAAACCTGTGTGTAGCGCACGGTGATGTTCCGTTCTTCACCAACCTGAATCGGGAATACGGAAGTCTTGAATAAACCGTAGCCCACATACTCCATTAAAGCAGGATCGCGTTTGCGTCGCACGATAGATTCGTAGATACCACGTGCTTCTTCCTGTTTGAGAAGTTGTCCGGGAATTTCTTTCCCGTTCACCATCATCATAAAATTCTGCACGATACCACCATTAGGTAAAGGGAAGAAGATCTCCACTTCGAGCGCCTGGTTGCCCGGGTTGTAAATGGTTTGCGTTACAGAAACTTCAGCGATCTGATCGCGGATGGTAGCATCAACAGCGATGGCCAGAACTTCGTACGAATTCTGAACAGCCATTTGCTGCACATTCATTTCGCGCATTCTTCGGCTATCCCAGGATTCGGAAGTGATAGCCATTTGCGCGTTGACCGATTGCAACATCTGCAAAACGGAAAAGAGGAGGAGGAACAAAAAACGTTTCATACGTGATCAATTTTAAACCTGTACACGCGATGAGGAAGAAGGTTCAATCCTTGTTATGCATTGATAATGCGTGGAATGATTATATTTGAACAATGGATCAGGAACTGATCGTACCTTATATAGAATTCCTCAGCCAGTTCATCACCAGCGACCGGCTTCAGCGATTTGAGGAAGTACTCAGCAACAGGACGCGTCACATCACGATGGTGATTGAAGACATCTATCAGCCACAAAACGCAAGTGCAGTTGTACGAACCAGCGAATGTTTAGGATTGCAGGACATCCACATCATCGAGCAGAACAATGTTTATGAACTGAATAAGGATGTGGTGGTTGGTGCATCGAAGTGGATCAGGATGCACAAGCACAAGAAGAATCCGAACAACACCCGGACATGTTACGAGCGATTGCGCGCGGCAGGATATAAGATCTATGCGACCACACCAAACATAAACGGATACACGCCCGACACATTACCTTTGGATGAAAAGGTTGCGATTGTTTTAGGAAATGAAGGAGAAGGATTGAGTGCAACAGCGATTGAAGAAGCCGATGGATGCATTCAGATTCCGATGTACGGCTTTACGGAGAGTTATAATATTTCTGTTGCAGCATCGATCATTGCGTATGAATTGGTGCAGCGATTACATGCGAGTGAGATCGAGTGGCAGTTGAATGAAGATGAAAAAAATGAAATCAGATTAAGGTGGATGAAGAAAGTGTTGCGAAGAGTAGAATTGTTTGAATCGGAGTTTTACACAAGACGTGGTGGAAAAAAATAACCTAATAAATAGGATATAAGAAATCAATAACATAAATTTACATCACTAATCAAACCCTTAAAAATTAAACATCATGGCAAAAGCAACAAAAAAGAAGGCTGCTCCTAAGAAGAAGGCTGCAACCAAAAAGAAAGCTGCTCCTAAGAAGAAAGGCCGCTACTAAGAAGAAGGCTGCTCCTAAGAAGAAAGCTGCTGCTAAGAAAAAAGCTGCTCCCCGTAAGAAGGCTGCTGCTGCTCCAGCTGCAAACTAAGAATAAACACTACATCTATAAAATCCCCGCCCCGGCGGGGATTTTTGTTTTTATACCCCTTCCAATTTCTGCAACAGATCATCAAGCATTGAGTACATGCTTTGCATTTTTTTCTGTTTAAACGAAAAGGTTTTCCGGACCGAAGAATTCAATTGAAGGACAAAATCAGACCAACCCTTGCATGAGGAATGCAGGAAAAGGGATTGCAAAAAACGAAATGAATATTCGCTTCAGGGCGACAATCGCGATGTCTGCCAGGCTTCGCCTGCTTTCGTAAAAAGTATGCGATCATGAAGTCGGCTTGGTCGTCCTTGCCAGAATTCAAACGAATCAGGCATCAGCAAAAATCCTCCCCAAAACGGCGGACGAGGAATATCTTTTCCTTCAAACTCGCGGGTTAACTGCTCCACTTTCTGTTCAAGTTCTGCTCGTGAAAGCAAAACAGAACTCTGCGCACTTGCCCATGCACCGATCTGACTTTCGCGCGGACGTTTGGAAAAATAAGCATCGGATAATTCATCATCAGCCTTCACCACACGACCTTCCACACGAATCTGACGATCGAGATCTCCCCAAAAAAACAATGCAGATGCCTTCGGATTTTCGATGAGATTCTTGCCCTTGTTCGATTCGAAATTGGTGTAGAACACTAGTCCGGACTTACTGATATCACGCATATACACCACACGCGAAGTAGGCTGACCATCCAATCCGGCAGTGGCAATGATCATTGCATACGGATCAAGAACCTGAGCTCCGACAGCTTCATCAAACCAACGTTCGAACAAATAATAAGGATCGGCAGGAACAGAAGATTCATCCAGCGGACGATTCGCAAAGTCGCGGCGAATGGAGTTGATATAATTGCGCAGGGTATCCACTATTGTAATCCTATTAAAAATTTCATCGTATCTACTCCATCCGCATAATCCCAAAGTGCAGGACGTTGCGCATCACCAAAAGGAATTCCTCCGGTTCCAACGCGGCATTGAATTTTTTCTTCAAGTCCGGCAAGTTTATTTTCCACCTCATCGTACGAAACGTATCGTTCAACAAACAAGGTACCCAACGGTGAATGAAGTCCTTCATCTTCTTTCACCAAAAGAAATCCATTCTCCAGCAACTGATCTCTGTTCATCAGATACAATGCTTTGTGGTAATCGAAATTGTTGGCGTATTTTTTATGATGAATGACATCCTTGAATGAATAGATCGCGCCAAACAAACGGTCCAGATCGAAATCGCGCGGAATAAAAACCTTGGAGATACTGCGGCATCCGAGTCCGTAATAATCAAAAATATCGTGACCCAGCGATTTGAGTTGTTCCTCTGTTTCCAGTCCGGACAACACGGCAACCGAAGTTCTGTTTTTGCGAATGATGTGAGGCCAGGACGAAAAATAATGTTCGAAATAGCGCGAAGAATTATCCGATCCTGTTGCGATCACTGCATCAAAATGTTCCAGTTTTCCTTTGGAATAGTTCACTTTTCCGGAAAATCCGGGTTCGATATGTTGGATCAGGTAATCGGTAAGAAAAGGAATGAGCAGATCATCATCCGACGATAATTTCACCAAGGCAGAATTTCCGCTGATCAAAACACTGAGCAGATCATGAAATCCGACCAAAGGAATATTTCCGGCCATGATGAGTGCAACGCGTTTGTTTCCACCCGTATTTTTCAATTCCGGATAGGCCGATGTCCATTTTTCCAGATTTTTTTCCGTGAGCAATCCCGACCAATCGNNACCATTTCTTCGCTAAACCAACCATTATGGTGATGAACGCGGTGAATGAGAGCAGTAAATGCCTCAAAATCGGACTTGCTCACACCATGCTCATATCCTTGCCATTCCTTGGCTTCAGCGAAGTCGGACAGGAATTTTCCCAACTGAACAAATGCGGCGATTCGTTGTTTTAAATCCATTATTTGCAACTCAGAAATGATGCTATTTCTATATTTGCAAAACTAAAACAAAACAAAACACAACCGACATGGCCATCATGATCACAGACGAATGCATCAATTGCGGTGCATGCGAACCTGAATGTCCGAACAACGCGATATACGAAGGCGGAGCAGAATGGAAATTTGCAGACGGAACCTCATTAAAGGGAATGGTGACCAAACCCGGCGGAGGAGCAGTAAGTGCAGACGACAATCACGCACCCAAAACCATGGATGTGTACTATATCGTAACCGATAAATGCACAGAATGTGTTGGTTTTCATGACGAACCACAATGTGCAGCGGTTTGTCCTGTAGACTGTTGCGTTGATGATCCGGAGCATCGCGAATCGAAAGAGCAGCTTCTGGCGAAAAAAGACTTTATGCACCTTTGATAGAGGTAACCTTATTGGAAAAACACCGTTATGAAACGGTGTTTTTTCTTTTCCGGAAATCCGGAAAGCGGCACGAAATTCGCAGTAAACAAGCTATGAAAAGAATTCTGATAGTTCTCTTTTTGATCACCGGCCTCCCCTCGCTGCATGCACAGTACGAGTTGGAGCAAATGCGGTTTCAGGAAGATTCGCTAAGGTATTGTCTGGACAAACTCCGCAGTTCGCAGAAAGATGCAGACCGTAAGATCTGGAACAAAAAGTTCAAACTGATGCTGGAAGAAACGCTTGATATGAAAGGCGCATTCGAATATCCTTTTGATTCGCTGAAATCCATTGCACGTATTTATTCGCCCGATAAAGTATTCCGACTGTTCAACTGGAACGTTGAAAATGATAACGGAACCTTTACCTATTACGGATTTGTGATGGTTCCGGGTAATAAAACCAGCCTGTTTGAACTTGTCGATCAAACACCGGTCATTCACGATCCGGAGGACAAAACCCTCGACAATAAAAAATGGTTAGGCGCATTGTATTACGATATCATCTTATCCGGAACAACAACCAGAAAAGAATACACCTTGCTCGGTTGGGACGGATACAGCAGAATGAGTCAGCGCAAGATCATTGATGTGATGATTATTCAAGCCGATAAAATTCAGTTTGGTGCTCCAATATTTATGGCGGGACCAAAAGGCGGTTGGAAAAAACGAGTGGTATTTGAGTTCAGCAGCAAGGCAAAAATGACCATGAAATATTCGGTTAAAGACCAGATGATCATATTCGATCACCTCATACCTGAGTCGGAAATGGCAGAAGGAATAAGGGAATTTTATGTTCCGGACGGATCGTACGATGGTTATGCCTTGGTGAATGAGCGCTGGGAATACCGCTCGGATGTTGATGCCCGAAGGCCGAAGGATAAAAAAGACCGGTTTTGGAACGATCCGAAAAAAACGGGAAATAATTAACGATTATTACAATCAGGAGGGCATTCCCCTCCTTTTTCATTTTTTTATGAGGCGGAATATTTCCAATTTTGTGTCAGCTATCAACCAAAGCTTCCGAACATGAAAAAAGTCCACAACTTTAGCGCAGGCCCGGGTATCCTACCTGCAGAGGTGATGAAGCAGGCATCCGAAGCCTGTATCAATTTTAACGATCTCAATCTTTCATTGCTGGAGATTTCTCACCGCAGTAAAGATTTTGAAGCGGTAATGGACGAAGCACGAAATACCATTCGCGAATTATTCGGTGTTAATGAAGATTATTCTGTGCTCTACCTCGGTGGCGGTGCAAGTCTTCAGTTCGGTATGATCCCCTACAACCTTCTCCGCAGCAACGGAAAAGCAGCGTACCTCAATACCGGTGTATGGGCAACTAAAGCCATTAAAGAAGCAAAAATGTTAGGCGATACTGTTGTTGTAGCTTCTTCCGAAGACAAAAACTTCAACTACATTCCGAAAAACTACACCATTCCTGCCGACGCAGATTATTTCCATTTAACTTCCAACAACACTATTTACGGTACACAAATCAAACAATTCCCAAACAGTCCTGTACCAATGGTTTGCGATATGTCTTCCGATATTTTCTCACGTAAAGTGGATGGAAACAAATTCGGAATGATCTATGCCGGAGCGCAAAAAAATATGGGTCCTGCCGGAACTACCATGGTGATGATTCACAAAGATTTGGTTGGAAAAAGCGATCGCAAGAAATTAAGCATGATGGATTATGCTGTACATATCAAAGGCGAATCCATGTACAATACTCCTCCTGTATTTCCTATTTATGTTACCCTGCTTACCCTGCGTTGGTTAAAGAAAAACGGTGGTGTGCAGTGGATCGAAAAAGTGAATCAGGAAAAAGCGGATTTACTTTACAACGAAATTGACCGCAACAGTTTGTTTTACGGAACAGCAGAGAAAGAAGATCGTTCGACCATGAACATCTGTTTCCTCCTGCACAAAACTGAGCTTGAACCTGAATTCGACAAACTCTGGAAAGAAGCAAACATCAGCGGAATTCGTGGTCACCGCGATGTTGGCGGTTACAGGGCTTCGACCTACAATGCTATGCCGATTGAAAGTGTAAAAGCTTTGGTTGAAGTGATGCAGGCATTTGAAAAGAAGTTTGCCTGATACAAATCCGTTATTTTTTCGAAAAACCGGTCAATATTGACCGGTTTTTTGCTTTTTTAACGCTGTAATGCCGTGCCGTTGTGTACTTTTGCCCAATGCGCGTTATTGCAGAAATACCTCATCCACAGATTAAAATCACCATTTTCAGCTGGAATGCGAAATACATCATTAAGCTGGAAGCCGGTCCCTATGAACAAACATTTAAAATTGCAGAATCCGATATTGCCGGACTGGAACAGGTTCAGGCATTATTAACTCCAGAATTTATAGACGCATGTATTCAACGCTTTATCGCCATGCGCTCCGATTTTTCTACTAGCTTTAAATCCTTGAATGTATAAACGATGAACTCACAAAAATTATCACTTACGCTTAACGTAGTACTCCTAATCGCGGTGCTTTACCTTTTCTTTAAAGTTTCTTCCCTGAGCTCTGCAGTATCCGGACATCACGGCGAAACATCGGTCAACTCCGGAAACAATCCTAAAGATACCGGTGTAAAGGTAAACAGGGTTCATGAAGAAGATGGTCAGCTGGTTATTCGTTACGTCGATATCGATTCACTGAATAGTCAGTATGAATTGCTAAAGGATGCGGAAAAAGAATTCCAGGCATTGAACAAGCAGGCAGAGGCACAATACAAAGGAAAAATTCAGGCCGCACAAAAACGTGCGCAGGAAATTGAAAAGGAATTTCAGTTCATGACCCTCTCCCAGCAGAAAGCTGCACAGGAAGAAATGGCCCGCATGGAAAAAGACATTCAGATGTCGGAGCAACGCATTTTTGGTCCGGTGCAGGATAAATTCACGGTGCGTAAAAATGAAATCGACCGCACAGTAAAAAACTACCTGCGCGAATATTGCGTGAAGAACAACATCGATTTTATTTTGGGTCAGATGAGTGCCGTAAACTTCCTGATGTATTCCAATCCATCCATGGATATCACCGAAGAGATCATTGCCGGACTAAATGCCGAATACGCAGAAAGCAAAAAATAAATCATGCGTGCCGGAGAAGAAAAACTGAAAAAAAACATAGCCGAATACATCCTGTACATCTGGCAAATGGAGGACCTTGTCCGTTCTTTTCAGTTTGATGCAAACGTTATTCGTCAAAGCATTTTATCGCCACAGATCGAAGACGAAAAAGAGCTTGAACTGGAAATGGAATGGTTCAATGAGCTCATCCGCAAAATGAAGAATCAGCAATTGGTTCAAAAAGGTCACCTCAACGAACTCAACGAGATCATTCAGGAATTGTTCTACCTGCACAACACCCTGCTTAACGTTGCAAAAGATCAGGCTTATGTAGCATTGAACGATGCTGCGGCCGAAGCCATGGAGGAATTCCGTTTCAAAAGCAAACTCAATGACATGAATACCGTTGAGCTTTGTTTGAACGGGCTTTACCTGAAACTTTTAATGCGCCTGAGCAAACAGGAAATCACCTCCGCAACGGAGACTGCATTCGATTCGTTCAGAAAACTGATTGCCTACCTCACCATTCAGTACCATAAAATGAAAAATGGCGATCTGCAGTTCAATTACAATCTGAACTGAACTCAGAAATAAAAAGGCAGTAATTCAAATTTCCCCTGCTCAAGCACAAGAGTCGGAAAAGGAATCTTAATCCAGTTCAGCGATCGCAAAACTACCTTCTGCCATTTCTTTTTTGCGGGAATACGACTGCAGTCAATATCCAGTGAGAAATAATATTGCCGGGTTCTTTCTTTATGAGGTAATAATTCGCCGGCTTTGTTGCGTTCCGGATTTATGGTCCCTCCCAGCAATCCATTGGCACCGTAACCAAATGCAATGTTCAACCACTTCGGTAAATTACTTTTTTGCAATCCGAATGTTGAAGCCAGGTTGAAGGATAACCAATACGTCTGACCATTATAATCTTTCAAAATGCGGGAAGGAAAAGTTGAGCCCAGCAATTCCGGACGATAAGCTGCAAGGTGTGTAGTATGGGCCGAAAATTTGGGTATGATTCGCTGTTCACGCCACAAATATTCCTGCAAAAGATACGATCCGCAACCCAGCACGTTGGCTCCCATATCCGACCAGGAAAATCCCCAGTCGCGGGAAATTCCATCAAACATTTCCAGCGAACTGAGGAAAAAAAGACTTTGCGCCGATCCGATCAATGCAGCTTTCTTCGGACTCATATTCGCATAACGATAAAAGCGATCGGAATAGGAAGCAATCAGATACCCCGTTACAAAATGTCCTGCCTTATCCATTTGCAGCCACTCATCGGCATCATCAAACGAATGCAGTTTCACCAATGGTTGATCTTTGTACCACACAAAATACAAAGCGGTCATTGTAGATGCATAGCTAACTCCTTCAGCAATGAGAACAGTACGCAATCGTTTTTTATTGATGGAGAGCGAATCTGCATCCGGTTCTTCGATAGCGGAATAAACAGCGGGAGTTCCGAAAGAAACAGTACTGCTGAAAATCAAAATTACAGCAGCGATGGCAGCAGGTACAAGATGTCGGTTTCCGAAATTAACCCACCAAAGCATTGGCCTTGGGATATTTATAATTGGTACTGAGCGCTTTTTTCCCAAAGAGGTATGCCAATGTGAGCGCACCGATCTTTCCGGTAAACATGGATAAAGTGATAATGATTTTTCCGGCAACCGTTAAAGAAGAAGTTACACCGGTTGATAATCCTACCGTTCCAAATGCAGATACTTGTTCAAAAATGACATCCAGTTCGGTGTGTTGTCCGTAATAGATCGCATCCTGTTCGGTAACCATCAACATAAGAATGGCAATAAGGTTCCATGCGATGAAGAACAATAATATGGTAAATGCTTTTAATACTGTTTCTGAACTGATGGTCCGTTTAAACAATTCTACATTCTTACGTTCGCGCATTGTTGCAACGGTTGATGCCCAAAGAATAGCAAAGGTTGAAGTTTTGATACCACCACCCGTTGAATTGCTTGATGCTCCGACAAACATGAGAAACATAAAAAAGATCAACGTGGGAGTGCTCAGTGAACCAATATCTACGGTATTGAATCCGGCAGTACGGGTGGTGACCGATTGAAAAAGGGCAGTGACAACTTTTTCTCCGCTGTTCTTATCATTTAGTGTGTGGTAATACTCAAACATAAAAAACATCACAAATCCGGCGAGCACTAATATGATGGAAAAATTCAATGCGATCTTCGTATTGAAATTGATCCTCTTCCAGGGATTGCGCATTCGGTCTCTGACATTTTCTACAGAGAACAAATCGAATATGGCCATAAATCCGAGTGAGCCCAAAAAGATGAGTACCATTAAAACAATATGCAGGAAATAATTATGCCGTACAAACTCATTGAACATTCCATCCTGGAAAATGGAAAATCCTGCATTGTTAAATGCTGAAACCGAATGGAAAACAGATGCAAAAAAACGATCGCTGCCTGTAGGTGTTAAAGGATTATCATCACCTAAAAAGAAATAAAACAGCAAGGCACCCGATAACTCAAAAAACAAACTCCAAACCAAAATTTTGCGCAGCATGCGCAATGCACTCTCAATGGTTCCGCGCTTGGCGTAATCGTCCATAAACGAATGGTATTTCACACCAATACCAAACTTCGACATCAAAATGATAAAGGCGACAAATCCCACAATGTTCAATCCTCCCACTTTGATCAGCATCAAAATGACCATTTGTCCTTTGAGTGTGAAATACGTGGAAACATCTACAACGGATAATCCTGTTACACAGCTTGCACTGGTAGAGGTGAACAAGGCATCAATAAAGGACATTGAACCTTCCTGCACCGTCATTTCAGGCAGCATCAGAAGTCCTGTCCCCGAGATGATGAGCAATAAAAAGGTGAGCAGAAACAATGTTGCAGGATGCAAACGGATAAAGGGCATTATGGTGTAAGTTCTTGTTAGTCCGATGAGCACCACAAAAAAGAAATACAGCTGAATAAAAATAGTACTGAATTGTTCAAACGAACTGAAGCCAACACTTTGAAAGAAGGTTTGTAATAGCAGCTTACCTGTGAGAATACTCGACAATCCCTCTATGAAGAGGACAAGCATCATGATGGCTTCTATCCAGTGATCGCGTAAAAATTGGCCGGGTTCAAAATCGTAGAAGAGCCGGATAAAAAAATGCGTGATATAAAAACCAAATGAACATTTCAGAATGAAGGTGCTCAGATCGATGGTAGAAGTATCCTGCGGAAAACCGTAATAATACACCAGCGTGGCCACTGCGGTGAGGGTGACAATTACATTGAGGTATTTAAAAATAGCAAGTACCCTTTCTTTACTGTCGTAAATAAGGAGATTGATCTTTTCGCGTATCCTCTGGAAAATCATGCTTCGTTATGAAACTCCTGACGGGCTTCGTCGAGCAGTTGTTCTTTATCGATTGGAACCACACCCACCCTTTCGCAGACCAATCCACCTGCGAGATTCGATAAGCGGGCAATAACTGCAACATCTGCATTCAGCGCCAGACAAAGTGCAGCAACAGCAATTACAGTATCTCCGGCTCCCGACACATCTGCAATATTTCTGATATGAGCAGGGTAACGATGAGCAGTAGCTCCATTCTTTACGAATACACCACGTTCACTTAAAGTGATCAATGAAATGGAATGAGGCAAACGCTGTTCGAGTTGCTGAACGGCATTCAGCAATGCGGAATCATCGTTGCGGTCTATTTCCAATTTCAATCCTTCTCGTAATTCCTTCAGATTGGGTTTAAATAAGGTAACACCCGAATACGAAAAGAAATTCTTTTTCTTCGGATCAACACAAGTAGGAATATTTTTCTGCCGGGCCAGTTCAATTACCCGTGCAATGAGCGATTCGGTAAGGACGCCCTTGTTGTAATCTTCAAAAATGATGACAGCAGGTTTTTCCTCGTTTATGATTTTTTCAATCCTTTCAAAAAATCCGGATTCATCCGCTTTCGAAATATCTGCAGTTTGTTCTTCATCAATGCGCATCATTTGCTGCGAATGCGAAATGACACGCGTTTTAACGGTAGTGATACGTTGATCTGAACGAAGCAGACCTGCAGCAGAAAGACCTTGTTCGCGGATCAGATCGTCCATTTCATTTCCATGACGGTCATTTCCGATCACCGAACAGATAATGGGTTTTGCTCCGAGTGCTGCAATATTCAAGGCCACATTTGCTGCCCCGCCGAGACGATTTTCTTTACGCGTTACATTAACAACAGGAACAGGCGCTTCGGGTGAAATACGGTCTACCACACCCCAGAGGTATGCATCGATCATAACATCGCCGATTACCAATGCCGAAACACCGGAAAATTGCTGAAAGAGATGATCGATTTGTTTCATCAGGATAGTTGTGCCAAGGCCGTTTTAATGCGACGCATCGCTTCTGTAATTACATCTTCGGAAGTAGCGTACGAAATACGGATACAACGAGGTTCGCCAAATGCTTCACCGGTTACAACCGCAACCTGTGCATGTTCGAGCAAATACAAACAGAGATCACCTGCCGTTTGCACTTTAAAGCCTGCATGCGATTTACCAAAGTAATCGGTTACTTCAGGAAAAATATAAAAAGCTCCTTGCGGAACATTACATTTCATTCCGGGAATCTCAGCAACAAGACGAAGAATCAGGTCCCGGCGTTTTAAAAATGCTTCACGCATCGGAATAGTGACTTTCGGATCTTCGAGCATTGCTGCCTTTGCTGCTTTCTGTGCAATTGAACAGGTACCGGAAGTGATTTGTCCCTGCATTTTTGTACAGGCATCTGCAATTTCTTTCGACGCACCAATAAAACCAATTCTCCAGCCTGTCATCGCATAACCTTTCGATACACCATTTACCGTGATCACTCTGTCGCGAATACTTGCAAAGGTGGCGAGACTTTCATGTTTGCCATGAAAATTAATATGCTCATAAATTTCATCAGCAATAACAAACAAACGCGGGTGGCGTTCCATCACTGCTGCAATGCCTTCCAGTTCTTTTTTCGAATACACCGATCCGGTTGGATTACATGGCGTAGAAAAAATCATCAGTTTGGTTGCGGGTGTAATTGCTTTTTCAAGTTGTTCGGCTGTGATTTTAAAATCCGTTTCAATACCTGCACGGATAAAAACACATTTACCCTCAGCGAGTTTTACCATTTCTTCGTAAGAAACCCAAAACGGAGTGGGAATGATGACTTCATCTCCGGGATCAACCAGACTCATTACCACATTTGCAATACTCTGCTTTGCACCAGTAGAAACAACAATCTGATCAGCAGTATAATCGATGCCGTTATCCCGCTTAAATTTTAATGCGATCGCATCACGTAAATCCTGGTATCCATTTACCGGAGTGTATTTGGTAAAGTTTGCATCCAGCGCTGCCTTTGCTGCATCCTTGATGAATTCCGGTGTAGCAAAATCGGGTTCACCCAAACTCAGGTTAATGATATCGAGCCCCTTGGCAGTGAGCTCCCTGCTTTTCCTGGCCATCGCCAGCGTTGCCGATTCGGTCAGGTTGGTGATCCGTGCGGAGAGTAGATTCATACGTTACAAATATATATGCTTTGCCGACCATCACGAAGAAAATGAGCGAAAAACAGTAGCACTATCCGGTCATCACGTGCATTTCCCGCTGGTGTAGCTTCCCTTCTCCGGTAATCCAGAACTTTTATTTTTGTGTTGTCAAATCTGATTTATGAAAAAAACCCTTTTCAGCCTGTTTCTTGCCGGTAGCCTTACACAGGCTATCGCTCAGCAGCCACAAAAGATCAAATTCACGGAATATGATCTTCCCAACGGACTTCATGTAATTCTGCATGAGGACCACTCAACGCCAATTGTCACCGTTTCAGTCCTCTACCATGTAGGATCAAAAAACGAAGACCCCACTCGCACCGGTTTTGCGCACTTCTTTGAGCATTTGCTGTTTGAAGGATCACAAAACATTGGTCGCGGCGAATACATGAAACTGATTCAGGAAAACGGAGGAGTTTTGAATGCCAATACTTCCTTCGACCGTACGTATTATTACCAGATTCTGCCTTCCAACCAGATTGAACTGGCTTTATGGATGGAATCGGAACGAATGCTTCACGCGAAAATTGATCCTGAAGGTGTAGAAACACAGCGCGGCGTGGTAAAGGAAGAGCTGAAACAACGGAACGAAAACCAGCCTTATGGTTCGATCCTGAATGAAATTTTTGGTCACGCCTATTCAGTGCATCCTTACCGCTGGACTCCCGGTGGTTCTCCTGAATACATCAACCAGGCGAAACTGGAAGAATTCATGGATTTTTACCGCACGTTTTATGTTCCCAACAACGCAACACTTTGCATTGCAGGCGATATTGATCCTAAAAAAGCAAAAGAATTTATCGCGAAATATTTTGGCGACATTCCAAAAGGAACACGTCCCATTCCACGTCCCAAAGAAGTAGAACCACGCAAAACGAAAGAGGTACGCGATACGATTTTTGATCCGAACATCCAGTTACCCGCTGTAGTGATGGGTTATCATATCCCTGCACAGGGCACACCGGATTATTATGCGGTTTCCATGTTGGGCAATCTGCTTTCCAACGGAAAAAGTTCTCGCCTGTATAAATCGGTGGTCGACGAAAAACAAAAAGCATTGTTTGCAGGAACCTTCCCTCTTCCCACCGAAGATCCGGGATTAGCATTGGCTTTTGCCATTGCCAATATGGGAGTAAATGCTGCTGATCTTGAAAAAGCAATCGATGAAGTAATTGAAGCAGTTCAAAAAGATTTGATCTCGGAAGAAGAATTCCAGAAACTGCGCAACCAGATGGAAAGTGAATTCATCAATTCCTACTCGAGCATGGAAGGCATTGCCGAAAATCTGGCTAACTACCATGTTTATTTTAAAGATGCCAATCTCATCAATACAGAATTGGATCGCTACATGAAGGTAACCCGCGAAGATATTCGTCGCGTTGCAAAAGAATACTTCCGCAAGGACAACAGGGTTGTGTTGTATTATCTTCCCAAGCAACAATAATCATTCAACAGAACGACTATGAAATTTACACGATATATTACACTTGCGGCATTCACTGCCCTGTTCTGCCTAACTGCTTCCGAAAGCAATGCGCAGAGTAAACTCGACCGCAGCGTGCGTCCCAAACCCGGACCTGCACCAAAAGTTCAGATTGGAAAAATTGAAAGTTTTCAGTTGGAGAACGGACTAAAAGTATTTGTGGTGGAAAACCATAAACTCCCGAAAGTATCTTACTCACTGATGCTGAATCTTGATCCGATGTCGGAAGGCAACATTAAAGGTTATTCCGA
The DNA here is from genome assembly GCA_002351955.1 of Flavobacteriales bacterium UBA2798. Classification (GTDB taxonomy): domain Bacteria; phylum Bacteroidota; class Bacteroidia; order Flavobacteriales_D; family UBA2798; genus UBA2798. Next base: position 20,682 of record DEHO01000039.1, read on the forward strand.
AATGCTGGGATCCTTACTTGGAACTGCCACTAAAAACAGAACCAAAGATCAGATCAATAAAGAATCCGATTTTATCGGTGCTTCATTGAACACTTCATCAACCGGAATTTATGGTTCTTCCTTAAAGAAGCACAATGAAAAACTACTCGAATTGATGAGTGATATCCTGCTCAACCCTGTTTTCAATCAGGATGAAATGGACAAAATCAAAACCCAGACCCTATCCGGACTGCAAGCCAGTAAGAACACCCCGGAAAGTATGGCTGCCAATGTTTCCGGTTTTTTGAACTACGGAAAAAATCACCCTTACGGAGAAATCACAACGGAAGAAACGGTGAAAAATATTTCGCTCGACGATTGCAAATCGTATTACGAAACCTACTTCAAACCAAATGTAGCCTACCTTGCAATTGTAGGTGATATCACTCCCGACGAAGCGAAAAAACTGGCGGAAAAATATTTTGGAGGATGGAGAAAAGGAAACGTACCACAAAGTCCCGTTCCATCAGTGGTATTCCCGAAATCAACTCAGCTGATTTGTGTTCCCCGTTCGAACTCAGTTTAGTCGAGCGTACGCATCACCTACCCGATTGATATTAAGCAAAGTCATCCAGACGCACTAAAGATCAAAGTTCTGAATGAAATTCTTGGTGGTGGTTCTTCAGCGCGTTTGTTCCGCAATCTCCGCGAGACCTACAACCTTACTTATGGTGCCTATTCAAGCATCAGCACCGATCAGCACATTGGAAACTTCAATGCATTTGCAGAAGTACGTACAGCAGGAACTGATAGCTCCGTAAATGAATTCATGAAAGAAATCATCCGTCTGCGCACTGAAAAAGTGGGTCAGGAAGAACTTCAGGGCGTGATCAATGCGCTCACCGGTAAATTTGCGATCGGACTCGAAGATCCTGCAACCATTGCACGTTTTGCGATCAATATCGACCGTTATAATTTACCTAAGGATTATTACGAAAACTATCTGGCTAATCTTGCAAAGATCACTGCCGACGACGTTTACGAAGTAGCGCAAAAATACCTTCGTCCGGAAAACGCATGGATCGTTGTAGTTGGTGATCGCGATAAAATGCCTGACCTCATTGCCCGCTGGAAAGAGAAAAACGCGCTGACCTTTATGGATCAGTATGGAAATCCCATCATCGAAACGCGTCCCGCTCCTTCCGGATTAACTGCAGAAAAAGTAATTGAGAATTACCTCAACGCCATTGGCGGAACTGCCAACATCAAAAAGATTCAAAGCATGGTTATGCGCATGTCGGGCGAGCTGCAAGGATTTAAATTGGAGATCGTAACCAAAAAACAAAATCCCAAGAAAAAAGGATTGAGCAAATCATCCAGCAGCATTATTCTGAATGGTGCCATGGTTGTGCAAAAAACAGTTTTCGACGGAGCAAAAGGCAAACAAAGCGGAATGGCCGGAGAGAAAATGATTGAAGGTGAAGAACTGGAAAAAATGAAACTGGAAGCACAGCCACATGCTGAATTGCGTTATGCAGAACTCGGTTACAAACTGAAACTGATCGGTATTGATAAGATCAACAATAAAGACGCCTATAAAGTAGAGATCACCGATCCTAAAGGTGAAATTGAATTTACCTGGTATGATGTTGAAAGCGGATTAGCCGTTAAAAAAGAAGCTACCCAGGATACACCACAAGGTCAGGTTACTTCTACTACATTGATGAGCGATTACCGTGAAGTAAACGGCGTGAAATTTCCTTATAAAATCTATCAGGAAGTAGGTCCGCAAATCATGGATCTCACAGTTACACTTATTGAAATCAACGGGAAAATCGACCCGAAAGAATTCGAAGTCAAATAACAGTCATTACCCCAACAATTGGCGATACCTTTCCAGCAATGGGAAGGTATCGTTTTTTTTACGGGCTTCTTCCAACGACTGTTCAATCTTTTTTTGATGGGTTTGTTCATCCATTTGCAGCCATTCATTCAATCTTTCGGCGAATGCAGACGTATCATTCAACGGTAGTGCTTCTACTCCACCGCTATTGGTAAATGGTGTCTGATCGCTAGTTAAAACAGGTGTTCCTGCCATCAGGCTTTCGAGAATGATATGTCCGAAATTCTCTCCGCGGGTAGGCATGAACAGGAGGTCCTGTCGCATCAGGATCTCGGTGATTTTTTCTGGAGAAACAGGTCCCATAAATTTCACTTCACAGGATGCAGGTAATTGCTCCGCTATCGATTTACAACGATTAAAATAATCCTCATTATAGACAGGTCCGTACACCTCAAAACGAACTTTTCCATCTTTCACTTTCCTGAGCATTTCGAGTGCAAACTCCAGATTTTTCTCAGGAGCAATCCGTGCAATATTTACCAGTCTCAATACACCGCTTTCCTTACCTGATTTTCGCGAAAGAGGAATCACTTTTAATGCAGGAAAATTATCGGCAACCTGTACCAACGCATTTTTTCCAATAGCGTCTTTAATGTGTCGTTCTTCCGTTGCATTGGTGGCGTGAAAAATGACATTTGAATACAATCCGCGTAAACGGGCCCAGTTCAGAAACAGTTTCTTTTTGAATCCCTTTACTGCAATGGCAGAAGGAGCCAACATTCCTCTGGAGGCAACAATCACTTTCCTTTTCTTCTCATTGCGTAACAATTCCAATGGCAGAATGGAAAAAATCCGGGAATAAATCCCGTTGATGTAAACAAAATCATAATTAACTCCGGAAAGTATGGCCTGTATTCCTTTTTTGCTGCATTGTTCAGGCGACAAATACATGACCTTCTCCGAAAATGGTCCGTCTACCCAGGTATTGGATTCGATAGTGGGATAGGGCGTGGTTTCGGTGTAATCTGTATTTCGGGTAACGATGCGAAAATCATAGTCCTTACCCAAATGCTGAACCATATTGGCGACCGAACGGATAGGTCCACCGGCCTTAAAGCCCGGCAAATACCAGTCAATAAACAGCAAAACTACAGGTCGGTTACGATCAGACATCCCTGCGAAAGTACGAATCCGCCGACGTATTACGAACTTCTATCGAATACCCGTTTTTAGCTATTGCAGAATTCTTTTTTTCGTATTTTCGCCCATACCCGTTTTACACATAAACCAAACAACTGCACGATGGCTTTCGACATTGAAATGATCAAGAAGGTGTATGCTGAACTACCTGCAAAAGTAGATGCTGCACGCAAGATGCTGGGGCGTCCTATGACCCTCGCC
>DEHO01000055.1 GCA_002351955.1 Flavobacteriales bacterium UBA2798
ATCAAAGCAAAAGGAAAATGTACCACCGATCATATTTCGATGGCCGGCCCTTGGTTGAAATACCGTGGTCACCTCGACAACATCTCCAACAACATGCTGATTGGTGCGGTGAATGCATTCAATGAAAAAACCGATAACGTCAAAAACCAACTCACCGGAGCTTACGAAAGTGTACCGAAAGTTCAGCGCGCATACAAAGCTGAAAGAATAGGATCTATTGTTGTAGGTGATGAAAACTACGGAGAAGGTTCTTCGCGTGAACATGCAGCAATGGAACCACGTCACCTCGGTGTTCGTGCTGTATTGGTAAAATCATTTGCGCGTATCCACGAAACTAATCTTAAAAAGCAGGGAATGCTGGCGCTAACTTTTGCTAACAAGGATGATTACAACAAGATCCAGGAAGATGATCGTTTCGACATTACCGGGCTCACTTCCTTTGCTCCTGGAACTCCGCTTACACTTGTTATTCACCACAGTAACGGTAACAGCGAAGAGATCAAGGTAAACCACTCCTATAACGCTCAACAAATTGAGTGGTTCAAGGCCGGTGGCGCACTTAACATCATCCGCGCGAGTCTGAAAGCATAATTCTAATTTCCTATTTCAGGAGAGAGGCCATTGGTCTCTCTCTTTTTTTTTGTTCTTTTTTGATTCTCAAGTAACAATTCCTATCAAGTTTAATTAGTTGTTAAGCCAAATTGACCTTTCTGGATTTCAAAAATTGCCTAGCTTTAATCATGTTTTATCATAAAAAGATAATTGTTGTTATTGCATTGGTGCTATTAGCCGGCACTAGTTTTTGTCAGGTTGATTCCCTTCCCTCAAAAAAAAGGAAATCCTCCTATTTAGACACCAACTATGTGGTTCGCTATAAGGATCGTCTGGTTGTTTCTCTTTACCAAAGCACCAGGAACTATAAGTTTGATATGTCACCTATAGGTCTAAAGGACAGCTCCGGCGCAGACCTGATCAAGTACAGCACCAACTCCAATCTGGGTACCGGAATCGGATTCGATTACGATAAAATATCGTTCAGTATTGGTCGCAGTACCCCTGGAACGGAAAAGGAGATCCGACAGAAAGGTAAAACCTCATCGTTTAATCTGGCTTTTTCATTAAATGGAAAGCGTCACCGTATTGAAACCTTTTACCGCAGTTACATGGGTTTTTACGACAGCAACTACGGTAAATTCGGATACCAGGCCAACGACACCAATATCATACATTATCAAAACCCGAGAATGTCCGTTAAGGAATTCAGGACAAAATTTTTCTGGTATTTCAATAAAAAGCGCAGGTTCTCGTATGCAGCCGCCTATTCCAATACACAACGTCAGCTCAAATCGGCAGGTACATTCCTTGTCGCGGCGAATGTTTACGGATTGGTGGTAAAGTCAGATACAGGATTGATTCCCTACCCCTCCCGCCCCTTTTACCCGGAGAGTCCTGACCTCATACGGGTGCGTTCCATCGGATTCAGTTTTAAGCCGGGATTCAGCTATAATCTTGTACTGTTTAAACGCTTGTTTGCCAACGTAACTTTCTTATGGGGACCGGAATTGCAGTTCAGGAAATTCAGCGATACCGACCGAGGCGATAAAAAAAGTGCGGCATTTGGATTTTCCGAAGCAGAATTCAGAGGAAGTATCGGGTACAACGGGAAGTACCTATATTTCTATTATTTCCTGATGAGCGACCTGAACAGAATATCTACTAAAACAATTTTCATTGATAAAACACTCATCTATCAGGGAGGAGTGATAGGATACCGGTTTAAATTCAATAACAAATTCAGCAAGTGGCTTCAGGCCAATAAATATTACAACATGATCTAAAAACAGAAAGCCCGAACCTGTAGGTTCGGGCTTTCTGTTTATGAATACTTGCTTACTTTTTCTTTTTGCCTTTTTCTTCTTTAACTGGCGCTGCGGGAATAGCTGCAATTGCATCTTTCTGCGCTTTGCAGGTAGCAGAACACTCTGATGAAACGCCATCTAAAGCGCTTTGCCATTCACCGATACTGGTATTTGCAGCAGCGAGTTTCTTTTTCCAGTTTTCGAGCTCAGTTTTTGCTTCTTCTTCCTTAACCTCACCTTTTTCAACTTTTGCTTTCCAATCTGCCCAATCCTTGCTATCCTTATCCCATGAAGCTTTGAAGCCATCAAAGGTCGACTTGATTTCAGCAACTTTTTCTGTATGACCACTGCAAACCGTATTCAGTGAATCAATAACAGCCAGCTGCTCAGGAGTAGCATTCATTTTTAAGGAATCAGGCAGTTCAGAAGGACGCATTTGAGCCATGGCTGAATCTTCTTCAGAGATAGAAGCTCCAAAAGCAGTTGCGGCTTCCCCTGCTTTTGTCCATTCCGTTTCGAATGCACCGAGTTCCTTCTTTAATTCTTCAGAAACGCCACCTCCACAAGAAGTGAAAAGGAAGGATCCTGCAATAAGAGTAATTACGCTAAGTTTTAGTGTTTTCATGGTTTTGAGTTTTTTTTTGCAAATATATCTGCAAGTTTAATTCGAAATCGAAGTTGCGGTTTGTGCACTTCATTTTTTTTTCTAATTTTAATCAGATTAATCAAAACCCATTAAAATGAAAAAATGTATTACTCTGTTGCAGGCACTTGCCCTGACCATGATGCTGTTCATCGGCAGCACCCAAAAATCCAATGCTCAGGCCATGGAACAAGGGAATGTCGGTGTAAATGTTTACTACGGTTTCCCTAACCTGGCGTCCTACCTGATCAGAAGCTTTGCGGATGAAGGTGCAGATGCCAAGCTAACCTCGATTGGACCAATTGGCGGAAACTTTGAATACATGGCATCGGATAAAGTTGGTGTTGGGCTCGAAGTAAATTATTCCTCATTCGGGATCGAGTGGGACGATGCTGACTCTGCTTCCGGTGTAGTTTATAACTATAAAGCCAGCGTTAACCGTACCCGCATCATGCCCCGCTTCAATATCCATTTTGGTGCTAGCGAGAATTTCACGGGCTATTTCGGTATTGCGGCCGGTTATTTAATGACTAAATACAAATTAACCACTAACGATCCAAACCGTCAGAATGAATCCAGTCCAGGATTATTGCCTTTCGCAATGCGTATTGCTTTTGGTGGTCGCTATTATTTCTCCGACAATATTGGTATCCATATGGAACTCGGACTTGGTGGTGGAGCACTTATCCACGCCGGATTGAGCTTTAAGTTTTAATCATAAGGTCCCCACCAAAAACGGGGACCTTTTTNNACCATGAAAACTTTTTTCCTTTCACTTTTCTGCTTCCTGCTTTTTTCATTTTCCGTAGCTGCACAAACTCAGGGTGAGGTTGTGATTTTGCGCGTGGAATATGCTAAAAAATCTTCCGGCATCGAACACCGGATGCAATTGGATGCAGGTATTTCAACCCAACATTCCCTAAGCGGTAAAGTGATCAACGAAAAAGGCGTTGTTCGTATAAAGACCGACGAAAAAACGGAATCCTTTACCAACGAAGTTGACCTTTTAAGCTATCTGCAGAAAAATGGATTTCGCTTGCTTCAGGTTTTTAACCAGACAATAATGGGCGAAACTTATCTGGTATATCTCCTTGAGAGGCCCTGATTGTGTATTTTTGCCCGCATGCAACTAAAAAACGACCTCATTCTCCGTGCGGCAAGGGGTGAACAAACAGAACGTTACCCCGTTTGGCTGATGCGTCAGGCCGGAAGNNGAGCCGCAGAGGTTACCATTCAACCGGTTGATATCCTTGACGTTGATGCAGCAATCATTTTCTCTGATATTTTGGTAGTACCCGAAGCAATGGGCTTTACTTACCAAATGCTCGAAGCGAAAGGGCCATGGTTCGAACATCCTTTAAACGGACCGGACGACCTTAAACGATTGAATGTTCCCGATGTACACGACCAGCTCCATTATGTTATGGAAGCGCTGAAAATCACCAAAAAAGAACTGAATGGCAGAGTTCCGCTCATCGGTTTTGCAGGTGCTCCTTTTACTATTCTGGCCTACATTATAGAAGGTCAGGGAAGCAAAACATTCAGCAAGGCACGGAAGTTGTTATACACTCAACCGGATCTTTGTCATACTGCCCTCGACCGGATAACGCGCACCACCATCGCCTACCTGAAAGCACAAATTGCAGCTGGGGCAGACATGGTGCAACTGTTCGATTCCTGGGCTGGATTTCCCACACCGGAACAATACCGCGAATTCGGAAGCAAATACATCAGACAGATCTGTGAAGCGATCACTGAAGTACCCGTAACCGTTTTTGCAAAAGGAGCCTATTTTGCACGTGAAGAATTTGCAAAAATCCCCTGTCGGACAATTGGTCTCGACTGGAACATGGATATGCGCGAAAGCCGTGCTATTGTTGGACCGGAAAAGACCTTGCAGGGAAATCTCGATCCATGTGTTTTATATGGTAGTCCTGAAGTTATTCGGAAGGAAACCATAAAAATGCTGGAAAGTTTTGACGGAGGACTGCATATTGCTAATTTAGGCCACGGTGTTTACCCCGACACCGATCCTGAACATGTTAAAGTATTCATAGACACAGTAAAAGCATACCAAAAACCACGATCATGAAACTAAGAATCCTATTGAGCGCAGTGCTGTTGAGCAGTCTGGTGGTAAACGCACAGGACGATAAAAACCTGGTAAAAAACCCCAGCTTTGAAGCTATTAACGGAAAGCTTAAAAAGCCAAAACAGCTTGAATTGGCAACAAACTGGACTTCACCTACAGCTGAAAAAGCGGATTTGTATTCCCGCTCGGTTAAAGAATTACCGGTAAGTGCACCCGAAAACACCAATGGAAAAGAAACACCTGCAGACGGAAACAATTATGCCGGTGTTATGATGTATTCATTCGGCGATAAAGCGCCCCGTACTTACATTATGACCGAATTATTAGGCCCATTAAAAGCCGGTGTAAAATATTGTGTACGATTCGATGTAAGTCTTTCCGACAACTCGAAGTATGCCGTAAATAACATTGGTGCGCACGTTTCGAAAAAGCCTTTTGGATTTGAAGACAAGCGCTCTATTATGGCAGAAACGCATGTAAAAAATTCGAAGAATAAAATTTACAACAACACTTATGGATGGGAAACCGTTTGTGCAGTTTTTACTGCAAGTGGTGGTGAAAAATACCTGACACTTGGAAACTTTAGTCCAACAAAGGATACCAAAAATGAAAAAGTGACCAAGCCAAAGGACTCTAAAGCCCAACAGCTTCCTTTCGCGTATTATTATATCGACAAAGTATCGGTTTTCCAGCTCGACAGCATAGAAGAATGTCAGTGCGAAGCAAAAGAGAAGATTGAAGAAGCGACTGTAATTGTTGGTGAGGGATATACCTCCAACAAAGAGTTCAAGCTCAAGGAAAAAATTGCGCATGAGAAAGTATTCTTCACGCATTTGAGCACAGACATCAATCAGATTGGTCTTGAGTCGATAAACGTACTCGTTGACCTCATGAACAACAACCCTGACGCTGTTATTGAGGTGCATGCGCATTCTGAGAGCTCAGAAGTTGCAGCAGCAACCAAGGTGGACACAGCCAAGGACCTGGCCAAACGCAGGGGTGAGGCTGTGGTGAAACAACTTGAAAAAGCAGGAATTTCAACCAATCGAATTGTTCTGGTGATTGATGATGACAAAGACCCTGTTTCCAAGGGAGAATCGGAATCAGAAAAAGCCAGAAACCGACGTGTTACATTCCAGTTAAGAGAATAATCATAGTATCGATATTTAAAGGGAGGTCATTGGACCTCCCTTTTTTTTATCTTCGCTTCGATGTCGGACACCATTACCAAAGGCGATAAAAAACTGATTCGATCATGGGCATTCTATGATTGGGCTAACTCTGCTTATCCGCTCGTAATTACTACAGCCATTTTTCCGATTTTTTACGAAAACGTAACCCGTTCGGATGTTAAGGATGAACTCGGAAACATAATTGGGCATTCGGATACTGTTACGTTTTGGGGACATCATTTCCACAACACGGAATTGTATTCGTATGTAGTGGGATTGTCGTTTATTTTGGTTTCCCTCTTCTCACCAATACTATCAGGTGTAGCAGATTATACCGGCAGGAAGAAACTGTTCATGCGTATATTTTGTTACCTGGGAGCAGTTTCCTGTGCATCACTTTATTTTTTCAATAAAGATTATCTGGGACTAAGTTTATTGTCGGTCTTTTTTGCATCCATTGGATTCTGGGGTTCACTGGTATTTTACAATGCCTATCTCCCCGAAATAGCCGAACCCGAAGATCACGACAGCATTAGTGCTCTCGGGTTTGGACTAGGGTACCTGGGAAGTTCAATTTTGCTTATCATAAATCTGGTATTGATTCAGGCCTTCGAAATGAATGCGCGTTGGGCTTTTGTGACTGTGGCCATTTGGTGGATAGGTTTTGCGCACATCAGTTTTGCCCGATTACCCAAAGGACAACGCAACGGAGAACCGCGTAAAAATATTCTTACCAATGGATTTCACGAATTGGGAAATGTTTGGAAAGAATTAAAACACCACAAACAACTCAAACGCTTTCTGGCTTCTTTTTTTATTTACAGCATGGGAGTACAGACCGTAATGCTGATGGCTGTTTTGTTTGCAAAAAAAGAAATTGAAGGTCTCGAAGAAAGCAGTCTGATTATTTCAGTATTGATTATTCAATTTTTGGGAATACTCGGATCCTTCCTTTTTTCCCGGACATCACGATTGATCGGAAATATTAAAACATTAGGCATCGCATTGTTTCTTTGGGTTTGCATCTGTGCAGGAACGTATCAATTCGTGTATTCGGCAAGCGGGTTTTATATTGTGGCAGCAAGTGTAGGCTTGGTAATGGGGGGAATACAATCATTATCCCGATCCACGTATTCCAAACTTTTACCGGAGACCGATGATCATGCATCGTTTTTCAGTTTTTATGATGTAGCGGAAAAAGTGGGGATTGTGATTGGAATGTTCTCATTCGGATTCATTGAAGGAATTACAGGAGGAATGCGCAACTCCATTCTTGCCCTGGTGATTTTCTTTGTAATCGGATTCATCATTCTGCTCACTATACCCAAATCAAAGCACGTCAACTGACATCAACTCTTGTATTTTCATTCATGACCACTACAGCGAATTACGACATTGCCATTATAGGAGGAGGAATTGTAGGTGCCGCCACATTTTACAAGCTACAGACAAGGTATCCACACCTAAAAATTTGTCTGATTGAAAAAATGCCCAAGCTTGCGGATCATCAAACAGGAAACAATTCCGGAGTCATTCATTCCGGGTTATACTACAAGCCCGGATCGCTCAAAGCAAAAAACTGTATTTCCGGAAGACATGAGTTGGTTGCATTTGCACGCGAACACAATATCAAGCACGATGTATGCGGAAAAATTGTGGTAGCTACCGACGAAAAAGAATTGCCCAATTTTGAAAAGATCTTTAAAACAGGATTAGAGAATAAAATTGAAGGGATTGAAAAAATTGGTCCGGATAAAATCCGCGAAATCGAACCGCATTGTGTAGGCATTGCCGGAATATGGGTGCCATGTACGGGAATTATAGATTTTCGGGGAGCAACGGAGAAAATGGTAGAGATTGCACTCTCAAAAAATACGGAATCGCGATTGCTTCTGAATGAAGAAGTGAAATCGATTGATCATCATGAAACGCATTCCGTAATCCATACTTCCAAAGGAAAACACATTGCAAACAAACTTATTTTTTGCGGTGGACTACAAGCCGATCGTCTTGCAAAAATGGACAAAGTCAGTATTCGGGAAAAGGTGGTAGGTTTCTGAGGTGATTATTATGAACTCACTGAACAGGGAAAACACAAAGTGAAGAATCTCATTTATCCTGTACCCAATCCGGATTTCCCATTTCTGGGAGTGCATTTTACCCGAATGACAGATGGCGAAATAGAATGTGGACCCAATGCAGTATTCACATTTAAACGCGAAGGCTACGGCAAAACAGATTTCTCGTTACGCGACAGTTGGGATGCACTCACGTATATTGGAACATGGCGGTTGTTTATGGCAAATATGAAATTCGGAATCAATGAATACCGACGCGCTTTCTCGAAACGTTTGTTCTTAAAAACCCTGCAGCGAATGGTTCCTTCATTAACCATGGACGATATTCACCCGGGAAGAGCTGGAGTAAGGGCATTGTTACTGGCACGAGATGGAGACACACGTGATGATTTCAGAATTGAAANNCGTCTTAAACGCCCCCTCCCCTGCTGCAACTGCCAGTCTTGCCATTGGCGGACAAATTGCAGATATGGCCGAAAAACAATTCGGACTGAATTAATTTTTGGCTGTCAATCATTTTTTTCTTAATTTTTAGGTGCGATTGATGCTTCTCTTCATTGGCATTGTTATACGCAATTTCAAAAACCTAAAAAGCCTCGTTATGAAAAAAATTCTACTGCTCATTCTTATCGTATTTACCGGAACAATTTCATTTTCACAAACGGTTTGTAATCCAGGTGGAAATGTATTTATCTACTCCAATTACGATGGAGGCGAATTAAACATTGATGTGGACCTCAACATTCCCAATATTAAAATCGGCGTTGTTGGATATGAAGCAACACGGGTAAATATTACCGGTACATTTTCCGGGAATGTTACGGAGGTAATTTATGCCGGCTATCCGAGCACCAACAGTACCCATTGTAGTGTGCCTGTTGCAGCAACCAGTGTAAATGGTGTGTCATCTTCCATTGTGAGCATCCTTAGTTTTCCTGCAGCCACTTATTCCAATCCGAACGGTTACAACAGTATCATTTGCAATTACAGCTGCAATACCACCTCCAGCCAGGGAGGATGTAATACGGCAGATCAGGTAGCGCATTATTTTCTCATTCAATTTAGCGGAAGCATGTACTCGCATTTAACACAATACGGCTGTTGGGTAAGTTCAACCACCTACCGCATATCCGACGGAGGCAATTGCTGTGCACAACCCGCAGTAGCACCCGTAGCCAATTTCACAGCTTCTGCAACAACAATTTGCGAAGGAGAATGCATCGACTTCACTGACAATTCCACAGGAACACCAACATCCTGGACATGGACATTAACCGGTGCAGCCACAACAACAAGCAGCACACAAAATCCAAGCGGAATTTGCTATCTCAATGCAGGAAGCTATACGGTAACCCTCACTGCAAGCAATGCACAGGGAACAAGCACATCAACCTCAAGTATTACAGTAACCGCACCTCCTGCGATTCCGGTTATCAATCTTTCAGGAAACAACCTCATTACAAGCGGAGGATCCAGCTATCAATGGAATCTTAACGGAACACCCATTTCCGGAGCAACAACAGCTTCCTATGCACCTACTGCAAACGGAAACTACACGGTAACCATCACCAATGCTTCAGGATGCTCTTCCACTTCACTGCCATTCACCTATAATTCTGTTTCAATTAACGAAACAAATGCAACAGATTGGGCAATGGTATTTCCTGTTCCGGCAACTGAATTTATTCACCTTAAAATTGCAGAATCAATGAACTGCACCTGGGGTAGTATTACGGATATCAACGGAAAAATAATCCTGAAATTCCCTGTCAACACCCATCAAATGCAACTTGACATCAGTTCCATTCCTGCAGGCACCTACATCCTCACGCTGACAGGAAGTGAAAATGTTCTGACCAAAACCATCCAGATACAATAACCCGCCAAAAACCACTGCATCTAAAAACGGGAAGCTAATACTTCCCGTTTTCTTTTACGGTAAATACCTTAGTTGGTAAAAAATACGGATCACTATCTTTAGCTTCTCGCTATTCAACAATTCCCCATGAAAAAATTCCGGTTCATTTTTCTCCTATTGATTGCTGTTGCAGCTAATGCACAAATTAGAATTGTACCGCAAACCGGACACATCGGCTGGTTTACCATGGATGTTTCGCCTGACGGAAAACGAATGCTGAGTGCCGGTCCCGAAGGGAAAGTGATTTTATGGGACCTAGTATCATTTAAGGCCATTTGGTATGAATACATTCACCGCGCACCAATCAACCAGGTTAAATGGCGTATGGATAACCGTTATTTTTTAACAGCATGCGAAGATTCTACCGTAACTGTTTGGGATACGGAATCGATGAAAAAAATCAGAACCTATCATAGCAAATATCCTATTACCAGCGCAGCATTCAATCCAAAAGCAGATCTGATTACCTACGGCGATACCAAGGGAAATATTTTTATGTTCCATTTGGTGAGCAATGAACAAATTCTGCATTTTAATGTGGGCTCCTCGGTAAACGATATGGTTTGGGTCGATAACGGATATGTTCTATTCGCAGGCACAGAAAAGCATGGAGTGATGGGATTTGAAATGGATAAGGGGAAGAAAATACTGGACATGAAAATGACCGATGCTGTAACCGAACTTCAATTGAGTCCGAACAATAAAATTCTGATCATAAATCTTGCCGGTGGCTCTACTGAAATCTGGAATCCTTCATCAGGAAAGGGATACGGCAGTATGCAAAACGCCGTCGTAAAAAGCAAAAATGGTTACAAGCAATTTTCACGTCCTGCTGCCACTTTTGATGGTCAGTTTGTGCTGATGTACGACAAAGATCACAATTTACAAATCGGAAGATTGGATCCCGTGCTTACCCAGATTTACGATGCAAAAATGCTGCAGAATGAGATCCGTATGATCAAGGCGAGTCCTGCCAACAATTCATTTCTCCTTGCTGACATGGATGGAGGTATCTGGATCTGTTTTTTTACAGAAAATGACTTTAATGATCAATCCCGACTCTATTGGCACAAGATGTTGTTCGAACCGGAGAGAATCAGAAACCTGTATTTTAAACCGAACGATGAATCCATTGCCATGAAGGGTTCTTACGAATACGAATTCAATTTTAAAACAGGTGACCTTACACGAAGAGAGGATGATTCCACAGCGCTGGAAAATACCACCACCACAATGAAATTCTTTTCACCTTCAAGAATGGCAGATGGAATTTACTATGCCATTCATACCACCAAGGATGAAATGTACAAAATCAAAGATCAGGAATATGTTGAACCGGTAACGATGTATGCCCTGAGCAAAGACACTGCTGTAGTAGCATATATCGACAACAATCAACTCAACATTTACCATATAAAGGAAGCGCGTTTTCTAAAACAGGAGAAAGTCAATCTGAAAGGATATACACTCTTCAACGGACACCTCAACAATCAATTTGTAACGCTCGACAAAAAAGGCTTGCGCTTTATTGAATGCAATACACTTCAGGAAAAAACGCTGAAAGACGCAGGCAAATTACAATTGGCATGGCTTACAGCAAGCGAAGACAACAGTATCGTTCATGCCTGTGATACGAAAGGAATTTATTATAGCTGGGAAACCGCAAGCGGAAAAGCGATCGCAGCAAAAGGTGATCTTGCAAAAATAAAAATCAGTCAGTTTGAGGTCGATAAAAACAACAGCATGATGATTGCTACCACATTTGATCAGCGACTGGTGCGTATTGAACTCGCAAGCGGAAAAATCACACATGAGCTCAACAGTAAACTACCACCTGTAATTCATCTCAGCATCAATCACAAATGTGATCGTGTAGCTATTGCAGATCTGGATGGAGTTGTGCATATTTTCGATACGCAATTACAAAAGGAAATCATCAGTATCATTCCTTCTCCTACAAACGGATTGATTGCCTATACACCCGACAATTATTACATAGCCACCAAAGAAGCTGCGCAAAATGTGGCTCTCGTAAACGGCAATTCCGTACTCGGATTTGAACAGATCGATCTCAGGTACAATCGTCCCGACAAAGTTCTCTCTTCCATTGGAATTGCAGATGCCGGAGTAATCGCTTCGTATGAACGCGCCTGGAAAAAACGAATGGAGCGTTCAGGAATAATGGAAAGCACAGGAAATGAAGTGCCCACTGTTGAACTGGCAAATTTCAAATCGATACCTCTCACGACAGATCAAACAGAACTTGAACTTCATGTTAAAGGAACCAGCCAGAAAGGAATAAAAGCCGTAAAAATCTGGGTACGCGGTGTTCCTGTACTTGGAAGAAACGGAAAGGAGTTTGCGTCGAAAGACATTAAAAATTCTATTGATATTAAACTAAAAGCACCTCTTATTTTTGGAACCAACAAGATTGAAATAGCGACCGTAAGTACAAACGGAACCGAATCGGAAAAAGTAGAATTTCTAATCACCGGAAAAAAAGAAATTCCTCAGGATCTGTACATCGTGAGTATTGGTGTAAGTAAGTACAACGACAACCGCTACAACCTGCGTTATGCCGACAAAGACGCAACAGATCTGGTTGGTGCACTAAAAAACACAAGAGCATTTGCCAATGTTCACAGCGAACTGATCACCAATGAAAATGTAACCCGCGAAAAAGTAATTGCAACAAAAGAGCTCCTTAAAAAATCAAGACCAAACGATGTTGTGCTGGTTTTTGTTGCCGGTCACGGATTGCGTGATGCCAAATACGATTATTATTTTGCCACACACGATATCGATTTTAACGATCCGGGTAAAAGAGGAGTGTCGGATACCGAACTTGAGAACTTACTGGATTGCATAGGATCATTACGAAAATTGCTCTTTTTTGACACCTGCTTGAGCGGCGAAGTCGACAAAAATGAAGTCGAAACAACAGGAACGATTTCAACTGAAGCAGGCGATGTAAGTTTTCGGAATACAGGAATTGGTCTTCGCAACAAACAACCATTAGGATTAAAAAACGCACAGTTCCTGATGAAGGAAGTATTTAATGATGTTAAACGAGGAACAGGAGCAACAGTCATCAGCTCGGCAGGAGGTGTTGAACTTGCAATGGAATCTTCCCAATGGAAAAACGGTTTGTTTACCTATTGCGTATTAACCGGACTAAAGGAAAAATCGGCAGACAAAGACAAAGATGGTGAAGTGAGTCTTTCTGAATTGCAGCAGTACGTTAAGAAAGAAGTCACCCTGTTATCCAAAGGACGTCAGCTCCCTGATTTTAAATCAGCAAACATGGATCTGGATTTCAGGTTGTGGTGATTCAGCGCGATGCATTCAAGGCTTGCTCCACATCTGCAATGATATCATCGACATGTTCAAGTCCGGCCGAGATGCGTACCATTCCGGGAGTGATTCCCACTGCTGCACGTTCTTCTTCGCTCAGTTTGGCATGTGTGGTAGATGCAGGATGAGAAACGATGCTTCGTGTATCACCAAGGTTGGCTGTAAGCGATAACATTTTTACAGCATCCAAAAATCGTTTCCCGCGTTCTGCTCCGCCTTTAAGTTCGAAAGTTACAATTGCGCCACCTGCCGACATTTGCTTTTTCGCAATTCCGTAATGCGGATGAGAAGGAAGAAATGGATAACGAATCATTGAAATATCTTCTTTCCTCTTTTCAAGCCATTGCGCAAGCTGAAATGCATTCGAGCAATGACGCTCCATCCGTACATCCAGTGTTTCAAGTGATTTGGATAATACCCACGCATTAAAAGGAGATAAAGCAGGACCTGTACTTCTGCAGAAGGCGTAAATTTCCTTGATCAGATTTTTTGGCCCAAGCACTACTCCACCCATTACGCGACCTTGTCCGTCGATAAATTTAGTAGCGGAATGAATGATCAGATCGGCGCCAAATTTTTTGGGTTGTTGAAGAAGCGGTGTTGCAAAACAATTATCCACGACCAGAAGTAAGTTGTGTTTTTTTGCGAATGCACCCAACCACTCCAGATCAATAATTTCCACACCCGGATTCGTTGGTGTTTCTACATATATCATCTTAACATCAGGAGTGAGCAGCGATTCCCACGACTCCGGTTTATCGATATCGGCATAAATAGCCGTAATGTTCCACTTCGGAAATATTTTGGTGAACACCGTATGCGTCGCACCAAAAACAGAACGGCAGGAGAGGATCTGATCACCACTCTTCAATAATGCAGCGAATGTTCCAAACACAGCAGCCATCCCCGAAGCAGTTGCGTAACCCGCTTCTGTACCTTCCAGCTTACACATCTTTTCTACAAACTCATCAACGTTCGGATTGGAAAAGCGGGAGTAGATCGGACGTTCGATCTCATCTGCAAATGCAGCGCGCATTTCTTCCGCATCATCAAATACAAAACTGGATGTGAGAAACATTGGAACGGCGTGTTCCTTAGAACCTGAAACCGTTACTTGTGTACGGATTGCCTCGGTTTGTTTTTTTGGTTTCATACCCTTTGTCCGTTTACAATGATTGCGTATTCAATTTGCGCAGTCGGTTCCAGGGTCTTCGACACGGAACAANNTTCGCTTTTGCGGCATCAACTTCACCTTCGAAAGAAAAGGTAACCCGAATGATTTTGAACAAGGACGGAACCACACCGGCTTCACGCTCACCATCTACCGAAATGGAAAATTTTTCGGGATTGATCTTTTGCTTATTCAGAATGGAAATGATATCGATTCCACTGCATGAACCCAATCCTGCAAGCAAGAGCTCCATCGGACGCACACCTTTTCCTTCTCCTCCTATCGAAGGATTGGCATCAATATCCACTGTATTACCGCTTTCGTTAACGGCCTGAAAATGGAATTTGGAATTCCGGCGCTCTATTTCAATCTTCATTGCATGGGGCTTTGTTCTTCAAAGATAGGAAAAGAGATGTCCCTATTGCCCGATAGATTCCTGTACAATCTATCATTTTGACTAGATTTGCCCCAGCACATGAAACAGGTTTTTACGTATAATCTTCCGCTAAAACTCGAATATGGAGGTGAACTCCCCAAAGTGGAAATCACGTTTCATACCTATGGAGAAATGAGTTCCACCCGCGACAATGTTGTCTGGGTATTTCATGCCTTAACCGCAAACAGCGATGCGTCAGATTGGTGGAACGGATTAATTGGAGAAGGCAAACAGTTTGATCCTTCGAAGTATTTTATTGTTTGTGCCAACATTTTAGGATCGTGTTACGGAACAACAGGCCCGCTCAGTATCGATCCTTCAACACGCACCCCGTATTACCATCGCTTTCCATTTATCACCATCCGCGATATGGTAAAAGCACATCGTTTACTGGCAAAATACCTTGGTGTAAATAAAATTTTGTTCGGATTGGGTGGTTCAATGGGTGGCTATCAATTACTGGAATGGGCTGCTGAAGAATCGGAACGTTTTGAAAACATCGTTTTGCTGGCCACCTCAGCTGCGGAATCTGCCTGGGGAATTGCAATTCATACTACACAACGAATGGCCATCGAAGCCGATCCCGACTGGAAAGAAAACCATCCGCAGGCAGGAAAAAAAGGTTTAATGACTGCACGTGGTATTGGTATGCTGACCTACCGCAATTACGAAACGTATGTGCGTACCCAGCGCGATGAAGACGGCAGAATTGATGGGCATAGCGCAGAATCCTATATCCGCTATCAGGGCGAAAAACTTGCGCGGAGATTTAATGCCATGTCGTATTATACACTTACCAAAGCGATGGACAGTCATCATCTCGGAAGAGAAAGAGGATCCATTGAAAGCGTGCTGGCTCAAATTCAATCGAATGTACTGATCATCGGCATTAGCAGTGATCTGCTTTGTCCTCTTGCTGAACAGGAATTTCTGGCCCGGCACATTCCCCATGCAACGTATCAACTCATTGATTCGTCGTATGGTCACGATGGATTCCTCATTGAATTCAGGGCTATAAGCGATGCAATTTCCGCTCATTACAGATCCTGAATCAGATATGGGGTAAATCTTCTCCCATTTTGGGGATTTTTGTATTCTACACATTCTAATTTCACTTTATGAGGAATTTCTCATTTCGGGTTGCAACCATATGCACCACCTTATTGATTTCAAATCAGGTTGGCGCACAATGTAGCCTGAGTATCACCTCAACACCCGCATCATTAAATTGCGGTGGAGGACAAGTCACATTACAGGCTGTTTCTTCAGGTGGAGGTAATTTTGCACTCAATAATGATTTCAATTTGGGAAATGCCGGAACAGGATGGACAATTTCTCCTGCCGGAACATTTACCAATCCTTGCGGCCCTGGTTTGGATGGCAGCACGCACATGTGGATGGGATCAAATACTGCCGCACCAAGGACATTACAAACTGCACCANNAATCTGTTTCGATTTTCGCATGTCCGTTCAGGGAGATGCATCCCCTTGTGAAGGACCCGACCTGGCAGGTGAAGGTGTGTATCTGGAATGGTCGACCGATGGCGGAGCAACATGGAATACCATCAACTATTTCCAACCTAACACAACCGGATGTTTTAACGCAACCAACAATGGTGGTGGATCGGGTTGTGATGGCGATTATACTGCATGGGCCAATTACTGTTTTCCAATTCCTCCTATCGCGCAAACTTCTACAACCCTATTCCAATGGTGGCAAAGCGGAAGCTCCGGAAATGCATTCGACCATTGGGGAATCGATAATGTTACCATTTCATCGCTCGTTTGTTCAGGTTATTATTACGACTGGGCACATATCCCCGGATTCCCAGATGATTCGTTGATTACAGAAAACGTCACCCAAACAACCACCTTCAGCGTTTTATATACCAACGGTATTGATGATACCTGCTATGCTACCTACACAGTGGTGGTAGATACTACAATTGGAGTAAGCACAACTCCTGTCGCAGAATTATGTGCAGGCAATAACAACGGAAGTGTAACCACAGCAACTAACGGTGGATTTGCACCTTACACCTACGTACTCACAGGACCATCAGGATCCACGAATACTACAGGAAGTTTTACATCACTTGCACCCGGAACCTATAATGTAGCGGTTACAGATAATATTGGATGTTTCGGCTCATCAACATTTACAGTGACACAAGGAGCAACAGTTGCCTCCACCCAAAACATTACACCGGAAACCTGTTATCTTGATAACAATGCTTCTGTACAAATCAATTCGAACGGAGGTTCGGCACCGTATACCTATGTTTTAAGCGGACCTGTTTCAGGAACCAATACAACAGGATCGTTCAACAATCTTTCTGCAGGTAATTACACTGTGAATATTACCGATGGAAACGGATGTACTGCCTCAACCACGTTTACTGTAAACAACACTCCTGATGTGGTAGCATCATTCACTTCGGATTACGCAGCTGGTCCGGCTCCATTAACGGTGAACTTCACTAATACCAGTACAGGAGCAACTACTTACAATTGGTCGTTTGGCGATGGGAATACCTCAACTGTGGTTAACCCAAGCAATACCTACACAACAGATTCTACATTTACGGTTATTCTGGTTGCATCCAACGGGCCTTGTGCTGATACAACAGTTCTAACGCTTACTACCATTCAGTCGATTTTCTTTTTACCGAATGTATTCTCTCCAAACGGAGATGGTGTCAATTCAAGTTTCGAATTCCGCACACTTAATGTAAAAACGCTTAACTGCCGAATTTACAATCGCTGGGGAACACTTGTTGCGGAATTAAATTCACCTACTGCAAAATGGGACGGAAAAGACACCGACGGAAAAGAATGTCCGGAAGGCGTTTATTTTTATGTGCTCGAATTAACTACCGTTGTAGCACCTATCATTTACGATCCAAATCCACGTCAGCTTACCGGAACAGAATTCCTATTCAACGGAACAGTAACTGTACTGAGAGGGAAGTAATTTTCGGAATAGAAAGTAAATCAAAAACCCTGCAGCACTTCAATGATGTTGCAGGTTTTTTATTGTAACATTCTTCGCATTGCTACAAATCGGGCAGGATAGCCGGATCGGTAATAATCGGTAATGACAACACCGAAATGTTTTTTTGAAGATGATGCGTGAATAAACTGAAGTGAATCGCCTTGAGGGCTGATCACTATTCCAACATGTCCTACACTTTTATCTGCGGGGTTGGTTCCTCTGAAAAGAATCAGGTCACCACGATCTGCCTCTTCGAAAGCAAGGGCTGATCCGGCATTTGCAAGTCCTGACGAAGACCTTCCAATTGAAAAGCCAAACTTTGAAAAAACATAATGCACAAATCCTGAGCAATCAAATCCCTTCGGTGAACAACCTGCCCATACATATGGAGTCCCCAGAAACTCCTTTGCGTATACAACAACACTATCAGCTAATATTTCGCGGGAAGAAACACTCGTTGAAACTTCTATAGCATTTCCTGAAAATTGAAAAGCTGCAGCTATGATTATTGACTTAACCATAACACAAAGATACAGTTAATCAGTGTTTAAGGAAAATACTATTTGTGCCTCGAGGCCAAAACAGCTGTTACATCACTGAGTGTAAAGCCTTTTGCCTGTAATAAAATAAGGTAATGAAACAACAGATCTGCCGATTCACTAAGAAACAATTCATCGTTGCTATCCTTGGCTTCAATAACCACCTCAACAGCTTCCTCCCCTACTTTTTGTGCTATTTTATTTATTCCCTTTCGAAACAAAGATGCGGTATATGACGATTCATCATTTCCGGATTTACGTTCGGCTATAACCATTTCCAGCTTACGTAAAAAAGCAAGAGAATCTTCATTGGTTTCTCCCCAACAAGTATCGGCACCGGTATGGCAGGTTGGTCCTTTCGGAATTGCCTTGATGAGCAATGCATCCGAATCGCAATCCGACTTAATCTCTACCACTTGCAATTTGTTTCCGCTCGTTTCACCTTTGGTCCACAAACGTTGCTTACTCCGTGAGAAAAATGTCACCACCTTTTCTTCAATCGTTTTATTGTAAGCTTCCTGATTCATATATCCAAGCATCAGCACCTTGCCACTTGCAGCATCCTGGACAATTGCAGGAACCAGTCCATTTTCTTTTTCGAAATCGATTTTCATTGTTTGCGCTTATACTCTGACGGAAATTCCATTTTGTTGAAGGTACACTTTTAGTTCGGGGATTGAAATTTCACCGAAGTGAAACACACTGGCAGCAAGTGCAGCATCCGCCTTTCCATTTTTAAAAACATCAGAAAAATGCGATTTTGAGCCTGCACCACCGGAAGCAATAACAGGAATATTTACGAGTGATGTGATTTTTTCCAAAGCTTCGTTGGCGAAACCATTTTTTGTTCCGTCGTGATCCATTGAGGTGAACAAAATCTCACCACCACCTCTGCGTTCAATTTCTTTTACCCAATCAAAAAGGTCGATTTCAGTTTGCAGCTTACCTCCATTGAGGTGGACAAGCCATTTTCCTTCCACTTTTTTTGCATCAACTGCGACCACCACACACTGACTTCCGAATTTTGATGCCAGTTCAGTAATCAATTCCGGGCGTTTTACTGCTGCTGAATTCACTGCTATTTTATCTGCACCACTTTCAAGCAGAATAGAAACATCCTCAACAGAAGAAATTCCTCCACCTACAGTAAACGGAATATTTAATAGCGACGCAATTTTCCTGACAAGCTCAGCAAGTGTTCTCCGCTTTTCATTGGTAGCTGTAATATCCAAAAACACCAATTCATCAGCGCCCTGTGCGGCATATTGCACTGCAAGTTCAACCGGATCTCCGGCATCGCGCAGATCCACAAAATTCACACCCTTTACGGTGCGACCGTCCTTAATATCCAGACATGGAATAATGCGGTGAGTGAGCATAGTTTAAAATGGATCAATTTTTTTATCCGATAAACACTTCGGTTTCTGCCAACAATTGATTGCTTAAATTTAGGTATTTACACTATGCGCACCATCAAAATTCACTGAAATTGCCCTAGCTGATCAGAAATGTACCAACCAAAAGTCTGGTACTGTTATTCAAGAAAAAAAAGCCTTTAGAATCTACTTTCCTGCAACCGCATATCAGGCACTTACCATTTTAGCAAGCTCGCCTAAAGATATTTTCCCCTCATAAATTGCCTTTCCGATAATGGCGGCAAACAAACCCTTTTCCTTCAATTGTTCCAGATCCGAAACAGATGAAACACCACCACTGGCAATCAGTTTCAGGGATGGGATTTCCGACAGTATTTTCGAATACAATTCCATCGAAGGACCCTCAAGCATTCCGTCTTTGGCGATGTCGGTACAAATCACGTACTCTATTCCGGATGAGGAACGGTAATCATTTAAAAAATCACATACGTATGTATCCGTGTCTTCTGTCCAACCGGTAATGGATATTTTCTCCTCTTTGACATCTGCACCCAGGATAATTCGTTCTGTACCGTAGTCTTTGATCCATTGTTTAAAAACATCCGGTGATTTCACTGCAATACTTCCACCGGTAATTTTTTCTGCGCCCGAATTGAACGCAATCTGCAAGTCCTTATCCGATTTTAATCCTCCGCCAAAATCGATATGCAGTTTGGTTCTTGCAGCGATTTTCTCCAACACCTTCCAGTTTACGATATGCGAGGCTTTTGCGCCATCCAGATCAACCAGATGCAAATGAGTTAATCCCGCGTCTTGAAATTGCATGGCGACTTCCAAAGGGTCCTCATTGTAAACTTTTCGGGTGGAATAATCACCTTTGGTTAATCGGACACATTTTCCATCAATGATATCAATAGCTGGAATCAGAATCATTGTATGTCTGTTTCGGTTCGGGTGAACGTTCAATTACGACAAGCGCATTTTATAATCTTCATATGCAAATTTGCGCACCAGACGAAATTCTCCTTTGCTTGTCCATATACCGTAAGATGGATGATTTACACCGTTGAACATAGTCGTTTTTACCATGGTGTAATGAATCATATCATCAAAAACTATTTTATTGCCCGGCTGCAATTCCTGCTCAAACGAATATTCGAACATATAATCGCCACTCAAACAACTTGTGCCTCCCATGCGGTAAGTTGGTTTTCCTTTCACAGGATCTGTTGCTCCCCAAATGCGCGGACGATAAGGCATCTCCAGACAATCGGGCATATGTGCAGTAAAGCTTACATCGAGCATGGCGGTTTTTACGCCGTTGTTTTCAACGATATCCAGAACAGTTGAAACCAGGTAACCGGTTCGCCATGCAAATGCAGATCCCGGTTCGAGGATCACTTTTACACCCGGATAGCGTGACTTAAAGGATTGCAAAACAGAAATGAGATGTTCAACATCATAACCATCGCGCGTCATGAGGTGACCCCCACCAAAATTCACCCATTTGCATTGGGGAATCAGCTTGCCGAATTTTGCTTCGAAGGCTACCAGTGTTTTTTCCAGTGTATAGGAATCATTCTCACACAAGGCATGAAAATGCAATCCATCCACTCCATCAGGAAGTCGATCAGAAAAATGTTCGCTGGTCATTCCCAAACGCGAATTGGGCGAACATGGATTGTATAGCTCTGTTGTTACCTCAGAATACTCCGGGTTAACACGAATTCCTATGGAAACTCCGCGATCGATACATTTTTGTTTGTACCGTTCGAATTGCGAAACAGAATTGAAGGTCAATACCGAAGAATAGTCAAGTAAGTCATCGATTTCGGTAGGAGAAATGGCAACAACATACGAATGTGCTTTTGTTTTCATTTCTTCAAAACACAATCGTGCTTCGTAAACCGAGCTCGCTGTTGCTCCGGAAATATATTCGCGCACAATGGGGAATGTACTCCACATTGCAAATCCCTTAAACGCAAGTATGATCTCCACTCCTGCACGTTGTGATACATCACGTATCAAAGTAAGGTTCTTCCGCAGAAGTTCTTCTTCGATAACGTAACAGGGGGCGGGGATTTTATTGAGATCAATCATTGGGGTATCTCTTATATGCGGAGGATAAATCCCCCGGATACAATTAATTTAATTCAAGATCCACATTATGCAATTCATGCCATGGCAATCCTTGTTTGTTGAGTTGTTCCATGAAAGGATCAGGATTGAATTGCTCCACATTCCATACACCGGCACCGGTCCATTGTCCGGTTAAGAACATCATTGCACCGATCATTGCAGGAACACCTGTAGTATAGGAAACAGCCTGTGTTCCGGTTTCGCTGAATGCAACTTCGTGCGAACAGTTGTTATATACGTAATAGGTTTTCTCCTTACCATCTTTTATTCCGCGGATGCGACAACCAATGGAAGTTTCACCTTTGTAATTTTCGCCAAGATCCCCTGGATTGGGGAGAACGGCCTTGAGGAATTGAATACANNGGTACAATTTCTTTTCCTTCGTAAATGATAGGATCGATACGCGCCATACCGATATTTTGAATTACGCGTAAGTGTGTTAAATACTCAAGACCGAATGTCATCCAGAAACGGGCACGCTTGATAGTGGGGAAATTCTTCACCAGCGATTCCAGTTCTTCGTGATAAATAAGGTAAGATTCTTTCGGACCAATATTCGGATAATTGAGCGGCATATGAATTTCGTGTGGCTCCGTTTCTACCCACTTACCATCCTGCCAGTATTTTCCCTTTTGGGTAACCTCGCGGATATTGATTTCGGGATTGAAGTTGGTAGCGAACGCTTTTCCATGATCTCCTGCATTGCAATCCACAATATCCAGGTAATGGATTTCATCAAAATGGTGTTTCGCTGCATATGAAGTATACACACCCGTAACGCCCGGATCGAATCCACAACCGAGAATTGCTGTTAATCCAGCCTGCTTAAATTTCTCCTGGTAAGCCCACTGCCATTTGTATTCGAATTTGGCTTCGTCCTTTGGCTCGTAATTGGCGGTATCCATATAGTGTGTACCTGTGGCAAGACAGGCATCCATAATGGTAAGATCCTGATAAGGGAGTGCCAGGTTTACAACCAGTTTTGGCTGATNNTTGAACAAGGCGATCAATTCAGCAACATTATCGGCATCCACCTGATCGGTTTTGATGGTGACACCCAATTTGGCTTTAATGTCTTCGGCGATTTTATCGCATTTCGACTTCGTGCGGCTTGCAAGCACGATCTCGGTAAATACATCGGTATTCATCGCACATTTGTAGGTGGCCACCTGACCAACCCCACCGGCTCCGATAATGAGGACTTTTGACATGTTTACTTGTTTTTGAGGCTGCAATATTAATCAATTTGGAGGTCGGAACGACGCAAAGGGGAATTATCAAATTGCAATGAAATTCCTTAGCAATCGTTCCCCTGCATCCCCGCTTTTTTCAGGATGGTACTGAACAGCATAGAAATTATCCTTTTGCAAGGATGCTGAATAGTCGATGATATGTCGGGAAACACCTGTGGTAAAGGCACTTTGTTCAGCATAAAAGCTATGTACATAGTACATGTAAACGGGA
>DEHO01000054.1 GCA_002351955.1 Flavobacteriales bacterium UBA2798
GGAGCCGTATCGGAGGATACGGCTCTGTTTTCATTTAAGCATTTCGTTATGGCTATTTTCAAAAAATCATCCGGCAAAAAGAAAACCGGAGAAGAAGGAGATAAAATGTTTCATAAAATTCTCATCGCAAACCGCGGAGAAATTGCGTTGCGGGTTATTCGTACCTGCAAGGAAATGGGCATCCAAACGGTAGCCGTTTATTCTACCGCCGATAAAGATTCCCTGCATGTTCGCTTCGCAGATGAAGCAGTTTGTATTGGTCCCCCACCCAGCAAGGATTCTTACCTGAACATGTCGCGTATCATCGCTGCTGCAGAAATCACCAATGCAGATGCCATTCATCCGGGTTACGGTTTCCTCTCTGAGAATTCAAAATTTTCGAAGATTTGTCAGGATCACAACATCAAGTTCATTGGTGCAACACCTTATCAGATCGATTCAATGGGCGATAAGGCAAGTGCCAAAGACACCATGAAGAAAGCAGGAGTACCTGTTATTCCGGGTTCTGATGGATTGCTTGCCGACATGGCCGAAGCGAAAAAGATCGCTGCTAAAATAAAATACCCGATCATTCTTAAAGCTACTGCCGGTGGTGGTGGTAAAGGAATGCGTGTGGTATGGAAAGAAGAAGATCTGGAAGCTGCATGGGATAGCGCACGTCAGGAAGCAGGTGCTGCATTTGGTAACGACGGTGTGTACATGGAGAAGTTCATCGAAGAACCACGCCACATCGAAATTCAGGTTGCCGGTGATCAATTTGGTAATGCCTGTCACCTCTCCGAGCGCGATTGCTCCATTCAGCGTCGTCACCAAAAACTGGTTGAAGAAACGCCTTCTCCTTTCATGACTCCTGAGTTGCGTAAAAAAATGGGTGATGCTGCAATCAAAGCAGTTAAAGCCATCAAATACGAAGGTGTTGGAACAATCGAGTTTCTGGTTGACAAACACCGCAATTTTTACTTCATGGAAATGAACACCCGTATTCAGGTGGAACATACCATTACAGAAGAAGTAATCGATTATGACCTGGTAAAAGAGCAAATCAAAATTGCAGCCAGTGTTGCGATCTCCGGAAAAAATTACGAGCCGCAATTGCACGCTATTCAGTGTCGTATCAATGCAGAAGATCCATTCCGCAATTTTGCACCCAGTCCCGGTAAAATCACCAATTACCATTCACCGGGCGGACACGGTATTCGTATCGACACGCATGTATACGCAGGTTATGTGATTCCCCCGAACTACGATTCGATGGTTGGAAAACTGATCACCGTTGCACGTACGCGCGAAGAGGCGATTACCAAGATGCAAAGAGCGCTTGACGAGTACATTATCGAAGGAATAAAAACATCCATTCCCTTTCATCAGGCATTGCTGAAAAACGAAGATTTCCGCGCCGG
The DNA here is from genome assembly GCA_002351955.1 of Flavobacteriales bacterium UBA2798. GTDB lineage: Bacteria > Bacteroidota > Bacteroidia > Flavobacteriales_D > UBA2798 > UBA2798. Next base: position 1,401 of record DEHO01000054.1, read on the forward strand.
AAATTTTACCACCAAGTTTGTGGAAGATTTTTGGAATCCCGGTAAATAATCACATTTCACCAATAAATTTTAAAGCGGTTCAATTAACTGAACCGCTTTTTTTGTTTCCTGAAATTTTGGTTTGCATTCTTCCCCGATATTTTGTCAATTTGAGGAAAACACTGCCGCATGAAATACCTTCCACTTAACGCCAAATTATTCGTTGATAACCGCAAGCGTTTTGCAGCTATGCTTAAGCCGGGATCAATTGCGGTGTTTAACTCGAACGATCTGTTGCCTACCAATGCGGATGGTCACATGACGTTTCGTCAGAACAATGATCTGTTTTACTTGTCGGGTATTGATCAGGAAGAAAGTATTCTTGTTTTGTTTCCCTTTGCGCACGATCCTGCTCATCGCGAAGTTTTGTTTTTACGCGAGACCAACGAAGAAATTGCCATTTGGGAAGGAGCTAAACACAGCAAGCGTAGTGCTTATGAAACTTCAGGGATAAAAACAGTGTATTGGTTGTCTCAGTTCGATCGGGTATTTAAAATGCTGGCATTTGAAGCTGAAACAATTTGTCTGAATACTAACGAACATTTGCGTGCACATATTGAAACCCAAACACGCGACGCCCGGTTTATTCAATGGATAAAAGAACATTTCCCACTGCATTCACTTGAACGAGTTGCTCCATTGATGCACCAGATCCGCAGCGTAAAATCCGGATTGGAAATCGAACTCATGCAAACGGCTATCGATATTACCGAAAAAGCATTCCGCAGAATACTTGGTTACATCAAACCGGGTGTAATGGAGTACGAGATCGAAGCAGAAATCATTCATGAGTTTGTTCGCAACCGTTCGCGGGGATTTGCCTATACACCTATTATTGCCAGTGGATTCAACGCATGTGTTTTGCATTATATCGACAACAATGCAGAATGCAAGGACGGTGATGTGATCCTGCTGGATGTTGGTGCAGAATATGCCAATTACAATGCGGATATGACGCGTTGTGTTCCTGTCAACGGAAAATTTACAAAGCGTCAGAAGGATGTTTACAATGCTGTATTGCGTGTAATGCGCGAATCGATGAAGATGTTGAGACCAGGTACCATGCTTGCGGATTATCACAAGGAAGTTGGAAAAATAATGGAGAAGGAATTAACCGGACTTGGACTGCTCAGTGAAACTGATGTTAAAAATCAGGATCCTTCAATGCCTGCATACAAGAAATATTTCATGCATGGTACTTCACATTTTCTTGGCTTGGATGTGCACGATGTAGGACTTTGGCACAAACCTATTCAGCCCGGAATGGTGTTTACTGTTGAGCCGGGAATATATATTCGCGAAGAAAATTTAGGAATTCGTCTGGAGAATAATGTAATGGTAACAGAGAGCGACCCACGTGATCTGATGGCGGCTATTCCTGTTGAGGCAGATGAGATTGAGGCCTTGATGAAAAAGAAATGACACCACATTTTTGCACCTATAACGGAAAGAAAATTCGGTATTACACAGAGGGAGCAGGACCGGTAGTTGTATTGCTGCACGGTTTTCTGGAGTCTTCCTTTATCTGGCACTATTTTTCAAAGCAATTATCTCAACGCTTCAAAATAATTTCAATTGATCTGCCTGGTCACGGATCGACGGATGTGTTTTCGGAGGTGCATACGATGCCGCTGATGGCGGATGTTGTTGTGGCCGTATTGAAACAGGAAAAAGAAAAAAAAGCAAAGGTCCTGGGGCATTCAATGGGTGGATATGCTGCATTGTCCTTTGCGGAGCGGTATGCAGACTATTGTGAAGGAATCGGATTGATTAATTCTACTGCATTTCCCGACACGGAAGAGAAGAAGGCAGATCGTTTGCGTGCAATTCGTGTTCTTGAAATGAGTCCTGCAGTTTTTATTCGGGAAGCAATTCCAAATTTATTTGCTCCATTTAATGTTGAGCGGTTTTCTGAAGAAATTGAAATGATTCGTACCGAAGCCTTAAAGACATCAGTGTATGGTGCTTCAGCGTGTTTAAGGGGAATGAAAGACCGTGAAGATAAAACCGGATTAATTCGATCCGGGAAATTCCCGGTGTTGTTTATTGCAGGAAAGTACGATAACGTTATTGCAGCCAATCTATCCGTTGAACAAATGGAATTGCATCCTTCTGTTTCAGGTTTGCTATTGGAGAATTCCGGTCACATGTGTTTTTTAGAGGAACGCGAAAAAACACTGGAAGCTATCCGGGAATTTGTAGGCTAAGAAGATTTAATGTTTCCTGCGAAAAAAAGTCAGGTGCTCCGCTTACTTAATGGAAAATGGATATTTGATCAGGTCGGCGCCGTCAATTATATACAGCGTGTAATTCCCGCTGTTTAATCTGGAGATATCAATGTTGTTATCGTCGGCCTCATTGTCAAAATCACCTTTTATCGCAACTTTTCCATTGGGTGTGGCGATGTTGTATTGGACGTTTGAAGTACGGCAAGGATAGCTGATGTACAACATTCCTGTTCCTACCTGAACCTTAAGGTTAGGGTCGGTAACAGCCGAATGTCTTCCTCTCATCATGCTTTGTAAAATTGTGGCCATTTGTTTCCTTGCGATGTGGTATTGAACATACAAAAGACGCAAATGGTTGTTGTTTCGACGCCACTATAAATGGGTATTTTGCCTAAGCCCCAAAATTGGCCCACCAACCGCCCTTTACAATCGTTGAATTTCTGCTTCATTTTTTAAAAAATCCTTGTCTAACACGGTTTAGCAAAGATTGTACCAACAATAAAGGGATGGAAGGCCCATCCCTTTGTTTTGTTCGGAATTGGTATTCATTGACCGGCAATGTCTGGTGCGTCTGAGCCACTCAGGACGCGTTCAATTGGAATTGCACGTCCGGATTGGCTCCATGCGCTTATTGATGTGCTAACGATGCCCTGGTCCGTCAATAACTCGAGGTATACGTTTGCATCATCAATGGTTGAGAATTTACCGAATACGATTTCTTTGGTTCCGTTAAGGTTTACACGTATATCGAGTTTTCCGCTGAGGTTGAAGAAGCGGTTCACGGTTTGTGCGTCGTTCATCGAGATGGAGATGGCGAAATAGGGCTCTTCTTTTTGTAAGAGACCAAGTAGTGAATCCATTTCCCGGATACTAATTGAAGAAGTAATTTTTATTTCCGATGAATTGCGATTGTTCAATAATAGGAATGCATCATCAATGCTGATCGGACTGCGATTAAAATAGGCAACAATTTCAGTTTTCAGGAATCCCTGATCACGCAGCATGTTTTTTGTTTTCTGAGCCCGGATGTAATCGGTGATGATACCGAATTCACATTCGTGTTGCGTTATGAAAGAAGGTGAAAAAGCAATTTTTTCTTCTGTATTCAACAAGGTATCATTCCTCTCTGTTTTGATGCGGAAGATCAATCCCGAAGGAAGTTCTGTTGAGGGAGTGATTGATTTTACATCTTTGAAAAGAAAAGTACCAATCAGGAACAAAAGAGTAGCGACAAAAGTATTTCTGAAATAAGGTGTCGCATAAACGGAAGTAGAAAGCGTTTTCATAACTGAAGCATTACAGTTCAACTCCCGGCAATGGGCCGGATCCATCCCCTTACAATAAAGGGGCTTCACGAAGCTTCTAATGTCATTGCTAGCTCTGGTTCCTGATCTCTTCGGGCGGGATCAGGCTGGTGTTTGGTTGTTTTTACAGGATAAAAGGGCAAAGAGTTGTTTTTTTTCGACGAATGGAAAATCCAAACAGACCTAAATTGGTATGCGTGCATACAAAACTCCGGGGCCGATTTTTTTAAGGAAGGTTTACCGGGTATAAAATCGAACGAAAAGGAAATTCGGGGCCTAACCGGGCGCAGGGGGATTGGTTATCGGTTATCAGTTAAGAGTCATCAGTAACAATTCACTGATCACTGATCACCGTTTACTGTTCACCTTTTTTTTAAACGCCCAGGCTTTACCGATAACAATGGAAAAACTTTTCCCCTGAAAGGAATGCATCTTATCCGGATCGCTTTTATCGACCATGGTAATTTGCATTGTCCCATCTTCAAGTCCGTCAATTGCCAGACTATAATGTTGTAAAAGTTCGCGAAGTTTTGTTGCACTGCGCATGAGGTACAGACAAAACGATTGGATTATGCTTCTCTTCCGAATTTTTTCAATGTGCGGATGTGCGATTGAAATGCTTCTCCAAATGTTTGATGCTGCAAATACGGAATCCCGAATTCTTCGGCAGTACGTTGTACGATGGGAGAAATTTTCGGATAGTGAACGTGACAGATCGTTGGGAATAAGTGGTGTTCAACCTGAAAATTCAAACCGCCAATATACCAGGAGAGAAACTTGTTTTTTGGAGCAAAATTCACTGTAGTATTTAACTGGTGAATGGCCCAGCAATTTTCAATGGTTAGATCTTCGTTGGGTAAGGGGTGCGTTGTGTCTTCAACAGTATGTGCAAGCTGAAAAATCACACTCAATAATACTCCTGAAACAAACAACATGGTAAGGAATCCGATCAGGTAAGGAAGAACCGGCATTTTAAGGATAAACAAGGGTAGTCCGATAAAAACAAAATAATATCCGATTTTCCCCAAGATCATTTTCAGAAGAATTCTACGGTTTTCTGCTTTGGTGTTTTTGTTTACGTTTTCTTTGGTGTACTGACGCAGTTGAACAAAATCTTTTGCTGTAACCCAATACATGGTTAATAGGCCATAAAACAGAAACGCATAAATGAACTGGAATCGGTGATACCATTTCAGATTTACACCCGGAGAGAAACGCATGAACATTTTTGTTTCAATGTCATCATCCATTTCAGGAATGTTGGTGTAGGTGTGGTGAAGAATATTGTGCTGCAATTTCCAGGTATGAATAGTCCCTCCTAAAAGGTGGATACTTCTGGCAATTAAATCATTTACTTTTTTCTTTTTTGAATAGGCACCGTGATTGGCATCGTGCATTACACTCATCCCGATTCCTGATAGAGCAAAGCCCATCAGTATCCAAAAGGGAAGCGCAATCAATAATGGCGGTTGAAATACAAGGATTCCAATAAATGGTAAAACATAAGCAGAGATCAAAATAACGCTCTTCAATACCATCGCATTGTTGTTGTTCTTAGAAATCTGGTTGTCGCGGAAGTATGAGTCAACATTCTTACGTAATGCGGCAAAAAATGTCTGAGTGTCCGCATCAGGATTTTTGAATTTTAGCGCTGGTCTTGACATAAACTTGAAATTAAAAGAATTGGTAAAAGCATTTAGTATATAATTTCTCCTATACACCGCTCTAAAAGAGTGCTGTTAAGGTTTGAAAAGTCTGTTTCGGTTTGGATTGGAGACAGCAAAACACCATTCAGTTTGTTCAACTGATGCCATCCCCCGCAATATGGTGTAAATTGTAATGGTAATGAATTTTAAAGAAGGGGAGTCCGAAAACTCCCCTTGTTTTGATTGCAACTATCTGGTCTTAGTCCTTTGGGGCAAGACGCACGTTTACTGCATTGATACCTTTTTTACCTTGTTCGGTTTCAAAAGTTACTTTGTCGTTTTCACGAATGTTTTGTTGAAGTCCTGAAGAGTGAACAAAAATGTCCGCTCCGTTTTCAACGCTGATAAAACCGAAACCTTTGGTCTCATCGAAAAATTTAACTGTACCTGTTTTCATTGGATTTAATTTTTGCGCCTTGTACAGCGCTTTTTATTGATTAAAGAATTTACTTAGTTAAGGAAGGGGTGATTGTTCACCACTTCGATGGGTTTGCGGATGAGCTTGTTGATGTCTTTTAAATACCCCGCTTCATTCTCATCGCAAAATGAAAGCGCAGTTCCTGAATGCCCGGCACGACCTGTTCTGCCAATACGGTGAACATATGTTTCGGCTTGTTCCGGAATTTCGTAATTGATAACATGTGATAACTGACTCACATCAATACCACGTGAAGCGATATCTGTTGCCACAAGAATGTTAAAACGCTTGCTCTTGAATCCGCTTAGTGCTTTTTCGCGGGCATTTTGCGATTTATTCCCATGGATAGCTTCTGCCTTAATACCGATATTGTTGAGGTCTTTGGCAACTCTGTCGGCACCACGCTTGGTACGGGTAAATACAATAGCACTTTCAACCTGCTCGTTGTTCAACACATGCTTTAAAAGTGAGCGCTTGTTTTCCTTGCGAACATGGTATACGCGTTGTTCAACTTTTACTGCAGTTGATGAAACCGGATTAACAGAAACCTGTACCGGATTTTTTAGCATTCCTTCAGCAAGCTTCGCGATCTCTTTCGAAATGGTTGCAGAGAAGAAAAGAGTTTGACGCTTAACCGGAAGTTTGGAAATGATTTTACGGATGTCATTAATGAAGCCCATGTCGAGCATGCGGTCGGCTTCATCGAGGATGAGATGTTCAATGTTGCGAAGATCTACAAATCCCTGATTCATCAGATCCATTAAACGACCGGGCGTTGCAATAACAATATCGACACCGCGACGAAGTTCTGAGGTTTGTTTGTGTTGTGATACACCACCAAAAATTACCGACTGAAAAAGATTTTGTCCCGCAGAAAACAATTTGAATTGTTCACTGATTTGCAAAGCAAGTTCACGCGTTGGAGCAAGAACGAGTGTTCTTATTTTACGCTGATTTCCTGTAATTGATTTTTGGGTAAGGTGTTGGATAACCGGCAGTGCAAATGCAGCTGTTTTACCGGTTCCGGTTTGCGCACATCCGAAAATGTCGCGTCCGGCTAAAATGTGAGGAATAGATTGTTCCTGAATAGGAGTTGGAACGGAGAATGCTGCTTTCTGTAATGTTGAGAGAAGTTGTTCGTTCAGTTCAAATTGGGCAAATGTCATTAATTGGGTATCAAATAAATACTTGGAGGTCCGTTTTTCAACGAACAACCGCGAGTCCTTAATCAGAAAATTTGTAAGAGAAATACCCGAATGCATAAGCCGCGCAAACCGGCAGAAAAAGTACAGTCTTCTAATAAGAGTTGCAAATATAAGAAGAATTTTGAAACGGTGCAAACTGTCGCAATGCAATCATTGGATTCCCAGTTATTTGTTTTTCTATGTCTCAGGTAATTAATGTTTTATGGATTTCCGGGTCATTCATAAAAAAAAGTCCCCCATCCACAAAATAGATCGGTTTAGACGATCTGGTTAATAATAGGGAATGGATTCGCTTTTATAGATTTGAAAGAACAGAAGAAACATTGTCAAAATGATTCCTACGATTGAGGCTTTATTACTTAAATGTAATTAAGCAGAATGAATATTCAAACGGAAATGGTTCTCTCCTAAATCGAGGGAACCATGTCTAAAGTCTCGCTCAGTAAATGGATTTTCTGTAATAACAACGTGGTAAATAATTCGGGAAGTGGCCAGAAGTCATTTTTTTGATTTGTGCGCCTTAATCGCTTTCTGTAATTTTCAATGATGATCATTCGGGTAATTCTTTCAGTTGTTTTGGTTTTTGTTTTCAGCTGTGCTGTGAAGGCACAGGATGCTGACAGCATTAGAAAAAGAATTAATGAAGGGAATTCGGATACACTTGGCGTCGACATTGCCACCAAACATGCACGTAAGCTGATTAAGAATCGAAAGCTAGAAGAAGGGAATGAATATATTGAACAGATTCTAAAAGAAGCAAAACGACTGCACTACGAAAATGGAATCATCCAGGCGCAGAGTGTTCGTGCATCCTATTATGCGGATAAAAATGAATTTGAGCGATCCGATTCAATTTATCATCAGGTTTTAGCATTTGCAAATAAGAGAGGTAATAAATATGCAGTGATGAATACACTTAATTCGATGGGATTAAATTATTTCAATCACGGCGATTTTGAATTGGCACTTGAACACCACCAACAGGCAGCACAGATTGCAAAAGAGCTGAATGATCTTTCGGCCACTGCACGGTATATGAGCAACATGGCCCGGATCTATAATTTATTTAGCGATTACGAAAATGCCATTCGTTACGGAAAGCGGGCAATCGAGTTGGAAAAACGCGAAGGAGGAGATCAGCTGTCCATTGTTATACGCATGATCAATCTGAGTAATTATTTTATCGAATCGGGAAGATATGTTGAGGCAATCAAAACATGTAGAGATGGTGTGACCCTAAATCATGAAATTCAGGGGGAATCTGTTTGGGACGCCTACCTGCGCAATAACCTGGGATTAGCAATGATGAAATCCGGTGAATTGCAGCAAAGCATAAAAGAGTTTGAATTTGCACGAAGGGTGTTTTCCGAAATTGCGGATAGTGCAACACTGGCAACAATAGCTTCAAATCTTGCTCAGGCGTATTCGGGATTGAAAAACTGGAATCGCGCATCATTTTATTTACAAGAGAGCAAACGATTGGCTGCAGATGATGCCTTGGATCCGGAAAGTTTACGTTATCGCTTTGAGGTGGGCGCCTTGGTTCATGAAGGTTCCGGTGATTACCGACAGGCGCTTTCTGATTACCGACAATCAATTCTAATTAAGGATAGTATATACGCTGCAACGCAACAGGAAAATATCATGAGTCTGCGTGAAGCTTTTGATGCAGATATGCGCGATGATTCTATTCGTCACCACAAGCAACAAGCTGCAACCGAAAGGGAATTGCGTTTGCTCGATCAGCGTATTTCCAAGCATAAAAGTGTATGGCTCATCGTTTCCGGATTAATGATTGCTGCATTGGCATTTACCAGTTTGCTTGCATTTCGGAACTACCGCAAAAAACAAATTGCGCATGAACTGTTGCTCGAACAAAAGGAAATTATTGAAGAAAAGAATAAAGAAAACGAACTATTACTCGGCGAAATCCACCACCGGGTTAAAAACAATCTCCAGGTCATTTCCTCCCTGTTAAGTCTTCAGGGAAAAAGCATCACCGATGAAAATGCAAGGACTGCCGTTGAGGCCGGGAAATTGCGGGTTCGTTCAATGGAACTTGTGCATACTTTACTTTATGAGGGCACCCATTTTTCATTCATCGAAATGCGAACGTTTACTCAACGTTTAACAACGAATTTGTGCGATGTGTATGGGATTGACATGAAGAAAATTGATATCCGGATTTTATTTCCTGAGCTACGTCTTGATGTAGATACGGCCATGCCTATTGCATTAATTCTGAATGAGACAATCGTAAATGCATTCAAACACTCCTATCCCAAACATCCTGATGATTTTATTATATCAATCGACATGAAGGAAGAAGCCGGAGAGTTGGTGCTGCTTGTTAAGAACAATGGTGATCGTGTAGATCCAACTGTCATTCAGAATTCCGCCTCTTTCGGGTTCCGCCTTATCGATCTGCTTACACGTCAGCTTCGCGGAACGATGGAGATTTTGGATCAGCAGGGATTTGGGTTTAAGTTCAGGTTTAAGGAATACAAAATGGTAAACGGATGAGTATTCGCGTTGTGATTGTAGAAGATGAAATGTTGCTTGCAGAAGATATCGCAACAGATCTGCACGGTTTTGGTTATGAAGTTGCAGGTATTTTTATTTCCGGTGAACAATGCCTGGATGTGATCCATGATTTAAAACCCGATGTGGTGGTGATGGATATTCGGATCAAGGGATCTATAGATGGAATAGAAACAGCGCGACGAATAAACGATATTTTGCCAACGCCAATTGTTTACCTTACTTCCAATTCTGATCAGGCTACAATAAAACGCTTACTCGATGTTTTTCCTTCCGCATTTATCAGTAAGCCCTATCAGAAAACAGATTTAATGATGGCAATTGAGATGGCTGTCCGAAAAGGGGCGGCTTCAACAGAAACAGAAAAATGTCTTTTTATTAAAGCTTCAAGCGGATACCGGAAAATTGAATTGGCTGAAATTCTTTTTCTAGAGGCAGAAGGAAGTTATACCCGCATTCAAACCACTTCCGAATCGCATTTGGTCTCGTACAATCTCAGGTACTTTGAAGAATCCATCAACTCAACCCAATTCAGGCGTATTCACCGCTCCTTTATTGTCAACACCCAACATGTACAAACAGCCTCTTCATCGCAGGTTTCCATTGGGGATAAAAACATTCCCGTTAGCAAGACTTATTCAAAAGAGGTGTTAGAGTGGTTTGGGGGCTGAGTTCTTTTGTTATTGATCAGATTGGGCCCAATGGTTTGGTTTTGAAACGACCGACAATCCTACATTCGGTGGATGTGTTTCTGACAAATAGTCTATTCAGAATATTTTGGTCTGGATATTGCCTATTTTAGGCATATGAATCTAATTATCAGATGGACTTGGATGGTTCTCCTTTTATTGAGGGTGACAATTTGTTTTTCTCAGGATGGAGTCCGGTTGCTTGAAAAGGGACGTCATTTGTTGAGCAAGATTCCGGATTCTACGGTTTGGTATGCCAATCAGGCTCTGGTTTTGAGTGAAAAGAATAATGATTTTCAAACAGCGGCTAAGGCATTTACGCTTCTTGGTGAAGCTTATCAGGCCAAATCGGAATCGGCTTTGTCGGTGGAGCATTATCTGCGCGCGATCAACTTGTGCGAACAGTACCGGCTTGATACTTTAATAGGTTCTGCATTAAATGGATTAGGGATTACCTATTATTACATTAACGATCTTGAAAAATCGGAATATTACATACGCAGGGCTGCTGATGCTAAACTGAAGGTAAAAGATTATACATTTTACAGCGTGGTGCTGACCAACCTTGCCGGAATCATGTTTTACAAGGAGCGCTATGATGATGCCATCGCATTATTGAAGGGGGCCGAGACTAAAATCAAGGAAGCTAATCAGGAAAAATACCTTGCTTCGTTGTATAACTCCCTGGGTGGTGCTTATCAAATGAAATCAGCGCATCCTGATTCGGTGTTGTATTATTATCTGCGAAGCATTGAAATAGCATCGAAATGGGACCTCCGGGAAAATCTGATTACCGGTTACCATAACCTGGGGGAATTTTATTTCCGCGGGAAGGAGTATGTAAAATCAATTGCGAATCTGAGAAAGGCTCTGCAATTGTCTGAAGACGGAGGTCGGGACAGGTATACTCTTGCCTTGTATTCTACACTTTCTGAGGTTTATTTTCAAATAGGAGAATTTGTTAAGGCGTATGAAATGAAATCGAAGGAGCTTCAGTTGGTCAAAAAGATCAATGAAGCCGAAAAGATGAGAAGTATCGAAGAGCTCGAGATCAGTTATCAGACGCGCAAGCGCGAGCAGGAATTGCGCGAACAGGAACTAGCACTTCAAGCAAGCAGACTCGAATCAGAACGCTATAAAAGCAGGTTGTATCTGATCGTGTTGATTTCACTTTTAGTGATTCTGGGATTATTGTGGTTTGTGTTTTACCAGATTCAAAAGCGGAGGCTAAACCAGCAAATTGTGCAGGAGAAATCGAAGCTGTTTGAGAATATAGTTCACGAAATCCGAACACCGCTTACTCTTATTCAGGGGCCGCTTCAGTTGATCAAGAAAGAAGTTCAGCAAATGCCTGGTGGAGATAAAAATTTACAACTCATTGAGGCAAATGCAGCACGTTTAATCCGACTCGTGAATGAATTGCTGGATGCATCAAAAATGGAAAAGGGTGGATATGCTCCCGAACATAAAACAGGCGACGTTGGTGCAATGATCCATACAATAGTCGGTTCTTTTTATTCTGAAGCCGGGTTAACCAAAGCAACTTTTGAGATTGTTTTGTCATCACCCACCATGATCTGTACCTACCCATCGAATGTTTTGGAAAAGGCCCTTAATAATATTGTGGGCAATGCAGTGAAGTTTGGAGGAAAAGGGGCTAACATTCGTGTTGAGGCAGAATTGGTGGAGAATAAATTGGTTGTTTCTGTTTCTGATGATGGACCCGGTATTCCTGCCGGCGACAGAGATGCAATTTTTACACGTTTTTTTAGAGGAGTGAACGGAAAAAAGCAAAGTGGAACAGGAATCGGACTGGCATTTACAAAAGAGTTGCTTGAATTGTATGGCGGAAAAATTTGGTTTGAATCACCAATAAACGGAGGAGCTAAATTTTCTTTTGAGCTTCCTGTAAGTAGTATTTCTTCTACCGAAGAGGTCCAGGATGTTGTCAATGAACTTCCTGTATTGTTAGTAGCCGAAGATGATCCGCAATTATTAGGATTTGTTCGTGATGTGTTTTCTTCTGAATACAATATAATCACTGTTTCGAACGGAGAAGATGCAATTCGCCTTGTTCAGGAACGAATTCCTGATGTTGTATTGTCGGATATTATGATGCCCGGAAAGGATGGACTGGAAGTGTTGAGGCAGTGCAAAACGGATGATCTGACAGCGCATATCCCTGTAGTTTTGTTTTCATCAAAAAATGCACTTCAGTCCAAACTCGATGCATTGCAGCTGGGTGCAGACGCCTATGTCGCCAAACCTTTTCACCCGGATGAACTTCGCTACACTATTCACAACCTGCTAGAGTTGCGAAGGAAAAGTCAGCAACAGGCTATTGAAGATCTTCGCAAAAGCGATCTCCCGGTTGAAGACCGGCTCAAGAGTAAAAACGAATTCGTTAATAAGGCTATTACCTTTATAATGGATCATTTGTCGGACGGAAGTTACTCGGTAAACGAGCTTGCATCTGACCTGTGTTTGAGTAGAAGCCAGTTGCATCGTAAAATAACAGCCTTCACCGGACAGTCGGCCACCCACTTTATCCGGATGGTCCGGCTTGAAAAGTCGAGGGAATTCCTCGCTTCCGGAAAAGGCAATGTTACAGAGGTTGCATATTTGTGCGGATTCAGTTCACACTCGTATTTTTCGCGTTCCTATGCCGAACATTTTGGGCATTCCCCGTCACAGGATATGCCATAATCTTAATTTTTTACTGTTGAATATCAGTGGTTTAACGTGATAATGCAACATTGCAACAATAGTATACAAGCTTGCAACATGATTGAATAAGCTTTTTGGCACCGCGCATGATCTTTGGTCTGCACGAGCTAAAACATGCTTATGAAAAAGATCACACACTTTGTAGCCGGAATCCTGACGATCGGGTTTCTGGCGTTTACCCAAACCTTGGAGGCCCAGGTGAACCTGGGGTCGGGTTTGGTGGCGTATTTTCCACTTAACGGAAACGCACAGGATTTTTCCGGTAACGGAAATAACGGAACGGGTGCCGGTACGGTAAACTGGGTAAACGACCGATTTGGAAATCCAAATTCTGCTGTTGGATTTGGAGGAACCGGGAGTCCGGGAAAAATTACGGTGCCTCATTCTGCCAGTCTCAACTTTAGTACGGGAGCATCCTTTGCTTTTTGGGTAAGGGTAAACAGTAACGTAGGCACATTCGGTAACGGATCAACAGGTGCGGGGGGCAGCCAATGCTTATTTGCCAAAGAGGGAGATGCAGGAGGTGGTTTATGGTCACTCGCACGTATTACAGGCGGGGGATTGCCTCACGATATTGGAGTGAATGGAATGACAACCCTCACCGGGACGCATACGCCCTATACTACCGGAACCTGGGTGCATTATGTTGTTACGATGGATGCATCCGGACATCAGGTTTATATCAACGGAGTGCAAACCGCTTTCAACACGCATCCTGCCAATTTTACGGCGATGGTGAACAGAAATCTGGTGTTGGGTCGATTCAACAGCAACTGGTATCCGCTTAACGGACACATGGATGAATTTCGGGTGTACAATCGGGTGCTTACCAATGATGAAATCACTGCATTGGCAACCGATGATCTTGGAAGTATTACAAGTACTCCATCCTCTGCCGGACCGTATTGTGCAGGGGATGCGCTGAGTGTTTCATACAATGCCACAGGTAACAGTTACCTGGCAGGAAATGTGTTTCAGTTGCAGATGTCGGATGCAAGCGGAAGTTTTTCCAATCCGGTAATTGTGGCTACTGCTACAGCAACTTCGGGCACATATAATACTCAGGTACCTACGGGCACACCGAGCGGTGCAGGATATAAATTCCGGGTGAGCAGCACGCTTCCGCTAATCAACGGAACTGAAAGCGCAGCCATGGTTGTGAATGGTGTATTGGGAGATATTCCTTCTTCTGCATCTTTTCGGTACATCGGAAATGTGAGCGGAAGAAATTATTACATGAGTTTGAATGCCCAAACCTGGAACAACTCGTCCACACTATGTTCGGCCAATGGAGGTCACCTTGCACATATTCCCAATCAGGAAGTAAACGATTACTTGCAGGCTTCAGCACCATCATCGCAAATTTCATTTATTGGATTAACAGATGTTGTAACAGAAGGATTGTATATATGGCAAAACAACTATGCACCTTCCTTTACCAATTGGGCAACAGGTCAGCCGGATAACGCAAGCAATGAGGATTTTGTTGAATTGCGTCACAGTGATGGTATGTGGAACGATCGGAATGGAACGATGACACGAAATTGTATTATGCAACTCAATCCTGCCGGAAATGATCTTGTGATTTGCGAAGGAGCGAACATTGCGTTGGGAGCAGCGCCATTAACAGGTGCTACTTATTTATGGACGGGACCAAACAGTTTCTCCTCAACGCAGCAAAATCCAATCATCAGCAATGCGTCCTCTGTACATACCGGGACCTATTCGCTGGTAATTACAAAAGGAGGATGTTCTTCTTCGGCACAGACGGTTAACGTAACAGTTGTTTCTCGTCCGGTGGATATTGGTCAAACTTCCGCATTGCCTTCGTCTCTTTCTTCCGGATTGATTTTGCATTATCCCTTTAACGGAAACGCCAATGATGCCAGTGGTGGAGGAAATAACGGAACGCTTCAGGGTGGAGTTACACCAATTGCAGATCGTTTCGGATCACTAAATTCTGCTCTTGCACTAAATGGAACAACCGGTCACATCACCGTTCCTTCGGGAGCCTGGTTTGATGGCGGTCCTTTTACTGTGAGTGCATGGGTTCGGAAAAGTTCCAACAATAATTTCAGCCGACTCCTTGACTTTGGAAACGGGCAAGCCAACAATAATGTGGTTCTTGCTATTAGTTCAGGAACCAGCGGAAGACCACTCGCACAGTTTTATCAGGGAACAACAGGAGGAGCTCAGGTTTCAAGTCCGGTTACAGTCTTAACCAATAATGAGTNNGTGGGAGTTGTTAACCTATACCTACGAAAACAATGCGGGTCGCATTTACATTGATGGAATTCTTGTAGGACAAGGAACGCAAACAGCACCTATAAATGTTGTACGCGCCATCAATTATATCGGAAGGAGCAATTGGGCATCGGATGGCTATGCAAATGCACGCTTTGATGATTTCAGGATCTACAACAGAGTTCTTTCTCTCAATGAAATCATTGCGCTTGTAGCAGAGCAACCTACAGTTTTATCAGTATATGCAATGCCATCAACTTTATGTGCCAGTGCAACATCGCAAATTGTTTTAAAGAGTTCCCAACCCGGAATTTCGTATCAATTGCAGAACGCTGCTACATCTGCAAACATCGGCACTGTCCAAATGGGTACAGGTGATTCGCTTGTTTTTGTAACCGGAACAATTGCAGCAACAACATCCTTTCAACTGGTAGCGGTAAGCAGCATTACAAATTGCTCAAGAATTTTGAGTCCTGCTGTTACTGTTAATGTAATACCTACACCCACAGCTCCTGTAACCACAGGTGATCAGGTGTGTAATGAGGGAACAATGACGCTGTCAGCAACCGGAGCTCCCGGTGGCGCCAATTACAACTGGTATACTGCACCAACAGGAGGAACCCCTCTTGCAGGTGAGACCGGAAATTCGATCTCAACAGGATTGGTAGATGAATCGGTTTCTTACTATGTATCCTATACCGATGTCAATGGATGTGAGAGTCCGAGAACCATCGTAACCGGAACAGTGATCAATCCTCTTAATCCTCCGGTGGATATTGTAAGCGGATTGATTCTGCATTACACTTTTGATGGTAACGTGAATGACTATAGCGGAAACGGATACAACGGAACAGTTAACGGTACAAATAATTATGTGAACGATCGGTTAGGCAATGCAAATTCTGCACTGAATACGGTTTCGGGAAGTACACCGGGAAATAATTTCATNNCACCAATCAGGTCACCATTTCGATGTGGATTCGTCAGACACAAACCTGGTTTGGTTCGGGCGATGGATATATGCCTCTCGTTAATAAGTGGGACGGTACAGGAATGTACACCGGACTGTACATGACCAATCCGTCGAATATGCAAAACCGCGTTCGCTGGAGAATTAACGGATCACTGGTGCTTAACAGTTCACAAAATGTACCAGTTGGCGAATGGCACCATATTGTCTGTACTTACAATGGAGCACAGTTGCGCATTTACCAGAATGGAGTGCTTACAGGTACACTGAATCATACAGGAAATATTCCGAACACCGGAGTAAATCTTGAAATGGGAAGACAGGCAAACGGTGTTGGTGATATTACTTATCGTGGTGATTGGGATCAGGTAAAAGTCNNAAACACTTTACAATAATGAAAGTGTTGCCTTTGCCAATGATCCGCTTTGTGACGGTGAAGACGATCTTCAGCTTTCAACATTTAATTTCCCCGGAGCAACGTATCAATGGAGTGGACCAAATGGTTTCACATCGAATGTTCAAAATCCTCCTGTAATCACAAATGCTGACTCAGCTACCTATTCAGGGGTTTATACATTATTGGTAACTGCCCAGGGCTGTACTTCTCCTCCTCAGCAAACTACAGTGACTATTTATCAGATTCCTTCTGCACCTTCAGTTGTAAACGATACTGTATGCGGAAGCGGAAATGCGGTATTGCAGGCCTCGGGTGCTCCTACAGGTGCAAGCTATGCATGGTACACCGTGCCAAGCGGCGGGACACCAATTTCCGGACAAACGGGATCGTGGCTTACTTTAACCGGTGTTACAACAACCACTGTTCGTTATGTAAGTATTGTGCGCAACAGTTGTGAAGGACCGAGAACGGCTGTTACTGCAGTGTACAATAATCCGGTTTCTACAGGACTCACAGTTAATGGAAGTTCAGTTTGTATCAGTCAGTCGCAAGCTGCAGTTACCATACTTGCATCTCAGACCGGAGTAAATTACCAGGCCTTTTTCGGAGGGAATCCTGTGAGTGCAATTGTGCCGGGCGGTGGTGATATTTTACTCAGTGTAAATACAAGCACTCTGTCTACAGGAAATAACACGATTACTATTGTTGCTTCCCAGGCTGGCTGTGGAAATGTTAATCTTACCAATACAGCAACTGTTCAGATTTATGCAGCACCTTCTGCAACCATTTCTGCAAGCGGATCTACTGATATTTGTATCGGACAATCGGTGACTTTAACAGCAAGTACAGGCACTTCCTATTTGTGGAACAATGGTTCTGTTTCCAATGCAATTACTGTTTCTGTAGCAGGAAATTATTCTGTAACCATTACAGACGCAAACGGTTGTTCCGCAACATCTGCTACGGTTGAGCTTGTTACGAATGCAGTTCCGAATCCGGTTATTACACCTGCAGGCGCTTTGAGTTTTTGTCAGGGTGGTTCTGTGGTATTGAATGCATCAGGTGGAACTACGTATCAGTGGAGCACCGGTGCTACCGGAAATTCTGTTACTGTTTCTTCTTCGCAACAGGTTACACTAACTGCGTTTAACGGTGGTTGCTCTGCAGTTTCTTCACCGGTTGATGTAATTGTAATTCCTGCTCCTTCGGTGGGTATTTCTGCAAGCGCAACAAGTGTTTGTCCTGGTGTTTCAGTTACACTGAACGGTACGGGTGCACAATCGTACACCTGGAACAATGGTGTTGCCAATGGTGTTTCGTTTTCACCTGCAACTTCTCAAACCTATACCGTAACCGGTTCGGATGCCAACGGATGTACCAATACAGCTCAGATCACAATTACGGTTCTTCCCGGAGCAAATGCAACGTTCTCTGCAAGTACACCAACAGTTTGTCCGGGCGCCGATGTGCAGCTTACTGCCAATGCATCAGGACTAACGCAATACGATTGGTACTTTAACGGATCGCCTTTGCAAATGAATGGGCCTTCTGCCATTACAGTTTCTACCCCCGGTGATTACGAATTGCAGGTTGTCGATAACAATGGTTGTACAGGATCTTTCGCCATGAATATCGGAACGGGATCTACTCCAACAGCTTCCATCAGCAGCACGGGAACTTCGTTTTGTCAGGGAAGCAATTTGCTTATCACTGCTAACTTAATTTCCGGTTCTGTTTACCAATGGTACGTAAACGGAAATCCCGTTGGAGGAGCTACAGTAAATGGAAATACGTTTTCTGCAACAACGGCCGGAATGTACACGGTGGAGATAACAAACAGTAACGGATGTTCAGCATTGTCCAATGCAATTGCATTAACCACCACCGCCGGACCACTTGCTTCTATTCAGAGTTCGGGTACGCTGGTTTGCCCGGGCGATTCTGTGTACCTCTCTGCAGATTTCGTTTCAGGCGCAACTTATCAGTGGTACTTTAACGGTACACCCATTTCAGGAGCAACGTTAGATCATTATTATGCTGTCGCTGCGGGAACCTATTCTGCCGAAGTCACAGATGGATGCACTTCTGTTTCCAATAACATTACGCTTACATCCGGATCTGCTCCTTCGAATGCAGGAAGTATTTCGGGTGCAACAAGTGAGTGTTCCGGAGAGAGTCTGATGTACAGCATTGCTTCCGTAAGTGGTGCTACGTCCTATCAATGGAGTGTTGTACCGGCAAATGCTGCAACCATTCACAGCGGACAAGGAACCAATTCGGTTTTGATCAACACCACCAATCAGAACTTTACACTTTCGGTTACTCCGGTCAATAGTTGTGGAAATGGTGGATCATCTTCTCTTGCCGTAAGTGTTACCAATGCTTTTCCTTGTAGTGGAGAGATTTTGTTCGGCGCTTATCCTACATTGGTTTGTCAGGGCAACAACGTAGTGTTCACCAATTACACCAACAGCATGTTATTCCCCGGTTTTACACCCCGATGGAATTTCGGTGCAGGTGCCAGTCCGGCAACAGCCAACGGGAATGGTCCGCATACGGTGACGTATTCCTCTACCGGACAAAAAACGGTAACACTTGAGTATGTCGACATGTTTGGTTTTGTTGTGGATGATCTGACCAAGATCAATTACATCAATGTATCTGCTCCGGTTGCAACAGGTGTCATAAGTGGAAACACAACGATAAGTTGTTCATCCAATTTAGAAAGCTACAGTGTAAACGCAACTGCTGGGTCAAGCTACCAATGGAGCGTACCTGCAGGAGCGGTAATTGTATCCGGGCAAGGAACATCGTCTGTTGGAGTAAATTGGAATGGAGCATCGGGTACAATTTCAGTGATTGAAACCAACGCCTCCGGTTGTGCAGGAACTGCAGCACAACTCAATGTGAACATCAGCAATCCTGTGCTTACATCATCAATCAGCGGAAGTGCAACAGTAGCTTGCACTGCTAACGGACAAACGTACAGCGTTACACCTACATCAGGATCTACCTATTTGTGGAATGTTCCTGCGGGAGTTGCGATCGTTAGTGGTCAGGGAACCTCAAGTATTGTGGTTGACTTTTCCGGTTCGGCAGGAACTATAACGGTTACTGAAACCAATGCAGCAGGATGCACAGGAGCACCGCAAACCTTGCTGGTGAATTGCACCAACGACATCAGTGAAAATCGCATCCTTACAGCGCGTATATACCCGAATCCTACTGCAGGAATGTTCAGATTGGAATGGGGCAGTGAAGGTGAAGTTGGTCAGCTGCAATTGTACAATGCACTTGGAGCGATGGTGTATTCCGAAATGCTGGGTTCAGGATCGGATGTCAACATTTCCATTCTGACTCCCGGAATTTATACCGGTCGATTGGAAAGTGCGGGATCTGTTTACCAGTTCAAAGTAATCAAACAATAATTCCTCCTTCGCTTGCAAAAAGGACCGTCTCCGAGAGGAGGCGGTTTTTTTTGTTGAGATGGGAATGTTCCTCTTTTGCAGAATCAGTTCCTTTCCTTATTTACAGGTGACCATCCCGATGTTCCTGGTTTTTTTGGGAGGGTACGATAGGGACGCTTTATGTAGTTGGATTAAAACAAAAAATCCCGCGATTGCGGGATTCTGTAATTGTGGAGAATATCGGAGTCGAANNGCTCTAGCCAGCTGAGCTAATCCCCCATTTATTATTAAAAGAACGTATTCAAAAATATTCAAAGATCAAGTAGAGCCAGTGCTTGCATCCAGACCGTAAGCGTCTGGACTGAGCTAATCCCCCAATCTTTTAAAGAACAGATCGCAAATTTAATAAATATATATACATTGAAACCTGATGTTTTGGGCTTGAATTTCAGCGTGTTGTAATATTGGTCTTGAAACCTGACAGAAATCAGCACATCTCTTTTTAACCAGCTGAAGTGAATATTTCGGGGCGCTTTTACCTTGTTTACGGTATTCCGATTCCTGCTTGCATCACCGACATTGCATCTGTAAATTTTTGAGTATGAAAATGCAGATTCGCTATCAGGAGAAAAAGGAATTAAGTGTAGAAGTTGGAGCCTATAATAAGGAAGCTTATGTATTGCAACTGAAATACGACCACAGGGAAATTCTTGAAAAACACATCCCCGAAATCGAATCACATTTTTTAAACCTGATTCACTCCGGCGTGCTTCAGCAGTCTGTTGCAATTGTTGTTGCATGGAAATGGTTTGCTGATTTCAGCGAAAAGCTGCGTGATCACTTCGAAATGGAAGATCGTTTTGTATTTCCTTACCTGTTGGGGAAAGGCACTCCTTGTGCCAGTGAAAGTGCATTGGAGTTTATGCGCAACCATTGTTCGTTTGAGGAGCAATTGCAGGAATACATTCTGGTAATGTGCAAAACATTACGTCCGCTCGAATCGGATATGGCCTATCGTATGCTGATTCATAAACTGGAGCGACTGGAAGCGGTATTAGTGGAACACGGCGAGGCGGAAGATCTGCTGATGTCCTAATAGTTTGTTAATTTTTTCGTTGAAGCATCTGTTTTTGTAAATTACAATCGGATGCTGCGGATTTTCATTGTCGTTTGCTTACTGTGCTTGCTGCCGGAACAGGTGTTTTCGGTCAGCCTGGTTCCTTATCGCCTTACTTCCGGTAAATGGGTGTTGCACGATCGCGATCTAAAAACACATACCGAAGGCGAATTCAATTCCCTCACAGCATGTTCAGGACCGGTAATTATTGCTCAACGCGATGATCAATGGAGTTTGATTGGTAGTAATGGTGATGTTCTAATTCCTTTTGGAGCATATCGGAAGATTCGCGAAATGAGTAATGGGTGTATTGAGGCCTGTGGCAAGGAGCTGATTGATCTTTATTCTCGGACGGGTCAACGCCTGGGTAAGCGTTCCTATCAATGGATTGAATTATTCCGCGATCATCCGCAAAAGCTGGTGGTGAAAACAGCAGAGGGGAAAGTTGGAATTGTGAATACAGATAACCCCGATACAGAAGAACGAATTTTTGATTTTGCTCCAGTCCATCTCGATAAGGAACACATTCGCATAAGAGTGAATAAGAACGGAGAAGAACGTCAGGGGGTATGCGATAACCAATTCCGGGAAATTGTTCCTTCGGTATATGATGAGGCCGGAGTATTTAGGTGGCGTTATTATTATGGCTGGAACCGTGGAGGTGACATGAATATTTTTGATAAGTCGGGAAAACTGATTTGGAAAGGCAAAGCCGGAAATGAACCGCAAACTATATATCCGGATTTTTTTATTTANNTCAATAGATGGGGATGAAGATCTTGTTCGGGTGGAAAGCAGAAAAACTGGTGATGCCATTTTGTGTGATGATCATGATATCTATGTTGAGGAAAAACAACTATTTATTTGCTCCTATAAAGGGAATTCGGTAATGTTTTTTTCCAATGGTAAAAAGAAGACATTTCCTAACACCTCCTTTTCCCGTATGCGTTCGGATGAATATTTTATTGCAAGAGAAGGGAAAGGCAATTCCTCTACAGGGAAAACCGCACTAATAGATTGCAACGGCACAAAAATCCTCGATTATGAACAGCGACAAATTGCCGAATTGAATGAAACATTTCTGGTAAGCACACACGTTACATCGGAACGAAAGCGAAATTTTTCACTGATCAATATCAAATCAGGAAAGACGATTATTGGTCCAACTCCTGATGAAATTCATCTTCTTGGGGAGCGATTGTACTGCATTACCAATGGAGGAACCACAAAAATTTATACGCTAAACGGAAACAAACTGCAAGGTGAATTTGATGGAGTCACTGCGCACGACATGGTGAATCAGGCAATCGGATACAATACTGCATTTGTTGTTCATAAGGCCGTTTTCTCCGGGGCAAAGGAAAATAAGAAGTATCTGAAAGGGCTTATCGGGAGTGACGGCAGAATGGTGATCTCAGTGGAATTCGATGAAATTCGTCCATTGGAAAATCGTTACGACAATGCCAGAAAAACCCCACGGCTAGTTGCAACCAAAATCAATGAACATGATAATCGAATCCGTGTCAGTGTTCTGCTCGATGAAAAACTGAAAATCCTTACACAGCAACCCGCTTCTCATTTTTATGTACTACATAGTGATTATATATGTTTTGGAAATTCGGTAGAAAGCGGTGATCAAAAATTTGGTCTGATGGATTTTAATGGAAAGATTCTTATACCGGCAGAGCACGATCGAATTGAACAAATAGTGGAGGGGCATTTTGTTATTGCAGAACGAAACAAGAAAAAGGGTGTATTGAGTTTAAATGGGAAATGGCTCATAGAACCGAACTACGATAATATTATGTTTAACCGGGGAATGTTTTTTTTAATGGCTGACCGAAAATTTGGTTTGGCTGTTGAGGATGGAAAAATTTTAGTTCAACCTTCCTACCAGACAATACATCGACCTGTATTGAATGAGTCTTTGTTAGAGATCAAACAAGGTGAGGTTTTGTGCTACGGTGATTTAGAAGGTAAAGTGTACAAAGACGAATGATAAAACAACTTTTCATAACACTGTTTTTTGCGTGTGTATCTGTTTTTGGAGATGCGCAGACCTTCTCATGGGCACAATGCACAGTGAATACCGGCATGGAGTATATCGATGTTTGTGTGGGCAAAAACAATTCAATACTGGTGTTGGCTGATTATACTTCACTCAGTTATCGAACAGCTGAAGAAATATTTTTTGATTCTAAAGGAAGCGTTAAAATAGATCAGCTATGGCGGTCATCACAATTGTTGTTCTGTTTTGATTCGGAAGGCAAACTGAAATGGTACACCAGCATTGTGGGAAAGAGCAACAGAGTAGAAAAGATTACCTCTACAAAAAGCGGTGGATTTGTATTGCTGGCCGATATTGAAGGATCGCATTCAGCAATACCCGGAGCAAAACAGGTAAAGAATCAAGCATCTCCATCACGTAGCAATGATGATGATGACGATGAAGAAGAGGAGGAGGAGGATGAAACGGATTCGGATGATTTTCCTTTGCGTTACGGTAAATTTCAGCTCAATAACCAAAGTGGTTTGTTTTGCAGGGCAGGATGGAACCTCGTACACCTGAGTGCTGATGGAAGACTAATCCAAATTGATTCATTGGGCTGGAATGAGGAACAGGATTTTGAGATGTCGCAGTTTAAGTCACACCCCGATGGGGATTTTCTCATATCAGGACATTTTGTCAAGGGGAAATTATCGCCTTCTCCTGATCATGCAGCTGGAGTTTCGGGTGCGATGTTTCTTGCAAAGGTTGGTGCAGATGGAAAATTACGCTGGGCAGATGTAAGCAGAAGTCAGTCGCCATCCTGCTGCTCCTATCGGGGAGATCTTTCACATGTTTCAATTTCTGCCGATGGCTGGATCGTTCATTCCGGAACATTGTATGGAGGTGGTGTTTTCGGCGGACAAATCGTCACTTCCGATCTCAGGTATTCTGCAGGAGCAGGCTCTTCGGATTTTATGGATGGTTTTTTGGCTTGTTATGATCCGAAAGGAAAATTACAATGGGTAAAAACAGCGGGAAATATCAGCGGATTTTGCAATGCAGTTGTTTCGACCTCTGATCGGGTTTTTATCAGCTATAATCTTCATAATGGGGAACAACTGTACGGAATGAAAATGGACACCAGCTTGCGTAGAAAAAGTTTTCTTTTGAGTTTCGACAAAAAAGGCAATTTTCTTAGTGTTCGGTCAATGACTACCACGATACATCATATGATTCCATCCGGTGAAAACGGATTGATAATTTACGGGGATGCAGACCGCTACAATAAACATCGTGTATTTGATGATCGTGTTTCGTTTGGCGAAAGGGATTTAATGTTCCTGGCCACGATGGATAAGAATTTGAATGTTACAGGCTTTCATGGCTTTAGATTACTGGTGTCGCGAAATGGTGAACAGGATTTGATTCCGCTTTCAAATGGAGATGTATTCATGTGGGGACAGCTTTGGGGGGCTTTACCCATAGAAGCGAACATATTAGACAAAGCCTTTCCGGCAGCTAAAGTCTATGGTGGATCACCCTATTGCGGGTATATCAGTAAAGATGTTTTTACTCCGATAAAAAAATAAAGGGTGACAATTGCCACCCCTAACACTGAAATTTTTTGTTTACCACACCGAAGATTTTCCAATGTTCTGCTGGAGGATTTCATAACCTTGTCCGAGGCGTTTTGGATGTGCCCGGAAATTGTTGACATCCCCGGAATCAGGCTAAATGCAGAAACACAATTTCAAAGCAACAAGGGCTCATCAACTTGTTTTTTTTGAGATGTTGTAGGGATGCGAGTCTGTACATTGCCTAACTATGATTTTGTATTGACCCACCTGATTATTTATTTTTAACCAATTATGGTTGAGCGTATACCTTTAAATTCAAGCCGTACTTGTGAATTTTATTGAAATAGGAATTCAACATTAACGTATTGTGCGGATCACAGCAAGCTTGTTCATAGTTGCAATTTATTATTCTTTATATTTCGACTCTCTATTTTATATTCTATCCATGCGTTATTTAATTCTAGTCTCTTTCTGTTTACTATTTACAGACGGTTCTGCACAAAAGGCAGATTCACTTTTAGCTGAATGGAAATCATACAAATTGTTACCCAAAAGCAATTTTAGCCAGGACACCAATGCTGTAAAAGTTTGCCTGGCATTAACTCGTGAATCCTCAGTTAACGGCGATTCTGCACTGTTATTTGTTGCAGAAGCCCGGCGAATTTCACAGAACGTGAAGTGGATAAAAGGACTGGCGATGACGGATTACCGAAAGGCAGTAATGCTTTCATCGATGGGAGATCAGGATGCTGCCATTGTTTTATTTACCGCCTCTGCTGAAAACTGGAAGAAAGTTCTTCCTCCATCAGGTGGAATAGATGCAGCACAATGTCTTTCCCGGATTGGAAGTTGCTATGTTAACTCGGGAAAGCCAAAAGAAGCCTTGCCATTTTTTGAAAAGTCAATTGAATTATACACCAGGCTGGATATTTATACCGGAATAGTTTCACAATGTAATCTATTAGGTTTGGCCAACCAGAGTATGGAAAGGGATTCTATTGCCATTTATTGGTTTTCAAAAGGGATTCCAATTTGTGAGAAGCATAACGATAAGCTGCGAAAGGGAATTTTGTTAGGGAACATTGGGCTCTCACATGCAAGTTTAGGAGAATATTCAAAAGCACTTCAGGTTTACGATCAGGCACTCAAGATCGATGAAGAATTGGGGAATTTCAATGGGCAGTTGCGACATATCGGTAATATGGCAGCATCGTATCGTGCTATGGGTGAATTGGAATTAGCATTGAATCTTGCACAAAAAGCTTTGAAAATTAGCAGAGAGTTAAACAACCAAAGAGGGATTTCAAGTAATCTTAACGGAATTGCAATTATTCAATGTCTGATTGGAGATTACCAGAAAGCCTTGGAGAATAATTTTGAAGCGCTTGAAATTGATACAAAGCTGGGGCATCTTTCGGGAATTCAATCGGAGGTTGGCAATATCGGATTAACCTACCAGTATATTGGCGATGCACCATTGGCTTTGGTTTACCACGCAAAAAGTCTTGAGATGGCAGAGCAGGCAGGGTCTCTCTCCGGTCAGATCAGCACATTGAACAATATCGGAATCGTTTATTTTATGCAGAATTTGTATTCCAAAGCATTGGAAATTCATTTACGTGCACTAGAGTTATGCAATCAGCATCAGAACAAAAAGGATTTTGTTTATGTATTGGGTAGCATTGCGAATGATTATAAGGGATTAAAAAAATTGGATACAGCGGTGTTGTTTTATGAACGCGCCATTGTCTATTGCAAAGAATTGGGAATGAATGCAAATCTTGCGCACAATACCGCTAACATGGCGGAGGTTTATCTTGATAAGAAGGAATTCAAAAAATCCTTGCAGAATAATACAGAGGCATTGGTAATGTATCAGAAGATGGGAATGCTTCCTAACGAAGTACGGTCGTACGGAAATATTGCAATGACCTACCACAAAATGAATGATCATGTACTTGCAGAAAAGAACGCTGTAGTTTCCTTGGAGAAGGCCATTAACATTTCAACTCCTGAGGTGATTCGTTATGCATCACGTATTGGATATATTGTTAGTTTGAAGAGCAACACGCCACAGGCTTCATTGAACAGGCTTTCTTTATTGAGAAAATCTTCCTGGCAACAAATGGAGTTAAGTTATTTTTCATTGTCGGAACGCGAACGCGAGGAATTTTTTGAGTTGGTGGAAAGTGATTTTGGAGATTATTTTGATTTTACGGTTAAGCATCATCGACAATTTCCTGCACTGACCGATACCATGTACAACATTGTTCTGGGGATAAAAGGACTCTCGCTTCGATCGAATACCTATTTGAGAAATTCTATTTTACAGAGCAAGGACACTGTATTGATCAGCCAGTATAATCGGCTTGTGGAATTGAAAAACAGGATTGCAAGGGAACTTGCTTCCGGGGTTCGTAATATTCCTTTGGAGAATGAAGCCAACGAATTGGAACGATCCGTTATTGCCTCATCGAAAGTATTCAGTGATTTTGACCGAATTAAAAAGCTCGACTGGAAGGATGTACGAAATGGATTAAAGAAAGATGAATGTGCAATTGAGTTTGTAGATTACGAAACGCGTTTTGATTCATCTTCATCGGTTCTTTATGCTGCATTAATCGTTAAGAAGGATAGTGAACACCCCGAGCTTGTGCAATTGTGCACGCAAAAGGAGCTTGAAAGGATTCTTGGAAATACACAGGAGAAAAATGTGAATTATGTGAAGCGCTTGTATGGGACGAAAGGAAAGTACAGATCTGAATTGTATGCGAAAATCTGGCAGCCACTTGAGGCGCAGTTGAAAGGGATTAAAAAAATCTATTATTCCCCGAGTGGTTTACTTCATACTGTTTCCTTTTCTGCATTAAGCGGAGGCGGTAATTCCTTTATCGCTGATAATTATAATTTACAACATTACTCAAGCACCGGCATAATTGCGTTTGCAGCGAATCAGATGCAATTAAAGAACGCAGAGGTATTGCTGATGGGTGGAATCGATTATTCGGGCTCAAATGGAAAAGGCTGGTCGTATTTACCGGGTACAGAAGAAGAAGTGAAAACACTGAATTCACTTTTTACCGCAAATAAGCTGAATACGTCTTACTACTCTTCATTAAACGCAAGCGAAGCAATTGTTAAGGAAAGGGGTGCAAAAGCAGATATCATTCATATCGCAACACATGGATTTTCGTTTTCGCAGGGTAAACCGGAAAACAAATCTGAATATGTGGAATATGGGGATGTGGTTTTTAGGGGAACAGGTTCGTATGCGGATTTAAGTTTCATCAGTAATTCCAATCCCATGATGCGATCTGGTTTGGTGATGGCTGGTGCAAATACAGTTTGGGAGCGAGATCCTGCTTCAAAAACAGAGGATGGAATCTTAACCGCTTTGGAAGTTTCCAATCTTAATTTGAGTAAAACAAAATTGGTTGTTCTTTCTGCCTGCGAAACAGGCTTGGGTCAGGTGAAGGGAAGTGAAGGCGTGTATGGATTGCAACGCGCATTTAAAATGGCAGGAGCGCAATTTGTTATTATGAGTCTTTGGCAGGTTCCCGATAAGGAAACCTCAGAGTTCATGAAGTTGTTTTATGGCCGCCTTCTAAAAACGAATGATGTTCGGATGTCATTTGAAAATGCGCAAAAATCTATGCGCAAAAAGTATGATCCGTACTATTGGGCAGCATTCGTATTGGTGGAGTAATCAGCGAGTACTCTCCTTGCCGCCGAAATGAAATTTTCCATTTTGAAAGCGCTTCATGATTTCAAGTGAACGATTGACTCTAGTTTCAATTTTTTTGCCTTCTGCTACCCATGTGCAAATCTGGCGTTTCATTCCCGGTGGCAACTTATTGAATTGTTGATTTATCTCCGGTTCCATTTCAAAAATGGCATCAAGTTCTTCCGGAATTATGAGTTCCGGAATTTCAGGATCAAATCGTAAACTGCATGAAACGGTGTCCCCTTCACTTATTCCGGTTTTTTTGCGGATATCTCCCCCAAGTATCAATCGGTGAAAACCCGAAGATTGTGGCATGAGTGATCGTTTAAACGATGCTTTATTTAGAGTGAGAATTACACGTATCGAACCCTTTTTTCCGAATAACTTTTCTGCTGATAGTGGAAATTCTATATAATGAAATCGAATTCCTGATGTTTCACGTAACACTTCTGCTAAAAATGGATATTCTGTTTGTTTTTTCGATTTCATGATCTAATCTAATAAAAATTAATTGATACAATCCTGTTGGGACTCAGGATACTGGCAATTGAAAAGTCTTCTATGCCTGCCAGGCCCTGAAAACATGTTGATATATTGTTATTTTTAAGATGTGAAACGGAATGGCTACACCTGGCCACGAGATTTATGCCTACTACATCNNGATCCGGCTTGCTGTTCGGCTTTGTGCTTTATTGTGTTGCATGTTTGGAATAATGACAGCAATCGAATTTTTTGGATCACTTCAAAATTTTTATCTCGATGGATTTTGTTTTTTGCTTTCGCTTGGATTTCTACTATTTCTTCTGAAAACAAAAAATTATAAACCTATTTATCTAATAGGCTCTTTCTCAATAACCATTATTTGTTTTTTTTCACTTAATAATTTTCTCCACGATACGCATCATGCCGTTTTCCTTTGGATGATTTATGCAGTAATGCTTGCTTATTGGGGTGTAGGCCTTACTGCAGGTGCAGCTATGCTTGGGCTGAATATTTTTTCGGCCCTTTACTACCATGTGTATTCCCTGGAGATGAATGTAAGTTCATTACGAACTATAGATGCCGGTGTAAAAACAGCACTTATTGTTGAGATAGTGGTTGTAATGCTGGCAATTGCATTGTTGTTGTATCAGTTTGTGAACAATTACAGGATCTCCCTATCAAAACTCAGTGATGTTAATGAGGAGTTGAAGGAAGCAAACGCCATGCTTTCTGCTAAAAATGCGGAAAATGTTCTTTTGTTGAAGGAGGTACATCACAGGGTAAAAAACAATTTGCAGATCATCATTAGTTTGCTTCGCTTGCAATCAGGTGGACTTCCAAAAGAATCAATGGAGCGGTTTGATGATGCTATTAACAGAATCCTTACAATGGCCCTGATACATCGGAAACTTTATCAGTCGAGTGATTTGTCGGTTATTGAAATTGAAGCCTATGTTCGCGATTTGGTTTCCGGATTAACAGATAAAGAAACAATTAAATTGACAGTTGATTCAGAGGTTAAAAACTTCGGCCTAAAGACAATTGTTCCCCTGGGATTAATGCTGAACGAGTTGTTATCCAACTCCTATAAACATGCTTTCAAGGAAAAGGAAAGCGGAGAAATTATTCTACGAATAAGGACTCATGGAACGGATGCTTTTTTGCTTGAATACAGCGATAGCGGGATCTGGATTGAAAGTGAAGCATCATCCGAACGTTTCGGTTTGAATTTGATTGAAACCCTGACCGAACAAATGGAAGGGAGTATTGAACGAAAGGGCTCTTCATATGTGTTCAAACTCAAAAATCTTGATATTTAATTAGGGTAAACACCTTAGTAACCAATTCCCATAATCCGGTTATATTAGTGTTATCAAGATGTTTACTATGCTTCGTTATCTGCTTATATTAATGATTGTCGGTGCTCGCTTGAGTGCTTTTGGAGGATCTATTCCAATTATCAGTTCTTCCGGCGCTGTTGTGGATGGGCATGAATTACCTAAGGGTAAGTTGGTGGAATTGATGCATCCGGCGCAGTACGCAGGACAATATTGCTTCATACAGACCTCTAAAGGCTGGGGATTATACGATCGCAATTTTTCGAACTGGGTATTGGATCCTGAATTTGATTTTCTGGAACAGCTCGATGAATGGATTGTGGTGGTAAAAAATGCGAAAGTCCGTATGTTCCATTTGCGGACCCGTACCTATCTTAACGATTACGATGCCGGTTTCAGTGCAATTCTTACGGCATATGATGGTGATAAGTCCTGGTACGTGCAGGAAGGTCATAAGTGGAAAAATCTGACTTGGATAGAAGGTAAGCCGTCAATACCAAAAGATCAGGAAGGCTATTTCGATAAGAAGGCCTATACTACACACAGTGTAAAAATTGAAGAGGGAAAAATTCTTGTTGAAGTCCGTACGCGATTTCCCAAACCTGCCTTTCCTCTGGTGAACATCGATGCATTCGGAACAGCGTACGATTCGCTGGACAAACACGGCAATCTCGTTTACCCCCCGCATAGTCCGGATTTAATTGGTGTTTCGATTTACGATTTAAAATCAAAAAAATCGATCATACGTTCAACCGATTATTACAAAGCCAATTTGCTGAACGGAAGATACATTTTGGTTAAAGAAAATTTAAAACAGACCCCAACATTATCGTATGCCCTGGTTGATTCAAAAGGCAATTTTTTATTCCGTGATCTTCCCTTGAGAGAATTGGTTAAAGATCCGTTCAGGTACCCGTCCTTGTTCGGTTTTCCAAAAGGCACATCGTTTAATGGAGACATGGTCAATGAACGGTTCGGATTCTATTCGAAGGAGCAACTTCTGAATATTACGACTCTTAATGGAGCCGGTATTTTTGACCTTGAACGCGGAAGATGGAATATTCCAGTTGGGGGAGAAGCAGTGTTTGCTCTTTGGATGCAGGATTTTTATATTATTTACGGTGATGGCACTTTTTATTTTCAGCATCCCGATTCATTGACGCCTTCATTCGCATTATCGGGGGATGAAATGAGTTATGATTTCGGGAAAACAGACATCATGGCTCCATTATTTGGTGTTGTTCGAGCCGGGGAAAAATTGGCGGTCCATCAACTTGTAAATACTGAAGCAGGAGCGAAAGAACGATTCCATGAATTGGTGCCCGGAACCCAGGCTTCCATTCGAAGAAAATATTTTCATTGCGATATTGAAGTAAGGGATAGTATTGTTTTATTTTCTGTTTTTGCTCCGCAATTACGGTCCATGGAGTTTTTTTACAGTGATGATGTTGTTGAAGACAGACCGCCTGTTCCTATCGAGCAATATGCGTTTAATCGAGCCGCCATTTTTGACCGGGTTAGTAAGCAATGGTTGGTGGTAACGGATAGTTGCACCCGAATAGTTCCAGATGGAAAAAATTATATTTTTTTCACCAATAAAGGATCTTATTCGTTCTTCGTAAAGGACCATATTCCCGCAGTGGCTCCGGTAACAAAACCGTTTTTAGCAACGGCTGCCGATTTTTCCACATTGTTAGGAAAGACCGTTCAGGAAGTAAGATTGGTTACGATGCCTATTGAGTATGTGCCTGATACTATTGAGCAGGACTTGCGTATTGTCAGATTAAATGGAAAAGAAGGCGTGTTCGATTTGGTGAAATTGAAATGGTTGCTTGGACCTGAATACGACAGAATAGAAAGCATGCAATACACTCCACATTTTCTATTGTACAAGGGTGGTCGTTTACAATTAGCCGATCGTTCCGGAAAATTATTGTCGGAGTTATCAGGTACCAGTATAGAAATGTATGTCGATCAAAATGCATATCGTATAGATGACCGGATCGTTTATTTTTATTTACCAAACTCATCGGTCACGGTTCGCGATCAGTTGTTGATTGAGTACAGTAATTTTCCCGCTCCTTTTGTTTTTCGTGCGGATGTTAGAAGTGAGCAAATCTATATTCAAGAATTTTTCAGAACGAAAGGCGAAATCTTTGATTTTGATGTTGACGGCAATGAGATTGTAAAAGAAGTATCGTTCGACACTGCTTACAACAAAACGTGGTCGCGTGTTATTGATAAATCCGGACAAGTAAAATTGACAAAACGGTATTTTGAATTTATTCCGCTTGGCAATTCATTTTTGCTTGCGAAAGGATTGGAGAAAAATTATTTGTTGAATAGTCAATCAGTAGAAATTAGAAGTTGGCCTTCCTCTGATGCTGTAATTGCAGGGGGAAAGTATTTGTTAGTGAATGAAAATGCTAAGAAAGTAACTGCTGAATTTGGAATTGATTATTCCGCAGGGGGCTATTCTGATAGTTATTTTTTTATGTCGGTTTATTCTATTTACCTGGAAGGCGCTAAAGTACTTCTGCCTGATAGCCTGAGTGTATTATCTTGGATTGGCGGCGATAAATTTTTGGTCCTTTCAAAGGGAAAAAACAGTACTTATGCCATTCTGGATCTTTCCGCCTCAGGAAATCTGAAACTGCAAGCGCTTCCCGAAAATTATACGGATCTTTTTGCCTTTGAGAATGGAAATTACGGTTATGGGGAGATAAAAGACAATCAGTTTGTTTATTCGATTTTTAATGGAGCATCTAATGAACGCGTTGCCGGTCGAACGACAGGACAGGTTACGGTTTATGAAGCAGATGAATTTCAATCAGGATTTTTGCTGTTATTCGATTCTGACAGTCTTCATGTTCTTTCTGGTAAAGGTGATTTTCTTGCGCATTATGGAATACAAGGTATTGAAGAGCCGCATTCTATTATCGGTGGAAGAATTCATCGCTTTACTACAACGACCGGCACCTTCTTTTTGGTTGGCGGAAACAAAATTGTTCCGGCATCCGATTATTTAATCTGGCCACCTAATGTGACTACCGGTCGAATTTTGTTGGTCAATCGCTTACCAACTGCTGTAACTATCCACTCAATAAGTGGGACTACACTAGCTAATGTTTCCTGTTTGTTTAAGGGATCGGAAATCTCAGGAGACGGCACTCAGAATGTTTTGGAGTTTCAGTGTAAAGAATCTGCAGCAAGTATTTTTTATACCAATATGCAAACCAATTCATGGACAATGGTAGCTGGAGCGCCTGTATTGAATCATTACAAATTTGTTCTGCAGAATGATTATGCGCTGTATGAATACACTGTTCATTTATTTTTGACTGTAAATAACGATTTGGTGTTGGTTGATGATCGGTATAGGGAGATTCGCCGTTGGAAAGGGGTTAAAAATATTAAACAGATACTTCCAGATCAACAACCGGAAATTATCGAACTGGAATATGTCGATTCCCGAATTCCGAACGAACGGATCAATCTTTTTGTATTGTATCCTGCAAAAAAACAATGGAAGAAGAAAAAATGAAATGAGGGCTTTTTTGATCAGGAATCAAAGCGTCCGTTTTTTTACGATCATTTCCACCTGATGGACATACCCTCCTCCAAAGAGGTTGACATGAACAAGAAGTGGATAAAGCTGACAAATATCCACCCGTTTTTGCCAGTCGTTTATCAGCGGATAATGTGCATTGTATGCATCGTAGAAACGTTGATTAAAACCCCCAAATAGACGCGTCATGGCCAGATCCATTTCCCGGTGACCATAATAGATGGCAGGATCAAACACCGCAACTTCGCCGCTTGCAAGGGCTAAGAAATTACCACTCCACAAATCACCATGTAGCATAGCAGGTAATTCTACAGGAAAAACCGAATCCAACCTGGTGTACAATTGCTGAAGTTTATCGTAGAGTTTTCGATCGATTTTTTTGTTGGTAAGTGCCAATAAGGCTTGTGGTTCCAATCGGGTATGGATTAGGAATTCCGCCCAGGAGTTGTAGTTTGTGTTGTTTTGGGTTAAGGATCCAATATAATTTTCTGATGACCAACCATAGTGTTCATTGGAATGTTTGTGAAGCAAGGCAAGTTGTTCGCCAAACTTATCCCACACAGCATTTGAAGGTGTTCCCTTTTCGAGATATTCCAATAAGAGAAATGCGTAACTTTTGAAATGCCCGACTTCAATTACTTCAGGAATGCGAAGTGTTTGTGTCGACCTAAGCGCGTTTAATCCTTTTGCCTCCTCCGAAAACATTCCCGGAAAATCAACAGCATCGTTGCGCTTAATAAAATATTTACCCTTGTTGGTATCAAGAATATAACACTCATTGATGCTTCCACCATGCGCCATTTCAGCACCCTTGAGTTTTATCGACTCTCCTAGATGCTTTTTGAGGACTTCCTCGATGTATTGGGCAAAGGGACTGGTCTTCATGATAGCTTTGGCTTGCTTTTACGTAGAATTCCACGAATAGGTTTCCCTTAATACTTGCGCACAGGCCTGACTTTTAGTAGTATTGGGGAATGAATCCAAAAATCATAAAGGAAGCACTGGTATACGATGATCGTATTCGTGTTATGAAAGCTGAGTTGGAACTGCTTGCAATCGATGGTAAGACGCTTCATTTCGATCGGTCCAGAGTTCAGCGTGAAGATGCAGCTGCAGTGATTTTATTTGATCGGGAGCGCGATTGTTTTATTTTTATTTCTCAATTCAGGTATCCTGTTGCCTATCATCAGGAGAAGGTGCTAATGGAATTGGTTGCCGGAAAAGTTGACGAAGGTGAGGATCCCTTTGTTACTGCAATTCGTGAAACCGAGGAGGAGTCGGGGTATGTTGTTCCTGCAGAGCGGATGAAGTTTATGTGTACTTTTTTCGCATCACCGGGATATACCACCGAAAGGTATTTTCTCTATTTGGCAGAGGTAACTGCTTCCGATTTTACTTCAAAAGGAGGTGGTTTGGAAGAAGAGAATGAATACATCGAAAAAATTGAAATGACACGAGAAGCATTTTTTAGGGCTTGTTTGAAAGGCGAAATTACAGATGGCAAGACTTTGATGGCCGGGTTGTGGTTGATGAATTCCGGATTTAGCAAAACGCATTGAAATGAAGGCACCATTCAGAATAGGAATTTCGCTGTTCTTTATTGCAACAGCTTTCGTGTTGGCCGGCACTGTTCATGCACAAAACACTTTGAAAGAAAAAATGGAAGAGATTAAAGCATCTTCCGGTAGTGATTCAGTTAAAGTTTATGCACTGGCAGAATTGGCAGTTAAAGCAGCAAAGAAAAGCATGGATGACGGTTTATCTGTTATCACCGAGATGGAAATGATCTCGAAAGAATCACCATCTCTTTCGGCGTTTACAAAAGTGAATAAGGGTGAAGTTTACCTGAAGAATTCATCTCCTGAGAAAGCCCTGGAGAATTTTCAAGTGGCTTTTCGCTATTATGATAAAAGTAATAACCAAAAGATGATTGTTGGACTTCTGGTGCGTCAGGCAAAAGCGTACCAACTGTTGAATAATCATGATAAAGTGATTGAAAAGTATTCAGAAGCATATCGTCTTGCTGAACAAAAGGCAGGGGTCGAAGTTTTTATTGAAGTAGTAAACGATTATTATGGCTATTTGGGCAAACGGGGAGATCGGGCCGCTCAGTTTAAATTGTTAAGTGATCAGTTGGAATTTATAAAAAAATCTCCTTCCAATACAGATGATCTGATGGTGGAATGTTACATGGATCTCGCCTACTATTATTTTTATCTGGAAAAATTTCAGGATTCGTACCACTATTGTGAATTGGCTCGTCCGCATGCAGAACGTTCCGGTAATGATTTTCGTAAGCTGGATGTGTATAATACGGGTGGCTCTGCCCTTAAGGCGCTTAAACGACAGAAGGATGCACTTGTGTTATTGCATAAGGCAGGCGATTTGCTCGAGACCACAACATCTCCAATCAAGCGGCATCTGGGGTCTATTTATACCAATCTTGGAATTACGTATTACGAACTTGGTGAACCTGCAAAAGGATTTGAATATAAGGTAAAGGCGCTTGAATTCTTCCGTAAAACAGACAATGAATCCGGGGTGTTTAATGTGAATATTGCCATTGGAATTGATTTGATTGAGATCGAAAAAAAGCCGGAATTGGCAGTGAAATACCTGCATGAAGCGGAATTAAAATTCAAGGAACACGGATCGCTTTATACCGGTCAGCACCTTTACCGATCATTGCATCAGTCATATGCGACTATGGGTAATTATGAAAAGGCCTATCAGTATTTTGAAAAATTTCTAACGATTCGTGATAGCTCCCTGAATTCCGAGAAGCAAAAGCAATTGGGGGAGATGGAAGCGAAGTATGAAAACTCAAAAAAGGAACAGCAAATTGAAATGCTCAGCAGGGACCAGAAAATTGGTCAGTTGATGCTGTTACGTAACAAAGAGGCCTTAGAGAAAGAAAAAGCCGAGAATCAGATCAAGGAAAATTCAATTTTATTACTGGAGCAGGAGTCCAGTTTAAAAGAAGAACAACTCGCACGTGAAAAGGCGCAAACGGAAGCAGAACGTAACAAAGCGATGCTTGCCCAAGAGCAGAAAAAACTTGCTGAAAAAGAAACACAGGATCAGCGCAGATTAAATATGATGTTTGGCGGAGCATCATTATTGCTCATAATATTCCTGATTTCCCTCTACCGGGGATATCGTCAGAAGAAAAAGGCGAATGAAGAGATCATGCAACAGAAATCAATCATCGAATTGCAAAAAGCGATTGTGGAAGAAAAGAACAAAGAAGTGCTTGATTCCATCAATTACGCAAAACGACTGCAGGATGCCATTTTACCGCCTATTGCCTATCTCACTTCTTTGTTGCGGGATAGTTTCATTCTCTATAAACCAAAAGATATTGTTGCAGGCGACTTTTACTGGCTCGAAGAAGTCAACAATACCCGCAATGAGAAACTGATCTATTTTGCAGTTGCAGATTGCACCGGACATGGAGTACCGGGTGCAATGGTGAGTGTTGTTTGTTCCAATGCCTTACATCGTACAGTTAAAGAATTCGGAATGACAGATCCCGGAGAAATATTGGATAAGGTGACGGAATTGGTTCTGGAAACATTTTCCCGATCTGAAAGTGACGTGAAGGATGGAATGGATATTTCTCTTGCTGTATTTAATACAAATACGAAGGAATTATTTTGGTCAGGAGCGAACAATCCTTTATGGATTTTGCGTGAGGGTAATATCACAGAAATAAAACCAGACAAGCAACCCATCGGTAGTTTCGACGGCAGGAAACCATTTACGACGCATACTATCCGGCCACTTGCAGGTGATGTGTTTTATCTTTTTTCAGATGGTTACTGCGATCAGTTTGGAGGAGAAAAAGGAAAAAAACTGAAAGAAGCGAACTTCAGAAAAATGCTGCTTGCCATGAATGGAGCTTCCATGCAGAGGCAGCAACAACAGTTACTAACTGCGTTTGAAAACTGGAGAGGCGATTTGGAGCAGGTGGATGATGTTTGTGTATTGGGGGTTCGCTTGTTCTGAAAATTTAATTTTTCGGTTCAGCTTTTTTTGCCGGCGAAAAAGATTCGGCTAACAATCCGCCCCCAATCGAAAAATAGAGTGTGCTCATGTACCATGTTGATGAAATACCACATGATCCATTACTGCAACCAATAAAATACCAATACATCCAACCCGCAATTGCTCCTGCTGCAATTCCTAAAATTGTTTTTTTCCGATCAAGGATCAATTTTTTCATAGCTGATTTCTTGTTCCACTTTTGTATCTGAATGCACAGTAAAGGTATTTCCAAACCCGCAACCCATATTTAATATACCCTGCACGATTAGCACTCCTCCAAGCACAATAAGAAGGGAATCGCCCGAGTGAAGTCCTTCACCAACGATCATCGCTCCAAGTGCTAAGCGAAAAATACGCATAAACGAGAGTTGCTTCACTGTATGCTTCGCTGCAAACTGTTCCAGGGACCACCATTGGCCACTTTAATGCCTTTTTTGCGAAGAATATCAGCAGCCATTCCGCTTCTTCCGCCGGAGCGGCAAACAGTGATTACCGGCTTTCCTTTTTTTCGGATGCTCTCAACCTGTGCATCAATTTTATAAAGAGGGATATTTTGCGATCCTTTAATGTGACCGCCTTTGTATTCCTGTGGCGTTCGCACATCGATAATGATTGCGCCTTCTTTCATGAGGGCACGAAAATCCGTTTTCTCGCCAAATAAATTTTTGATCAGTCCGAACATATTAATTCATTTTTAAGACCATCACATTACTGATTCCGCCTGCATTATAGCTGTTTTTAATACCCGCCTGCTGCAGATACATCAAGGCCTGACCACTGCGTGCGCCGGAGCGACAAAACAATACAACTGTTGCATTCAGGTTGCGGATGCGGTCAATTTCTTCCGGAACAGTATCCAGAGGAATATTCAATGAACCTTCAATATGCTGGTCTGCATATTCCATTGGGGTTCTTACATCAATTAAAACCGTTTTTGGGTCTTTTACCAATTCCTGGAGATTCATACGTCTAAATTTTATAGTGCAAAGGTAGGATGCCCTGCAAAATCCGGCAGTGACAAATCTCACAAAGCAGGTACTAGGCCATTGTAATCTCGTTTCTTCCCAGTTTTACTTTGCCGTCACGTTCCAGCTGTTTCAGTAATCGTGAAATTACTTCACGTGATGACCCCAGCGATTGTGCAATCTGCTGATGGGTGAGATGAAGTTTTTTTGATTTTCCCGCTTTGATTTGCTCATTCAAAAAAATCACCAGGCGTTCATCCAGTTTATGAAAAGCAATATTATCTATGGTCTGAATCAATTCGTGAAACCGCTCTCTGTAGGTCTCAAACATAAAATTTCTCCAGCTTTTATATTTGATGGTCCATTCATCGAGTAATTGTACCGGAATGGAAATGAATTCGGTTTCATCTTCTGCTATTGCCAAAACCTCGCTTGGTTTCATGCTCATACAACAATTGAGCGAGATAGCACAGGTTTGACCGGGATAGAGATGGTACAGATAAATTTCCCGCCCCTCTTCATCTTGTCTGCTGATGCGTATGGAACCATACACAAGTAGCGGAACCATTTTAACGTATGCTCCGGGATTTATGATTTGCTCTTCGGTTGTGCATGTGTGCAATGCACCATGTTCAAGAATTTCGGTAATTAGCGCGTCTTCGTTGAACTGTTTAAAACGGGTACGTATGATCTGTTCGAGAATATCAGACATGGTTCTTATTTATGCTCTAAAAGTAAGAAAATTTACCCTATTCCTTCCGACCGAATCTTAATCGGCGCACTCACTTTGGTCTGCAACTTGTTCCTGATCCTTGTATGTTTGTTTCATGATGCAAAGAGCTGAAAACATATTGTTTCTTGATATTGAAACTGTGCCACTTGTCTATGAGTTTGATCGCCTGGATTCCGGAACGCAGTCCTTATTCGATGCAAAAACCCGTTTTGGTTCGCGTGAATTTCCTGATGTGAACGAACGGTATAAGAAAGCAGGGATTTATGCGGAATTTGGGAAAATTGTCTGTGTATCGTGCGGATACTACCTCTTTAACCGCGGAAAAACCGAATTGCGTATTCGTTCTTTTGCGGGTGACAATGAAATAGATCTTCTCAGGCAATTTTGCGATTTTGTTACGAAGAATTTTGACGAAGATTTTCATCGCTTGTGTGCGCATAACGGAAAGGAATTTGATTTCCCCTATCTGTGCAGACGAATGATTGTACTTGGTATACCCATTCCGCGCATCCTTCATTTGCAGGAAAGAAAACCATGGGAAGTTCCGCATATTGACACCATGGAGCTTTGGAAATTTGGCGATCATAAGCACTACACCTCTCTCGATCTTCTTGCCCACGTACTTAATGTGCCGAGTTCGAAAACAGACATGAACGGAAGCGATGTCGCACGTGTTTACTGGGAGGAAAAGGACTTACAACGCATCATTGAATATTGCGAACAGGATGTGAAGACCCTGGCACTCGTTTGGGAGCGGCTTTGCGGTGTGCATGCCGGGATTTTTGTATAGTTTTGCAAAAAGTAGTTTATGTCCCGGTCTTTGTTGGTGTTCTTCCTTTTCTCCTTGTTTTCATGCATGACAACGCCTCAGGGCGACAAACGCTCTGCAGTTGATTGTGTGGAGATTCTTTTTTTTGGAAAAAACACAGGAGATATTGCCGGAATTTCGATTGGAGATCCTTCCTCGGCAGTAATGGATGCACGGGTAGGAACGCCGCTTTATCAGGATGATCTGGAAACTATCGATTCGGTGTCGCTGTGCAATGAAAAAAATGGTCATGCTGAATTGGCCTGTCGCTTTGTTTCCGGTCGACTCGCGGAGATGGAGCTGACATTGTTTTTAAAACAGGAGACGGATCTCGATCCCGTTTTCAATCTCATTAAAACAACAATGGATCAGCGCCATGATGGGGGAATGCAACAACAGGGTGTTTGGTTTTGGCAACGCAATCGTGAGCGTTTTCTTGATCAGATTTATTTGCTGAATGCCAGTGATCGGTATAAAAGACCCGTTGTTCAAATGCTCTTGTCCGACGGAGAAGGCACTCCTGCCTGAAGATCGGCTCAATAGATGGGTTTGAAAGATGTTCCCCTCAGTTTTTTGTGCTAATTTTAGAGTCATAATTGATGTGATCGGCAGAATGCTGATGATGAACTAACTCTACTGTTGCAATGCTGGAAAAATTCAAATCTGCGTACCGTTTTCTTTCTTCCAAATACCAGAGCATTCATCTGGATTACCGTGTTAATCCGAAGCCGCGATACGGTCATGGCAATCCACCCCACAAAGCTTTGTATGATAGCATAAATGGAAACAGGAAAGCCTATGAGGAACTGTTGCGGTCATTTTTGAAATACGATGCGCAAATGCACACAATTCAGGATGCATCGTTGGAGAAGGATCAAAATAAGCCTGCCTGGAACAACGGGTTTTTACCCGGACTTGATATTGTAGGTATTTATGGTATGATAGCTGAATATAAACCTGCAAAGTATATTGAGATTGGATCGGGAAATTCCACAAAAGTTGCGCGAAAATCGATAACAGAAAATCATTTAAAAACCGAAATCATTTCCATCGATCCCTTTCCCAGGGCCGCCATAGATCACCTGGCAGACCGTGTTATTCGTGAGCCCTTTGAAAATTTATCCGATTCAAGGTTTATTGTGGAAACACTCAATGAAAACGATATTTTGTTTATTGATAATTCCCACCGTGTATTTCCCAATTCGGATGCAATGATTTGTTTTCTTGAATTACTCCCGTTTTTGAAAAAGGGAGTGATCGTTCATATTCATGATATTTATCTGCCCTACGATTACCCCCAATTCATGTGTGACCGTTATTACAACGAACAATACATGTTGGCAGCCTTTATTTTGGCAAATCCGGATAAGTACAAGACCCTGCTTCCAAACTATTTTATCAGTGAAGATCCTGCGCTTGCCGGAATTATTTCTCCATTATGGAATCACCCCAACATGTGCAATGTGGAAAAGCACGGTGGTTCGTATTGGTTGCAGATGGGGTAGTGAAATTACTGCTGAAATACTTTGTTAAGTAGCATGGGATTGTTCCCCATTTATTTCAGTTTAAGTTCTTAACTCAAAACCTCACATCCTTCACCATCATCTGCAGACTCACTTTTCCGTTCCAGTTGTTTTCTTCGAGAGTATAAGCAAGTGAGAAGGGTTCTCCTTTAACAATACGGTTCAAATGTTTTGCCATTCCAAAGGCGATGGCGTCGAAACGTAAGCGGGGGTCGTGTTCTGAGTATACCTGAAGTTTGAGATGCTCTTCTTTTAAAGTTCGCGCCATACCACTGTCGCGGAGTTGGTGTGTGACAAATACCGGATTCATATTACCCGGACCAAAAGGTGCAAATTGTTTCAGAATCCTATAGAATTTTGGCAATGTTTCACCCGGTAGTGTACGCAAAACTTCCAAATCGATTTCGTCTTCCACATCTATGGATGGAATGAGCATGTGCTCTTCAATGGTGGAAGCAACAAAGGATTCAAATGCTGCACGAAAGGCATCAAGATTTTCTTCTGCCAGTGTTAATCCCGCAGCGTATTTATGTCCTCCAAATTGTTCGAGTAAATGACTGCAGGCTTCTATGGCTTCGTACACATCGTAATCGCGCACCGATCGTGCAGAACCCGTGAGTTTTCCATTGGAAAGAGTAAGCAGGATGGTAGGACGATAATATGATTCTGTGAGGCGGGATGCAACTATTCCTATAACACCTTTATGCCAGTTTTCCCTGTAGAGAACAGTTGTTTTAGCGCTTTTCAGTTCTTCATTTTCTTCGATGATGCTGAGTGCTTCCCGGGTTATGTTTCGGTCAAATTCTTTGCGGTCGGCATTGTGTTTGTCCAATTGCATGCCGCGGTTGATGGCTTCTTCTTCATTTGAAGCGATAAGCAATTCAACTGCATTTCTGCCGGAATCGATTCTTCCTGCTGCATTGATTCTTGGCGCAAGAATAAAAACCAGATTCGAGATATCTACCGGCAATTGTTTTCCTGCAAGTTTGAGAATGGCCCTTACCCATACCGATGGATTGCTGTTGATCTTTTGCAATCCGTGATAAGCGAGGATGCGGTTTTCACCGGTAATCGGCACTATATCTGCAGCAATGGCCACCGCCGTGAGATCAAGTTTGTTGTACAGTTCTTCGAGCGAATAATCACTTACCGTACAGAGCGCCTGCATCAGCTTGAAACCTACACCGCATCCGCATAATTCTTTATAGGGATAATTGCAGTCCTCTCGTTTGGGATCGAGCACAGCAGCAGCTTCCGGAAGGATATCGCCCGGACGGTGGTGGTCGCAAATGATAAAATCAATTCCCTTGCTCCTGGCGTAATCTATTTTGTCGTTGCTTTTGATTCCACAATCGAGTGCAATAATCAAGCTTACATCACTGTCGGATGCTACGTCAATCCCTTTGAAGGAGATTCCATACCCTTCGGTATAGCGATCAGGAATGTAAAAATCGATGTTGTGGTATTTACTTGCCAGAAAGGAATATACCAAAGCAACAGAAGTAGTTCCATCTACATCATAATCACCATAAATCAGAATGTTTTCTCCCTTGCTCATTGCCTGTTGCAAACGTTCAACGGCCTTGTCCATATCCCTCATCAGGAATGGATCATGAAGATTCTCCAGCTCCGGCCGGAAAAAGCATTTTGCTTCCTGAAAATCACCAATACCCCTACGCACAAGCGCACGGGCAAGGGCAGGGGGGAGGTTCAGCTCCTGCTCCAGCCGTATTGCTGCTGCACTTTTTTCAGGCACTTTGGCACTTTCATCAAACACCCACCTTTTTTCCATATATTTAGGAATGGCTTTTGCATAAAAGTAGCAAGCCTGACGCTCAATGAGAAATCTTTTTTTGGTCTTGTTTACGGTTGGATGCTCCCTTACAGCACTCGCTCAGGAGGATCTTTCCTTTTATTTTGCAGATGCACAACCCAATGGAGGCCGTAACCTGACTTCATTTCCGGAGGCGTTCAGAGGAGAATATATCTCCAAAAAGGACAGTCTGCTTAAAGTCACCATCACTGAAGACTCCATTCATGTGCGACTGATCAGCTTTGTGATCATGACGCTCAAAGAAGTGAAAGATGCCCCTGGATTACGATTAAAAGACTCGCTTTTATTTGGTATTTACAAGGATAGACCTGTGGAAGTGATTCGAAAGAATGACACCCTGATATTTGGAATGGAAACGAAATACAGGATGTTCGCTGTGTCGGACACCTCTGTTATACGTGTTTGCGGAAACGATTTGTTGTTGAGCAGTAAGGATGGAAATGGTAAATGGACTGTAATGCGGATCAGTCTGATTCCTCGCGATGGATTAAAAGCTCCGGGGGTTGAATTTGCCTATGTCGATCACGATGAACAGATCAAACTGATCCGAAGTCAGAAGG
Source organism: Flavobacteriales bacterium UBA2798 (assembly GCA_002351955.1). Classification (GTDB taxonomy): domain Bacteria; phylum Bacteroidota; class Bacteroidia; order Flavobacteriales_D; family UBA2798; genus UBA2798. The sequence goes on from DEHO01000054.1 coordinate 45,542, forward strand.
GATTGCAACGCAAACAGGAAAACGGTCAGACTTTTCTTCAGTTGGATTTGGCTTACCCGGACATGCAACGTTTTATTGAGGCAGGTGGGTTTAATATGCGACAATCATATTTCCGCACCGAATACCATTGAGGAAGATACGCGACATACTTTTTCACCGCTATTCATTACTCGCTATTGCAGTAGTGCTGGTTTTTTCAGGCGGTTATTTATACAGAAGTTCCTTCATTTCTGTTGATGGAAACCGTTTAGCCGCTAACGCAGAAAATGTTTTGCGCGAATCGGCTGTCTACGCAAATGAGTGGTTTAAGTCCATCCGCGTTCAATTGCTTTCAGGGCAAAAAAATGCAGAAATCAATTCGTCAGAGAATGAGCTTCATGCCGTTATGGTATTTCGTGAGCGACAACCGGTTTTCTGGACCAATTCACGTATACCATTCGATACAACTGCACTGGATACGCTTGGAAAATCAGGATTGATTCATTTGCGCAACGGGTGGTACTTCTATCACCATGAACAACTGGATGCCGAACATTCGGGTATTGTTTTTACGCAGGTAAGAAAGGAATATGTACACAAGAACAGGTACCTGAGCGATCATTTTCACAGCGCATGGGGAATTCCGGATGAAGTTAATCTCGTTGAACCGGGCACAGAAAATTCGTTTTTGGTAAGAGATGAAAACGGCAATGCAGTATTCGCGCTTTTACTTTCGGAAGCAACTATTACATCGGGCAGTTCGCTTTATCTTATTGCCGGCTTATTGCTTTTAGGAATAGTATTGCTCATCCGGTTTCTTAAGGAAGAATGTGAAAACCTGGAAAAGTTTATCGGTCCTTTCTATTCCAGTCTGCTTTTGGTTTTTTCGGTTGTTCTTCTTCGCTACTGGTCGCTCAGCATGGAGTTCCCCGCTGCATTTTATGCATTCGAATTGTTTCAACCCGATTTGTTTGCCGCGTCATTTTTTCTTCCCTCTCTTGGCGATTATCTGATTAACGCATTTCTGATTCTCTACCTTTTCTATTTTCTCGATGCACGGTCATCCCGCTTTAATTATCATCTCTCCTCTAACAAAGGTGCAGCTATCGGTATTATTGCCTTTCTTTTAGGGGTATTGATGGCATTTGGTCATTCCATTGGGTTTTTAATGCAGGGATTGATCGAAGATTCAAATATTGAATTCAACATCAATAATATTTTTAATCTCAGCACTTATAGTTTCATTGGTTTTACCATTGTTGGTTTACTTTATTTTGCCTTTTATCTTTTTTGTGATTTTACATTCAGGGTTGCAAAAAAACTGCAGATCGAAAAACTCACATTTCTGGTATTGCTTGGTGTTTTTTCCATCTTCTCCACCTTTGCGCTCTACCTTTGGGGTGTTAACGATCCTTTTCAGATCATTTGGCCCCTGACCATTTTGTTTTTGTTGTTTGCAGTTCACTTTGTCCAGGAGAAAGCTCAATTGAGTTTTAATGTTACCGTACTGCTGCTGATCATTTTTTCCGGGTTCACGGCACATGCCCTTTCAAAATTTACCGGTGCGAAAGAACGTAAGAACAGAATTGTTTTGGCGGAAAGACTTTCTACCGATGAAGACCCATTGGTGGAAATATTGTTTTCAGAGATGGAAGCCGGATTACGCAGAAGTGAATTGTTGAATAGTGCCTTTGATTCTTCTGCGGTGTTTTCGAAAACTGCCTTCGAAGAACAATTGGAAAAGGAATATTTCTCGGGCGATTGGAATGCATTCGACATCCAGTTTTATTTGTTTGCAGCAGACAGCACGCCTGTTGGTCTCGAAGGATTTGCTCCGATAAGGGAATTTTCGGATCTCGATAATGTTATTCTTGAGAATGGAATTCCGAGTAAGTTCAGTGGTAATATGAACTTTATTTACAATTCCACCAATAAGCTGAGCTATATCATCAAGCTTCCGGTATCTGCACGTAATGAGGCCCCAAAAGGATATTTGTTCTGCGAATTGCGCTCGAAAAAAATTCCGGAGGATATTGGTTTTCCCGAATTGCTCATTGACAAAGGATCTAACAAAATTGATCTCATCCACCAGTATTCTTATGCCCGCTATGTAGATAGTGTTCAGGTGAATCATTTTGGTCCTTTTCGTTACAGTTTAATGAGTACGCCTTATGCTCATTTGCCGGGAAAAATTGAATTTTTACGCGAGGATGAGTCGGATCACCTTGTATATAGAGTTGATGACCGGACACTCATTGTATTGACTCGTCCAGTTGAACGATTCATCAATCAGGCGACATCCTTTTCGTATTTGTTCACGCTATTTTGTCTGATCGTTATTGCAGGAGTGGTATATCGACAGTTTTCCCGGGGGTTTTCCGGTATTCACTTAACGCTGCAAGGTAAACTTCAGTTTCTGCTGGTCTCGGTTCTGCTGGTATCGTTGGTGTTGTTTGGTCTCGGAACGCGTTATTATGTTGCAGGTCAATACCGCGCAAAAAATTACAACATCATTTCCGAAAAAATACAAAGTGTGCGAATCGAAGTAACACATAAACTCGGTCGTGAGCGTGAGTTGAGTTCTGATCTCCGAAATTATATTGGTTATATCCTTGGGAAATTCTCGGGAGTTTTTCTTACTGATATTAATCTTTACGATGATAATGGATTGCTTGTTGCAACTTCGCGACCACGTATTTTTCAAAGTGGATTGCTGGGAATGCAAATGGATCCTGAAGCATTCCGGCAAATGAACGAAGAACGCAGAAGTGAATTTATTCAAGAGGAACGTATTGGAAATATGAATTACCTGAGCGCTTATGTTCCGCTGCTGAATGATCACAGTCAGTTGCTCGGCTATCTCAATCTTCCGTATTTCGCTAAGCAAAACACACTGGAAACAGAATTGACCGGATTTTTGGTTGCCATTCTCAATATTTTTGTTGTGTTGTTTGCATTGTCCATTCTTGCAGCCTTGTTTGTTTCCAACTGGATCACCAAACCATTGCGACTCGTACAGCAAAGTATTGCAGGAATTCAGCTCGGAAGAACCAATAAACCAATTGCGTATTCGGGTCGCGATGAAATTGGTTCCTTGGTGGAAGAATACAACAAGAAGGTTCAGGAACTGGAGCGATATGCGCAGGAACTTGCAGCTACCGAGCGCGAAAGCGCCTGGAGGGAAATGGCCAAACAGGTCGCGCATGAAATTAAAAATCCGCTCACTCCCATTCGGTTGAGCATTCAACATTTACAACGCTCATTGCATTCGGATGATCCGGATTGGAAAGAGAAACTCGATCGTTTTACACATACCGTAATTGAACAAATTGATGCGCTTTCCAATATTGCAAATGAGTTCAGTAATTTTGCAAAAATGCCCAAGGCAGAAGAGGAAGTGCTGAATTTGAAATCGGTGCTTACCAATGCTGTTGAGTTGTACAAGGATACACCGGATGTAACCGTTCGTTTGTCGCGAACCGATTTACAGGATGCTCTTGTGTATGCAGATAAAGACCAGTTGATCAGAGTAGTGAATAATCTGATTAAAAACGCTATTCAGGCTATTCCGGAAGACAGAGAAGGTAAGGTTGAGATTTCATTGAGGAGAAACGAAAATCGCTATCTGGTAGAAGTTAAGGACAATGGCTCCGGAATTCCGCATGATCGCATAGATAAGATTTTCACTCCGAATTTTACCACAAAATCTACAGGGATGGGACTGGGTCTTGCAATGGTGAAGAATATCGTGGAAAACCACAAGGGAAGAATCTGGTTTGAAACCAGTCACAATGTTGGCACCTCCTTTTATTTTACGCTTCCGGTGCACGAGTCATAATCGAACGAATACTAAACCGTAAAGGGTTACTTCTAAAATTCGAACAGAATATTGCTGAAGAATACTCAGAGTGCCGGTGGACAAGGTAAAATTCCCTTATAAAACCTTAAATTCATTCCCATATCTATCGAATTACTACATTTGCCTAAACACCATTTACCATGAGTTATCAAAATCTGCTTTTGCGTTCTGAAAACGGCATCGCCTACCTTACAATTAATCGTCCGGATAAACTCAATGCTTTAAACAAGCAGACAATTTCGGAATTGCATACTGCGTTTTCCGCATTGGATAAAGATGCTTCTGTCCGCGCAATTATTTTAACCGGTTCAGGAGAAAAAGCATTTGTTGCCGGAGCGGATATTTCCGAATTCGCTGCCTTTTCGATCGATCAGGGTAAAGCGCTTAGTAAAGATGGTCACGACCAGCTTTTCGATTTTGTGGAACGACTGGGCACACCGGTTATCGCCGCTGTAAATGGCTTTGCTCTGGGTGGTGGATTGGAATTGGCCATGAGTTGCCACGTTCGTGTAGCTTCGAATAATGCAAAAATGGGATTGCCTGAAGTGTCTTTGGGAGTTATTCCGGGCTATGGAGGCACACAGCGATTGGCGCAGTTGATTGGTCGTGGTAAAGCATTTGAATTGATTTTTACTGCAGGTATGATCTCTGCTGCAGAGGCGATACAATGGGGTTTGGTGAATCATGTTACTACACCGGCAGAACTGCTGGCAAAGTGTGAAGAGATTGCTTTTAAAATCATTAAAAATTCTCCTTCTGCCATTGCAAGCGCTATTCGTGCGGTTAATGCCGGTTTTGCGGATGGTGTAAACGGATATCAGGCGGAAATCGATGAATTCGGAAAGTGTTTCGGTACCGGTGATTTTAAAGAAGGAACAACAGCTTTTCTTGAAAAAAGAAAACCACAGTTTTCAGGTAAATAATCAGGAGGCCGGTTTTCCGGCCTTTTTCAGGTATGAGTGTATTACGTAAACTGGCATCACAAACCGCAATCTATGGATTGAGCTCCATCGTTGCCCGTTTTCTGAATTATCTCCTAACACCGTTACACACCAGTAAATCCGTTTTCTCCGAAAGCGAATACGGGGTGATCAGCGAAATGTATGCTTATGTTGCTTTCCTGATTATTTTCCTGACCTACGGAATGGAAACTGCATTTTTCAGGTTTTATTCCAAAGAGGAAAACGACAAAAGATCTGTTTTTACCACCACGTTCTGGACACTCTTCGTAAGCAGTTCGCTGTTCATATTTGTAGCGGTTCTGTTTAGCGGTTCCATAGCCGGATTACTCGATTACAGCAATCATCCCGAATACATTGTTTGGTTTGCAGTAGTGGTGGGACTGGATGCTCTTTCTTCAATTCCCATGGCCTACCTGCGCGCCGAGGGAAAGGCCATGCGTTTTGCAATGGTGAACATTATCAGTGTTGCTGTAAATATTTTACTCAATTTGTTTTTTCTTGCCTATTGTATGCCCATTGTAAAGAGCGGAAATGCAAACTGGCTTACCGATACATTTTATAATCCTGCTATTGGTGTTGGTTATGTTTTCATTGCTAACCTGGCTTCGAGTATTGTTAAGTTTATTTTATTGTCGCCTGAAATTGCGCGTTCTTTTTCGCGGTTCAGTTTTTCATTGCTGGAAAAGATGTTGTTGTTTGGCTTACCACTTATGATAGCCGGTTTTGCCGGAATGATCAATGAAACGATCGACAGAATTCTGCTCAAGAAAATACTAAGCGAACCACTCGGTACTGATGGCGCTTTAGCTCAGGTGGGAATTTACAGCGCGGTTTATAAATTGTCAATCATCATTACTCTCTTTATCCAGGCTTTTCGGTACGCTGCCGAACCGTTCTTTTTTGCTCAGGAAAAAGAAAAAAATTCCGGAACGATCTACGCCCGGGTAATGAATTATTTTGTGATCGTGTGCGCAGTGATTTTTTTAGGTGTAATGCTCTACATTGATGTGCTCAAACATTTTGTTCCTAATCAGGCTTACTGGAATGCTTTACATATCGTTCCTGTTTTGCTGTTTGCAAATATCTTTTTGGGAATTTATTATAACCAAAGCATCTGGTACAAACTCAGCGGAAGAACAATGTACGGTGCATGGATTGCAGTTTTTGGTGCAATACTAACATTGGTGCTAAACGTGATTTTAATTCCTGTATTTGGCTTTGTTGGATCAGCCTGGACCACTTTTGCCTGTTACGGAAGCATGATGGTTCTTTCTTATTTTCTCGGTCGCCGGTTTTATCCCGTTCCCTATAAAGTAGGGAAAGTTTTTTTCTATTTGACCATGGCTTTTGCTATGTATTATGGATCAACATTTATTCCCATCGGATGGGGATGGGAAAGAGCAATTATTCATTCGTTCATTCTGGGAGTGTATATGGCCATGATCTGGTTCATTGAACGCCCTTTAAAAAATCTGAATTCGCATGAAAGTCAAAGTCATTAATCGTTCCAAACATTCGCTCCCTTCATACGAAACCATCGGTTCGGCTGGAATGGATCTACGTGCCAATATTGCAGAACCTATTGTGTTGAAACCACTAGAACGTAAACTGGTTCCAACCGGATTGTTTATTGAGTTGCCAATCGGAACAGAAGCCCAGGTTAGACCGCGGTCCGGACTTGCATTGAAAAAAGGCATCACTGTTTTGAACTCACCTGGTACCGTTGATGCGGATTACCGTGGAGAGATTGGTGTAATACTTGTTAACCTTTCCAATGAAGATTTTATTATCAACGATGGCGAACGTATTGCGCAAATGGTGATAGCGCGCCATGAACGTGCCGAATGGGAGCAAAGTGAATCACTCGAAGACTCGCAGCGGGGAGCAGGCGGATTTGGTAGTACCGGTGTGTAATGCAAACATTGCGTGAAGTAGTCCTTTCACTCCCCGCCAATCCGGGAGTTTATCAGTATTTCGATGCTGATGGAAAACTTCTTTACGTTGGAAAAGCAAAAAACCTCAAAAAGAGAGTAAGCTCCTACTTCAACAAGGAACATGATAATGCACGTATCGCCATCATGGTCCAGAAAATTACGGAAGTAAAGGTTGTGGTGACAGAAACCGAACTGGATGCGCTGTTACTCGAAAATAATCTGATCAAGAATCTTCGTCCGCGTTATAACGTTTTATTACGCGATGATAAAACCTATCCCTGGATCGTTATTCGAAGGGAGGCTTTCCCCAGAGTTAGTTATACCCGAAACAAGGACCGCGACGGATCGGAATATTTTGGGCCTTATGCCAATACAAAATCGATGCATGCACTGCTTGATCTCATCAGACAGATGTATCCATTACGAACCTGTACCCTTCCTTTGTCACAGGAGAATATAGCCAAGCAAAAATTTAAGATCTGTCTTGAGTTTCAGATTGGTAATTGCATGGGGCCTTGCGAAGGCAAACAATCCGAAGCCGATTACAATGAAATGATTGCGGATATCCGTAGAATCATCAGAGGAAATACAGGTGATGTTTTGAGGGAGCTGCGCGAACGGATGAAGCGTTTCAGTGAAGAAATGCTGTTTGAAAAGGCACAGATCATTAAGGAGAAAATCGATTCACTGGAAAACTATAAATCGAAATTCACGGTTGTCTCTGCGACGGTAACGGATGTGGATGTCTTTACCATTGTAGCCGATGATAAGTTTGGCTACGTGAATTATTTTAAGGTGATAGACGGTGCCATTGTTCAGAGCCATACGCTGGAAATGAAAAAAATGCTCGATGAATCCAACGAAGAATTACTGCGGATTGCAATAACTGAACTGCGGCAAAAATTTCAGAGCGAGTCGCGCGAAATTGTGATTCCGTTTGAGTTGGAGTATGGTGATCTTGTTGTTACTGTTCCGCAACGTGGGGATAAAAAGCAATTGCTTGAATTGTCGGAGCGAAATGCACGTTATTACATGATGGATAAACACCGTCAGGAAAGCGTAAAAGATCCTGAACGCAACGTTGAACGGATCATGGAGACCATGAAAAAAGATCTGCGTCTTACTGAACAGCCACGTCATATCGAGTGTTTTGATAACTCGAATATTCAGGGCACCAATCCTGTTTCAGCATGTGTGGTGTTTCGCGACGGAAAACCGAGTAAAAGGGAATACCGTCATTTTAATGTGCGTACAGTTGAAGGTCCAAATGATTTTGCAACAATGGAGGAAGTGATTTTCCGGAGATATTCGCGCTTAATTGAGGAAAAACAGGAATTGCCTCAGCTGATCATTATCGACGGTGGTAAAGGTCAGTTAGGAGCTGCTTTGAACAGTATTGATAAATTGGGATTACGAGGGAAGATTGCAGTGATAGGAATTGCAAAAAGACTGGAGGAGATTTATTATCCCGGAGATAATTTACCAATGTATATCGATAAGCGATCAGAATCCTTAAAGATCATTCAGCACCTGCGCAATGAAGCGCATCGTTTTGGAATTACCCATCATCGCAACCGCAGAAGTAAAGGCGCAGTAAAGAGCGAATTACTGGAGATAGATGGAATCGGAGAAAAAACAATGCAGGATCTTATTCGTAAGTTCAAATCAATAAAACGCCTGAAAGAAGCTGCAGAAAACGAAATTGCAGAAGTTGTTGGGCCTGCAAAGGCGAAGATACTTGTTGCGTACTTTACTGATAACAAGGAATAGAAGCCATTCAAAGGGGAATTCTACCGTCTTTCCGGTTTTATTCATCAGGAATTACTTTTTCACGTATTTTGTTTAAAGATTCATCTGCTATGAAAAAGTTATTTTTCTTTTTAGTTCTGGTTTCTGTTTCCGGAATCATCAACGCTCAACTTGCGCAACCCTATCAGAGTCCACCCAAGGAAATTCTGGATCTGGTCGATATACAACCAACGCCAATGGTTAGGGTTTCTTCAAAGGGTTCCTATATGGTCTTGTTGGAGCGGTACGTTTTCAAAACCCTCGAAGAACTCTCGGAAGAGGAATTGCGCCTGGCAGGATTGCGTATCAATCCCCGTAATTTTGGCCCTTCCCGTGCTAACTACGCGCATTCCCTCCGCATCATGAACATGAACACCGGAAAAGCGATCACAGTGAATGGAGCGCCTTCCAATGCGCGTATTGGCTCTCTTTCCATTTCTAGGGACGAAAAATATGCTGCATTTACCAATACAACTGCCGAGCGTATCGAGTTATGGATCATGGAGCTGGTCAGTGGTAAATGCACTTTACTAACATCCGGTCTTGCAGTGAATGCTGTATTGGGATCGCCGTATTCCTGGTCGTCGGATAATAAAGGACTCTATTGCAAACTCGTCACCGATCAGGTTCCGCTGAGTTCCATTTACCGCAAACCACTTCCTGAAGGACCGGTAGTGCAGGTTTCGGGAGGGAAAAAAGCGCCGGTGCGTACGTTTCAGGATTTGTTACGCAACAAAAACGATGAAAAATTATTCGAGTCGTTCGCTGCATCCGAATTAGTGTATTTCGGAGTGGATGGTTCCCGACGCAAGTTCGCTTCACGTGGAATGTACTATTCTGCCGATGAATCTCCCGATGGAAAATTTGTTTTACTTACTTCCATTCAATATCCGTTTTCTTACATCGTTCAGCTCGATCGTTTTCCGGTAAGTTATGCAGTGCATGAAGCATCCGGGAAATTCCTGAACGAGTTTTACCGCAAACCGCTTATTGAAGAATTACCAAATGGATTTGATGCGGTAGAAACCGGCAAGCGTGATATCGAATGGAGAAACGATCAGAATGCCACACTCGTTTGGGTGGAAGCACAGGATGGCGGTGATCCTGCAAAAGAAGTTGCGATTCGCGATCATGTATACCAGGTCGAAGCTCCCTTTACCGGTGCTCCGCAATTGCTGGCAACAACCGAATTGCGTTTTTCAGGACTGAGTTTCGGAAACGCATCCATGATGCTGGTGCGCGAAAACTGGTGGAAATCGCGACGGACAAAAACAACGATGGTCGATCCGACAAGCAAATCAAAACCCAAAGTCATTTTTGATCGCTCCGAGGAAGATGTGTATAACGATCCCGGAAATTTTTTGATGGATTACAATGAAAACGGGCACTATGTGTTGCGTACTTCAAAGGACAAAAAGAAATTGTACCTCAGCGGACAAGGTTATTCTCCTGCAGGGAATCGTCCTTTTCTGGATGAATACACCATTGCCGACGGAAAACGCAAACGCCTCTGGCAGGCGGATGGAAAAACCACCTATGAAAACATTGCTACAGTTTTCGATCCGGAAAAGCAGATCATGCTCACTACGGTTGAATCGCCGGAGATGAATCCCAACTTTTACCTGCGCAGCGGGAAGTCGGCGAAAAAGATCACCAATTTCCCGAACCCCTATGCCAGTTTTATGGGCGTTACCAAGCAACGTATTTTTTACAAGCGCAAGGACGGAGTAGACCTTTCGGCTACCTTGTATTTACCCAAGGGCTACGATAAAGTGAAAGATGGTCCGCTCCCTGTTGTTATGTGGGCCTATCCGCGCGAGTTTAAAGACAAAGCACAAGCCGGCCAGGTGAAGGAGTCGCCGCATCGTTTTGCGCAGATCAATTACGGATCTCCCGTGTATTGGGCCATGCGTGGTTATGCCATTCTCGACAATACAGATTTCCCCATTGTGGGCGAAGGAAAAACAGAACCCAACGATTCGTTTATCGAACAACTCGTAGCCAACGCCGAAGCAGCCATCAATACACTGGCAGAAATGGGTGTGGGCGACAGAAAACGTGTGGCGATTGGCGGACATTCCTACGGTGCATTCATGACGGCAAATCGCATGGCGCATTGCGATCTCTTTGCCGCGGGAATTGCACGCAGTGGTGCTTACAACCGAACACTGACTCCATTCGGATTTCAAGCTGAGGAACGCACGTTCTGGGAAGCGAAAAAAGTGTACATGGAGATGTCGCCTTTTTATTTCGCTGAAAAGATCAATGAACCTCTTCTTCTCATTCACGGAGATGCCGATAACAATCCCGGCACATTCACCCTGCAAAGCGAACGTTTGTTTGCAGCCATTAAAGGACTGGGAGGAACGGCACGATTGGTATTGTTGCCCTACGAAAGCCACGGCTACTCTGCCCGCGAAAACATACTTCACATGCTCTGGGAACAAGACCAGTGGCGGGAGGCTTATGTGAAGAATAAGAAGTGAATTATTTAAAACCACTTCCTCCTTCGGCGGACTAGAAGGCACTAAGCGCACTTAGAACCACAAAGAAACTTAGTGAACCTTTGTGTCCTTAGTGCCTTAATGGTGAAAGAAAATCAGGATAATTGGTCCGTCAAAATTCTCACCTCAACAGCGGGAGCAATTTTTTCGTAAAGGATATTGTACACGCACTGCACAATGGGAATTTCCACATTGTAGTTCTTGTTCATCTCCACAATGCTTTTTACGGCATAATACCCTTCTGCAATCATTTCCATTTCGAGTTGCGCAGCTTTAACGGAGTATCCTTTTCCAATCATATAGCCGAACGTCCGGTTGCGCGAAAATTTAGAATAGGCGGTTACCAATAAATCTCCGAGATAAGCACTCGATTTTACGTCGCGGTGTATGGGATGAACGGCATCAATAAAACGCGCGAGTTCCACCGATGCATTCGAAATGAGCACAGCCTGGAAATTATCACCGAAACCGAGTCCGCCGCAAATTCCTGAAGCAATGGCGTAAATGTTTTTAAGTACTGCAGATAATTCCGTACCGAACAGATCATCCGAAACCGTTGTGCGGATATACCGGCAAGCCAGCAGGTCGGCCATGTGTTGTGCAACCGATGTATCGCTGCAACCAATGGTGAGGTAACTCAATCGCTCGAGAGCCACTTCCTCGGCATGACAGGGTCCGCAAATGATTCCGATTTTCTCGTAGGGTACCTGCAGCTGTTCTTTGAAATAGGTAGCAGGAATGGCGTTGTATTCGGGAACCATTCCCTTGATGGCAGAAAAAATAATTTTTCCTTTGAAATTCTCTGCAGGATATTTTTGGAACACCGAATGCAAAAACGCAGCGGGTGTTGCCATAATTAAAATATCGCATTTTGGAATGATATCCTCCAGTCGGTTGGTAACTACCAATTGACCGGGGTTGAATTCAACCGACTGCAAATAGCGTGGATTATGATGGAAATTACGAATATGGTCCACACTTTCTTTCTTGTGAACCCACCAATAAACAGTATCAACCTGATTGCATAATAATTTGACGATCGCTGTTCCCCAGCTACCTCCGCCAATAACCCCTATTTTCACCTGCTTTGCATTCATGACCTGACGAATGTACGAAATCAGTTGATTTTCTTAAGTGCTTCATTCTCAAAATCGAAAATTTTCAGAAAACGACGTTCGTCCTAAATTTGAGCATTTGCAAACACCTTCGCGCATATTTCCTGCATATTTGTATTGGAAAACTACTGCAGACTGAACTAAGAAAATTCCATTCTTGGGCTTTTTCGCTTTTTTGAAGGTATTAAGGGCTTTCGGTGCCTCGTACGTTCTTTCCTCATTCGCCATGCAATGGGGTGCCGGAAGCCTTCTCTTTCCTAAACGATTTGTTAAAACATGAGGCACCCCGCAAATCTGTGGTAGGTTCGCCATAGAAATTTATTCCCATGAAAAACAGATTGTACCTCGTCGCACTATTCCTTGTGCATTCACTCCTAACAATTGCACAGACAAAGGAAATGAAAGTCAACTTAAATGAAAGCGGCACTCATTTTATTAAGGCAACGTTTTTAAATCAAGTCTGGCTTCGTTTTAATGAGAGCAATCCCGGAACTATGGTTTTGGGAAAGGAAGCGCCACAAACATTTGATATCGGATTACGAAGAACACGCATGCAGCTTTACGGAAGAATTTCGGACCGGATGTTTTTTTATACGCAGTTTGGGATGAATAATTTTAATTATCTCTCGCAGAATGCAGGCAACAGAAAGCTTCAGGCATTTTTTCACGATGCATTGGGTGAGTATATTATTCACGAAGGAAAAAACACAATGAAAGCAGGTGCAGGACTAACAATTTGTAATGGTCTTTCCCGTTTTTCGCAACCTTCCATTGGTACTATTTTAACACTTGATGTTCCGGTTTTTGCACAGGCTACCGTAGATCAAACCGACGAATTCAGCAGGAAATTATCTGTTTACCTTCGCGGTCAATGGGGAAAATTGGATTACCGTCTGATTCTTAGCGATCCTTTTCCAATCACCACATCAGGTGGAGCAGTTCCTTCATTGGGGGCGGATGCAAATTTTACTCCGGTTGGTCATCATCATCAGTACCAGGCTTATTTAAGTTACAATTTTCTGGATCGGGAATCGCATGTTACTCCATACATGACCGGTACTTATCTTGGCAAAAAGAAGATTTTTAACCTGGAGGGCGGTGCCATCAGTCAAAAAAACGCAACCTGGAGCAGCAATGGAACAGATACTGCTTTTCACAATATGTTACTGTGGTCGGTGGCAGCTTTTCTTGATCTTCCACTGAACAGCGAAAAGGGGACGGCAATCTCTGCCTATGCAGGTTATTTCAATACCGATTACGGACCAAACTACACGCGTAACAATGGACCAATGAATCCGGGACAATCTGTTAATGCGAATGGAACGTTTAATGGAACAGGAAGTGCATATCCTATGTTTGGCACAGGATCGGTGGTATATGCACAGGCCGGTTACCTCATGCGTAAGGATCTGTTGGGAAGTTTAGGCACCCTATTGCCTTACGCTTCTGTTCAAACCGGTATTTTGCAGAAACTAAATGATCCGGTTGTTGTTTTGGATGCAGGACTCAATTGGCTGATCGACGGACATGCGCAAAAACTGACATTGGGCTGGCAGCAACGTCCTGTGTTTGATCAGACCATTCACCAGGTAAAGAGTCATCGCAACATGGTGGTTTTGCAGTATCAGGTGAATATCTGATTTTTCAGATGGCAAAACGACTTAGTATGATATCTTGCGAGAATTTTCTTCCGGGAAAATTCAATGCATTAAATATCCTTTGATTTTACCGGAGAAAATCGATTCGAATAAAAAGGGCTGCTCTTTAAAGAGCAGCCCTTTTCGATTGGCAATTGAATTTAGCCTTTTATGATTTTAAAAGTGCGAATATGATTTCCGGATTGAAGTTTTACAAAGAAAACTCCAGCAGTTAATCCGGTAATATCATAATTTGTTTTTGAGTTGGTAATTGTTTTTTCCGCAACAATTTTCCCGTGGATATTCATGATAATCATGTTGCAGTTTTCTTCGGTTTCAATGGTAATAAAATCGCTTGCAGGGTTAGGATATATTGAACTTGCAAGCAATGCATTTACTTCTTCAACTGAAACGAAGTACGAAGGACATAAAGATTGTACTGCTGTTGGAACGCTTTCATCATTAGGTGTTCCTGTTCCCAATTGACCATTGGGATTGCGTCCGAAAGCAAAAAGGGAATCATCGGCACGAAGTGCAAGGGAGTAATTAGTTCCGCCTGCAATTTCAATTACTGAAGTCAAATTACTTACGGGAACCGGAATTGAGCTATTGGTTAATGTTCCGTTTCCTAGGTTGCCATAGGTATTTCTACCCCATGAAATAACAGTACTGTCGGATAGGATTGCCATTGAGTGGAATGCTCCACCGGCAATTGTTGTGGCGTTGTTAATGCCGCTAACCATTACAGGAGTATAACGGTCGATGGTAGTTCCGTCTCCTAGCTGACCGTAGAGGTTTTCACCCCAAGCCCAAATTGTGCCATCTTCTTTTAGTGCAAATGAGTAAAAGCGGCCTGCAGCAACTGCAATAGCTCCATTTAAATTTTCTACCATAACGGGGGTTGAATTGGTTGTAGTGGTTCCGTTGCCAAGCTGACCTTTACTGTTTCTTCCCCATGCCCAAACTGTTCCGTCATTGCGAATCGCAAGAGAATGATATTCACCACCAGAAATTGCAACAACATTTGTTAGACCAACAACTTGAACCGGCGTATTGCGATTGGTTGTAGTTCCATCGCCTACTTGTCCATCTGAGTTTCTTCCCCATGCCCAAACTGTTCCATCAACTTTTAGTGCAAGCGAATGGTATCCTGCTGTTCCTCCTGAAATTGCTACAATTTGTTCAGTCCCCGGAATTTCAACCGGAATTAGCGAATTGTTGTTTGTGCCATCGCCCAATTGTCCGTCGGAGTTGTTACCCCATGCCCAAATTGTACTATCGGGAGTTAGAGCTAATGTATGCTGATAGCCTGCAGCAAGACTTACGATACCAGGAACAGATTGAATCCAAACAGGAAGTACTTCATCTGCGGTGGCATTGTTTCCAACCTGTCCCATTGCATTTGCTCCCCATACATTTACCGTGCTGTCGTTTCCGCAAATAAACATCGAATGCGACCATCCTGCAGAAATCCGCTGATTGGTGGAAAGAAACTCATTAATGGGTGCGCATAATCCGTTTACAAGCGTAGGTACATGACGATCAATATTGGTGCCGTCACCAAGTTGTCCATTGGGGTTTCGTCCCCATGCATACATAGATTGATCTGAAGCAATGGCAAGTGAATAGTTTGTTCCTCCTGAAATCTCAATAATACCTGAAATTCCGGATACTGCAACTGGAATTGTACTTAAGGTGGTTGTACCATCGCCAAGCTGACCATAATCGTTTCTTCCCCAACTCACAACGCTTTCATCCAATCGGATGGCCATACCATGAAATGCCCCACCTGCAATGTCTATAGCATCATTTATCCCACTTACCTGAACAGCGAAATTGCTGTTGGTGGTAGTTCCATTTCCCAATTGTCCATGGTTATTTTGACCCCATGTCCAAACTGTTCCGTCTGATCTAAGAGCGATCGAAAAATATCTTCCGCCTGCAATATCTACAACGTCATTTAGCATCCCAACAATAACAGGAGTTGATCTAGTTGTATTTGACATATCACCAAGTTGTCCTTCGTTGTTTCTTCCCCATGCCCAAACTGTTCCATCGCTTTTTATTGCTAAAGAATGGTATTCGCCACCGGCAATAGCTATAACATCTGTTAGGCCTAAGACCTGTATAGGCACATTGCTGTCAGTTGTAGTTCCATTTCCAAGTTGTCCCTCTGAATTTCTTCCCCATGCCCAAACAGTTCCATCCACTTTAAGAGCTAGCGAATGATAACCCGCCTTACCTCCTGAAATAGAAATCACTTGGTTTAAGCCATTTGTTTTTACTGCAATTGGAGTTGAGGTATTGTTACCGTTTCCAAGTTGTCCATAAGTATTATCACCAAATGCCCAAACTGTACTATCGGTGCGCAGCATAAGGGTGTGCCTGTATCCGGCAGAGATAATGCGAATACCTGAAGTATTGAAAGTTTGAACAGGCGTGTAGGAATCAACTAACAGACCATTTCCAACTTGTCCAAATGAGTTGGCCCCCCAACCGTACAAATTGTTGCCGCATAAATTGGAAGAGTGTGACCAACCGGCAGAAATAGTTTGTGAATTAACATTTGCAGAAATTGCAAACATAAGAAACACAATAGCGCAATTGATGTCTGGCATTTTCTGACATCTAAATGCCAGCGAACGGAAAAAAATATAAATAGTTTTCATGTAATTTTTTTAGAGTTTAATAATTTTTTTGATAAGAGTTTGCTCACCCAAATTCAAACGAATAAAGTAAATTCCATTTGGAATATTACTTAAGTCTAATTCGTATTGTCCGGGAAACTCAATTTTGGTGAGAGGTAAAGTTAGAAAGCAATCACCAAGGGTGTTATGGACAGAAATTATTCCGGATTCAACTTGGTAGAAGTCATCATTATTGATAACAATATTGATTTTTCCGGTGAAGGTTGGGTTTGGAAAACAATGTAAATTAACTTTATTGATGGCTATTTCGTTTCCGGTGCTTACAGGATGTTGAATGGGACAAACAAGTGTAGATTGATTAACGGTATTCCTTTGAAGTAATGTTCCATCACCTAATTGTCCACTGGCATTTCTGCCTAAGCCCCAAAATGTACCGTCTGCTTTGTACAAAAGCGAGAAGTTTGTTCCGGCAGCCATTCCAACAACATCTGTAATCCCTGTTGTTTGCACCGGCGTGCTTCGATGCGTTGTAGTTCCGTCACCGAGATTGCCATATGTATTTCTACCCCAGGCCCAAACTGTACCATCGTCTTTCACAATCAAGCAATGAAATGCACCAACGGCTACTATATTGGTGGTTATTCCATTTAATCCACTTACCTGAACCGGAACATGACTATCAGTTGTGTTTCCGTTACCAAGTTGCCCGTAAAGATTCTCGCCCCATGTCCAGACGGTACCATCGTTTTTAATGGCAAGAGAAAAAAATCTTCCTGCAGCAATTTTTGAAACTCCGCTAAGGTTGCTCACTTGTACCGGAGTGGTCCGATCTGTTGTAGTTCCATCCCCAATCTGCCCGCTAACATTATCACCCCATGCCCAAACAGTTCCATCGTTTTTTAAAGCGAGGTTGTGATACGTTCCGGCTACAACTTGAATCACATTTGTAAGGCCTGGTACCATTGTAGGAAGAATTCTGTCGGTAAAAGTTCCGTCCCCAATTTGTCCATCAATGTTCCATCCCCATGTCCATACAGTTCCATCCGCTTTTAATGCAACAGAATGCCATCCTCCTGCTGAAATCTGAATCGCATCTGTAAGAAGTAAAACTTGACCGGGAATATTGGTATTGGTAAGTGTTCCATTTCCTAAGCCTCCATATAAGTTGCTTCCCCATGAATAGACTTTCCCGTTTGCACCTAATGCTAAAGAATGTGCTTCGAGCTGATCCCCTCCGCCGGAGACGGCAATGATTTGAGGGAGCCCGGTTGGAGTAACCGGACTGGGTTGATCAGTGTTGTTGCCGTTACCCAGCTGACCCGTTGCATTCTCTCCGAATGCTTTAACGGTGCTGTCGGTACAAACCACAAGGGAATGCCAGCCACCTGCAGCAATTTTTTGACTGTAACCGTTCATTGAAAAAAGCACAATGATTACAGTAAGCCAAGACCAATTCATATAATTTTTCATTTTTAAAAGAGTTAGTTTTTTTTAAAATCGTCCACGTAATGCAACAATGAAGTTTCTGCCTGGTGCATTTAATCCGGATGAGTAAGGCCTGTACATTTTATCCAGTAAGTTTTCCACGCCAATATTTATTCCCAGATATTCATTGATAAAATAACCAGCTTTTAAATTCAGTGTATACCATGATGATGCGTAGTTCTGACCCAATTCATTTTTAGCATAAGAGGCATTTAACCTTTCCGTGATCGCAAGATCTTCAAAATCCATCCGACCGTTATAAATCAAGTAGAAATCAAATTTCAGAGTCTTGTACCTATACGTAAAGTGCGTTGTACCAAAAAGTGGTGCAGCATGGCGTAATGGATAAAAAATCAAACTGTCAGGACTTTGTTCTTTACCACTTTGGTAAGAGATGTTACTCGTTATTCCAAATCCTTTGTAATTAAATTCAATTCCTCCTTGGATTCCGTAAACATGTATTTCAGAAACATTTTGAACAGCTTGTATCCTGCTTTTATTTCCAAGATATCGAATAGTAGTATCACCATTAAATGTGAAATTTTTTCTGATCATACCATCAAATAAAAAGGTGTAATAGGCAGCAAAGTCTATTCGCAAATATTTTCCAAAAGTTTTTACAGCGCCAACTTCGAAATTGTAAACCGTTTCCGGTTTCAAATTCGGATTTGGTACCACCAGGTATCCGGGAGTCGATTCAAATACTTTTCCCATATCATCAATATTCGGAGCGCGGAATCCGGATGCAAAATTCAAATAACCTTGCATAGTCTTGTTTGGACTGTATACAAATCCAAGGGATCCGCTAATCGATCCGTTTTGCATTACGGTATTGGTAAAGGGAAACGGAAAAAATGTAGTATCAAAACTTGCTTTGATCCGGTAGTAGTTATAACGGACACCTGAATTCAGAACAATTTTTTCCGTCAGTTGATATTTCCCGGTTGCAAATGCACTGTATGATTCCCATGTTGAACCATCGGGATATCGGGTAACAATTGGTTCCTCTTCAAGCGTGATTACGTGAGTTAAGGTTGCAAGTGATGTTACAAGATTGTGCACAGCTTCCACGCCATAGTTCACAGAAAGCCTAGGACTGATACGTTTTTCAAAATCGACATTCAGTGAGAGTGCTTTTACATTCTCTTTCTGCATCAGAAGCTCCCTGAACATAAATTCTCTTACGTTTCGGCTTTCTTCAAAATATTGTGCGGCAAAAATCACCTGTGCTTTATCATAAATGCGGGTTGCTTTATCAAGTGTAATACCAAACCGGTGCATTGTCCATTTTTGCGGACCATAAAACCATTCTGCCCAACGTAATTTGTTTTTGTACGGGCCGGAGGTTTGCATGATGTAAAGCCTGTCGTATCTGTTGAATTTTGATGTTTCCGAAAAGTGAAATCCGTAGTCGAACACCAGCGAATTATTCGCCTTGAAACTGACTTTTTGCATGAAATTGATCTGGCTGAAATTAGTTCCGACTTGTAAAGTTGAATCATTGTTTTTCACCATGTAATCTTTGTTGTCGATGGTTTCAACGTAGTATGGTCTGTAGAAATACGGATCGCCACCTTTTGAACCCGATCGTAGATCTCCATATTCCGAAGAAGTGAAGCTGGTTGTAAATGCCCACTTTTTAAAGGCGGTATTAAAATCGAAATGCCCCGATTTTTCGGAATTGGCGGAAGAGCTTCTCATCAGGACGTTTCCGGTAACAATTGGCTTTTTTGAAGCACTGTCTGCAAATCGGGGAACCAAAGTCCTGAAGTCCATTACCCCGCCGATTGCATCACTGCCGTAAACCACAGAACCGGCTCCAAAAACTACATCGACACCCTGCAATGCGTTAGCATCGAGGGAAATTACATTTTGCAAATTTCCTGCACGAAAAATTGCCGTATTCATGCGAACCCCATCAACAACAAGCAATACCCTGTTCGTTGCAAATCCCCGCAGCATGGGCGAACCACCGCCTAGTTGACTTTTCTGAATAAAGACATATCCGCTTGTGCCCAACAGATCGGCTGCTGTTTGCGGGTTTTGAAATGCAGCATCCTGCATATTCATACGCTCAATCCTGGTAGGTGTTTCCAGCGATAAATCCCTCCATCGTCCGGATTCAACAATAACCTCCTTCAGTGTTACAGATAATTCAGACAGTGAGATCTGGAACTGTTTAGTTTCAAGAAATGCATAGCTTACAATAAAGACATTGTATCCGAAATGCCGGATTAATATGCTGTCTGAACCTCTGAGTGCACTAATATCAGCCTGACCAAATTCATTTGTGGTTGCTGAAGCTTCCGGATTTTTGCTGGATAGGACAACACCCTGAACAGGCCTGCCATTATTGGCATCTCTCACAAATATAGTTTGTGCAGAACATGCCAATGAAATGCAGGTGCATGCGATTGCAATAACAAATCGTTTCATTATTGAAAATTCTTAAAGAATAGAAAATTCCTCTTCTTAAATTAATAGAAGGGAAAACAGAAATTAACAGGCTTTATGCTGCTTCCGGCGGCGGAGAAAAATCTGTCGAAAACCCATTTTGTGTAGGGCGGATATTCAAATACGTAGCTTTAATGGCGCTATTACTAAAAAGAATCGCAGAGTTGTTTTCTGAATAATCGTGGTAAATTGATTTAAAGAAGAAGTCCAGTAACTGCGATTGCTTATTGGAATTAGGTACTTTCCCCAAGGCATACAGCCAGAGATCATTGAGCGTTTTGTTTAATGCGGTTTCCTCATTGTCCCACCAGCACCAGTAAATAGTAGTATCACCAGAAACCGATTTTTCCACTATGTCATACATTTCACCTTGGTACTCAAACTCCTTAGAATGATGCCAGTGCAGTAAATGTTCGTTTTTTGGTGTTGCCTTAATAAGGGTTAATTGTCCGCGGTCAATTCCTGCAATAATTTTGTGCTTAATAGATTTACGCAGTTCCATTTTTTGAAAATGTACAACACCCCAACCCAGAAAAAACGGAGCGAAGAGTGAGAGAATAACAAAAATTGATATGTATCTCTTTTTAAACAAGGCGAAAACAAACCTAAATTTACCAAATTTTACCTAAATACAATTTAATTTTTCAAAGTGCTTTCCTAACTCGTTTATTCAGCATCCTTATAATCAATTGTTTACCAAAACAAAGCGGTTTTTTATCATCGTCAAAGCTGTAAAATGAAGAATTGGTCTATTTTCTGCAGCCATCGGTAGGGGAGTTATTTTAGAATGAAATGGGGGTGGGTGTAATTTTAACGCGTTGAATAGGTTGTTTTGGAAATAGTGAAAATCGCCTTTAGGTTTGTAACTAATACGATGTTTAACCGTTTCATTATTTCAAAGTTGATGCTGAGAACTGCAATATTTACTGTTTGTTTCGTTTGGGGATTGAATGGGTTTTCACGTGAATCCATTTGTAGAATGTTTGGAAGTGATTATTCCAAAGCTATTATTTTCCTTCAACAAAACGGCACGTATTTTGAATTAGCAGCAAAGTGGTCGGGTAAGGACCCTCGTTTTTTGAAAAGCATTGTGTTTCCCGAATTGATCCGCTACCATCAACTCAGCGATCTGTTTGAAACCGCAGCATTGGAGTGGCTCTATGTAGAAGGAGGTAGCAAGGCGGCCGATTTTTCAATCGGTCATTTACAGATGAAACCGTCTTTTATAGAGACGCTGGAGGGGTATGTTTCATCTGTGGAGTCGCTCCGTTGCAAATATGGTTTCCTGATCCTGAGCGGTAGCGGATCTTCCTTTCGGAAGCAGCGCATAGTGCGATTAAAAATGATACAATGGCAGCTTGTCTATCTCGCCTGCTTTATGGAAGCGGTTACACATCGCTTTGCTGAAGAAGATTTTAACAGTGAACAGCAATGGCTACGTTTTATGGCAACGGCATACAATTCCGGATTTATGAAAGAGCCCGGATATCTGCGCTCGCAAATGGGATTGAGTGCTTTTCCGTATGGACCAAAATTCGAAGCAAACATGCAGGTGCCTTATTCAGAAGTGGCTGTGGATTACTTTCTTAACCATTAAAGATTTGTAAGACAGATTGCGTTTATTTTGGAGCTATGATTACAAACCGGATGCTTCTTTTTTTCGTTTCACTGGCATTGCTTTCCTGCAATAGTGAGACAAATTCCCTGACTGAAAAACCGGTTGAAAAGGATTCGATTGTTGTTGTCTTACCTCCATTAGTAAAAGCTCCGGTTGCCGAATTCGATATTCCTTTTGAAGAATTTATTCTTGACGCTGAAGTCGGGGGTGTGTACACCGTTCGTTCAGGTGGGGGTTCAAGAATTATTTTGCCACCTTCTGTGATGGTGGATAGTTATGGAGACCTGCTTCAAGGCGATATAAAATTTCGTTACCGTGAATTTCATGATGCAGCCGATATATATTGCGCAGGTATTCCAATGGATTAAGATGCGGCAGGAATGATCAAGCGATTTGAAACTGCAGGAATGTTTGAGTTGCGAGCATACGACATCCGGGGGAATGAAGTGTTTGTCGATAGCGGAAAAACCATGTCCGTTTCATTTGCAGGAACAATTACCGGAAGCGAATATCATTTTTTCTACCTCGATGAAAAAGGAACCCGAAACTGGCATTACATCGGAGATGAAGGAGGCGTTTTTAATCCGGAAAAAGAAAAAATCCGTCGTCGCAAACAAGCATCAGCACTGAAAATCCCGCTTGGACCGGATTACTTTTCATTCAACTACATGGCAGCACTTGATGTGATGTTGAATGATAATGTTCAGCAGATCAATAAAAACAGGAGCAGCGCCGATTTCCGTACAAAAATTTCGGAGTACGGATTGGGTTGGTCGAATATTTACAACTACCAAAGTGTGCAATTCGAAGGCAGAACGATGCTTGCTTCGCTGCTGGTTTGGAAAAATATCGGCGGAAAAAAACTACCCGACTGGGCCGGGAAGTCGGATAGCAAACTTGTTCCTCTTGAGGGAAACGTTTATGAATTGCAATTAATTGAAAAGGGAGGAACGCGTCAGTTTTCTACCCGTATAGAGCCGTTTATGTCTTTAAAGGCACTTTTTGCATTCTCTGCTGCCGAATGGAAAAGCAATTACGAAAAAACACTGCAGCGTGTAAAAGAAGATGAAAAGCGTCTGACCATGCTTGCAGATGTCTACCGTGAAATGGAGATCAATCGTTTTGGCATTTATAACTACGATCGGTTCCTGAACGATAAAAATGCGGTCGTTGTAAAAGCAGATTTTCGTTTCGACCGTGATGCCGGCATATTGCAGAACCAGGAAGTATGTTACGTAAGCGGAACGGATCGTGCATTGATAAAATATCCCTTTGAGAAATGGTCGCAGTTCATTCTTCTTCCTGACCCCGGAGCACAACTGTTCGCATTGTTACCCGGAAATTTTATTGCGGTTTTTTCACCGAAAGAATACAATAAGGTGGATCAGAAAAAACTTAAGCTGGAAACAGAACCTGCAGTGGTGTTTGAGTTGCATACGGTAAGGCAATTCAATGGCGCGGAAGATCTCCGCATGATCCTCGATGGTAAATGATCGCTTATATTTATCCATTACTTATTTTGCTTACCGGAGCAATTACACTTGCTTTGAAATACAACAAACGGATCAATGAAGAAGACCGTTTCAAGTGGATCATACCTGCATTCTTCTATTTCTGCTTTTTTATTGCAAGCGGACTAATTCTGTTTTTTGTTTGGCCGGCATCAACTTCTACATCAGGACTTGGTGCTGTTGCAATATCTGTGACGTCAGTATTGTATTCAATATGGTTGTGGGTAGTCTTTACTGCAGTTTATGCCGTTGTAGCCGTAATTTTGCTGATGAGTTATGGTAAAAAAAACAGGCATCTTGATGGTGTAAGTTCCGGAGTTACCATTACGCTGGCACTATTGGGAGTGCTGGTTTTGGGACTTGTCATCATGCTTTAGTTAATGTTAAACAACTCATTTATTGTGAGTTAATCCCTGTTTCGTTACGCAACTGTTAATTTTTTTGAGGAGAGCTGATTCCTCTGTTTATTTGTACTTGCATTCAACACCTATGAAGCTTTTTGGCAGTCGTTTGGCACCTATCTTTTTCTTCTGGATAATTTTCCTGAATGCATCTTCATTATTTGCCAATGCTGAATTAGATCTCTCGCCTGAGAACGATGTTGTTTTTCTGCAAGTCAATGATGATGAAAATGCAGAGGTGATCAATGAATCGCAGGAAGAAAAAGTATTTCCTGTCCCCAATATTCATTCTCCGTTAAGTGAGCCGGATCTGTCCTTTCCCGGTTTTTCCGGTGAACCTGAAGAAGAAAATATTTCGCAAAAGGAAAAAGACGGAAAAGATGGTGTTTATCTACACGACCAGCTATTGTTACACTGGATAGAATCTTCTCTTTCCCATTTACCATTTATAAATTATTCCAGGCGCAATTGCCCGGTTCCCTTGTTCGTCCTTCACCATTCCTGGAAAAGTTTTTTGATCTGAATAAACGCATTGCGAGTTTGGCTTCTATGCCAATTGTCAATTAGTATTATTTAGAATCAACACCATGGATAATCATTCCCTGGTATTTGACGAACAACATTCCTTAGAGCATCTAAAGCATTATTTACCCGCTCAGGCAGCACTCAAGGATTTCGTTCATCACAATACCTTACATGCTTTTCAGCATGAAAAATTTCATACAGCATTAAGGCAAGCCTCGAATGTATTTGGGTATACTACCTATTTATCAATTGATGAATACAGAGAGCGATTTAATTCCGGTAAGATCAGAGAGGAGATTCTTAATCGAACCATCGACGAGTATATCACTAAAGGTCTTGCCTTGGGTTTTAATCAACTTAAGGAAGCTGTTCTTTATAAAAACCTTGACGTCCCAATTTCAGGTAAAATCGGATCGCTTCGTTCGCAATGGGATAAGCATTGTTCAATTGCTTTGGATAAGATCATTCCTCAAATTTTATTCAGACTATTAGCGGCATTCCTCGACCAGGGTATTGCATTTTGGAAGTTTCCTTACAAAAACAGTTCGTTTTTAGAGGCTGTTCGCAACCTTGAAAGGAACAGTGCAGTAAGCCTTTTTCATTCGGCAAAAGCAAAAGAACTGTTGCTTGATGAAAGCATTACTCTTACTGATTTGTTGTTTATGGTGGTCGGACGCGAATCATTGTTTGAACACTATCTTTTTGATCAGCAATTTGCACACCCGGGTTGGTCGGGTTTTGTTGCAATGCTCGAAACACAGCCGGAGACACTTCTTGACAAACGCAAAATCGAGTTAAGAGAACTTATTATCCTGGAGTTGATTCTGGAGATCGATGCGCTTGAAAATAAATTTAGAAAGGGTTGGAAACCGCTTGCATCAGTACTCGTTGAAGAACCTGATTCACTTTTTTCAAGTTATACTCCGGTTGAGGCAGACCTCATTCGTAGTGTCTGGCAAGATGCTTTCGAATGGAGTTTTTACGACGATGTTTTGTCCGGACTGGAAGAAGCTGAAGATGTAACAGCGAATTCACCGGCTTCCATGCAGGCCTTGTTGTGTATTGATGATCGCGAATACTCTTTCAGACGACATATTCAATTGGTCGATCCGCTTTCGTCTACGTTTGGTACTCCGGGATTTTTTGGTGTTGAATTTTATTTTCGACCGGAAAACGGAAAGTTCAATACAAAGGCTTGTCCCGCTCCGGTAAATCCTTCTTTTCTGATTAAAGAAACCAACAGAAAAGCGGCATTAAAAAGCGATGTTCATTTTGCGCGGAATTCTCACTCATTATTCCGGGGATGGTTGCTTTCCATGACAATTGGATTCTGGTCGGCATTTCGCCTTTTTATTAGTTTGTTTAAACCTTCCGTTAGTCCTGTCGCTGCTTATTCATTTTCTCATATGGACGGCGCATCAGGATTGCAAATTGATGCAGATGGTACCACAGAGGGTGAATTGAAGGTGGGATTTACCCATGAGGAAATGGCCTTGAGAGTGATGAACACCTTGCGGAGTATTGGACTGACCGGAAATTTTTCAAGACTCGTTTATGTAATCGGTCATGGAGCAAGTTCAGTCAACAATCCCTATTACGCCGGATATGATTGTGGTGCATGTTGTGGAAGACCGGGTGCGGTAAATGCAAGGGTGTTTTCTTATATGGCAAACAAACCTGAAGTGCGTTTGATTTTGGCGGAGAAGGGAATTCATATTCCGGAGACCACAATTTTTATTGGCGCAATGCACGATACTACCCGTGATGAAATGGAGTACTACGATTTGCATTTGTTGTCGGCTGAACAGGTTCAATCGCATGAAAATTGCCAAAAGGTGTTTTCAAAAGCATTGCAACTGAATGCCGATGAGAGAAGTTTTCGGTTTGATAATGTAAAAAGCGCGAGCGGTAGTTCAGGTTTGCATGCCGAAATAAAAAAGCGTTCAGTATCTTTTTTTGAACCTCGTCCCGAATGGAATCATACCGCAAATGCATTGACAATTGTTGGGAGATCACATTTGTATAAACACATGTACCTCGACAAACGCCCTTTCATCAATTCATATGATTATCGTGAAGATCCGGAAGGAAAGTATTTGTTGTCCATTTTGTCGGCTGCTATTCCGGTTTGTGGTGGTATTAATCTTGAATATTATTTTTCAAGAGTAGATCAGCAAAAACTTGGTGCGGGTACAAAACTACCGCATAATGTGGTTGGACTGTTTGCTGTAAACAATGGTGTTGAAGGAGATCTGCGTCCTGGCTTGCCAAGTCAAATGATTGAAATTCACGATCCGGTTCGAATTCTTTTTGTCATTGAACATCATCCGGAAGTTGTATTTCGTGTGATAAGTTCAAACGCCGGCATTTACGAATGGATAAAAAATGAATGGGTTCATCTCACTGTTAAAGATCCCTCAACCGGAAAAACATACAGGTATGCTGATGGGGAATTGGTCCTCTATAACTCTTTGCAGAAACAGCTAAAAAAGGCCAGGGACAAAGCTCAACTGGAAAAGAGCTACGCAAAAAATGAAGTTGTACTTATAAATTGATCACTATGTACCACATCATACATTTACTCGTCCTTTTACCATTCTCCGGATTCCTGCTTTCATTATTGTTTAATGGAACCAGAGAACGGTCTATTGCAATGGTCGCTTATGTGATCATGTTTGTCTCCATGTCGCTTTCAGTAGTTTTTTCCATCTATTGGCTCACTATTGGTTCTCCAGTTTTCAGTTTTGCTGATGGAAGTCTCTATGCGCAAAATGGATTTAATTTCTTCCTCGATTTTTATTTTGACGGAATTGCAGCGACTTATTTAGTTGTAGGTAATATCATCACTTTTATGGTGATTGCTTTTAGCCGTCATTATATGCATCGCGAATCAGGCTACAAGCGGTTTTTTAATACCATCCTCTTTTTCAATACCGGTTATGTAATAACAATTCTTGCCGGAAACTTTGAGACGCTATTTATTGGTTGGGAAATTCTAGGGATTTCATCCTTTCTGTTAATTGCATTTTATCGTTTGCGCTATCTCCCGGTTCGTAATGCATTAAAGGTGTTTACCATCTATCGTATTGGTGATGTAGGGATACTACTGGCCATGTGGATGAGTCATCATTTATGGAGCGAGAATATTACTTTTCAAAAGCTCCATAATTATGAATTGGTACATGAGCATTTGTCGGCGCATACCGGAATAGGCGTTTTTGTTTCGCTGATGATCCTTGTTGCTGCTTTGGCGAAGTCTGCGCAGTTTCCATTTTCATCATGGTTAC
The DNA here is from genome assembly GCA_002351955.1 of Flavobacteriales bacterium UBA2798. Taxonomy (GTDB): domain Bacteria; phylum Bacteroidota; class Bacteroidia; order Flavobacteriales_D; family UBA2798; genus UBA2798. The sequence continues at coordinate 73,249 of DEHO01000054.1, forward strand.
CACGGGCAATGGAAGGGCCAACTCCGTCCAGTGCAATTTTTTATGGATCACTTTCTGTGCACATGGGAGCGTTTCTGTTATTGCGGACACATCCTTTTTGGGAACACCAGGTTTCAGTAAAAATTCTGATTGTAGTAATTGGTTTGGTTACAGCAGTGCTTGCTTCTTTAATGGCGCGTGTTCAGTCAACGATTAAGGGACAAATTGCTTACAGTTCAGTTTCACAAATCGGAATCATATTTGTCGAAGTAGGTCTTGGATTTGAAACACTTGCCTTAATTCATTTCGCCGGTAATGCATTTTTAAGAACTTATCAGCTCTTGATTTCTCCCTCCGCAGTAGCGTACATGATTCGGGATCAGTTTTATCATCATCAGGATACAGAACAAAAAAGTTCCGCGTCCTGGAAATCAAAGCTGAATTCCACTTTTTACCTTCTTTCCCTAAAGGAGTGGAACCTGGAAATCATAGTTTTTAATCTTTTTATAAAACCACTTAAAAAGATCAGAGTGCTATTAGGATTCCTTACGGTCAGAAATGTTGCATTCGTTTTATTTCCGCTCTACATCATTGGATTTATTCTTGCCTACAAAAATCCGGCTGCAATAACAGAAAGCAGAATTGTCATTGCGCATATCTGTGCAGTACTGGCATTGCTGATGGTGGCAAAATCATTCAATGAAAGAACCAGCTCTCGTTTAGCATGGATGTTGGTAGTGTTTGCCCATTTTTTTGTGGATCTGGCAGTCACCTTCAACGATCATCTTGATTTAAAAGAAGCTACTATTTATTTGAGCGGAATTATTATTTCAGGATCAATCGGATTGATAGCGCTTTTAAGAATCAGGCGAATTGAACATCATGGACTTGGATTAAACCGTTTCCATGGATTGGTCAAAGAATATCCGGTAACTGCATTTGTGTTTCTGCTTTCTGCATTAGGTGTGGCAGGTTTTCCGATTACAACAACATTTTTTGGAGAAGACCTGGTTCTGACTCATATCCACGAGAATCAGGTATTGCTTGCGTTTTTTGTTTCAGTAACATTTATCGTTAACGGATTGGCAGTAATCAGGATTTACTCCAGAATATTTTTAGGTACACATCAAAGAAGCGTTCAGCACGCATCAGATTTAACAGTATAAATTTTCATCAAAAACATTAGTATGAGCACAACAATAGATACAAATAAAAAAAGCCTCACGCTTTCCGCTAAGTTCAGTGACAATTGGAGTTCTGATCTACTTGCCGGTTTTCTGGTATTTTTACTTGCACTCCCTCTTAGTTTGGGTATAGCAAAAGCCAGTGGTTTTCCGGCCTCGATGGGGGTGCTTACTGCAATAGTTGGTGGTCTATTAACCAGTATTTTTCGGGTTTCACCATTAACAATTAAAGGTCCCGCGGCAGGATTGATTACAATTTGTTCAGGAGCAATTATTGAATTCGGAGGTGCTGAGCAAGGTTGGAAAATAGCCTGTGCTGCAATTATGGTGGCTGCGCTATTGCAATTGGTAATCGCGTTGGCAAAACTTGGAGCGCTAAGCGATTTTTTTCCTCATTCCGCAGTTCATGGTATGCTTGCTGCAATTGGAATAATCATTATTGCAAAACAAATTCCGGTGTTGCTTGGTGATGATCCTTCAATGTACAAGGGCGAAGGTCCGATCGAATTATTGCTCGACATTCCGAACTTTATTTCACATGCTCACTGGCACATTGCGATTGTAGGCATTATCGGATTGATCGTTATGTTCGGATTGCCGCTAATCGGAATTCGTTTGCTCAAAAAAGTTCCTGCACCAATGGTAGTTTTAATGCTAACCATTCCTCTCGGAGTTTTCTGGCATTTCCGTGAAACAGAACCCGCGTACTCACTCGTTCAAATTGGAGATTTTTGGGGTTCAGTCGGATTCAATTTCGATTTTTCACTGATCTCTTCATTTGTTTTCTGGAAGTATGTATTTATGTTTTTGTTTGTAAACAGCCTGGAGTCCCTACTTACAGTAAAAGCAATCGATGATTTGGATCCTTATAAACGATCGTCCAGTTACAACGGTGATCTTTTCGGTTTGGGTGCCGGTAATTTTGTTTCGGGTTTGTTGGGTGGATTGCCGATGATTTCGGAGGTGGTTCGTAGCTCTGCCAATGTTGGTTTCGGCGGAAGAACCAAATGGTCGAATGTTTTTCACGGCACATTTTTGTTATTGGCAATGATTTTTCTCATCCCTTTCATAGAAATGATTCCCAATGCGGCACTAGCTGCTATGCTCATTTTTGCAGGTTTTCGTCTTGCTGCACCAAAAGAGTTTATTCACACTTACCAGGTCGGCAAAGAACAACTTGCAATTTTTCTTGTAACAATAATTGTAACCTTAATGGAGGATCTTTTATTAGGTGTTGCAAGTGGAATTATTGTAAAAATTCTCTTTCATCTGTTTAATGGTGTTTCTATCAGAAGTCTTTTTGTAGCACACTTCGATAAAAAGGAAACAGAGGATGAGATCTACATTAAGATCAAAGAGTCAGCGATTTTTTCGAACCTGATTGGATTTAAGAAAATGTTCATGTCCATTCAGAACGATAAAAAACTGGTAGTTGATCTTTCCGAAACAAATCTCGTCGATCATTCTTTCTTGTCTTTTATTAATCATTATAAAAACGAATCCATCGAACATAACCGGCCAATGAGTATTATCGGACTGGAAAACCATAAAGCATTTTCCAGTCACCCATTGGCCACTATGAAACGCAAAGTAAAATAAACAAGATGGGGGTGTTGGCAGGAATTATGATCGTGTTGATTTGGTTTTGGTTTGGTTGATCGATCTCACAGCTTGCAATCATGTTCAGGTCAACACCCTTTTTATTAAATTCTGATAAGCTTTTTTTGAGAGAGGATTTCAGTCGTAAGAATGTGTTCTGAATTACTCTTGTAGGCAATCACATCGAAAATGTAGAGGTGATGATCTCCTGCATTTATTTCGGAGTGATAACTCAATTGAATATAAGCCGATGCATCTTTAAGTACGGTATGTCCTTTCCATTGTATTGTACGGTTTCGCTTTGAAAGCCATTCCGATTTATCATATTGTTTGCCGGATGTTTTTCCCAACATACGAATCAATGGGTATTGTTCTTCTCCTAAAAGTTGGAGCACCGCATTTTTATTCGATTTCAGGTTTTTAAGTGTTTTAGTACCATGAAAAACAGCAACAGCATACCGTTTTGGCTTCATGCTTACCGCACTTACATAGGTGCAAATATTCATGTTGACTTTTCCTTTTTCGTATGTAGCCAAACTATACACTGCCAAAGACGGGATGTTCCAGGGTCGTTTCATGATAATCTAACAGACTGACCTTTATTTTGTTTCTTGTTGATAATCAGGTAATTTTATTAAGAATGATTCAAAATACCATTTTTAGGGTATTGGGAAATTCCGACTGTTGATGCAGTTTTGATGTATGGAAATCCGCCGGCCTTTTACGGGAATTGAACTTCAACAACAATTGGAGGAGAATTGCTGTATCCTAAAGCAGCTGTTTGCGGATAAGAAAAAAAAGTGCTGCAAAAAATACAAGAAAAGCAAGCGCTGCGGATCTTGTCCGAAAGGATGAGGAATTATTTTTTCTTTTTATTACGGACTCTTTCTTCTTCCTCTGCTTTCCGGAACTTTACAATTTTAGTTATCAATCCGATCGGAAGTTTTTCATTGTAGGGAAACTGTATGGCTCCTTTTGATGTTTGAAATTTTTCAAGCTCTTTGCTGAAGGCAATGATCGGGCCTGTTGTTGGGTAAAATCCGACATGCGATTTGTTTGCAGCGTAATAAACCAAAACTTTGTCTATACAAAACGCCGGCATATTGTAGCTTATTTTTTCTGTCAGATGAGGTACTGCTTTATGAATACACTTCCGAAGTTGTTCCAGAATTTCTTTTACATCCTCCGTTTGAGCAGCATGGTAGTGTTCTACCGACTCATACTTTATTGCTCCGTAGGCTTTGCGTGTGGTTTTTTTTACCGTCTTCATTAGAACAAATTAACGATGTTGATCAATTAAAATTTCATTTCCATCAGGATCTTTTAACATAATATATGCCGGACCTTTCGTTGTGTCGGGAGCTTCAACATCGAGTACTATTCCTTTCGCTTTCAGTTTTTGTTGAATTTCACGTACATCGTCAAATTCTTTCAGATCTTTTGCGCTTTCATCCCATCCCGGATTAAACGTGAGGATGTTTTTTTCAAACATGCCCTGAAACAAACCAATCAATGCGTTTTGGTTTTTCATGATCAGATAGTTGTCTTTCATATCGCCTCCACTGGTGGTAAAACCTAAATGTTCATAGAATATTTTTGAGGCCTGAAGATCCTTTACGTTCAAACTGATTGAAAAGGCTCCGAGCGGTAAAGTGCTTTCTGCAACCGGAGTTTGTTTTACTACTGCTGTATCACATGTTGATTTGTCGCAACTATGTGCGCTCTTGCAAAAAATAGAATTAGTAAAGAATCCCAGAAAATAAGAACCGATCAGTAAAAGAAAAATGATAAAAATGTTTTTCATGGTTTATAGTTTAAATATGCTATGTTGATCTATTTATTAATGCACAAATTACTTTTTTAAAGTATTTAGAAAATTTACCGTGTTGCCAATGGCTTCATCTGCATTCTTAAAGCGATAATTCAAGGCCTGAATAATTTTACTGCTGTCGTACTCATAAACCGCATGAGCCGCACGTGCAGTTTCGCGGGTGATGAGTGGTTTTCTTCCGGTGAGTTTACTCGCTAATTTTTCCCATCTCCATGCAAAGCCGGTCATGAAGCTTGTTGCTTTAATGCTTGATGGTTTTTTTTCAAAGGCACGGGCAATCTTATTGAAGAGATCGCGAAAACGAATATTTTCTCCTGTAACCAGAAACCGTTCTTCCTCAATCTGACTTTCCATAAGTTGAAGCATGATTGCCGAAACATCACGCACGTCTACAATAGCATTACCTCCTTCTGTATAGAATTTCATTCCGCCTGAACCCTGACGAAACATTGCAGTGCTGCCGGAATTCCAGTCGGCCGGTCCTAATATTACACTGGGGTTAACAATAACAGCACATAAGCCTTCTTCTATCCCTCTCCACACTTCCCGTTCCGCATTGTATTTGGTAATGGCGTACCAGGTGTTTTCCGGTGCGTTTTTCCATTGTGTTTTTTCAGTGATCATTTCATTACTCTTCGATCGGCCAAGAGCTGCTGTGGAGCTGACATGACAAAGTTTTCTAATTTGTGCATCCAGACATGCGTTCACAAGATTGGCTGTGCCGATGTCGTTTATTTCTGTCATTCGTCTTCTGTCCGACGGATCAAAACTTACAAGGGCTGCACAGTGGTACACCTCTGTAATTCCGTCCAGGGCGTCATCCAATGAAAAAATATCACAAACATCCCCGTCAAACCATTCAATGGTTGAAAGAAATTCAGTTGCACTATCAGGAACGTAATAATGAAAAAGAAGTTCAACGTTTTTGATCTTTTCACGGTTTCTAACCAGGGCACGAACTTTTTTACCGTGACGAACCAGGTCCAGCAAAAGATGTGAGCCTAATAGTCCGGTTGATCCTGTTACTAAAACCATGGGGTAAAGATAGTATTATAGCCTTTTCCATGCTTTAGGAAAGCTCAAGAAAGGTGGCTATTGTCTTGATTGATAATTCCATTGCTGCAGTATTTTTCGTTCTGCGAATACTTTATCTTTGCAGGATGAAGAATTTTATTGAAGAACTCCGCTGGAGAGGCATGCTTCACGATGTTATGCCGGGAACCGAAGAATTGCTTAATTCAGGTAAACCCGTTAAAGCATATATTGGATTCGATCCCACTGCCGATTCGCTTGGGGTTGGGAATCTTGTTCAGGTCATGACACTCGTACATTACCAACGTTGTGGTCACCAACCCATCGCTTTGGTTGGGGGAGCTACCGGGCTGGTGGGAGATCCTTCAGGAAAAAGTCAGGAGCGGAATCTTCTTACTGCCGAATTGCTTCAACATAACCTCAATTGTCAGCGTGCGCAGCTTGAAAAGTTCCTTGATTTTTCAGGAACAAATGCTGCCAGCATCGTGAATAATTACGATTGGTTCAGTTCATTTAGTTTTCTCGATTTTATTCGTGATGTGGGAAAACATATTACGGTGAATTACATGATGGCAAAAGACTCAGTGAAAAAGCGCATCACAGGAGAAGAGCGCGAAGGGATGTCTTTTACAGAATTCACATATCAGCTTATTCAGGGGTATGACTTCTTCCACCTTTGGAAAAACCATGGTGTACTATTGCAAATGGGTGGAAGCGACCAATGGGGAAATATTACAACGGGAACAGAGCTTATCCGAAGAATGGATGGAGGAGAAGCTTTTGCGCTTACAACTCCGCTGATTAAAAAAGCTGACGGAACAAAGTTTGGAAAAACGGAAAGTGGAAATATCTGGCTGGATAAAAAGCGTACTTCTGCTTACCAGTTTTATCAGTTTTGGCTGAATGCAGCAGATGCAGATGCAGAAAACTACATCAAAATATTTTCAATTAAGGACAAAGAAGAGATTGAAGCAATTATTGCTGAACACCGTGCCGCACCTCATGAGCGAAAACTCCAGAAGGAATTAGCTCGGGAAATAACTGTCAGGGTTCACTCTGATGCCGATTATGAAACTGCTCTTGAAGCTTCAGCTATTCTTTTTGGAAAAGCGACATCTGAGAATTTGCGTAAGCTGTCTGAAGATGATTTTCTTTCTGTTTTCGAAGGCGTTCCCCAGGGGAAAATTCCGAGAGCAGAACTGCATACCGGAGTTGATCTGGTGACATTGCTCGGCGAAAAAAGCGGTTTCCTCAAATCACGAGGCGAGGCACGTCGCGCCATTGAGGAAAATTCGATCGCCTTGAACAAGGATAAAGTTACAATGGAACAAATAGTCTCCGATGCTGATTTAATCAGCGGAAAGTATTTGTTATTGCAACGCGGAAAGAAAAATTATTTTCTTCTGATCGCAGAATAATTATCTGGCAATTACAACGCGTATTGTTTGACTGAGATTGCCTGTCTGAACAAGTAGCAAATAATTTCCTGCACCAAATTCAGCGCAATTAATGCGGTGATTTCCATTGGCAGAACTTTGATATACTGTTCTTCCTGTTATGTCTGTCATTTGAATGGACGCTTTTTGTTCCTGTGCTGAGATTGTTATTTCCATCCATTCATTTACAGGATTTGGCGCAACTGTAACAGTGAGTTTTTGTTCGATTTCTTCTGTTCCTGTGGTATGACTAACAAACACTGTTNNCGTACATCCGTTCGCATCCGTAATCAGTACAGAATATGTACCACTGGGAAGTCCGTTCGCTGTTGCTGTTGTTTGTGTGGAATTATCATTCCAAAGAAAAGTGTAGGGCGCTGTTCCTCCGCTGGCACTTACGCTTGCTGTTCCGTCATTGTCGCCCAGACTGGTTTCCGGCGTGCTGCTGCCGGTTGAGGTTAGTACGTTGGGTTCGCTGATGGTTACCGATTGCTGCGTGGTGACACACCCATTTGCATCTTCTGCTTCGATGGTGTAAACACCCGGATTGAGAGAAGAATAAGTCAGATTGGTTCCGGTAGATCCGTTAAACGTAATATGATAACCCGGTGTTCCTCCTGTTATTGTGATCGCAACTTCACCGTCGCCGGCAGAGTGGCAGCTTACATTTTCAGTGGAAATATTCGCCAAGAGTTCATCAGGCTCGGTGATGGTAACAGTTTCCGTTACACTGCACCCGCGCGGATCTGTTGCGGTATAGGTATAATTTCCGGGTTCAAGTCCGGTGTGAACTCCTCCGTTAAATCCATCGCTCCAAACATAATTTGTTCCATTAAAATTATGTACGAGTTCTATTGTGCCATTATCTGCGCCAAAGCAATCAATTTGTGTAACCAGAGTAGTGGAGAGTACAGGAAGTCCTTCGGGAATATATACAGAATCCACTACAACACATCCATCGAGATGCGTGATGGTAACGGTGTACATTCCTGTTGGAACGCCTGAAATTGTATATCCTGTTGTGCCTTGTTCCCATAGAAAATTACAACCGCTGAACATGCAATAACAACCGGTTGAACTTACTGTTGCCGTTCCATTGGTTCCACCCGGACAAGTAACCGGATTAATTCCGCCAAAGGAAATGGTATAGGGGTTTGAAAGCGTAAACATTCTTAACTCCGAACACCCTGTTGCATCGGTAACAATTAGGGAATATTGTCCGGCAGGTACATTGAGAAGTTTATCACCCACGCTGCCGTCCGACCACAGAAAAGTGAAAGGTGCAGTTCCGTTTCCGGGAACAGGATTGATGCTTCCATCTGAAAGACCATTACAACTTGGATTACTTACAAATACATTCGATAAAATACTGCCCAGTCCGCAATTCGTGAAGGTGTAATTGTAATGGCCGTCATATTCCGATCCCATATAACTACCCCATGCAATGTCCTTAATCGGCATATTCATTCCGGTATTGAGTCGCTTCACAAACGTTCCTTTCCAGCCCATTGGGTTGAGGCTGTCCTTGCGGAAAGCAAATACCAGATCAATCATATCATCATTATCGAGATCTCCAACCCAGGGAGTGCTTCCGATATTACTACCTGCCTCGCTGTTCCAATAATTTGCGCTTGTGTTGTTTTGGAAATCGATCAGCATGAGCTGATGGCGAAAATGTCCGACATGATTTGATCCTGAAATCAGCACCTCATCTCTGCCATCACCATTGCTGTCGAAAGCAACCGGAGCAGCAAAATGCATAGACAAAAGACTATCCTTATAAACCAGGGTGCCGGTTTCTCCATCAAGCATTACCTGATAGAAATCCGAATAAGAAGGCGCAACGCCTTTGTATAAAACACCAAAAACATCCGGAGTCAGATTACCTGTAAAATTCCCAATCACTGGAGAGGCACTGGTTTCTGTTCCGGGAAAACTTTTACTCCATACCAAAGAGTAGTCTGATCCTTTAAACCGATACAAAGTACCATCATAACCATGAGCGACAATATCCATGTGAGCAGCAGAACTAAAACGGGCAACTGTTGGGGGTGCAACAAATCCTAGTGTGGGATGTGTAGCCAAAGCAACAGCGCTGCTCAGATCTTCATTGAAAACATCGAGTAGTGGAGCAACCCATAATGAACCGGGTAATGTTTCACCGCCTGTGCCGAATACCACATACAATACACCATCGCCTTTTAAATTAGCTACAACAGGTGAGCAATACGTTTCTGCACCATCGGGAACTTCTACCATCGATATCAATGCGCCATCGCTTGCGCTGATGATCATCAAATGTCCGGGGGGACGATTGGTTTGCCAAACCGGAGCGGCGTGATCTCCTCCATTGGCAAGCAGTAAATCGGGAATATTATCGCCGTTCATATCCGGAATGATCTGGGGGGTATAAAAATTATACAATCCCTGCAGATTTGGATTACCATTGGCAAAAGGCCAGTATTCCCAAATAATAGCGCCTGTACTTCCATTGATGGCATATAGTTGTGCATCTCTTCCTCCCAGGAAAATATCAGGAATATTATCGCCTGTGATATCCCGAAATTGCGCACTGGTGAAAATTTCATTGCGGGTTTGTACTGTCCATAAACTAGCGCCCGTTGCGCCGTTAAATGCAAGTATACCATAGTTGGTTACAGCCGCTTCTTTTCCGGCACCCATTATGATATCCAACACACCATCACCTGTAAGATCTACTGCGCGTGGAGAAGAATAGGTTACAGTAGAATCTGTGTATGCACTCCAGCTTAAGGTTTGTGCAAATGTGAATTGTGAAACTGCAACTGCAAAAGCAGAGAAAATCAAATTTTTCATTCTATTCCGGTTTGGACGGTACAATTTAGCTTTTTTAGCTGCTAATAATGCAAAAACCCGGAATTTTCCGGGTTTTTGGGGAATTCAAAAATCAAAGCATTATTTCTCCGGACGCATTTGCGGAAATAATAGTACTTCCTGAATACTAGCCTGATTGGTCATCATCATGGTCAAGCGATCAATACCAATACCCAGTCCTGCCGTTGGTGGCATTCCAAATTCAAGTGCACGAAGGAAATCGTGATCGATCACCATCGCTTCGTCATCACCCCGCTCGCCCAATGCCATTTGCTCCATGAATCGGTCGCGCTGATCAATAGGATCGTTGAGCTCTGAATAGGAATTCGCAATTTCTTTTCCGTTAACGTACAATTCGAAACGCTCAACCAGACCTTCCTTACTGCGGTGCTTTTTGGTAAGCGGCGACATTTCAACTGGATAATCGATGATGAATGTTGGCTGGATGTAATTGTGTTCGCATTTATTACCGAAAATTTCATCAATCAATTTGCCTTTTCCCATGCTCGCTTCTGTTTCTATATGCAGTTTTTTGCATACATCTCGCAGCTGATCTTCATTCATTTCGCTAACATCGAATCCGGTATGTTCCTTTATCGCATCAAACATGGTAATGCGCTTATAAGGACGCTTAAACGAAATCGATTTTTCACCTACCTGAACTTCGGTGGTGCCGTTTACATCAAGCGCCACTTTTTCAATCATTTCTTCGGTGTAATCCATCATCCAGTTGTAATCCTTATACGCCACATAAATTTCAAGCGCAGTAAATTCCGGATTATGTGTACGGTCAATTCCCTCGTTTCGGAAATTTTTCGAGAATTCGTATACACCTTCAAAACCACCAACAATAAGCCGCTTCAGATACAACTCATTTGCAATTCGAAGGAACAAAGGAATATCTAGCGCATTATGGTGTGTTGTAAACGGACGTGCAGCAGCTCCTCCCGGAATGGGTTGCAATACCGGTGTTTCCACTTCAATATAACCACTGGCATTAAATGTGTTTCGCAATGAATTCATCAGCTTTGTGCGCTTGATGAAGGTTTCTCTTACACCTTCATTTACGATGAGGTCGACATAACGCATGCGGTGACGCTTTTCGGGATCTGTAAACGCATCAAACACATTGCCTTCTTCATCGGTCTTCACAATTGGAAGTGGTCGCAATGTTTTGCATAGCAGTGTGAGTTCTTTAACATGCAAAGTGGTTTCACCCATTTTGGTTTTGAACATGAATCCTTTTACACCGATAAAATCGCCAATATCAAGCAGTTTTTTGAATAGCTGATCATACAATGTTTTATCTTCTCCCGGACAAATATCATCGCGTCTCACGTAGATCTGAATTCTTCCACTATTGTCTTTCAATTCTGCAAAACACGCCTTACCCATGTCGCGAACACTCATTAATCTTCCTGCAAGAACTATGTTTTCGAAACCGGGTTTTTCTGCCTCGTATTGTTCTTTAAGATCGATTGCATAAGCATTCACCGGATATTCCTCTGCAGGATAGGGGTCAATACCCAGCTTGCGAATTTCATCCAGTTTCTCTCTGCGAATAACTTCCTGTTCGGTAAGGTCTTGAATCATGGGATAAATAATTTTTGCAAAGATATCAATGTTGATGAATTCTTGTTTTGCTGGATTTCAACCTGTTAAATGCGATTTCGTTTAGTTTAGGTGAATTACTTATCCAACGGTGTTTCATTCCTGTTTTTCGAATGTTAAATTCAGGCCACTAAAAACCTACTTGTATGCGAACAAAACATTTACGTTTATTTTTTCTTGCCTTAACGCTTGCTGTTTTCTCCAATGCAATCGCGCAGGTTTCGCTTGGAGGAACACCTCAAAGCTTTTCAAAATCCCTTACATTACAAGCCCTGCCTCCTACTCATGTAGGGTTTCCGGATATGCAGCAGGTTGCGTTGGAAGATGCTATTGATGCAAAAGAAGGCACGCTTTACAAGATCGCCCGTATCATGCCGGTAACGCTCAACCCTCAAAACAGCGGAACCTGGGAAGTTTTACCCGACGGATCGCGTCTGTGGAGGTTGAAGATTCAATCGGATGGTGCTTTGGCGCTTTTTCTAACGTACAATCACTTCGTTTTACCGGAAGGTTCGACCTTGTTCCTCTATAATGAAGATAAATCTCACATTGCCGGTGCCTATAACAGCACAATCAACCCGCCTGCATCCAACCCTGAGTTTTCTACACGCATTATCGACAGTGATGTTACGGTTCTTGAGTATCATGCACCAATGGGAGTTTCTGCTGATCCAATAATTGATATTGCAGGGGTGGGACACATTTACCGTGGTTATAACCCTCGTTCTGTTCAGGTACAAAATCAACAGCGAATTGGTGAGTCAGATCCTTGCCAGGTGAATGTAAACTGTACACCCGAAGGCAACAGCTGGCAGGATGAAAAACGTGGTGTGGTTCGTATTCTGGTTGTAGGTCCTTCAGGCGCCGGATGGTGCTCCGGTTCCTTGATCAACAATACCGCACAGGATTGCAAGCGCTATGTTCTCACTGCCGACCATTGTGCCGGTGGAGGTGGTTCTAATCCTCAGTATTCAACTACAGCCAACCTTAATCAGTGGCAGTTTTATTTTAATTATGAAGCGCCTACCTGCACAACTCCAGGTACTGCTGGAACACTTGATGATTATGTGCTTACCGGCTGCGTAAAAAGAGCTCAGGGAGGAAATGGCGGCGATAATGGTTCCGACATGTACCTTATTGAGATTACACCTACCATTCCTGCCGGATGGAATGTGTACTACAATGGTTGGAGTCGTTCTGCTACTGCTGCTACAAGTGGTGTGAGCATTCACCATCCTTCCGGCGATGTTAAAAAGATCTCTACTTTTTCTTCTACGCTTGTAAACAGCGGATGGAACGGAAGCGGATTAAGTTCGCACTGGCGTGTTACCTGGGTTGCTACTACCAATGGTCATGGTGTTACTGAGGGCGGATCTTCAGGATCTCCTATTTTCAATAATTCAGGATTAATCGTTGGCCAGCTTACCGGCGGTGCCTCTTATTGTTCAGCAACCGGACAACCGGATTACTATGGCAAGATGTCGTATAACTGGTCCAGCAATACTGTACCGGCAACCAATAACACGCTTCAGCCCTGGCTCGATCCAGGAAATACAGGTGTTACTACTTTGTCAGGAGTTTATGCTCCTTGTAGTCCGCAAGCTCCGGTGGCAGATTTTTCCGCAAACAATACTGCTCCTTGTATCGGATCAACGGTAACATTTACCGATCAATCTTCAGGGCAACCCACCAGTTGGGCATGGACATTCAGTCCTGCAACCGTTACCTATGTTGGTGCTACGAGTTCAACTTCGCAGAACCCGCAAGTGCAATTTAATGCAGCAGGAAATTACACCGTTACACTTGTTGCAACCAACGCACAAGGAAACGACAGCGAGGTCAAAAATGCATACATCACGGTTACCAATGGAGCAGCCCTTCCATATGCTCAGAATTTTGAAGGAGCTACGTTCCCTCCGGCAGGAATAACAGTTCAAAACCCGGATAACGGAACTGTTGCATGGGGCACCGATGGAGCAAAAGGATTTGTTCGTCGTGCTGCTGCCGGAAATACCGGTTCTGCCAGTGGATGTGCAGGAATAAATTATTTCAATTATAACATTGCAGGTGGACCACTGGATGCTTTGGTGATTCAACCGCTGTCACTGGTTGGAGCAACAAACCCAACTATGACATTCAAACGCTCTTATCGTTATTACAACAATCCGACTTATTACGATGAGTTGCGTGTGTATGTGTCTACTGATTGTGGCGCAACTTATGGTGCTGCAGTTTATACCAAAACTGGAACCCAATTGGCAACAAGCGGAACGTTGAATACAACATTTACACCGGCCGCTGCAGGAGATTGGGATATCGATACGATTAATCTGACCTCCTATATCGGACAAACAGTTGTTATCAAAATTGAAGGTACAAGCCGCTATGGAAACAATTTGTATATCGATGATATTAACATCAGTAATCAGGCAGCAGTTGCTTCTGTTTCCATTTCAGCAAGTGCAAACCCGATTTGTGCAGGACAAAGCGTAACCTTTACTGCAACTCCTGTCAATGGCGGATCTGCCCCAACGTATCAGTGGAGAAAAAACGGTAATGTGGTTGGAACAAACAGTCCTACCTATACTGATAATGCATTGACCAATGGTAACACGATTACCTGTACCATGACCTCCAACTTATCCGGGGTAACAGGTAGTCCTGCAACATCAAATACAATTACCATGACGGTGAACAGTTCTGTTATACCTTCCGTTTCAATTTCTGCTAATCCTGGAACAACAATCTGTTCCGGACAAACCATCACCTTTACCGGAACACCAAGCAATGGTGGAACAACTCCGTCGTACCAATGGCGCAGAAATGGAAATAACACAGGAACAAACAGTCCTACATTTGCAACTTCTGCGCTTAACAACGGCGATGTGATTTCGGTGATCATGACATCAAATTCACCCTGTGCAAGTCCTACAACGGCTACATCAAACAGCCTGACCATTACAGTGAATGCAACACCTGCAACACCCACTATCACTCAAAACGGAACTACCTTAACCAGCAGTTCTGCTACCGGGAACCAGTGGTATCTGAATGGCTCTCCCATTTCAGGGGCAACGGGTCAGACGCATGTTGCAACTCAGGTTGGAAACTACACAGTAATCGTAACGCAAACAGGATGTTCATCAGCAGCATCTGCACCGGTTAATGTAACTAGTCTGTCTATTGAAGATCTTATCCTTCAGAATTCATTCTTTGTATATCCCAATCCCAATGATGGGCAGTTTACATTGCAGTTTGATGTAGCAGTTACAGATGATTTTGTTATTGAAGTAAAGAATCCGATTGGACAAATTGTGTATTCAGAGACCTTAGGCTCCTTCTCCGGGAAGTATAAGCGCAACCTTGATTTACAAGGACTTGGGAAAGGCGTGTATTTTATTACGCTGCGAAATTCAGGAAGCGAATGCGTTAAGCGGGTCGTTATTCTGTAATTCAAACAATAATCAGCCCTTATCGCCCGAAAGAGCGGTAAGGGCTTTTTATTTACATTTGGGGTTCAATTTTTGCGGATGAAAAAGTTAGTTGCTGAATTTCCGGCACAATTGCGTGCAGCTGTAAACATCTCCAAAGCCTCAGTGCTTAAAGGGTTTAATGGGGATTTGCAGAATGTGCTTATTACCGGTCTGGGGGGCTCAGGTATTGGTGGAACCATTGCTTCGGAATTGGCTGCCAAACAGGCTAAAGTTCCGGTTGTGGTGAGTAAGGGATACTTTATTCCCGGTTGGGTAGGCAAGCATACATTGGTTATTGTTTCTTCCTTTTCCGGCAATACTGAAGAAACCATTAATGCTATGCAACTCGCAATGGAAGCAGGAGCCACCATTGTTGCAGTAACTTCCGGTGGTAAGGTCGCTGAAATTGCCCGTGAGAAAAATTTCGATCTGATTTTACTTCCAACCGGAGATTCGCCACGCGCATGTTTGGGATATTCACTGGTTCAGCAAATGCATATTTTGCAAAGTTTCGGAGTAATTGCAGAAAGTGTATTGAATGATTTTTTGACTGCTGCAGATCTGATAGAAAAAGAACAGCAAGCAATATTGGAAGAGGCGACTAAGCTTACAACATTTTTCAAGGGAAGGGTTCCTGTAATTTATACTACCACCTACCGCGAAGGAATCGCTATCCGTCTTCGTCAGCAACTCAATGAAAATGCAAAAATACTTTGCTGGCATCATGTTGTTCCTGAGATGAACCACAATGAGCTGGTTGGCTGGACCACCAAAAACGAGGAGCTTGCAGTATTGCTGCTTAGAGATAAAGATGATTATGAACGTAATCAGAAACGGTTTGAGATTAACAAAGGCGTAATAGGAAAATACACTCCTCATATTGCCGAAAGTTGGGTAGGCGGAAAAAACAAGGTAGAGAAAGCGATATGGCATATTCACCTTGGCGATTGGATCAGTGTTTTACTTGCTGACCAACGTGGCGTGGATCCTGTTGAGGTGCGTGTGATTGATCATCTCAAGGGTGAACTCAGCAAATTCTGAAATGCGAAAAGTAATTTGTGAGGATCTCGGTTTAATCGACTACAAAGAAGCCTGGGATTATCAGGAAAAAAAATTCAACGAGCTTGTCGAACGAAAGTTGAAGAATCGGGAATTGTCCGATAGTTCTCTTCATGATAAAGTGATTCATTACCTATTGTTTTGCGAGCATCCGCATGTTTATACCTTAGGGAAAAGCGGATCAGAAGACCATCTCCTGCTAAATGAATCGCAACGGGAGCAGCATCAGGTAAGTTATTACAAAATAAATCGTGGAGGTGATATTACTTACCATGGTCCCGGTCAATTGGTGATGTATCCGATTTTTGATCTGGATGATTTTTTCACCGACATCCACAAATACCTGCGTTTCCTGGAAGAGGCTGTTATTCTCACTTTGAAAGAATACGGAGTTCATTCCGGTCGCTATCCCGGATATACCGGTGTATGGCTCGATCCACAGGACGATAGCAAGGCACGCAAAATTTGCGCGATGGGAGTGAAGTGCAGCCGTTGGGTAACCATGCACGGAATTGGTTTTAATATCAATACAGATCTTTCTTATTTCAACCATATTGTTCCCTGCGGAATAGAGGATAAGCAAGTGACTTCACTTCATAAGGAATTGGGTCGCGAGGTAGATATGCACGAATTGAAGGCGAAACTCCTTGTCAACATGGCAAACATTTTCGATTTTGAATTCGTAACAGGAGAAAAAACGGTATGAGAACAGCCTTACGATTTTTCGGAAAATTTTTCAAGTGGACACTGATCACGCTGGGCGTTGTACTGATTTTGGCCAATGCCTTTATTTTAATTTCAGGACGCACCTATATTTATAAAGCTGTGGCTTGTACCTATTTGGTTGGGCAAAGCGGACCGGGAATCCTTGATTTGGAATATTTCCCCAAGCGCGAAGTTGCCAACCAAATTGCAGAACCATGGCCGGTTCATTCCGGATATGCAAATGCAAGGCTGCTTCCGGAGCAACAGAAAATTCTTGATCAGTATAAAAGCACTTCATTTCTGATCTTCAGAAGAGACACATTGATGCTCGAATATTACACCGGCGGGTTTGACGAACATACAGTTTCAAATTCCTTTTCCATGGCTAAATCGCTGGTGTCATTGCTTTGTGGAATTGCAATCGACGAAGGAAAAATTAAAGGTGTTGATCAACCGGTAAGCGATTTCATTCCCTCGTTTGCCGAAGGAGAAAAAAGCAAGCTGACCTTATGGCACTTGCTTACCATGAGCGCAGCAACTGACTGGAGTGAAAGCGGAGGAAATCCACTATCGCATAATGCGCAAGCTTATTACGGATGGGATCTGGAAGGAATGATTGAAGACACCCAAATTGAAGGTGAACCGGGTAAAAAGTTTTATTATCAAAGTGGAATCACATTGATTTTGGGTTATTGCGTGTACAAAGCTACCGGAGTGCCCTTAGCAGAATATGCATCTGAAAAAGTATGGAAAAATATTGGAGCCGAACAGCCTGCTTATTGGAGTCTGGATAAAGAAGGCGGGTTGGAAAAATCATATTGTTGTTTGTATGCAACAGGACGCGATTTTGCGCGTTTAGGGAAGCTTTATATGCATGAGGGAACATGGAATGAAAAAAGAATCGTTTCATCGGAATGGGTGAAGCAGTCAATTACCCCGGCAGAATTAATTGACGAAGACGGCAGCAAAAATCAACGTTACGGATACCAATGGTGGATTACGCAGTACGAGGGCAAGAAAGTTTTTTACATGAGAGGGATTCTTGGTCAGTATGTGATCTGCTACCCTGAAGAAGATTTGATCATTGTAAGAACCGGTCATAAACGCGGAAGAAAGCAAAACGATACACCGGTAGAGATAGACGATTATATTCGAATCGCAAAAGAAGTGACAAAAGCATTATGAAGAAAGACATCGAAATTCCCCGCATGCAGGATGTGGGAGTTGCAGTTGTGAGTGAGGTGAATGAAGAAGGACTAAATGAATGGAATGTTTACCTCATTAATCTGAAAAAGGAACAGCTAAAGGGAGTGTTGGTTTCATCCAGAGGGTATGGTGAAATCAATAATGATATTCGTAAAACTTCTGAGCTCCGCCATTTTTTAGATGAGGTAAATCCAAAAAGTTTCATGAAGATTGAACCCATCATCGAAGATGTCTTCATGTTGAATAATGAATACTGGGTAAGTTTTTTTCTTGAGGAGAAGATGTACGACAAGAAGTTTATTTTCCTCCCCGAAACCATCCGGGAAGAAAACCTGATCCGGATTCCCTTGATCGATAAAATGGGGGTAATGATCCTCTAGCCCCCAAACCCTAAACACGTACTAAACGCGATTTTTGTTTACCTATTGAAAATCAATAGGTAATAAGGCCTTCAAAATTTCACTTTTTAATAGCAATTCATTAAATTGCAGTGTTAAATTTTGGTACAATGAATCGATTCTACGTTCGCTCATTCACAGTTGCAACTGCCTTGTTTCTATTTGGAAATGCAGTTGCAGGACCTGTTGCAAATACCGTTACCTCAGCAGGATCTGCCGTTATCGCTCAGGTTGCCCGTTTTAATGTGGTAAACCTGGGTCCGCAAGTGGAGATTTCCTGGGTTGGTATTAAGGAGAAAGATGCTTCTTTCTATACCGTTGAGCGTTCTTCCGATGGAGTAAACTTCATTGAAATCACAAGGGTGAGCGCTGCAAGTGAGTCGCCTGCATTACTCGAATATTTTGAAGCCGATCGCGATCCACTGCCGGGTACGTCTTATTATCGCCTTAAGCAAACACTCAAATCAGGAGAGTACCTCTATTCCGGACAGATCACCGTTCGTCGTCAGGACTGCGGTTCTGAGTTAATGGGTATGAATGCCGGTACAGAAATGGATCCGGTAATGTTCCTTGCATCTGCCGCTTTTGGCAATGAAGAGGTTCTTGTTGTGGTACGTGACAGAGAGGGCAAAGAATTTTTCTCCAAGATCATGCTCACCTTCCTCGATGGAAAGATTGTTGGCTTTGATCCAGACGGACGAATTGTTGATGGCGATTATATCATTATAGCTTCCTCTAACGATTTGCTTCAACAGAAGAAGATTAAGATGGATTGATCTCCTGTATTCTTCAATCACCTCAAATAGGCGGTATTTATCTTAAAACGCGCATTTTCCTGTAGAGGAGGAAGATAGTTTTAATTTATCTCAGCAGACATTTCTACTCAAGAAACATTATCGTGCGTTGATTTCGTACTTTCGCCCCTATGATTTCAGTCAGGGGTCTTACAAAACGTTATGGAGAGTTTGCTGCAGTTGACCATCTCAACCTCCGGGTTGAGAAGGGTGAATTTTACAGTTTGCTGGGTCCCAATGGTGCCGGAAAAACAACCACCATCAACATGCTTAATACCCTGCTGGATCCCAGTGAAGGATCGGTCAGTATTAACGGATTATCTCTGAATGCAGATCGAAATTCCATTCGCAGACAGATTGGCGTTGTACCACAAGAAATCTCCTTGTATGATGAATTAAGCGCATTCGACAACCTGCGTTTTTTTGGCTCACTTTACGGTATAACGGAGTCCCTGTTAAGAGTGAGGATTCACCATTTACTGGAGGAATTCGGACTCATTGACCGAATGAATGAAAAAATAAAACACTATTCCGGCGGAATGAAACGTCGGATAAATATTGCATCTGCTTTATTGCATCAACCCGCATTGGTTTTTATGGATGAACCAACAGTAGGCATTGATCCGCAAAGCAGAAATAATATTTACGAGGCCATTCAACGGTTGCGCAAAGATGGAGTGACGATTTTGTATACCACCCACTACATGGAAGAGGCAGAGCGGTTTTCAGATCGTATTGGAATCATTGATCACGGTACCATCATCGCAGAAGGCACCCTCGCCCAGTTGTACACGCGTGCCGGTCATGGCGATTCGATGGTGATTGAGCTGGCAGAAATCAATGAGAAACAGTTTATACAAATTCAAAACCTCAATGGAGTTGTCGTAAGCCGTACCGAAAACCGGATTCAGTTTCACGGCGACGATTTACGGAAAAAGATTCCTTCCATTATGTTGATGATTACGGAACTTGGATTAGATCTGATCCATCTCGATATTCGGAAACCCGATCTGGAAGCAGTGTTTCTTTCACTTACCGGAAAAAACCTCAGAGACTGATGTTTAAAATAGCCAGAAAAGATCTCATGTTGTTTTTCAACGATAAGAAGGCAGTCCTGCTCACCTTTCTTATGCCTATGGGATTGATCACGCTTTTCGTATTTGCATTTGGAGGCAATCAGAAAAAGCGCGACATGAATGAAATGCGCTTATTGGTAGCAGATGAAGATCAATCGAAAGATTCAAAAGAGCTTGTTGCGCAATTGGATGCTCTTCCCACACTTCGAATTGAACAAACAGACTGGGAAAAAGCAAAACAACACGTTTCCTCCGGCGAACGTTCTTCGGCATTGCGCATTTTTCCTTCTTATTCGGATTCTCTTCAATTGGGAGTTTCCGGATTTGGATTTTATTTCGATCAGGCCCGTCAAACTGAAGCGGCCATGATTCAGGGTGTTCTTTCCGGATTTCTTTTCGCTCAGGAAGGCGATAAAGTGATGAGGGGATCGTTGGGAACTCAACTTGAAACGGAATTCGGAATGGAAGACAGTTCTTCTCGGGAAATGGTGTTGATGATGGTGGAGCAGATGATCGCAAAAAATTCGATGCAGGATCCGTCTGTTTCGATGATGCGATTAGAAGAAGTGCGATCTGATGAAGGAGTGAATCCAACTCTTGTTCATGCTGTAGGCGGAACGGCGGTTATGACACTTTTATTTTCTGTTGCTGCAATGGGTGCAGGATTGCTTGAAGAAAAGGAAAAAGGAACACTTCGGAAATTATTGCTGGCACCCATTCATCCTATTCAAATTTTATTCGGTAAATTAATCTCTGCCGTTGCTATTGGTTTTATTCAGTTATGGTTGATGCTGATATTTGCCTGGTTGGTTTTCGGACTTCAAATCCTTCCGCATATTCCTTCCCTTTTTCTGATCATCTTTTTTACTGCATTATGCTGCGGTTCATTTGGTGTTTTCCTGGCCTCTTTTTGCACTACGCGAAAACAGGTGGAGGGTTTATCTACCATTATCGTGCTCGTAATGAGTGCAATTGGCGGATCCATGATTCCAACTTTTTTTATGCCGGAGTTTATGCAGCAGCTTTCTGTCCTTTCCGTGAATTATTGGTCCATTCAGGCGTTCTACGATGTTTTTTGGAGAGATGCCGAATGGATGGTCTTGTTTTTCAAGTTAATGATGTTGTTTTCAATCAGCCTGGTGATGATTGCCATTGCTATTCCTCTTTATAAACGAAATATTTTACGGTTGTCCTGAACATTTCAAATCGTACCTTGTTACAAGCTGTACAGTTATGAAGAAGTATTCCATACGCGATATCGAAAAATTGACGGGCATAAAGGCGCATACCATTCGTATGTGGGAGAAACGCTATAATATTCTCGAGCCGGACCGAACATCAACCAATATCCGTAAATACAGCGATCAGGAATTGAAACGCATCCTAAACATATCAATTCTCAATTCCTGTGGTTTAAAGATTTCCCGCATTGCAGGCTTAACTGACAATGATCTGGCCGTAAAAGTGCTGGAGCTGCAAAAGGAAAATGTCTCTGAGGATGTTTTCATTGAGCGCATGGTGGTGGCAATGATTGAATTGAATGAAGAGTTGTTTGAGGAGGTCCTAGATGAGGCCATAGAGAAAAAAGGTTTTGAGCAAACAATGCTTCTCATCGTTTATCCTTTCTTGCAAAAAATAGGCATACTCTGGCAAACTGGAAGTATCAATCCTGCACAGGAACATTTTATCTCACACCTCATCCGCCAAAAATTAATGGTGGCTACCGATGCACTAAAAGGGAAGAAAGCAGATAAGGAAACGTTCATTTTGTTCCTTCCTGTTCATGAGATGCATGAAATTGGATTGCTCTTTTACAACTACCTGTTGCGCGCCAGGGGTTACCAGGTGGTTTATCTTGGACAAGCAGTTCCTTTCGACGATCTCGAAAAGGTTGCAAAGATTCGTCCTGCAAAATATATACTCACCTTTTTTGTTTCTCCTGTGCCTGAAGATGGATTGCAGGAGTATGTCACTAAGCTGCATCACACCTTTCNNATTTTCGTTACAGGTTTTCAATTAGGATTGGAACAGGATTTATCTTATCCGGATAACATCGTTCCGGTAAAAGCAGTAAGTGAGTTTTTAACCCACCTCAAATAAAAAAAGCCGGAGTATAAACCCCGGCTAAGAATTAAATTTTTATTAAATCAATATTGATTCGCGTTCCAGCGTGTCTGTTGAATGCGGATGAATTCAAGGTGCGCGCGTGCATCACGNNCGTACGTATTTGTTCACTCCGATATTGATTACCCGATTAGCAGTCATTTCTGCATTGGTATAATCGTTCAGCCAGATGTAAGCTTCTGTCATGTTTACCAGACAAGCTGATGTTACATTCGCATCTACTCTTGCCTTGCGGTCGTTCGGATTTGATTCCTGAAGAATTTGATTGTAGACTCCCAATGCTTCGTTGAATTTGGCATGGGCCTGAGCGATTTTGTCAGGATAGGCAAGTTGTAACAATCCTGCTTCCATAGCCGAGTAAGCTTTTTGAACATCGGTATAGTCAACACCTTTCTGTTTGGCACTGTAAAGCTCAATTCTGCGTGTAATAACAGGAAAGCCATGATTCTGTGTGAGGTATCCTGTAATAAGATTGCACATTTCATTTACAGCAGATCGCTGGCGTTCTTCCCAGGTTGGTAATTCATTGTCGAACCACCACAATTCAAGCTCAGCCTTTGTTGCAAATTCTTTGGTGCGGGTGCTTTGAAAGGGCTCTGTCTCTACAACACGCTGATTAAAAACAGTGCCACGTCCAGGAACATCGATGCGCATTGTAACAGGATGACGGTACTGGATGACGTAGGAATATTTTTCTGTAGGTGCTTGTCCTGTTTTATCCAAACGAACCGGACCTTTTTCAAAACCATCAAAAGTGAGTGTAATTCTGGTCTGTGATCCCGCGTTCAGAGTGATTCCTTCCGGACGTATAGCAGCAGTAATTGAAGCAGGAAAGATGTCTTGCAGAATAAATGGTTTTTTAGGACGTAAAGGAGGATTCATTCCAGGATAAGGCGGCTTTACCGGAGGCTGAGCTGCTGTATTTCCTGCAGCAACCTGTTTTTCCCACTGCACCATGTTGTTGAGGTGCTGACGATCGATCTGAGCGGTTTGCATTTCATACGCATTCATATATCCTTCCAATGTAACCAGGTAGTTCTGACGGGCTTGTTCCCAGGCTTTCAGTGAATCATCGTTACGCTGTTTATAGCTCATCTGCACATCCAATGCGTAGGTTCTGGAGTTATCTGTTATTTTAACAAGAGGCAATTGGGTGTATTTGAAAGTCACCTTGTTGTCGAGAATGTTTTGAGCTGAAGCGCTGAGCCAGAGCAGGGGAAGGGCAAAAAGTAGAAATTTTTGTTTCATGGTAGGAAGATTTTAAAGGGCACAAAGCCAATATCGTGCCATTTGGGTCTTTAAAGATAATTTCTTTCACCAAAACAGCGAAGAAATAGGGATTATTTGGAATTCCTCTAAATTTGAGCGCTAAATCACATTTTCAATCTTCCAATCCAACCACTATGTACGGCAAGTTTCAGGAACATCTGCGCAATGAATTACAGACTATCGAAGAGTCGGGTCTTTTTAAGCGTGAGCGAATCATCACAACAGCACAGGGCGCCTCGGTAAAAGTGAGTTCCGGTCAGGAAGTTTTGATTTTTTGTGCAAACAATTATCTCGGACTTTCCTCTCATCCGCGTGTAGTGGAAGCTGCGCATAAAACCCTTGATCGCCACGGATACGGTATGAGCTCAGTTCGTTTCATTTGCGGTACACAGGATATTCATAAGGAACTGGAAGAAAAAATTGCCGGATTTTTAGGTACGGAAGACACGATTTTGTACGCCGCATGTTTCGATGCCAATGGTGGAGTTTTTGAGCCATTACTGGGAGAAGAAGATGCAATCATATCTGACGAATTGAATCATGCTTCCATTATTGATGGAGTTCGTTTATGTAAAGCACAGCGTTTCCGTTACAAGAACTGCGATATGAATGATCTCGAGGAGCAATTAAAAAAAGCGGAAGGATGCCGTTTTAAAATGATTGTTACCGACGGCGTTTTCTCAATGGATGGATTTGTTGCTCCATTGGATAAAATATGCGATCTGGCAGATAAATACAATGCACTCGTAATGGTAGATGAATCCCATGCAACAGGATTCATCGGTAAAACCGGACGAGGGTCAATTGAGTTACGAAACGTAATTGGACGCGTAGATATCATTACAGGCACACTGGGTAAAGCCCTCGGAGGAGCAATGGGTGGATTTACCACCGGAAAAAAAGAAATCATTGAAATGTTGCGTCAGCGTTCGCGACCGTATCTTTTCTCCAATTCACTGGCTCCGCATATTGTGGGTGCATCTATTGCGGTTTTCGATATGCTGAGTGAAACCACCGAATTGCGCGATAAGCTGGATGCCAATATCACCTACTTTAAGGAAGGAATGCGGAAAATCGGACTTGAATTCAAGGATGGAGAATCGGCGATTGTTCCGGTGATGTTGTATGACGCTAAATTGGCTCAGGAGTTTGCCGCACGTATGCTTAAGGAAGGTATTTATGTGATCGGTTTCTTTTTCCCTGTTGTTCCGAAAGGTCAGGCACGCATTCGTGTACAATTATCGGCTGCACACGAAAAGGAACACCTGGATAAAGCCATTGCTGCATTCGAAAAAGTAGGCAAGGAACTAGGGGTGATCAAGTGATGAGGTTGTTTGTCCTTTTCTCTTTTCTCTTTTGTTCCTGTTCGGATGCTATGAATACTGCAGAAGTGAAAAAAGATGAACCTGCAACGCAAGATCCGGGACATTATCCCTTGCTTGAACAGTATTGGCAGGATATCAAGGACAGCTCGCATCAGGTTCTGTTTTCAAACCGAAAGTGGATCGACCTGTATGCCGGAGATACTGTTTCGGTTAATCCTTACGAGCTTTATGCTGAGAGTCCGCTTAAAAACGGAATTCCTTCTCCAAACGGAAAAGTGCTTTGGCTGGAGGAAAGTCCGGGTAATTTTTACGAATTCGAGATTCTTGAACTCGATTCTTTTCGCCTGAAACTCCGTCATGTAGAGGCCGACAGGATTCACTTCTTCACAAAGAGCTCGAGACAATAGGCTGTGGATCAGTTAGAAACACCGTCAATACGGCCTTTGCAATATTTTTTTGCCCGCATTCACAGGTTCGTGTTGAAAAGTTTGGCTGATTAGAATTATGTTGTAAATTTGCAGCCCCAATTTCCGGGAACGAATTGATTTAAAAAAAGAATAAAAGTGGACAGTATCAGCTACAAGACCATTCATCCTAATAAGGAGACGGTCAAGAAGGAATGGCTCCTCGTAGACGCGACCGATCAGCCTCTTGGTCGCTTGACCAGCCAGATCGCGAAGTTGCTTCGTGGTAAGCATAAGCCCAGCTTCTCACCTCATGTTGATTGTGGTGATCATGTTGTGGTAATTAATGCCGAAAAGGTGAAGTTTACAGGTAACAAGCTTTCCGAGAAGCAGTATGTGCGTTATACAGGGTATCCTGGCGGACAGCGTTTTGCTACTCCGGAGCAGGTTCTTGCTAAGCAACCGGGTCGAGTGGTAGAAACTGCAATTAAAGGTATGCTTCCCAAGAATCGTCTTGGACGCGCTGTGTTTCATAACCTGCATGTTATTGCCGGAACTGAGCACAAATACCAGGCACAAAATCCAAAAACCGTTAATCTTAACGATATTTTCTAATTACAATGGAAGTCATCAACGCACTCGGACGCCGTAAGGCAGCAGTTGCCCGCGTTTATTTAAACAGCGGTAAGGGAACTGTAACCATCAACAATACTGACCTTAAGGAGTATTTCCCCACGGCTGTCCTTCAGTACAAAATCAATCAGAGTTTCCTGCTTACCGGTACAGAAGGTAAGTACGATGTTACCGTAAATGTAGACGGTGGCGGAGTGAATGGACAAGCTGAGGCTATTCGCCTTGGTATTGCCCGCGCACTAGTGGAACTTGATGAAACCATGAAGCCTGCGCTCAAAGCAGCCGGACTTATGACACGTGACCCCCGTATGGTGGAACGTAAGAAGCCTGGTCAGAAGAAAGCACGTAAGCGCTACCAGTTCTCGAAGCGTTAATTCGCTTTTGGAATCGGAGCTCGTTTAGCATCCAAACTTGCCGGACTCATCGGGTGTTCCCCTGGTGGCTACCGGCAGGTTGCTTTATAAACAACAAGTAAAAGGAACGTAAACAAAATTAAAAAATGTCAAAAGTTACATTCAACGAACTGCTTGATGCAGGGGTGCACTTCGGTCACCTGAAAAGAAAGTGGAATCCAAACATGGCGCCTTATATCTTCGACGAGAAGAAAGGTATCCACATTATCGATCTTAACAAGACCATCGCAAAGCTTGAAGAAGCATCTGCTGCTATCAGACAGATTGCACGCTCAGGTAAAAAAGTACTTTTCGTTGCTACCAAAAAGCAAGCTAAAGACGTAGTTGCAGATCGCGTGAAAAACGTGAACATGCCTTTCGTTACTGAACGCTGGCCCGGTGGTATGCTCACCAATTTTGCGACTATCCGTAAATCGGTTCGTAAAATGTCGAACATCGACAAAATGGGAGCAGATGGTACATTGAATACAATTTCAAAGCGTGAGCGTCTACAGGTTTCCCGTCAGCGCGCGAAACTTGAAAAGAACCTTGGAACAATTGCAGACATGACACGTCTTCCTGCTGCATTGTTTGTTGTTGACGTTCTTAAAGAACATATCGCAGTTGCAGAAGCCAAGCGCCTGAACATTCCTGTTTTTGCAATGGTTGATACCAATTCAGATCCTAATCAGGTTGATTTCGCGATTCCTTCAAACGATGATGCATCAAAGTCAATTGCAAAAATTCTTGATGTAATGATCGCTGCTATTACTGAAGGTTTGAGTGAGCGTAAGGTTGACAAAGCATCATCAGGAGAAGAAGATGGTGAAGAGGTGACCGACAACAAGCGTATTGCAAACTTTGATGAAGAAGTTGATGCAGAAGGCAAGAAAAAAGCACCGGCTAAACCCGCTGCTAAACCTGCTGCTAAGCCTACATCTGCAAAGCGCCCTGCGCCACGCTCGAAATAATTTTTTAACGATTTAAAACACTAAACAATATGTCATCAGTTGCAATTTCCGCCGCAGATGTGAATAAACTACGCCAGCAAACCGGAGCCGGGATGATGGATTGTAAGAAAGCACTGATCGAGGCCAATGGCGATTTCGAAGCTGCTGTAGATATCCTTCGTAAAAAAGGACAGAAAGTTGCCGCAAACCGCGCCGATCGTTCTGCCGGAGAAGGATGTGTTATTGCTGCAGTTTCTGCCGATAAAAAATTCGGCGTGGTTCTTTCCTTGAATTGCGAAACCGATTTCGTTGCGAAAAACGAAGAGTTCGTGCAGCTAACCAATGATTTTGTTAAGCTTGCGCTTGATAAAAAATCAAAAAGCAAAGAAGATTTTCTTGCATTGGATTTTAACGGCATCAGCGTAAACGAAAAACTCGTTGAGCGTACCGGAGTTATCGGTGAGAAAATTGAGATTGGTTCATTCGAAACACTCGAAGGAGAATTTATCGGTCATTATATCCATGCCGGAAATCGTCTTGCTACAATTGTTGCATTCAACAAGGCAACTGCGGATGATAAAGCAAAACAAGTGGCAATGCAGGTTACAGCAATGAATCCTATCTCTGTGGATGAAGCTTCTGTTCCTGCTGATGTTGTGGCGCGTGAACTTGAAGTTGGTAAAGAACTTGCTATTCAGGAGGGAAAACCTGCTGAAATGGCTGAGAAAATTGCTCAGGGCCGCCTGAACAAATTCTACAAAGAAACCACACTCCTTAATCAGGAGTTCATCAGTAATCCCAAGCAAACCATTAAGCAATTCCTTGCAGAAGGAGATAAAGATCTCACCGCAACGGCATTCAAGCGAGTGGCACTGAGTTAATTTATTCCCTATGAAAAGAGAGACATTGTCTCTCTTTTTTTTTGAATTGATAAACGCAAAACATGAAATACAAAAGGATCCTTCTTAAACTCAGTGGCGAAGCGCTCATGGGCGATAAGCAATTCGGAATCGATAATCAGCGTCTCAATCAATATGCGAAAGAGATCAAGGAGATTCACGATAAGGGAATTCAGGTTGCATTGGTAATTGGTGGTGGAAATATTTTTCGCGGCGTTCAGGCAGAGCAGGGTGGAATGGAGCGTACGCAGGGCGATTATATGGGAATGCTTGCAACCATGATCAACTCTATGGCCTTACAGGCAGCGCTGGAACAAATGGGAGTAAATACACGTTTACAGTCTGCAATTAAAATGGAACAGATTGCCGAACCATTCATTCGCCGCCGTGCTATTCGTCACCTCGAAAAAAACCGTGTTGTGATCTTTGGTGCAGGAACAGGAAATCCCTTTTTTACCACCGATACCGCAGCATCATTGCGTGCAATTGAAATCGAAGCTGATGTTATCCTGAAGGGAACCCGTGTAGATGGAATCTATACTGCTGATCCGGAAAAGGATCCGTCTGCTACGAAATATGATCGTGTCACGTTTACCGAGGTTTATGAAAAGGGACTGAATGTAATGGATATGACCGCTTTTACGCTTTGCAATGAGAACAAGGTTCCCATTGTAGTTTTTGATATGAACAAGTCCGGAAATTTGAGCAAGGTTGTTAGTGGAGATAAAGTTGGGACCTTGGTAGAATTCTGATTTTCTTATTTTCGCATAATACATCTATCACTATGAGCGACGTTAAAACCATCATTGATCTATGTAAGGAGGAAATGAATCAAGCCATTTCTCACCTTGAAAATGAACTTGCCAAGGTGCGGGCAGGAAGAGCTAATCCATCGATGCTCGAAAGCGTTATGGTGGATTATTACGGATCTACTGTGCCGATGAGTCAGGTGGCAAACGTAAGCACTACCGATGCGCGTACCATTCGTATTCAGCCATGGGAAAAGAACATGCTGAATCCGATTGCCGAGGCCATCATGAACAGCAATCTTTCGCTGAATCCGCAGAACAACGGAGAAGTACTGATCATTTCCATTCCGCCACTTACCGAAGAGCGCAGAAAAGAATTGTGCAAAAAGGCAAAGTCGGAGGGAGAAGATGCCAAGATCAGCATTCGTAACCATCGCAGGGATGCCAACGAAGCTGTAAAGAAATTACAAAAGGATGGCCTTCCCGAAGATGAAGCAAAAGACGGAGAAGCAAAAATTCAGGACCTCACCAATACGTTCAGTACAAAGATCGATCAACTGGTAGAGCAGAAAGAAAAAGATATCATGACTGTGTAAATTCAAAAAAGCCCCGGACATCCGGGGCTTTTTGTTCAACTAATTTATTGTTCAGGTGTACTGAATGAAAATAAGGAATATGAACCATTTTTTTGCTGTACTGTTTCTGCTACTTTTTAATGTGCAAATAAACGCAGAATCAAATTTTTCATTTTCAAAGGATGGGAAGATGGGAATGGTGATCGAAGGAACGCAATTGAAGTTGTTTTCACTTCCCGACGGCACAATTCTTCGCAATTGGGTTTTACCTGGGTTTTCAAGTTATCCGGAACCACGTTATGCCGAACAATTTCTAAGAGGAATCCTAAGTCCTGACGGAACACAAATCGTTGTTTATTTTAAGGGCAGTTTTTATAACGCAGCAACCTGGACCGACGAGCCGGAATTTAAGTTGTATACACCGAGCTCGGTCAACATTCAGGCAGGAATGGAATTCTATTGCTCGAATAAAGCAAAACATGTTGTCACCACCGAAATTCCGGGTTCGGGAGATCAATCGGGATCCGGACAATGTTCTCCCGGGTACAGAGTTCCGGTGATGGTGATGCGTAATTCCGCTGTAAAAAGTTTCACTGAACGGATAGCCTGTGTTTTTACCAGCCATGTTGCTGTGGATGAAGAAGGGAATGTTGCTGCCTATGGAGATAAGGGAATGTTGTATTATCCTGTGAATGGAAGTTCTCCTGTTCAGCTTGCAGGAAAGGACGTTCGTCTTATTAAGCAATCGTTTTGCATGAACGGAAACGCTTTGCTCGTAAATGCCAGAGTGCCCCTCAATGATAGTCTTAGTAAATTGAAAGAAGAACGCATCGCGCGCGAACTGGATCGTCAGATGAAAAACTACAGAGATATTCAGCCTGACGACATCTCTGCTGAAGTGGCTTACCTGAGCGATAGGAGCAAAAAAGAAGAATGGCTGAGGTTTTGTTATCCCGATTCGGTATGGTCGCTGGTATGGATCAAGAAGACCGGTGATGGTTGGTCGAAGCCTGAACCTGCATTGCCTCCGCATTTGTATCCCATTGCTTGGTCGACCGCAGTATCTCCGGATGGAAAAACAATTGCATGGGTAGAATTGGAAAGAGGTGATGACGGTAATATGATTGTGAGCAAAAAATTACAATTCGTACAGCGATTGGAGAATGGAAAATGGAGAGGTCCTGTTGTGGTAACCGACATGCCTGACCACAACAATCACATCTGGTTGTTTGATCAATACGGAGTTGTTTATCACGAAGGAAAATTGCAACTATTTTACTTTAGTGGCAAACAGTCGGGTAAGTTGAAGGTGATCAACATGAAAGAATAAATAATAGCAGCACATTCAAAAAAAGTCCCGCATTTGCGGGACTTTTTTTATTAATTGGTGAGAATTAACGGCACAAAATAAACAGCATCAGTTGCAGTGAGTTTTATCAGGTAGATTCCTCTTTCAAGTGATTGTACGAAGAGTTGTGTTGAGTTTCCTGTTGCAAATTTTTCAATTACCAATTTGCCGTCAGCCGAGTAAATTTCTATCCGTGAATTGTTCATGAAATCGGGAGAAAGAATGGTGATCATGTCGCGTGCGGGATTGGGGAAAACCATTGGTTTTTCATTGGTAGTGAAATCGGTCACTCCATTCACTCCGCTTTGGTTGACAACGATTACCTCATTGATAATTCCATTGGTAACAGTTATACTGCCTGTGCGTGCGATGCCAGTGTTTTCTTCTGCGAATACGGTAAGCGAACCATTTCCTGATCCGGAGTTAATATCGATCGTTAACCATGCATCATTTGAGCTCGCGATCCAGGAACCGGATGTGGTGATTGACACCAATTGATCGGATGCTGTTTCAGGAAAGTTGATCAGCGATGGGCTAACACCCAATGTTGCTGCATTCGCATCTTGAGTGATCCATAACGTATCGGAATTTGTTCCGGATCGAACCACTACATAACCACTTTGTGATGTGGTAAGTGCATTGAGTCCTACGTTCACATCAAAAGAACTGATTCCGCTTCCACTTGCAGTATTGGTGGTAATCCATGCCGCGGATGAAGTGATGGAATAATCAACGTTGGAAATTACATTCACAACATAAGTGTTTCCTGTTGCCGGGATGCTTAGGGTGGTTTCTATTATATTCAACAGACTATCTTCTCCCTGTTGTTCCAGCAGAACTGTTTTCGTTCTGAAACCGCGCGTAAATGTTGCAAGTGCGCTGCGTGGAGTTGTGGCGGTATTTGCAAGTGCGGTAATACCAAGCGTTCCATTGCCTGATCCTGATGCTGCTGAAAGATTAATCCATGCAGCAGGACAAGTTACCTGCCAGATGCTGTCGGAACTTACAGTAACATTTTGCAATTGTCCGGATGCAATGAAGTTGAGTGCAACCGGATTTACATCCAGATTACGGTGATCAGCCACAACGATATCATAGTCTTCAATATCTCCTCCCTGATCTGTTGTGTTGCATGGACTTGTAGTTGGACTCGGAAAGTTTTTTACGTATACACGCATTCTGGTAGTCCCCTCAACAGCGGTGGAGGGAACAGTGAAATTAAGTGATTTCGTTCCAGTGAAAGAAGGGTACCACGATCCTGCCGGTGGCATAATGGCTTCTCCCGCGTCGTTAAAGTCACCATCAATATTCCAGTCGATCCATATTGCAGGAGCAACACTTCCGGTGAATGTTGCTGAGAAGGTGTAGGTAGAATCGCGTTTGAGTGTTGTTGATAATCCGGTATGGATATACCCTTCGTTATTGGAGGACGTTCTGTTAATAGTGTTTAATGTAACATTGGTTAATCCGTTTGTTCCGCTGATTACAAGTGCAGGTGTGCACCAAAAACTGCTGTTACTCGACTGCTCGATGGATAGTGTGCGTTGAAGGTTTCCTCTGGTAACAATCACCGTTCCTGTTCTTGCAACAGGTCCGTTGGCAGTTACATCCACTGTAACACTCAAATTTCCGTTTCCGGTGTTAGGTGTAATGCTAATCCAGGAATCAGGACTGGAGGCTGTCCAGATACTATCTGAACTAATTGCAAAAGTTTGGTTTCCTGCCAGTGAAGAAAATGTCAGCAAAGAAGGATTTACAGAAAGAGATGGAAGAATTCCGCTTTGCTGAATCACAAATGAAGATGTAGCAACACCTGAAGTTGCTGTAATGGTTGCATAGCGGGGAATGTAAGTAGCATTTGTGCCAATATTCACAGTTGCGCCTTCATTGAAACTGTAGTATCCTGCTATTCCTGCAGTGAGATTTGGCATTGCCCATCCCTGGTTGGAAGTGATGGTCCACGCTGCCAACGCACCAACTTCAAACGGAACATTTCCACCACCGGCTGTTACTGTTAGAGTATCGGTTGTTGTTTCTACTGCCTGCGTTCTAGGTTGGATACCTACAATAAGATTTCCGGGTGTATAATCATTTCCTCCGGCAATAATTGAATGAATGTTATACATCCCATCGTACAATCCACCCCAACCGAAATTAACGTGAAAACGGAGGGGGCTTAATTGATAACCATATATAATATAAAAGTGACCGCCGCCACTTGCGAATACGGGGCGGCCCGCATCCAGTTCGCTTCTCACTTTGTTTTCCCATTCGGTATTCGTATACAGAGCTTTCAGTAATCCCCTTATGGAAAGCGAATAATTGTAATATTTTTTCAATGCCANNTTGCGACGCACCACTGAGTGATACGCTACCGCTCCACGACATATCGAGCGAAATTCCTGCGTGGTACAAAAGTTTTGCGACTTCTGAATTGTGCGCACTTAGAGCAGCCGGCATTACACTGTAGTTATAGGATTGAGCAGAGAAATCGACGCAATGAGTTGGTGCTGTAGAATTGCAGTGACTTCCGTTTCCTGTTACAGGAAAAGAATAGAATTTTAGGATTTGTCCGTATGCAGTGGCACCACAACCGGTCCATACTCTACCGCATGCACCTCCTGAGCCTGTGGTTGGGCAATCGGCATTGTAATAGCAACCTTGATTCCATGTTGTGTTTACCAATGGCGCAACCTGTGCTTGAACCGATGCTGTGCTAAAGAAAAGGGTGAAGAGGAAGTATAGTTTTTTCATAATCTGAAACCATTAATGTTGAATCACTATTTTAGAATGACGTTTCGCGCCGGTAACCAGTTCAATTTCGACAAGGTATGTGCCTGTTTGCAATTCGTATGTTGGCACAAAAGGACTTTTTCCGGAATTCAGGATGAGTCGACCATTCAGGTCGAATATTCTTACTTGTTCAATGGGGTTTTCTGATTGAATGAAAAAGCGTTCAGTTGCCGGATTGGGGTAAATTAGAATAGGCTCTGAGGACAGATCAGAAAGGTCATTAAACACAATCACATAGGTTTGTTTGTATAAAGTATCCACAATGGTGCCCGTAGGTGGAGTTGGCCAAATAACGATGGTGTTACCTCCCGCACGATAGGCGGCTGAGTCGATGGAGTGCACCACCAGCATGGTGTCGTTCCCATTTGGCGCGATGCTGCCGGATGAGGGTTGTTGGTTTTGTGTGTGCACAATTACCGGGAGCTGGTTTACCGAGTCCCATACCCCAATATTGATCTGGTAGGATCCAAAATGAGTGACATTACCCGTGTTTTTTGTCACCACAAGGTAAGTTACCTGTTGGAACATAAGCGTGGTATCGGGGGAGCCCGGCGCGCTGATCACGCTCAGGCGTACCTGTGCAAAGGCGTTGCAATACAGACCAAAAGTCAGGACAAGAAGGAGGGAAATGCGTTTCATGGTAATTCGCTTTGTACAAGATTACGGCGAATTATTGATCGGGTTGCCTTAACTTTGGATAAATCTTACGCATTCAAACTATGGAGAGCGCACTAAATCGTTTGGTTAATTCTTTGGATAAAGAGGAAATCCGACACTTTAAATTGTTTGCAGGTAAATATGCCAGCGATGCAGATCGGAAGGATCTAAGCTTATTTGATTATATCCGAAAATCGGGTGAGCGTTATCAGGAAGAACGCATCGTAAAGTTGTTATATGCAAGTGAAAACAAGAACAGTTTTTACCGACTGCGAAACCGATTGATTTCGGAGGTCAGTAAAAGTTTACTGGTACAACATTATGATGAAGGAGACCTGAACGTGGTATTGTACTATTTGATTCTATCCCGTATCTTCCAGCAAAAGCAGGATTATAAAAACGCATGGTTTTATTTGCGCAGAGCAGAAAAGAAAGCGGAAGCAGCCAGTGCGCATGATCTTCTCGAATCAGTTTATGGCGAGATCATCCGTTTGTCATCCGAATGGCTCGAAGTGGATCCGGAAGATTACATCCGTAAACGTGCGGCCAATCGCGAAGTACTTTCTGGAATACAACAGATTGATGATATTTTAGCAGTTCTCACTTACCGAATAAAGGTTTCACAGAATTTTTCGAAGGGAAATCTAAAAGTGACCCGTTTACTTGACGCAACTATCCGCGAGTTTTCTGCGAACAAAGAACTAGCTGCAAGTCCGGTTTTCCGAATGAAAGTGTATCAGTCGGTCAGCCGTATTTTATTACAGGAGCACAATTACATAGAGCTGGAACGCTATCTGATGGAAACCTATGCAGCATTTACCAGAGAAAAATTGTTTTCGCGTCAGAATCATGATGTGAAATTGCAGATGTTGACATATCTCGTAAACGCATTGTTCAAGAATAAAAAGTATAAAGATTCGCTTCGTTACGCTGAGGAATTGGGAAAAGCAACAGACGATTTTCAGCAATTGCTAAAAGAGAAGTACATGGTATATTATTACAATGCGCTCATTAATAATTATGCTGTGCTCAACAAAGAACGCGCCATCGAAATCATTCTCAAAGCACAACAAGAACGATCCATTGCAAAGAATAAATTTTACCGTATTTTCCTCGATCTTCAGCTGGCCATGCAGTATTTCGATCTGAAAGAGTTCAAGCGTTCATCCAAACTATTGGTAAAAGTCCGTCACGAAGAGAATTTCAAATTGTTCGATGCGGTGTTTCAGCTTAAGATTGTGATCATGGAACTTATGGTGCGCTATGAGTTGGGTGATACCGATATTGTAGAACGCGAAATACCCCGCACGCGCAAAGTGTTTTCCGAACAACTCGAGGATACGGCAAATTCCCGCCAGTCGCTGATGCTTGATTTCCTGAAAAAAGCAATCTCTGCCTCCGGTTTGAGAAATGATACCGGTTTGCGTAAAATATCAATACAACTTATTGATGATGAGGGTTATGCGGATTCGTCAGATGCAGATTTAATCGATTACAAAGAGTGGTTGAAACACAAAGGATTTTAAGGTGAATGAGTATGATATTAAGTCATTTTGTATATATAAATAGTTGTTATTGGTTAATTTGAATGAGTAAGAAATTGCTAAAACACTCTTTTTTTACCTATGAAACCGATACATCTTTGTACTGTCCAAATGGGACAAACTAAATCTGAACACTTAAAACCTATACTTATGAAAAAGCTCTTACTCACATTGGCAGTCGTTCTTGGTGGACTATCTGCCTTCGCTCAGAACTTTACGTTCTCGGGCACTATTACTGAAACAGGAACAGGAAATCCTGTGGCCAACCATACTGTTACAGTTATGGCAGATTCTTCGGTAATGAATTTTACTGGGACTGCGGTTACTGACGCATCCGGAAATTACACGATTGTAATTCCGAACGGAGCACAAATTGGTCCGAATGTAAATTACTGGGCATGGACAGATTCCTGCAATGGTTATGCTTCTTTCACCTTTCAGAATATGCAGGGAACAGTAAACAGTGCTACCTGGAATATTTCTGTGTGTGGTGCAAGTACTTCTTGTTATGCAACTTTTACCTATCAGGATTCTTCAAGTACAGGAACTATTTATTTTGCTCCTGATAATACAAATCCTGCATATACATACGCATGGTCATTTGGTGATGGTGCAACAAGCTCATTGGCATATCCTATTCATTACTATTCTGCACCCGGACAATACAATGTTTGTCTTACTGTAAGTAACGGAACCTGTACTGTAACCGAGTGCAGCTGGATCGTGGTTAATCCAACCAACAATGCATGTACTGCTAATTTCTGGGTGTATGCCGATTCGCTGAACAACACAGTATATCTGGTGAATAATTCTTCATGGAATGCGAATATGCAGTACGTATGGGATTTTGGTGATGGAAATACAGGCACCGGTCAATATCCTTCACATACCTACGCGAACTATGGAACGTATCTTGTTTGTTTAACGATTGCCGATGGTGCAGGTTGCACGGATACCTATTGTCAGTCTGTTACCTTCCAGCCTTTCATGAATGATGACAACAGTCGTTCCGGATTTACACTGGTAGTTATTGCTCCAACTGTGTTGACTGTAGAAGAAGAAAATGCTGTAACTGAATTCACAGCATATCCTAATCCTGCAAGCGAAATCATCACGGTTGATATTACCAGTAATATAAATGGTAATGTTTCAATACAGGTTTTTGATATGCTTGGAAAGAATGCAATGGAAGTTCCCTCAGCGATCAACGCCGGAAACAACCGAATTGAACTGAATCTCTCAACACTTCAAAACGGAATGTATCTTTTAAGTGTGCGTTCAGCAGATGTTTCAAGCCTTCAAACTATTCGTATCATCAAACAATAACCGCATTACTGCTTGCTGGAAAGGGCCTCTTCGGAGGCTCTTTTTTTTTGTTTTGTAGGGAAAAATCTAATTTCAAATTGTAAACATAACTTCGCTTTCCGGTATCCTGAATCGTTCGCCATAGATCCCTTCGGGAATTCGTTTTCCACAGGTAATGATCATGTTGATCTCTGCTCTCCAGGGTAGTCCCAATAATTTTTTTACGCGTAAAGAATCAAATCCCTCAACAGGACAAGTATCGTGTCCTTCTGCACTCATCGACAGCATAAATGTTTGCGCAACCAAAGCAGCGCTCTTATGTACTACAATGCGAATATCGGTTCCATTCACTTGTCGGACCATGGGTTTACGCAGGGCAATGACTTGCACGAATAGTTTTTTCAGTGTTCCTCTAATTCCGAAAATGTCGTTGTTATAAAGCAAAGGCATCAGCTTTTTGAAATAGGTCATGGTACTCATCCCCTTATGACTTTCCCTGTTGGCATAATGCTTCACTACAAAATCGTAATTGCTTTTGGCGCGACGTTTCCAGAGATCAGGCCGTGCAACCACTACAATCATTTCCTTTGCCGTTTCAGTTGTGTTTTGATCCATACAATAATGTGAAAGCAGTTTTAGTTTTTCAGGATCGCTGACCCTGTAGAGTTCGTATAACTGCATGTTGCTGCTGCTTGGCGCTAAGCGTGATCGTTGCAAGCTTCGTGTGATTGCTTCAGGATCGTAATCGGTAGGGTGAAATTTTCGGACTGCTCGACGATCGTTTACTATGTCATCAAAGATTTTTGCAGATTCGGTCATGGGGCCTGTTTTATTAATAGGACGAATATAAACGCAAAATAGTGTAAAAGAAAAACCCCGGGTTTCCCCGGGGCCTTCCTCTCTCTACTTTGTTGCGATTATGAAAAGAACGAACTTGCTTAGAAGTGGAACAGAATTCCTCCTGTTACTGGATATACCTGAGGACCTTTATTTTTTTCGAAGACACGGGTAAGACCGTAGTTCACGAAAAGGGATACATCACCGTAACCAATGCTTCCGTGCAGATAAGCCTGAAAGGGGTTGAAGAAGTAGTGACCCTTTGATTTCGATTTGAAGTCGCGTCCTTCATCTTCCCAACGGGTTTTCAGTCGCGAGCCTAATTTGTATCCGCCTACCACACCTGCTGCAATGTGAAACGATTTGTCAGCGTTTTTGGAGGTGTTTATTTCAAGTAATAATGGAATTTGAATGTAGGTTGCCTTTAGGACATTCTTGGTATAATTGATTTGTGAATTCTGAACTCCGTAAATAGAATCGCTGTTGTAGCGGATCTCGTAATTGTTTTTTATTCCGTACCTGTTCCATTGAATGCCCATTCCGGTATTGATGCTGAGGTAATCTTTAATGATACGCATTCTCTTTTCAGCGAAATTGAAGTTTACAGTCATGCTTCGTGCGTAATCCAGTTCGAGGAAGTTGGCATTTTCGGGGACACCAATTTTATTGTCGTAGGTCATAAAGGCATTTACGCCTAATCCAAATCCCGACCACACACCAAAATCATGATCGCTATCTTCTTTATCTTCTTTTTTATCGCTGATCTCAACTTTTTCTGATTTTGATTTTTCATACATAATCACACGCATGTTGCCAAGGTCGAATTGGGTGGTGTCTGGTTTTTCCTCATTACCTGCAGGTACCGGTGGCGCCGGAGGTGTTGGTGGAGCCGGGGGCTCCTGTGCGAGGATCGAAGTGAATGCACTGAGTGCAAAAAGGCCGGTGATAATTAATCGGGTGTTCATATCGCTTTGTTTTAATGTGGGACGTTCAATGATTGGATTAGTTACAGTTTGTTTTTGTTTTTATCGGGTTTTTTTTGGCGTTTATAAGTAGGACGCTCAAGGCAAGGATTAGTTACAGAGCTCTGAATTTTTTTTCGGTATTGAAGTTGAATATAGCTTTACAGAAAAAGCAGACTTTCTGGTGGATAAATACCAAAGCAATGATAGAGAAGTTCGAAATGCTAAGGAGTTTATTTTACTGCCTTACGACTGAAGCCGAAATTGCCAACGCTAAACTGAACTTCCTTGAGTTCTTGTTCCTGTGCACTTCGGTACGAAATATCCATTCCGGTTAGCCGCGATGCCTGCTGTGCAATGGAAGCATTTACTTCTTCGCGGGTAACTGTTTCCTTGCCAAAAAGTTTTCGATTGGCCTTGCGTTGAATGAACTCGCGAATAGTAAGTCGGTCTGAGGGTGCAGCATATGCAACACTTTCCTCCTCCTGATCCGGTGTCCTGTTGTTCAGGCTGTCGCCCGAATTGTTTGCATACTGAATTTGAATACCAGGAGCGAAAGTTGCCGAATCCTGAACGTCGGGAAGTTGTTGTTCGACAATTTCCTGCGGAATTGAAATAATTTCTTTCCTGAACTTCTTTTTGGGTGAAGCGGTTTGATTGGAGTGCTTGTTTTTATTTTCAGTTGAGTACTCAGAAATTGTTACAGCTTCATCCTCATTGGCAATCAATACATCATTATTGGAATTGGTAGTGAATGCATCAGTTTGTAAAGAAGGAATCGTTGACTTCACAGCTAATCCCTGGGGTTTTTCTCCCGGAAGAAGGAAGGTAAATACAA
Organism: Flavobacteriales bacterium UBA2798; assembly: GCA_002351955.1. GTDB lineage: Bacteria > Bacteroidota > Bacteroidia > Flavobacteriales_D > UBA2798 > UBA2798. The sequence goes on from DEHO01000054.1 coordinate 113,089, forward strand.
AGATTACCATTGCAGCAGCTGCGAAATATGGAATTGCTCTTTTGATGTACAGCGGAAGAATTGCGCGCTCACCTTTATGAAGTGATGATTTGTGCTTGAAAGGGATTTGTTCGGGACGCAGATTTGTTTTTTGGTAGAGTTGAAAATCGCGTTTCAAATCAGCATCTTTTTCTGCAAGCGCTTCCACCTGTTTCATTTCATCGGCACTTAACCATCCCTCTGTGTAGGCAACAAGCATTACATCACGCCGGGCAGGATTTGAGTTAACCGGACTAATTCCTTTAAGCGAAAAGAATTGTTCATCATTACTTATGGTTTCTGCACCTAGTTTTGTTTTTTGAAAAAGTGCATGTTCCTTAATAAGATCGTTTTGCTGAAGAAGTATCTTTTCAAGTATTGCTTTTTCATCTGAACTGAGCGATCCCTCAATTTCTTTGATGCATAAGCTTTCAAATTCATCTTGTGTGAAATTGATTTTATGCAAAGCCTCTTTTTTGTCGAATGAAGATGTATCGTCCTCGAGTAGGATATTGTCAAATTCTTCAAGTTCAGATCGGAGTTCGGGATGTTGATCAAGAAAAAGAAAAAGCTCCGCCACCTGCTCTGCAGACAGATTTCCCTCTGAATAATCGAGAAACCAGGCTTCGTAGTTATGGCGGTTAATATTCATTTTATGTTCATATAACGGCCTCCATGCTGCCGATGTATTCTTTTAAAAATTTGCGTGCACGAAAAATATACACTTTCACCTGCGATTCGTTCAGATTGGTAATCTCTCCAATTTCTTCGTAATTGTATCCTTCATAATCGCGCAACATCACCACACTGCGTTGAATCTCGGGTAGTTTTTGCAATGCTTCATTGAGTATTTCCTTGAGATCACTGTATTGTTCATTATGACCCATTCTACGTACTTTCGTTTCATTGTATTCACCAACTTTCTTCTCGCGCCGGCTCAGATCCACCATTGCGTTATATGCTGTAGTAAATAAGTAGGATTTTACTTTTTCGAAATTCACATCAGTAACTTTCATCCAAAGACGCTCAAAGGTGTCCTGAACAATGTCCTTCGCCTTCTCTTCGTCGCGCATATTTTTTAACGCGAAACGGTAGAGATTGTCGGAGAACTGATCAACGCTTTGGTTATATTCCTGAGTGGTCATTCGTAGAGCATTCGAAGGTAAGACGAACTGCTGTGCCCAAAGTTACAGGAAATGCTAGAGAAACACTTAAATCCCTGTTGATCAGTGGTTTGTAGATTGTAAACGGTGTTCTGTGCGCTTCAGTCGAGCCCAGCCAATTAGCTGGTTAGAAGCAGAAATCTCCTTTGGGTGATTTTGCTTTGGGATAGGGATTAGCATTAGCTAAATAAAATCCCAAAGCGTTTGCTGAGCTGCCTGCCCCGACCAATTGCGTCGGGGAGTCGAAGTCAATGCATACATCATCGATACTGAGGTTCCCCAGCGCTTACTTTCGGGGCAGGCATGCGGTCGGTCACTGGCACATCCTGACCGGAATGAAATGTAGCGTCAGGACATTGTGATGTCTAAGTGTTCCCGTTCGCACTCCTTACAGTCGCACTCCGATCACACAGGCATTGCATCTATACTGACGCTCCTATCGTCGGTCAGTATTGTGATATTTAGTGCGATTGCAACACGCTAAACGCGGACTCCGATCACGCAAACATCATCTATACTGACGCTCCTATCGTCGGTGAGTGGTACATCCTGACCGGAATGAAATGCAGCGTCAGGACATCGTGATGTTTTAGCGCTCCCGTTCGTCCGCTAAACGCGGACTCCGATCACACAAACATCATCTATACTGACGCTTCCTTCGGTCGGTCAGTATTGTGATATTTAGTGCGATTGCAACACGCTAAACGCGTATTCCAATCACACAAATATCATCAACCTGTTCCAAATCGCCTTTCCAGTTTTGGATGGTGGTTTCCAGAATGGATTTCTGTTCGCTAAGTGGAGATTGTGAAATCTGAATGAGTAATTGGTTAAGCGTGGAGTATTTGAATTTCTTGCCTTTGGGTCCTCCGAATTGATCAGCGTAACCATCTGTGTAAAGATAGAGCATGTCGCCTTTTTGCAATTCCGGGAAGTGGGTGTTGAAGGTGTTTTCGTAGTCGCTCTGACCAATGGGCATTTTATCAGCAGGAAGTTCGATGAGTTCTCCATTGCGGACAATCACCGGGTTATTGTGTGCAGCGGCGTAACTGATTTGTTGTTTGGAAAAACGCAAAAGAATTCCATCCATTCCGTCTTTTTGTCCTTGTTGCGAGATGTTGCTGATCAAACGCGATCGGGTATGATCGAGGATTGCACCTGGCTCTTTGATTACTTTTTCAGTTATTGCTTCATTAAGAAAGGAAATGTTGAGCAAGGACATAAATGCTCCGGGAACTCCATGCCCTGTACTGTCGCAAACAGCGAGATAAAAATCAGCATCTTTTTTTGTTGCCCAGTAAAAATCTCCGCTTACAATATCTTTCGGTTGAAACAATACAAAGTGTTCGGGTAATTCATTTTTCATCACTTCTTCGTGTGCAAGCAATGCAAACTGAATGCGGCGAGCGTAGTTGATGGAGTCGGTGATCTCTTTTTGTTTCTCTTCAATGATGTCCTTCTGCTCTCTGATGGATGCGTTTTGTGCAATGATTTGTTCGTTACGTTGTGCAAGAAGATCATTGGCTTTTTTGCGCTGACGATTTGCCCGGATAATGATCACCGACAATCCAAGAAGTAAAACCGCCACTGAAATACTTGCGTAAAGAAGAATGCTTCGTTTTCTTCCTGCTTCTTCTTCTGCAATTAATAATGCTTCGGTAACTTTTTTCTGCTCTTCTAAAAGCTGATTTTGTGCGATCTGCTCTTGTGTTTTGTATTGTGTTTCGAGCTCAGCAAGTGCTTTTCTGTTTTCTTCGCTTTCGAGACTGTCGCGAAAGGAAACATATTTGCGCAGGTTTTTTAGCGATCTGTCGTACTGACCGGTTTTTTCATAGACCTCGGAAAGCAATAGGTAAATATCTTTCAATTGTGATCGCATATCCGATCGTTCTGCCTCTTCACGTGCAAGCTCGGCATGATGAAGTGCAGACATAGTATTTCCCAACTGGTAGTATACCGAAGCAAGAGCTCTGTTTACATTCGCAATTCCTTCAGAATCCTGCGATTCGATTTTAAGCGGTAATGCTTCTTTAAGAAACAACAATGCCTCATTGAATTTTTTCTGTTTGGTTAAAAGAATTCCAATCGAGGAAAGCGCTGATCCAAGTCCGTTTGTGTTTCCTGATTCCCGAAATACATCACGCGAAATCTGGTAATGGGCCATTGAGGAATCATCCTCGTTTTGTTCTTCAAAAGTATTCGCGATGATATAATGTGTATTTGCGATATAAAAAGCATCCTGCATTTTTTCAAAGAACCGCAATACTTTATAGGCTTCTTTTNNACAAAGTTTGCGCAATGCTCATCCTTACTCTCGACGATTTGTTCTCAAGATTCAGGCTGTCGTAGATCGATCTTGTCTTTATAAACAATCCTAAAGCAAGATCTTTTTTTGCAGTGTAGTAATAGGTCATTCCCAGGTTGAACAAGGCATCTGCTTTTCCCTCGGTATCCTGTTTTAACTCGTGCAGTCCATAACTTCTTTTCAGATAGTATTGCGCAGAATCAAACTTACCGGTATTTGTATAGATTGCGCCAATACCGTTGTAGCAGTCGGCAATTTCTGCGGTGTCTTTTCGTGCTATCGATAGTTTAACCGACATGTGGTAATAGCTCAGCGCACTGTCGATTTGTCCCTGAAATTCGTAGAGGTAACCAATGTTGCCCAGGATTTTTTCCTGCATTGCCTGGTCTTTATAGATCCTGGAAAGCTCCAGAGCCTGGTCGAATTTTTTTCTTGCTTCAATATTTTCTCCCTGGAACATGTGTCCAATAGCGAGAACATTTAAGAATTTGCATTCGAGAATTTTGTCTTTCAGTTTTACAGACTCATCGTAGCCTTTTCGTGCAATGGAAAATCCTCGTTCAGTATCGAGCAACATCGTTTTTTTGGCGATATCGACAGTGATTTCGAGTTTCTCTTTTTGGGATGTAGCCGATTTTAATTTCTTTTCCAGTTCAGCAATATCGGCTGATTGAGCGAATGCGGTTGCGGTAAACAACAAGGCACAAAGGATCTGGAAAATGCGTTTTTTCATTAACGAATAATTACCCTGCCCAATTCGGCTGAAAGTATTTTTTTTACTTCAAATAAACTCTTCTGTTCTTCCAATAACTGATCAACAATCGCATCCTGCAGATCTCCTTTCAATTGTTCCTGTATTTCCATGATCATCTGCATCACTTTTTTCAGTTTGAAAGAATATACCGCATTTCGCACCATCAGACTTAATTTTTCATCTTCCGTTTTAGTGTAAATAAGATGTTTTTCTTTCCATTTTGTAGAAAGAATATAAGGACTGATCACCAGATCAATTGCCGCCTGCGATGCTCCTTCGGGATCGTTGAGAAAATGCTGTTGGGTAAGTATCAATCCGGCATCCAGTGCAAGGGCATAATCTTCGATGATGGCAGCGAAGTCTTCGTTTTCAAGCCGGATGCCGTCGCTTGTGAGTTGATGTACTGTAAACTCAGCCACAGTGGTGCGAAGAACTTCCTGGTGAGTCTTGGGTGCGCCGTCGGGACCAATTTCTTCGTCTTCGATGGTGATCTCAAAATCTATTTCACGTTCGCCGTAATTGAGCAGTATTCGTGCAATTTCTCTTTCCTGAGGTAAAAGTTCATTGAGGGTTTCATTCTCGCGCTGAACTTCTGCCTGTTGTTCAATCGGATCTGCAATGGGTAAATCTGCACCGGCTTCCTTGCTCAGTTTGGTGCGTCGAAATTTATTCAGCTCGTTAATGAGCGTTTGCTCCGGAATGTCGAATAGCTTGCTGCATTCTTTAACGTAAACCGAACGGGTAATTGCGTCGGGCACAAGCGCTACTGATTGCACCAGTTCGCGAATCAGCGCCGCTTTTTTTACCGGATCATTTTGCGCATCACTAAGCAGGATCTTCGTCTTGAAGAGAATAAAATCCTGTGTGTTCTCCCGAATAAACGCATGAACTTCTTCGGTGCTGTGATTTCTTGCATACGAATCCGGATCTTCTCCGTTGGGAAAGAGCAGAACTTTTACGTTCATGCCTTCCTCAAGAATCATATCAATTCCTCTGAACGATGCTTTTATTCCCGCAGGATCGCCATCGTAAAGGATGGTGATGTTTTGAGTGTATCGCTTGATGAGTCGAATCTGACCGGTTGTAAGTGATGTTCCACTCGAAGCAACTACGTTTTCAATTCCTGCCTGATGCATGGAAATGACATCGGTATAGCCTTCAACGAGGTAACAATTATCGCTGGCTATGATGGCTCTTTTTGCAAATGAAATACCATAAAGAATATTACTCTTAAGGTAAATCTCCGTTTCAGGCGAATTGAGGTATTTGGGTTCTTTCTTGTCGCTCTTAAGGGTTCGTGCACCAAATGCAATTACTTTCCCTGTAATGTTGTGAATGGGAAAAATTACACGGCCTCTGAAAAAGTCGAAACTCTTGCCGTCTTCTCTTGTTTTGATGAGTCCGCATTTAGCTAAGAGATCCAGCTTATAACCTTTTTCCTCAGCGGTTTTCAGCAGGTCCTCATACGAATCCATTGCATAACCTAACTGAAACTTCTCAATGGTTGGAAGAGAAAATCCGCGTTCCCTGAAATAAGAGAGTCCGATGCTTCTTCCTTCTTCGGTTTCCTGCAGGTTGTGGGTGAAATGTTTTTGTGCAAACGTGCTTACCACATAAAGCGATTCCCGCTCTGTGTCCTGCTGCATTTCTTCATCACTGCGCTGCTCTTCTTCAATGGTGATGTTGTACTTGCGTGCGAGATAACGCAGGGCATCCGGATACGAAACGTGTTCGTGCTCCATAATGAAGTTTACCGAATTGCCTCCTTTTCCGCAACCAAAACACTTAAAGATTCCCCTGGTGGGTGAAACGTTAAATGAAGGGGTTTTTTCATTGTGAAATGGACATAATCCGATCATATTGACACCACGTTTTTTCAACGCAACAAAATCACCCACCACATCCTCAATGCGTGCGGTTTCGGTGATTAGTTCAACGGTGTCGCGTGGAATCATTTTTTCGTGTAGTTGTCTTCGTTTACAAGCTCGCCCTGTTCATTGTAAAACATCCAGATTCCTGTTTTGATATCATTGCTGTAATATCCTATGTACTGAACCTGCCCGTTCGGAAAATAACTTACAGTTTTCCCTTCCAATATTCCATAGGAATAATTATTCTCACTCCATTTCACCCCGTTCTCATACCAGGTTGTCCACACACCGTGACGTTTTCCGTCGACTACATCACCCTTCATTTTCAGCTTACCGTTCGCATGGAAGGCTTCATTGGTTCCTTCTTTCATGTTTTCTGCGGGATTGAAAGGCTTCACCTCGATAGTATGACCAACGGAATCTGCAGGACTTGTTTCTTTACCGGATTTTTCGCCTGAACAAGAGATCAGAAGAAAAGTGGATGTGAGAAAAACGAAAATGGTTTTCATTCTTGATTGTTATTTAATTTCTGTTTTTGTCTGCGTTCAAAATACATTACGATCAAGCCAACAACAAGCACAGCTAAAAGAAAATACCTGAGCACACCCGGCTCGTTTTCTTTCTGATTCACAATACCCGTACTATCCTGTGCTAATGCAGTTAAGGGCAAAAGGAGCAATAGCAGTGATCTTAGCAATGAAAACATAAGGCAAGTTAGCAGAAAAACAGCCAGAGCGGTGAAATGTTGAATTCTATTTTGATCAATTCTTAACGAATGCAAAAGCCCCGATGATTGGTCGGGGCTTTCGTGTAATCGATTTAGTTTACAGTGTTCCTCTCAGCGCCTGCTCGCGTTCGATGGATTCGAAGAGTGCTTTAAAATTACCTGCTCCAAATCCTTTTGCGCCCATGCGTTGAATGATCTCGAAGAAAAGGGTTGGACGATCTTCCACCGGCTTGGTAAAGATCTGCAGGAGATATCCTTCTTCATCTGCATCCACAAGAATGGATAATTTTTGTAATTCCTTGATGTCTTCTTTCATCATTTCTTTATGCACACCCAAACGTGCGGGAATTTCATCGTAATACGCTTGCGGTGGCGGTGGTAGGAATTCTACTCCACGCTCTCTGAGTGCGGTTACAGTTTTGATGATGTCGTCGGTAGCAACGGCAATATGCTGCACTCCGGAATCTTCGTAAAAATCCAGATACTCTTCGATCTGCGATTTCTTTTTACCTTCTGCCGGCTCGTTGATCGGGAATTTGATTCGACCGTTTCCATTGCTCATTACCTTACTCATCAGCGCAGAGTATTCCGTATGGATCTGCTTGTCGTCGAAGGAGAGGAAATTGACAAAACCCATCACATCCTCGTACCATTTTACCCAGGTATTCATCTGGTTCCATCCTACATTGCCCACCATGTGGTCGAT
>DEHO01000044.1 GCA_002351955.1 Flavobacteriales bacterium UBA2798
AAGGATGAAAATAGAACCCATTCGAAGCAAAGGCATCCAATGAAGCATCGTACATGGTGAGCAACATTTCTGCAGCGAGTTTTTCGCCTTTTTTACCTTTTATTTTCAATTTCCATTCTTCTTCGCTTCCGGGAAGTATTTTATTCCTGAACGTTTCAAATTCGATGTCGAGTTCTTTATTGGTATAAGGAACATTGATAACAACAGATTGGTTGTGGAACCGGTTGTTACGAACAGTGCTGAAATGAACAGCGAAATTACCGCGGTGTTTATCGAGAATGGGAATACTGATGGTTTTCTGTTCGTCACTTAGCCTGATCCACTGACGAGATACAATTTTATTTTTCTCTTCAATTTCCATTAGAACAGTAACGTCTTTCCACTTGGTGGAAAGCAGAATGATTGCCTTCTCTCCGGGCTCGTATTGTTTGTAGGGATCAGCATTTATTTTCAATTCATTTCTGAAAAACATTTTGGTGCTTTTGTTGTCGGTCACCGTAAAATAGGTGATGTCCTTTACCTCTTCGTCATAAGGATCTTTTGCAATTGTTTCGATCAAATAATGGCCGGGCTCCCAACTATTAAGGTCCTTTAAAATTATAGAGTCGAGCGTCTTGGTGTTGAAACGCATCTCGTGAACTTTTTTCTCTCTGGCCCAATTGTAAATATTTAACTCATCTGCATAAAGCTCATTGGGGAAAGTTTTTTTGTATTCATCCGCACTGAGTTGGTGACGATCGGGTCTTTGCAATCGACGCTGTTGCAGCACTCTGTCGGGTTGTTTGAGTTTATGAATACTAACGCTACCATTAGCATCAATAGGTGATCCGTTAAGATTGTTTGCGTAGAGGTATACCGGGGTTTTACTGCTCACGTCCATTTCGCCATAAATGGAAGTACTGAGTGTCATTGCCGTGTACCCAACATTTACAACGGTGCTGGCCGAACGTGTTTCACCGTTAATATCCGTGATGTCGGCTGATACCGTAAAATTGAATGCAGGCTTATAGGTTTTTGAAACACTTTCATCAGCAATGGCTTCAAATTCGATTTCAAATGTTCCGTCTTCCTTAGTGGTGGTTTCACCAAATGCAATTTCCATTTGGTTGTAGCTTAAATCGCGGTCGTAATACCAGTAAAACCATCTGTAAGGGAAATAGGTTGTTCTGCTTACACGGTAGCTTACCTTGGCGCCATCAATATTTGATCCGGCGTAAGCTTTTGCGGTTCCGGTTACTTTAATTTTTTGTCCGAGTTTATAAGCGCCTTCTACCGGTTCAAAATCGGCTTCGAATTTCGGACGTTTATATTCTTCTACGGAGAAGTAATGGGTTCCGTATCCATCGGTAATGTGCATTTGTCCGGTTAGTACTCCCGAAGGTGCGGTAAACGATCCGGAGAAGGTTCCGTATTCGTTGCTGCGTAAATCAAGACTTGCGATTTTTTGGTAGTTGTTATCGTAGAAGATCAGACTTGCTTTTTCGTTCGGACCAATTTTCGCGTTTTCTCCATTGGCATCCGTATGTAAACGAATTCCTTTAAAGTGGATCGTTTGTCCGGGACGATAGATCATTCTGTCGCTGAAGAAATATGTATGGGTTTTTTGTTTTGTATCAATCCAGGGCTCGTATTGATAATAGTTGCGTGTTGTGCTTAAGCGGTCGTTGTTTGTTTTGAAATCGAGATAAAAATTGCGCTCATTGCGTGAGCTGTGTTTCACCTTGAAGTAACCGTTTTCATCAGAAGTATAGGTTGCTCCCTTGCGGTGAATATACCGTCGCGAGCTGTAATCGTACTCCACATGCACGAGTTGTGCGCGGACACCTTTCAGGGGCAGACCTGTGATTCGGTCAGTCATGGTGAACTCCAGTTGACTCTCATCATCGCTTCTTCTTTCAAAATAACTGATGTTGCTGGAACCGACTGAAAGCCAAGAAACAATCTCGTTAGTTATGGAATAATCAGAATGAGAACCAACGATAACGATATAATTCCCTTTTGGAAGTGATGGGAGTTCTATTTCCAGCAAGTGGCGTTGCATATCACCATCGTCTTTGAGGTCAACTTCAAATTGACGAAATGTTTTTTGAGCGAGGATGCGTTTAATGTAGGCTTCCTGTTCTTCATTGTATCCGCGTCCTTCAAAATCCCAACCAACATCCATAATGCGCAGGTGTAGTTTTTTCATATTGGTTGAACCGATTACTAATCGGGTTGGTTTATCGGCAACAACAATGTCTTCTGCGGAAAGATCGAGAGTGCGGTTTTCCAATTGTGTTTTCAGCGATAAACACCAATCTGCACCATAGGTACCGGGATATTTTTTGATGGTTTCAGCGCAAATATCGACGGCACGTTTTTTTTCCCATTTGAATTTTTCAGTTTCGGGAATCAGCGCTTTGTATTGGTTACCGAGCTCTACGTGTAATCGTGCAATTTCGTACCACACTTCTGCACAACCCGAATGATCGATGTATTTGTTCTTCAGGTTGAAAAGCGCAGCCGCATAGAGTGTGTCCTTATTGGCAACAACACTATTGTTTTTTACAAACTGCAATCGCTTAATTTCCACAGGAATCAATGCCGCGGGATTTTCATCTTTCAGGTGGAAAACCGTTAACTGCTGTAATAGATGAAGCGCGAAAAATTTGGTGGATAAAGAGTCTTTCGTGCTAAATTTTACTGCAGCGAATTTATCGGCAGTGGCGAAGTGATTGGGATCATTTAAGCGGAAGGTATAGGCCGGTTTAGTGACATCAAATTCATTGCCCTGGAAGAAATCAATTGCACGGTGAGCGAGCAGATCAAATAAGGTTGGACGAAGTGAACGGTATTCTTTTTCTTCGATGAGAATGTCTTCAAAGCTTTCGATCGGAGTTGACTTGAGAATGTCCTGCTCGGTAAGGGAAAGGAGATAATGCAGTACAATCCTCTCCGAAATGGTACGCAGGTCCCAGGTGCGAATATCATTATCCTTGACACCCATTACTGTGGTGCGACCAAGAAACTTATAGCGGTTGGATTGATAGTAGCCCCAATACACTTCGGCAATGAGCGAGTGAATAACCTGCTTCTGCGGCGACTTGGCATCATTGGCCATGCGTTGTAAATTTCCGATAGCACCTACATAATCATCTTCCTCGAGATAACTGTTGTACTTCATGATGTGGATAGTGGCTTTGATCTCTTGCGGACCATTTGCCTCTTTTCGTGCGCGGCTCAGGATTTCCTGAACAACTTCGAGCGAAGATTTTGGAAGCCCTTTTTGTTCGAGTGAATCAACTTTGGACCACAATTCATTATAGTCGCCATTTTTTACTGGAGCAGTGAGGGGGATCTGTTTTGATGAACCGCCGGTTTTCAGGTTAAAATTTCCTAATAAGTTTCCAACGAGTGCAACAACAATTGCAGAGCTGATGATTTTAAAACGAAGCATGGTCGACATAAGGTTTTGAAAAGTTCAAGGTATGAAAATCTAATGGGCGGTACACTGAAAGCGCAAATAGGTTCAATAAAATCCCAACCAACCCCGGAATAATTCCAGATGAAAAAGAAAAACGCAAATTATACTTTTCTGAACCGTTTCAGATGGCGCACAATGTCTGTTTCCCGGGGAATAGGGGTTCCGAAAATCATGGACGAAGAAAGTTGCCTGGCCACCCACGGAGACAGGATGACTCCTCTTGAGCCGAGTCCATTGAAGATCCAGATTCCTTTTTTACCTGGATGTTCTCCAATGAAAGGTCGCCGGTCGCCAGTGGAAGGTCGTACCCCCGCCCATTGATTGCTTATGTTGATGGGGCGCTTCAATACTTTTTCGGCTTTTTGCAGTAATTCCTCCCTCCCTTTTTGGGTGGGAACATCATCGGTTTCATCCGGGTAATAAGTAGATCCAATACGATAAAATTTGTTTCCAAGGGGCAATACAAAACAGCCCGCATTAATCAGGTGGTCGAGCTTCAGGTTTTCATCTTCAATAAGGATAACATCGCCCTTAACCGGAAAAAAAGGCAACCAGTTGAAGAGAGGATTTTCCATGGCTTTCCATCCTTCGCAATAAAGAACACGCCGGCTTTCTATGCCATTGATGTTCCAACCTTGATTTGTCTTTTCAGGCTCTTGTTTGCAGGTGTATTCGGAGTAAATATTTTTATCGTTGAGCATTGCTGTTACCGCCTCGAGGAATGTGTTGGTGTCGAGATATCCGCAATGTTCAACCAATCCCAGTCCAAAGCCTCTGTTGTAAGCGGACATTTCTTCCGGAACCGGATCGTTATTGAGGAATGGCGCAAAGTGGTTGCCTGACAAAGCTGCTTTCCATTCTTTTTGTTCACCTTCCGAACCAATTATCCTCAGCATAGGAAGCGGATGCCAAAACGAAGCTTTTAGTTGAAGTTCACTGTCTTTGTAAAACTGCATGGCTACCGGAAACACTACATCGGCATTCCATGTCCGGCTCAGTGTTTTAAAGTTAAGCGGATTGAACAATCCTGCAGCTGTTCGGGAGCAATGTGAAAGGGAAGGATCGTTGCTGACATGAATTGTTTGTCCGGCACGCAATAGTTCGAGAGCAGCAACAGAGCCCGCTAATCCTTGTCCGATGATGTGTACATCTACCATCAGAAACTTCTGAAACGGCCAAAAACACCAAGAGGCAATTTTACTCCGGAAGCAGCCTGAAGAAAAAGCTCTCCTGTTTCAAGATTTTTTCCTGCTTTTTCACGCAGTAAATTTTCTATGATGATGCTCGAAAAGCCAAGTGAATACGCGTTTAAAATCAGCATGTGTTCTTCATCGAGTAGATCGCATACAATTTTCATCATTTCATTGATCTGCTCCTCCAGTTTCCATTTTTCGCCGTTGGGACCATGACCGAAGGCGGGCGGATCGAGAATAATTCCGTTGTATTTATTTCCACGCTTCAATTCGCGTTTTACAAATTTCAGGGCATCTTCAACAACCCATCGAACATCACTTAAACCGGAACGCTCCATGTTTTCGCGCGACCAGTTTACCACTTGTTTAATGGAGTCGACATGGTACACATCAGCTCCAGCCGTTTTAGCAGCAAGAGATGCCGCTCCTGTATAGGCAAAAAGATTTAGAAAACGTGGTTGACTGGTTTTCATTTGGGAAATGGACTGTGCAATGTATTCCCAGTTTACTGCCTGCTCCGGAAAAACGCCAACATGTTTGAATGCGGTCAAACCTAAGCGGAGACGAACAGCAGGCTTGTTTTTTAAGGTTTGAATTTTATAGTCAATACCCCATTGGTCGGGCATTTTCTTTATTTTTTTCCACTCACCGGAAGAACTCGATTGTTGTTCAAACAGTACATGCGCTCTTTTTTCCCATTCTGCATCATTCCATTTTCTATCCCACACAGCCTGAGGTTCGGGGCGGATGGTTACGTATTCACCGAAGCGTTCGAGTTTTTCAAAATTGCCGCAATCGAGTAATTCGTAATCGATCCAGTGTTGGGGAGAAAGAAGGAGCATTTTGCCTGAATAATGGATGCCTTTGCCGAATCGTTGCAAACAACAAAGGCTTGTTTCGCCCACAAAGATACGCAGAGAGAACGAAATCACTAATTTCGATGAATGCAAGGGACAATCAGTAATCCGGAGGAAGATGAATCGCCGCTTTTGAAAGTTAGGTACTCGCGAACATGGGGGATGACCTTGTTCCTCGTTGGGCTTGTGTTGCTTGTGCTCTATGGCATTCTTTTTTTCAGGACAGGCTTACTTAAGCCGTTCCATCTTGCCGGAGTTGTAATGCTTGTTGTAAGCGGATTACTTTATATGCGGAATCCTTATTTTGATGTTTATCCGGACCATGTGCTTGTGCATGCTTTAATTGGTCCTGTTAAGAAAAAGTATCCGTTTAAGCAGCTATCCGATTTTATTGTGGAGGGTGAGAAAATTTACATCCTTTTCAATGGAAAAAAGAAAAGGGTGTGGATTGGAAAGATGATGGCGGACAAGGAAAAATGGTCGCAGTTTCTACTGCTCATCCGTGCTTCTGATCCTTCCGGTGAATTGCATGAGTGATCAGTGAATTTTCACTTTTTCCACCACTTCCACATTTGGGTCGGCGGTGTAATCAGAGTTAAGGTATTCTTCCTGACTCAGAATTTTTTTCTTTCCTGTTTTTCTATCGGTAATCTCGTAGACATACTCATTGGTGATGGGCATGGTTTCAAAGCTTTCGGTTGTTGTAGTCGAGACTGAGTCTGTTTTATCCTCCATTTCAGATTCACCTGTTGAGCAGGAAAGAAAGGAGAAGAGCAGCAAACAAACAAAAGCGCGCAGAAAAGTCATTTTGTAGTATTTATTTGCAAAGATAAGATGAAAATGAACAGCCTTAAAGATTTGAAAGCTCTTCTCTAAGTTTTTTCGGCAACGATGCGACGACCAAATCGTAAGAATCATCAACCCACTTAAGAATCATTTTTTCAGGTAAGCTACCGTCCATCACCAACGTGTTCCAATGTTTCTTGCTCATGTGGTATCCGGGCAGAACGCCTGCATATCGCTCACGTAGTTCAATGGCAAGCTCCGGATCGCATTTCACATTAATACCATCAAACTCTTCTACGTCTGCCAGGGCAAACATTTTTCCCATCACTTTAAAAACAAGTGTTCGGTCATCGAAAGGAAACTCTTCGGTGACACCTTTTTTAGTGATGCAGTAATTGCGCAGAAGTTCAATGTTCATTCTGTACGGATAGGTAGCGATCGGCCGGATTTAACTTCTGATAAAACTACAACCGTTTGCATCTGACCAATTTCTTCTATTCGCGAAAGCTTATCCGCAATTAAACGTTCGAAGGNNCACGTAGCTGATAGTCGAAGCTACCGGTGAGCTGCAGGCATTCGGTTATTTCCGGAATCTTGTTTATGGCTGCAACAAAATTACGCATCGCATTGTCTTTTTGCCGGGTAAGCGACAATTGGATAAGCGCAGTAAACCCTAAACCGACACGTGTTTTGTCTATTTGTGCGTGGTAACTTTTTATCACCCCCGAATTCTCGAGTTTTTTTACCCGCTCAAGAGTGGGCGCAGGAGAGAGACCGACTTCCTGTGACAGTTGCACATTGGTGATTTTACCTTTCTCCTGAAGGATATTCAGGATTTTCAGATCAATTGCATCGAGATGAATAGCCATGAAGAATAGGATTTGGATTTCTCTTCAATATACGGGAACTGCCCGAATAATGTTTTGCTCCTGTTGGGTTTTTCAGGCAAAAATTTTTGCTGCCTAGTCTTGCACAAAAAACGTAACGTGCCATCCTCCGCGCAGATCGCCCTCTTTGTAGTTTCTGGCTTTGTCGAGCGAATACAGACTGTCGATGACTGCCAGAGTGGAGGTTTTGATGTCTTTTTCCAATGTACCATGGCAGGCAAGGCACATTTCCTTCAAGAAAATGGGTTTCATTACATGAACACGTCCCTCGTCTGTATAAAAGCCATATCCGGGAGTATTTCCTGCATCGAAGGCCTTTTGCCAATCTTCGAGAATTGCTTTTTCATCATCGCCCGGAGAGTTACCGGGATTACGGAATTTAAGGGATGTGCGTCGAAGAAACACAAATTCATTTTGGTACGTTGCAGTGAGAGGATACGCCTGTTCTCTGCAGAAGGGAACTGCAGCTACCGGGCCACCTTCATTCATTTTGGCTTTGAGTGTTTTGCTAAGGGTGTCGAAAGTAATCGTGATCAGGCTATCGGCTTGTTGAATGTAGTGGGCTGTATCAAGAACGCTCAGTGCATTTTCAGGAAGAGACTGATCATCGGTTTTGTTTTCGGAAGAGGTACAGGATAAAACCAGAGAGGTGATTCCTATAAGGGTAAAAACAAGAATGTGCTTCATAACAGCAAATATAAGCGTGCTTATTCCAACAATGCGTGATAACAATCACCGTAGTGGATACAATACAGGTTTGCTCGGACTCGCATCGTTCTCAAAGGAAGCGATCATCAGGTTGAGAAGGTATTCCCCATCGGGAATCTCATCGCCCACAAAAACAAACTCGGTGATGGTTCGATGGAATTGGGTATTGTTGGGGTATTCCCAAAATGCGTGATGACCGAGCAGTTTGCCGTCGTCTTCTTCACGGTCGATGGAGGGGAGGTCGACCAACAGGTGATCGATGCTGTTCTGCACCAGCCAGGTGATGGCTTCGGGGGTGAAATAGGCCGGATTGGTATGGGAATAGTTTCTCGACTTCTTTTCGCTTGTATTGGGAAGCGTACGAACAACTAAAGCTTTAGTTGATGGTTTGCCCAATGCTGATTGAAGTTGTTCAAGTGTGATTACAGCATCACCGGTTTTGGAAAGTTCAGAATCTTCGCTCACTTTTTTTGGCTGAATGGAGATAAGTGTAGCTGAAAAGAAAAAGGATTTGAGGCATTGGTTGATGGAATGAACTTCCTGAGCAATATGACCTACACATTCTGTATGCGTGCCGTGTCCGTGCGGATTGAACCGAATGTTACGAAAATTCGTGCTGCCCCCTTCTGCAACGGATCCAATAAAGCGACCGGCACGGACCGGTTCAATTTCCATCGGATCGATATACCATGCAGACGCATGTCCGGGCCCGGCAGCCAGTGGAAGTGAGATGTCGAGGGGAGAGGAAAAATCGACTTTGGAGAAATCTATTTGAGAGGATGACACAATGTTGAGTTTTTGGAAAGTTAGCTAATATTTGAAATCCATCGGTCCACCCAAAACAAATCGCTTATAATCCTATCAGCCACTAAACGTCCTTCTGCTGTTAGTACAATACGGCCATTTTCTTCCTGAATATTTTCGGGCAGATCCCACAGAAAAAGATTGTCGCGAAAATGTTTGCGGAATTGTTCTCCAAATAGAGTAGCGATCTCTTCTTCACTTACACCATAACTGGTGCGGAGCCCTGTAAGAATGTATTCGTTATAGCGAGTGGCATCACTCAGTTCTTCGCTTTCCCAGAACGGTTCTCCGGTGTTTATGGCGTCGAAGTACTTCTTGTTGTTGGATACATTCCATCGACGGGTATTGCCGCTGTACGAGTGCGCTGATGGTCCGATTCCTATATAGGGTTTCCCTCTCCAATAAGCGCTGTTGTGTCTGGAATGGAATCCCGGCTTGCCAAAATTAGAAATCTCATAATGTTCAAATCCTGCAGCAATCAGTTTATCGCGCAGTATCAAAAAGTGCTCAGAACCCTGATCTTCATTCATCGGACTGATCTTGCCTTTTTTCACCATGCTTTCGAGGGCAGTACCCGGTTCAACAGTCAGGCAATACGCCGATATGTGAGGCACATCCGTTTCGATGGCCAGGTCTAAGTTGGCAATCCAATCGGAGATTTCGAGTCCCGGTATTCCGTAAATGAGATCGATAGTGATGTTGGTGATCCCGGCTTCCTGCGCATTGCGGATGGATTGTAATGCTTCCTCAGCCTGATGTGCGCGATTTAGCAATTTGAGATCTTCATCACGAAAGGATTGTATGCCAATACTGAGCCGGTTGATGCCGAAGGCTTTCCATTCACTTAGTTTTTCAGGCGTGATATCGTCGGGATTGGCCTCGAGCGTGATTTCTGCATTTTTATCGATGATAAAATTTGTTCGAATCGTTTGCAGGAGTTCGGTCAGCTCTTCTTTACTCAAGAGCGAGGGAGTTCCTCCGCCGAAGTAAATGGTTTGCATTGAGCCGCTGTTCCATTCTTCCTTGCGTTGTTCTATTTCCCTGTTCATGGCCTCCAGTACCGCAGAACGGAAACCCATCGATGTACTGAAATGAAAATCGCAGTAGTGGCAGGCTTGTTTGCAGAAAGGGATGTGGAGGTAGATCATTTTTTAGTGTGCGAATGTGGGAATCCTGACGTTACCCCGACGCTACGGTCGGGGCAGGTCGGTCAGGATGGTTCTCCCTTGAGGTCGAACCATGTGCTGATAGGTTTAGTTTGCGAAGATAGAACTTGTGGAGGAGGTTTTTATGATTATGAAGATAGTTGGTTTGTAGGACCTAAATGTTGTAGTATTGTGGTTGATATCAGTTATGAATCCGCTTTACACCCAACGTCTGATCATTCGTCCTGTTGAACGGGAGGATATACCTGCATTATTTGCGTATCGTTCAGATCCGGAAGTATCGCGGTATTTGCAGCGCGATTATCATTCCGTAGATGATGTGAAGTATTTGGTAGATGAAACATCACGTGTAGCGGATGTTCCGGGCACCTGGTTCCAATTGGTAGTGTTGGCTAAGGACGAAGGAATGATCATAGGCGACATCGGCATTCATTTTCCGGCGGGTGATGCACAGCAGAGTCAGGTGGAGATTGGATATACATTTGCAAAGCAACATCAGGGAAAAGGATTTGCAAGGGAAGCGGTTTCGGCGGTGGTTGAATTTATTTTTGCCGAACTCAATAAGCGGAGAATTACAGCAGGACTCGACCCTGAAAACAGGGCTTCGGAGCGTTTGTTACAGCGAATCGGATTTGTAAAGGAGGCCCATTTCAGGAAGAGTTATTATTGCAAAGGCGAGTGGGTAGATGATGTTATCTACGCCTTGCTGAAAGAAGAATGGAAACCCGGAGAAAACCGTTAAGGATTATTTATTCAGCACAATTCTGAAAGTGGTACCCTTATCGGGTTCGGAGCGCAGAACGTAGATTTCTCCTTTGTGGTAATATTCTACAATGCGTTTGGCAAGCGCCANNGCGCCAGACCCAATCCCCACCCGCGTTTTTTGGTGGTGTAACCGGGCTCAAAAATTGTTTTAAAGTTTCCATGTGGAATTCCTTTTCCGGTATCGCTGATGTCGATCATTACCTTGTTGAGGTTGCTGCTGAATTGAATGGTTATTTTCCCCTCTGCCTCCATGGCATCAGTAGCATTTTTTATCAGGTTTTCTATTACCCATTCAAACAAGGGGGCGTTGAGTTTAGCCATTACGGGAACAACCTCTTCGATGATATGAATTTCAACACGCGACGAAATACGGGGGCGTAAATACGAAACGGATTGCACAATGAGCTGCTGTACATCCGTTGATTCCAGCTTGCCTTCTGAACCAATCTTGGAGAAGCGGTCTGTTACCATTTGTAAGCGCTGAATATCCTTATTCATCTCGCTTATGGTTTGAGAATCTACTCCCTGACCTTTTAAAATTTCCAGCCAGGCAATAAGCGAGGATAAAGGAGTCCCCAATTGATGAGCCGTTTCTTTAGCCATTCCTGCCCAAACCTGATTCTGTTCTGCCCTTCGAAATGTGGAAAACAAAAGATAGCCTATAAGAATAAACAGTGAGATAATGAGCAATTGGATATAGGGAAACAAGCGCAATTGCCGCAAAACTTCAGAGTCGCGGTAGAAAATGTATCCGACTTCATTTTCATTCAGACGAACCATTATCGGCTCGTTTTGCTTACTCATTTCAGCAATTAATTCATCTAATCTTCCGGGGGTTGCTATTTCTACAGAATCGAAATTGGTTTCAATAACTACTGTTTTAGTTGAATCTGTAAATATAACGGGGACCAGCGCCTGGTTTTTTACGAGTTCCTGACGAAATGTTTTGCTGAGCGAATCTTTTTTCTCTTCCAGCTCCGCAATTAATTTTGATTCGCGGTAGTAAACGGTATTGATGGGTTTACCACGAAAATTGATAACAATAGGGGGATAGTTTCCTTTCCATTCATCTACCATTTTGTAGATGGTGTCTTCAAAAATTTTACGCGCCTCGTTGCGGTACCACACATCATCCTGATCAGGACGGGCGTTTTTCAGATTTTTTCGGATACTATCTTCACTGATGTCCAGATTAAGTGCTGAGGTGTATCGGCCTTTACTATCGGTTAGAATAACAGGAATGGTTTTATTTTCCTGTACGATTTCCATCGCAAAGGTGTAATCGTTCAGGTCTTTGCCAAGTTCCTGCATTGCCTTTGCCCAGCGACGCACGTTTTTTCTTTCGTCTTCACGAAGCTTATCGAATAGTTTACCTGTTACATACAATTGATTCACCGAAGAACGAACAGCCTCCGACCATATTTTGACACGCAAACGCTCGTCTTCCCGGATCTTTCCAACTATTTTACTTGAATACCAAAGCGAAGCACCTGTAAGAATAAGCGCAATAAATAATAATACAATCTTCCAGCGTTGCTTACGCGAATAGAGATTCAACGGATCAGTAGTTTATGATTACCAAGATAAGTATTATTGTTCGTGCCGGAAACCGGTTTTTGAAGTGTCTTCCTGTACCCCAAGCTTCTTTTTAAACTTGTCCATCCTGTCTTTATTGTCCCGTTTGGTTTTATCTTTATTCGGATCGGTTGGCTGGTCGGTTGGTTGATCCTGTTCCCACTCCAGCATGAACTTAACTTTTTGTTCAGGCGTTTCATTTATTTTTAGCGTGCTGTCTTTTTTATACAAGCCAAATTCCTGTTTTAAGATGGCTTTGATGTTTTGTTTTTCCGCCTGGTTGTATTCCTTGCGATCCTGTTTTCGTTCTTTGCTGTCGTTTTCGAATTGGGGATTGTTAATGTCGCCATACATATGAATATATACCCTGAAACCCGTACCATCGTCTTCGATGTATCCGTATTCGGTTTCTTCCATTTTGGTTTTTAGCTCTCTGAATCTGAAATTTATATGGTAGTCAATCGTATTATCAAAACCATGCTCGCCCCAAAAGCGAATACTCAGGGCTGACGATTCTATTTCCATCTCCGGGATAATTACTTTTCCGTTTCTGATCTGGAGCGTATTTTTTAATTCAGAGAACCGGATGTGTGACAATCGTTTTTCCAGGTCATCGATATTTTTGCCAAGGGCCATTTTGATTTTTTTGTCTTTCCGCATGTAATCGGAAACATCTTTCAGTGACTGCAATGCGATCAATTCTCCGTTGGTAATTTGAATCTTTGCAATACTGATGATCTTTTTTTCGTTGATGCGCAGGGAGGAGTCTGTGATAAATCCAAATTCTACTGATGCGGATAACAGTCCTTTAATGTTTTCCTGTTTTACAACGTTCTGACCAAAATCCCGGAACAGCGTGAATGTTTCACGGATGTCCATTTCAGAAATATCTACTTTTCCTGTAATTCCAAGTTCTTTTGCATTGCTTCCGTCAACTTCAAGTTCTCCTGAACAGTGGCCTTTTGCAAACACCATGCTCAGGTTTTTCCCTTGGAAAACTTTATCTATCATCCGTAAGTTCCCTTTGATCTTACCTGCATTAAATGTGCTGTATTCGATCCTTCCTATAGTAGCATTGAGATTAAAATTGATATTATTCGGGAACTTAACATCAGTACCGGATGTTGCCGCATTGTTTTCCTTAAGCTCTTCGCTATTGTCAATAGCAAAAAGATCGTTAAGATCTGCCAGTTCAGAACGAAGATCTGCCAGTATGGTTAGTTTTTCATTTCGAAGTAACAGGTACGGGACTAAATTTTCAAGTACGCCATCAATAGCGATGTCTGTTTTTCCGAGATGACCTTTCAGTCCCTCTACAAACGCATTATTGTTGCTGAGTGTAAATTTTCCATTTAGGTTTTTATAAGCAACATGATGATCGGTAAGTTTAAGGTTCATGTCCTTTACTGCTGCACTTCCATTTGCCTTTTGTACATCCATGCTCCACTTTTCTGTTTCAGTGTCATGTGTGAACCGGGTTTCCAATCGGGCTGCTATTTGCAATCCACCGTCTGCCTTTTGCACTTCCTTAAATTTGAAAAATTGATGGAGTGTTGCGAGGTTAAAATTTCCTTTTAGGTCGGCGAATAAAAAAGGGCGCTCAAAATCACTAAGTTTTAGTTTGCCGCTAAACGAACCATCGCTGAATTTCCCGGATAATTCTTCGATCAGTAAGCGCTCTTTCTCATTTTTATTTTTGCTTTTGAAATCACCTTTGAAATTGAGATCGTACAATTTGATGCCGGTTGCTTTTTCACTTAGTTCCGCATTGCTGATGGTGAATGTTGCCGCAATATCCGGATCAGCTGAAGGTCCTTTTACGGACGACGCAAAATCCAATTTGCCTTTGGAGCGGTAGGCTTCCAGATCGTCCCCTAATAATTCAGGGAATGTTTTCAAAAGCGATTCGATGCGTATGTCTTTACCATTGATGGCCAGATCCAGTTGTGTTGCTTCCTTATCATCAATTGTACCTTCAATGCCAAAGCGCATGTCGCCCAGCAAAAGTTCTCCTGTGCTAATGGTGTGTATTTTGGCGTTTCGGTCCATATCGAAACCTACCTGTACTTCGGCGCTTTTGTTTTTTATAAGTGTGATGCCTCTGTTTTTAATATGGCGGATGGTTCCTTTAAAGCCTGTTTTCATTGCGAAGGCTTTTTCCGTGAACTTGCCTTTTAGTTGCAGTTCATCAAGCAGAAATGCATGGTCCTGCTTACCGGGCTTGTGAACGAAGCGAAGTTTGCTGTCTTTAAGAAACAAAAGCTCGAGATTAAAACCGAACCCTGTCGATTCCGATTTTGTTTCAGGCTCCTTCCATATTTCGTGATTGGCATTTCCGTTTTCATCGGTGTAATGGCGAATGTCGGCTTTAAGTGCGGTAATGTTTTTTACGCTGATATCATCCCCAAATAAATCCCAAATCCCAAATTCGAGGTGCAGCTCTTTAGCGTACAAAAGAGTGTCGCGCAGCTTTTTTACATGTGGCGGATCCATGATGACTACATTGGTAAAGCGCAAGGAAGCGTTGGGAAAACGACTAAAAACATCGAGGTCGATGGACTCTACTCTTACTTCTGTGGTAAGGTATTGATTGAGATAGCTAATCGCATATCGTTTAATTTTTTCTTCAAAAACAACGATAAGTGAAACGAGAATGGCAACAATGCTTGCAAGAACCAATAGCGTATTCCGGGCCCATTTCCAGACCTTGCTGTACCAACGCTTCTTCTTCTCCGGTTCCATTCGACTGCAAGTTAGTCTGCAAGGACATGCAATACGATTCGCCCTAAATGCATTTATGCAAAGACGGATGTTAATACAGCATTACCTGAATACTAACGTAATGAGGGAGAAAATCGTATTTTGGTAACGATGAAAAACAAACTTCGCCAACACCTGGAGAAGAGCACAGCGTTGACCGATAAGGAATGGGGTGTCTTATCCTCCCGATTACGGGAACAGTACTTGCAACGTTCTTCTATATTATCCTCAGCGGGAAGGCCGAGTGAAGCCATGCATTTTGTTGTGAAAGGCTCGGTTCGATCCTTTATTAACAGGGACGAAGGTGAGATTACCTGGAACTTTTATTTTCCCGATGGAATAGCAACCGACTTCCAGAGTTTCCTCACAGGTGAGCCCAGTCCTTTGGATTTCGAAACCCTTGAAGACACTTTATTGATCACGCTTGATAAGCAATCTTTGCCTGACATGTACAAAGAAGCGCCTGAGTTGATTCGTTTTGAGAATCTTTTTGCACGGCGGGCATTTCTGGATATGCGTCAGCGCATGGAGTCCTTTCTTCTTCAATCTGCCGAAGAGCGCTATTTGAATTTTCTGAACCGTCATCCCGATATTGTAAGCAGTCTTCCGGGTAGTTATATCG
Source organism: Flavobacteriales bacterium UBA2798 (assembly GCA_002351955.1). GTDB lineage: Bacteria > Bacteroidota > Bacteroidia > Flavobacteriales_D > UBA2798 > UBA2798. The sequence continues at coordinate 15,587 of DEHO01000044.1, forward strand.
CAACTTACCTTGGATTAACTCCGCAAAGTCTCAGCCGTATTAAACGAAGACTTTTTAAGGGGAAATAAATTTTTCTAAAGGCTCTTAGCAGCGATGAACGAGGTTGTCCATGCCGCCTGAAAGTTGAACCCACCGGTGATGGCATCGATGTTCAATATTTCTCCGGCAAAGAACAAACCGGGAAACAGTTTGCTTTCCATGGTCTTCATGTTTACTTCCGCAAGATCAATTCCGCCGGCGGTTACAAATTCGTCTTTAAACGTGCTTTTTCCTTCGAGCTGAAATTCTGCAGCACTAATTTCTTTTGCCAAAAGTTCAATTTGTTTATTGGATAGCGAAGCCCATTTGATGTCGGTTATGGAACAATAATCACAAATTGTTTTCCAAAGTCGTTGCGGGATTTCGTACAGGGGTGATGCGCTGCATATTTTTTTACCCTCGTTGTCGCGCAAGGTGCGAAGCTCTGCTAATGTTTCTTTTTGAGTTTGACCATTCCAGCTGATCATAAATGTGCAGGAATAGTTTTTTTCAGCCAGCCAGTTCGCTCCCCAGGCAGAGGAACGCAGAACGGCAGGACCGCTAAATCCCCAATGTGTAATTAGCAAGGGGCCTTCTGTCTCGATTGTACTTCCAACAATCCGCACAATTGCATGGGGAACGGAAATTCCAGGCAATGTAGCTATTCGCGGATCTTTACAGTTGAAAGTGAAAAGTGAAGGAACAGGGTCGATAATGGTGTGACCCAATTTGCGCAGAAGTTCCCATACCTGTATACTACTACCTGCTGTGAGAAGTATTTTGTCGGCAGCAATGGTTTCGTTTTCTGTTTTTACAATCCATTTCTCGTTTTCCCTGTGAAGGGAATGAATACCACATTGAGTACGAATTTGTATTCCTGATTTTTGTGCTTCTGAAAGAAAACAATCGATTATGGTTTGTGATGAATTGCTTTGAGGAAACATCCGGTTGTCGCTTTCGGTTTTTAATTCAACACCGCGCTCACTAAACCATGCAACCGTATCTCCTGTCATGAACTGATGAAAGGGGCCAAGCAATTCTTTTTCTCCTCTGGGGTAAAAGCGAACCAACTCATTCGGATCGAAGCATGCGTGGGTAACATTGCATCTACCGCCACCTGAAACTTTTACTTTACCCAGTAATTGTGTTCCTTTTTCAAGGATCAGAATCTCAGCGCCCGGATGAAAGGCAGCGGCATTTATGGCACCGAAAAACCCTGCGGCTCCTCCACCTATTACAACGATTTTTTTGTTCTCTTTCATAAACAACAAAGCATTATCTCAAATCCTTTTTACGAATAGTCCATGCTTTTTTTCGCTTCGACCATACCAGGTTTTCGTGTTTTATCAGGTATACCTTGTTTTTTTTCTCCTCCGAAGTGTAAATGTAAAATACAGGTGTTAGGGCAGAGCTGTATGGCTTTATTATGTAGTGTTTAGGGGTAATGAAATTACCATCCGGTGCGAACCTGTACATGCGTTGGATACTGTCGTTTTGGTAAACCAGAAATATACTATCCACATCGACATCCATATTGAGCTGAATTTCCTCAAGGGGTTCTGTTAATTTTTGATTTTGTTTACCCAGTGCATACGATTTTAGTTGGGTACAAAGTATTCCGGTATAGGGGGTGCCTTGGTAAATCAACGGGAACGGTTTCCGTTCAATGGCGCTCCACCGTTTACTGCGTTTATAATCATTCTCCTCGAACCATTGCATGCCTGAATAATATTCGCTTGCAGGAAGTAATAGTTCAAAAGCAGTTCTGGTTGAAAAAACTTCAGTTGGGTTTGTCAACTTCAGAAACAATGCCAGATCGACCGGACGATCTGCTGTGGAGAGAGAAGAGAATGACTGATTAATAAATTCCGAAAAAAGAGGTTCTCCTTGAAATAGGGTAATGCGAATTAATGCAGCAACTTCAGGTTGGATACAACCAGGAGGAAACCGCAGAATTATTCCCTGCGGAGAACCGATTGTTATGGTGTCCTGGTTGTAGTTTGTTCCCTGAAGAGAATAGGAAAACACATTGGATTTCCGCGTTTGGGAAACGGCCGGACCAATTTTTATCTCTACCCTGCGGTTTATTGCGCGTCCGGATAAAGTGGAGTTATTCCCCACCGGTTCATTCGCCCCAAAGACACCCAGGTGAATTTTATCTGAGGGAACTCCGGCTTTTCGGAGAACATCAGCAACAGCTCTGGCCCGTTGTTCCGATAGCCGCATATTACTTAACGAATCTTTTTGATTGTCGGTATGACCAATCACCAATAATCGCTTTCCATCCGGCATGTGCAATCCATTTTGCCAAAGTGATGCAATATCCGCAATGAGCGTTGGCGTTAGTTCATAGCTGTCGGGAGCGAACCAAATGGTTTTCACCAATGAATCCTGAGCATGAACCAGACGCAGCAGCAAAAGGCTAAGGAAAAGAAATCGCATAGGTAAAAATACGCACTATTTTCATTGATAAAGGGTTATTGCGTACTTCCTTCTTTCAGGAAAAGACACGAAAAACGTATTTTGCAGAAAAAAATCAGTTTATGAATAAGCTCTTTCTTTTTCTTCTGTTTGTCGTTGCACAATCGCATGCTCAGCGTAACCTTTCCATTCAGGAAGCAATTCCCGGATCCGATTCCTACCGTTCGGTTGAGCGATTGAAGAATTTAAAGTTTACTGCTGTTTCCGGATTTGTTTCCTGGGAGCGAAAAGATAATCCTGCAATAATGCTCACCGATTTGTCAGGCAAGCAGATGGAATTATTGTTATTGGAAGACTATAAAAAAGCGCTGATACAAGCAGGGCAACGAGGACCAAAGGGACTACCAAATCCGCAATGGAAAAGTGCTGTGCTTTTTGATTTTTATCTCGACGGGAAGAAATGGGAGTTTGATGTAAAAAAGAAACAGGCCAGACCATCAACGGATACCGCTCGGTTGGTTTACCACGAAAACGAAGAGCACTCATCAATTCCAACACTGTTTGCATATACAAAGGAGAACAATATTGTTTTGCACAACAACGGTAGGGAGACGCAGATAACTACCGACGGGAACTCCAATCTCATTTATGGGCACGCCGTTCACCGCAATGAGTTTGGAATTGAAAAGGGCTTGTTTTTTTCTCCGAAATCCGGTTTTTTGGCTTTTTACCGAATGGATCAAAGCATGGTTAGTGATTACCCCATTATTAATTGGCTGGAGCGACCGGCAAAAAATGAAAACATTAAATATCCTTTTGCCGGAGATAAAAGCCACCACGTGAAACTCGGAATCTATGACATAAAAAAGGGAACAACCATTTATGTCAATACAGGTGGCGACCCCGAACAGTATTTAACAAATGTTTGCTGGTCGCCTGATGAACAGCGAATTTTCATTGCCCTTGTAAACAGAGATCAGAATGAAATGAATCTGAACGAGTATGATGCGCAAACCGGAGCATTTATCAGAACCTTGTTTTCTGAAAAGGACGATAAATATATTGAGCCGCTTCACCCAATGGTATTTCTGAAGAATGATCCCACAAAATTTATCTGGCAAAGTAATCGGGATGGATTTAAGCATTTGTATTTGTACAACATCAGCGGTAAAATGATTCGACAACTCACTCTCGGCAAATGGGAAATCAAAGATCACAATGGTTTCGATGCTTCCGGTAAAAATTATTTTTTCCATGCCAATATGACTTCGCCTATCGATCAGAATTTTTGTCGGGTAGAACTGGCAAGTGGAAAAGTGGTAAATCTTACTCCGAGATCCGGATTCCATCGTTGTGTTCCGGATGCGTCGCGCACTTGGTTTATCGATCATTTTTCGGATGCATCCACACCGGGAATTGCTTACCGTACAGAGGTAAAATCAGGGAAAAGCACGGAGCTGTTCCGTTCACCGGATCCAATTGCTGATGTAAATAAGGCAACACTTCAGATGTTTACCATTCCCAATGAAGAAGGAACCCCGCTTTATTGCAGAATGTTTCTGCCTCCGGGATTCGATGCCACAAAAAAATATCCGACAGTTGTTTACCTCTATAATGGACCGCATTCGCAATTGGTGACCAATTCCTATATGGGCGGTGCAGATATGTGGTACCAATACATGGCCCAGTGTGGATTTATCATGTTCACCCTCGATGGAAGAGGAACTAGTCACCGAGGGAAAGCTTTTGAACAAGCGATTCACCGAAGATTAGGTGAAGTGGAGATGAAGGATCAGTTATCCGGAGTGAATTGGCTTAAGTCGAATTCGTATGTTGATGCCAATCGTATTGGAGTTCATGGATGGAGTTATGGTGGCTTCATGACCACTTCACTTATGACCCGTTATGCAGGTGTATTCAAAGCTGGTGTTGCAGGTGGACCTGTAATTGATTGGAGTTTGTATGAGATCATGTATGGTGAGCGGTATATGGATTCCCCTCTTGAAAATAAGTCCGGTTATGAAGAGAATAATCTATTGAATCATATTTCGAAACTGAAAGGCAGATTATTGGTAATACACGGTGCCGACGATGATGTTGTTGTCTGGCAACATAGTTTAAAGCTTCTTCACAAATCAGTAGAAGCCGGAGTACATATTGATTATTATGTTTATCCCGGACACAAGCATAATGTTCGCGGACCTGAGCGGGTGCACCTGATGGAAAAGATCAGTAACTATTTTATTGAGCAGTTGAACTGATTATTGTTTTCCAAGCGGGTATTTATCCTCAAGCTTTTTTCGAATGATCTCATTGTTGTAGAGCTCCCACATTTCATCCGTTCTTTTCCAGGAATTGACTTCAAGATGATGAAGAAAATCGCGAACAACACCTGCAACAACAGGGCCCCCGTTTTTTTGAAGGAATTCAAGAGCGGTTTTTGACTCTTCATAGAGCTCATTGGTTTCGTATTCGAATGAAGGAGTATTGTCCATACCGAAGAAGATATAGGTTGTTACATCACTTAGTTCGGAAAGTACATAGTCTCTCATTAGAAAATCTCCATTTGCAATCAATTGTTCCGCTTCAATTGTTCGTTCTGAAAGTTCCATCGGACTAAATGCGAGACCGGCATCGTAGCTCAGTTTTTCAGGATACTTATCACGATACCTCAAAAAAGCTTTCATGTTTGGACTGGCTTTTTTGTGCATGTTGCTGAACACATAGTTCCAGTTGATGCAATAAAACGGCATTCCTTCTTCACTATTTACTGCAATGCCAAAGGGCTCGAGTTTTTTCGATTCTTTTGCCACATCAAGTTCATAATCGCCGGAAATATCTAATGAATTGGAAACACGATTCAAGGCCTCAATGAGGTAATAGGAAATGGAATCAGTTTGTGTTTCAGTGAGTGATTCAAGCAACTCTGGGTGCGACTTTAAACACTTGTCCGGATCTTCCAGTGCAGTTGAAGAAGCAAGACATTGAACGAGACTCGCGTAGTCTTTCTTTTCATTGGTAAGTGAATCAGAAGTGCTATTCGATACCTGTGACTCTTGTCCGCACGAGAAGAGTACAATCATTGCTGTAATGACAAGTGAAATGGAAAGGATGCGCATTGGGTATGAGTTAGTTTTTTTTCTTTTTTGAAACGATCGATTTTTCTTCAGCAAGATCTTCACCGATCAGGTAAGCAATCGCCTTCCATTCGGGTACATGATCGCAAATAATACGTGTAGTTGCCAGCATGGGAATAGCTAGGATCATCCCCGTAACACCCCATAGTGCGGAACCCAGTAATAAACCAAATAATGTGGCAAGCGGATTAATTTTTGCGCTACCACCCGTTATAAATGGCGTAAGCAAATTGCCTTCCAATAGTTGAACGCTGTAGTAAATTGCAATTACAATTACTGGTATCCAAAAACTTTCACTTCCGGCCCATGAATAAAAAATGCAAATGATACCGGAACTAATAATTCCCACATAAGGAACAATACTTAACAGTGCCGCTAACAATCCAAAGAAAACACCGTGTTTTATACCCAGAAGTGATAGTCCGCCTGCAATCACTATTCCAACAATCAACATCACAGTAAGAATTCCAATAAAGTAATTTTTCATCATTACTTTAATATCATTCATAATACTGTTGCTTTGTTCCTGTTTTCGAACTGCAACCATTAAGAAAAAGCGTCGAATCCCGTCTTTGTAGAGCAAAAACATCATCATGTAAAACAGAGACAAGACCAGACTTAAAATTCCACCTGCAGTTTTAAAAAGTTGCGAAAACAATTGTTCTTTATTTCCGCTTATGTCGCGCAGGGCATTCTTAATATAGCCTACCTGGTCATCATGCGTTATTCCGCTATAATTCTCAATAATATTACCCAGATCATCCAGCTTTCTTTCCATTCCGGGAAGTAGTTCCGGCAATTCCTGTCCAATATGTTTTACTTCAGTTGAGAATAAACTAATCAGAAAGGTCAAAAGAGATGCAGTAAGCAATACTGTCCCAGTCATTGCCACAAAACGCGGGAGTCGCCATTGCAGTAGTTTTCGGTATACCGGTAGTAGGATGAGCGATAGGAGTCCGCCAATGACAAGAGGCTTGAAAAGCGACTCAAAATAAATCAGTAAGAATCCTCCAATAATGATAACAATGAGTACGGCGGCGGTATTGATCCATTTCGAATTCATACTGCAAAATAGGATTTTTACCACAAATTGCAGATAAAGAATTAGGATTTGGTTGAAAGCAAAAAACCATCATCTTTTGTGAGACGATGGTTTTCTGTAAGGGGTATTGAAATTACTGGCGTATCAGACGACTAAAGTAAATGTTGTTGTTATCGTTGATCTGTACAATGTAAACACCGGAAACAAACGCAGCAACAGAAATCGCTTTATCAGGCGTTACAATTCCGGAATAAACCATTCTTCCGTCAGCACTATAGATATTGCATTCGGCAGAATTATACGAAGGGCCTGAAATTCTGATTTCATCACTGGAGGGGTTAGGGAAAATCACGAAGGATGATTTATGGTATTCTGTAAGCCCATTGGTTGAATTGATTACAATCGTTGTTGAAGCGGAGCAACCCAGAGAATCCGTAATGCTAATTTCATACATACCCGGAGCAAGCGCGTTAAGGGTAATGGCTTCAGCGTAGGAAACCCTTGCTCTGTAGAATTTGCCTGTCCCAAAGCAGGGATCGCCGAAAATTCCGTTATGGGTATTGATGGAGCCGGAATTTCGTCCAATGAGCGAATCTTCTGTTATACTTTGGGAATTATCGGCATGACAATTTCCATAAAGCAGATCAGTACAGGTTCCCTGTGAGGCCCCGTAACTGGCAAAGTGTACACCGGTAAATACAGTTCCCGCAGCCGCAGTAAAGCTGGACGTTCCTCCTTCGAAGGAATACGCACAGACAGAGCTTGAATTCATTTGAATTACCGTTGATCCGTTTACGGAATAGTGGTAAGGAGCTAAACCTCCAAGCACATTAAACACAATACTTCCATCGTTGTTTGTTGCGTGATTGGTGGCGATAACGTCTACTGCAAAACCCGAACATTGGTTGGCTTCTGCATCGAATAGGGAGTCAACTTCTGATTGAGTCAGGACCCTGCTATAAATGCTAATATCATCCAAAGCGCCTTCAAAAAAACGATCGGGAGTTCCCGGAGTACCGTTGAGATCATTTAATTGACAACCAAGCGAGAGACTGGTGCTGCTGCTGGTATTGGCATAGGGAATAGCAAAATTCTGGTTGAGAATAAGTGCTCCGTTTATATATACTTTATGGTTGTTGCTATTGGTTTTATCATAACTGAAAACGATATGTTTCCATTCGCCGGAGGTAAAGGCAGTGTTGACATTTACTCCGGAATTATTGGTGGTGCGGATTGCAACTGTTGTTTGTGTTGTGTTCTGAAACACTCCGTATTGTTCGTTTGATGCACCCGCCCATTTTGCGACCATTGCCCGGAGTCCACCTGTTGTTGCATCAGGACGAGCCCAAAATGAAATCGTGATTTGGTCCATGATGTCGAGATTGAGATTGGAAGGCGACCCGATGTACATGTGGTCATTGATGCCATCGAAAAAATAGGCCATGTTGGCATTTCCGAAACGATCGGTTGTAGGAACAGCTCCCGAAGCAATGGCATCATTGTTCCCTTGCACATCACGAAGATTACCATTGGTAAAGTTCCAGCGTGAAACCAAATCTGTTGTTACCTGAGATTTAGCACTAAAAATGCATAAGGAAAATGTGGTCAGTAGTAAAAGGTTTTTCATAAGCTTTGATTTTATGCAAATCAAGAGCGAAAAGCCCAACAGATTATAGATGAGTTCATGAATTGCAGGTTTAAGTTCATGAACCGAAATGTTCACACAGATAATCGCATTTCTTTAAGTAAGGAGTCGAAATCAGTTTTTCTGTCGCGGGAAATCGCTACCGATTGTGCGTTATCCATTACAAGGTTGTTTTCTCCCCGATGGTATTTTTTGATGTAATTGATATTAATAAGGTAGGAACGATGTGGACGAAAAAAATGCATTCTTCCATTTAGAATATCTTCGAAGAATTTTAATTTTTTGCTCACAAGAATTTTTGATCCGTCGCGCAAATGCACATACGAATAGGCACCGTCAGCTTCTACCAGAACCAGATCTGCCACTTCCACAAACAAGAGTCCGTCTGACATCGGTAGTGCTATTTTTCTGATCTCTTCACCATGAACCGTATCTTTTAGCAAATCCAACCGCTGCTTCAGTGCAACGCGTGATTGTCGGCTATGAATCTTGTCTATTGCATTTTTGAGGGAATCAATTTCTACAGGCTTTAACAGATAGTCGGTTGCGGACACTTCAAATGCGCGAAGTGCGTATTCACTATATGCTGTGACAAAGATGATATCGAAATCTATTTCCCTGAAAAAACCCATTAATTCGAATCCGTTGTATTCAGGCATTTCGATATCGAGAAAGATAAGATCGGGTTTATGTTTATTGATTGCCAATACTGCATCGGGCACATTACCGGCTTCCGCAAGAATTTCGACGTTGGGACAATAATCCTGGAGCAATACTTTTAAAGTATGCCGGGCTCTTTCCTCGTCATCAATTATTATTGCCCTGAGTGATTGCACAATTGGTTGTTTGGTGTGGGGAATTGAATGAGGATGCAAATGTAATGTGAAGAAACGACAAGATCTGTAGTTGATTCATGAATCGGCAACTTGAGTTCATAAATCGTCAGTGATCGGAAAACGGATCTTAACTTTTGTGCCTGTGGACTCCCCATTTACCTCAAGGTCTTCAATTGCAACTGAATAGTTAAGACGTGTATATTCCTTCAGTAATTCAAGTCGTTTTTCAACAGCATCGCTCGCGAAGGATTGGTGTTTCCGGGTTTTAATTTCGGCAGAACGCTTTCTTCCAACACCATTATCAATTATTGTGCATTCAAGCTGATTACTGAGTGAAAATTGAATGGAAAGTGTTTTTGTTCCTTTTTTGTGCAACAGGCCATGTTTCATTGCGTTTTCTACATAGGGCTGCAATACCATTGGGGGAATGAAAACTTCTCTCTGATTAATTCCGGAATCGACATTGATAGAGAAAGAAAAGCCATCACCAAACCGTAGTTTTTCAAGATCGAGGTACAGCTCGAGCATAGCACATTCCTCTTCGAGAGTGATCGATTCTTTTCCTGATGCATCGAGTACTTTTCGCATGAGTGAACTGAATCTTCCCAGGTATCGGTTTGAGTTTTGAAGATCCTGCGACAACATCAAATCCTGAATGGAGTTGAGTGCGTTATACATGAAGTGAGGATTCATTTGAGCTTTAAGCGCGGTTAACTGGGATGCTATTACTTTTTTCTCCAGCGTGTTTCTTTTTCTAATCAGTCGAATGCGGTATTGAAAGAAGAACACGACCAATACAATAGCGACAATGGAAACAATGAGGTAGAACCAGCCTTTTTGCCATAGCGGAGGAGATACAACTATGGGGACTTCAATATAATTTCCGGAAATTCCGCTTTCATTTAAAGCGCGAACCTGAAATGTATATTCCCCAGGAGGAAGTGATGAATAAATTGCGGTTGTGTTATTAAATAAGTTAGTGTTCCAACTGGTATCTAGCCCTTGCATTCGGTATTCGTATCGCAGTTTATTCCAACTTCCATAAGAGAGAGCAATAAAATGAAATTGAAGATTGGTAAAATCATAATTAAGTCGGATCCCGTTTTTTTGGGACTTTATCGTATCGTTTTCGCAAGTGATGAGTGTAAGTTTAACGTCGGGTGGCGTTGAGTTAACTGCAGAAATTTTGCGGGAGATGCGTTGCATGTATTTTGCAGTTCCTAAATAGAGATAGGATTTATTACCGGTAACGGATGTAATTTCTTTACTGCTTATTCCAATGTTTTTGCTTACGATTTCCAAATGATCTTTTTCCGGATCAAGGCGGTAAATTTTTTGATCTGTAATTATCCAAACGTCTATACTGTCAGCATATACCAATTTTATTGAATTGTAGTCTACAGAAGATTCAGGTTTTAACCGAGAGCGGACAATCTTTTTATTCTTGATTTCAAGAAGTCCCATCGACTGTGTTCCAACCCAAATCGAACCCTTTCTTTCTGCGATGCAACTTACGTTTATGCTTTCATTTTCATTGAGAATTTTTGTAAGTTTTCCCTGTGAATAAACAAACAACCCATCGTTCATAGCATAGTAAACATCACCCGATGAGCGATCAACTTCAACTTTCCATCCTCCTGAATTTTTTATTGTTATAAAGTCTAGTCCTTTTTTCTCTTCAAGCTCATTAAGTGAAGCCTTATTAACGGAAATAGGTGTAATGATATAAAGTGTGTCCTGCCAAATACACATATCACGTATGTTGGAGAAATCCTTATCGTAAAAAGCTTTTCCATTGATCTTGTTGTATATGAATAACCGACCTCTTGAAATGAGAATATTTTCTCCATATTCCTCAATGTCTTTCACTGTAATTCCAATAAATGCATTTACGCTTTCCGGTAAAATTACTTTGGGTAAAAACCAGTCTTCATAATACAATTGAAATTGACCATTAAAATTCCCAATCGCCAGCAGGTCGTTCGATAACATTTTAAGGTGACAAATAGCATTGTTTTTAAGTGGACTGTTCAGTGTATCCATATAGATCACGTCAAGGTCAGGCGCCATTAATATTCCACGTTGTAAGGTGCTGAACCAATAGTTTCCTTCTTTATCATGCAGAACAGACGACACTCTGGAATTGGTGTAGATCACCATACGTGGGGATGTAAATGCGCGAACATCAGGATAACAAATTGCGCCGAACGAAGATCCTATCCACAATTGATGGAGCCGATCCTCATAAAAGAAATAGTTTCGAATCTGAACGAGATTGTGGAGGTCAATAATGCGACGCATATTTATTTTTTTTGCATCGATCTCATACAAGTGCATCCAGGTACTTGGGTAGGTTTCCGACCGCAAAAGGTAAAGCATAGAATCTTTAACAAAAAAATCCCTTGCCTGACAATCCTGGTTGATTACAAAGGGTTCAGCAACAGAAATGAGTTCTCCGGTGCTTTCTCTGAAAAAATGTAAGCCTCGGTTGGGGAGGTCAAGCCAAAGTTTGTCATTGAAATATTTTACAGCAAGCCCATAGGAGAACGCATCATTCAACAAAGGTTGAGCATAAGAGGAGATTAGTTTTCCATTGAAATCGTATAATGTTATTGCAGAGCTTGAAATTTTCCAGAAGCCTCTTTTATCTCCGTGGGTGATCTGGTATTTGTTTGCTTCGTTGCTAAAATCACAGATCAATTCCAGTTTGTTCTTTTCAACTCTGAATAATTGTCCGCTGAAATTGTGGCACCATAGGCGGTTTTCGTGGTCAAAAACCAAACCTGAAATTCCTCTTGAGTTTTGTTTTGGATTGGAAAATGGGATAAAATTCAGCCCGTCATAGCGAAACAAACCGGCATCACAACCAATCCAAATATAACCTTCGTTGTCCTGCGTTACCCGGTAAACTTCATTGGAGGGTAATCCGTTTTCATCATTCAGGGTGTAAGCAAAAGGTTCTTGCGAAAAGACCCGTATTTGCATCAGAAACAGCATTTGAATGAAAAGGAGCCGGAATATAATTGGGGTTACATAGTTCATCCGAATAAGCATGAAACGAAAATACTGAATAAAGCCATAAATTTACGAGGGATTGTTTTTCTAATGAAACTCAAGGGGTATCCCTCGTTTCTTCTCATTCCTATTTCCTATCTTTGCAAGGTGTCGGTACTCTTATCTCTTACAGAAATTGCAAGCCAGTGTCCTTTGTACCTTAACTATGCAAAGGGCATTGAAGAGGGGTCTTTCCTCTTTGAATGCGCAGATTTGATTCTGAACCGTTCTCAACTCATCTGTTTCAGAAACAAATTCCGTATTACAGAAGCAGAGTTATTTGTTTTTCAGGAAGGTCATTGGGACCCCTTTACGCTGGGCGCTGAAGGAAAGAAAGCAGGTGATATGCAGAGCAAACCCGGACAATGGTTCCTTCATGGATCGGGGATTGAATACACATTTGGAGAACCCGGAAAATTCAGAGCGATTTTATTGAGAGGTATTGAGCCTGTGGAAGGCAAAGGAGAAAAAACAGAAAACGCCTGGGACACCCGAGAACAATTACTACGGATGTGTAATGATGATCTTATACGCAACCTGCGGATGGAGCAAGCTTCATTCGCAAAACGAGACATTCAGTTTTCTGCGCGATTGAATTTGCAGCGAAAAATTGATCCCAAGTTTGCGGATTTACCTTATCGTTTTTCAGCAATACCATTAGTAGAGTAAAAATTAGTTTACAGATAAAATTAGAGATATGCCCGATTTTAAAAAGTACTACGAAATACCTGCTTCTCCAGAAGATGTTTACAACGCATTGACCAATCCCTTCATGATTGAAATCTGGACCGGCGAGAAAGCAGAGATGTCGACAGAGCCGGGAAGTGAGTTTTCGTTATGGGATGGCAGTATTGTGGGAAAAAACCTGGAGTTTGAGGAGGGCAAAAGAGTTGTACAGCAATGGTATTTCGGCGAGCAGGAAGAACCATCTATTGTGAACATCAAGCTGCATGAACACAAAAAGGGTACATCACTGGAACTGAAACACACCAATATTCCCGATGATGATTTCAACGATATTGTTGAAGGTTGGAATGAAAGCTATATGGCAGCACTGATAGAATTTTTTGAGCATTCGGAAAGTCCCGAATAATGCGGACTCGTTTTTCTAGTTTGTTAGTATTGGTTTTGTTTTCCTGTTCTCTGGAGGCCAAACTAAACGAACTAAAGGAGTTTGGAAACAACCCCGGAAATTTACGCGCCTTTCTTCATTCCCCAATAAATTTTTCTGACACCAACAGCGCTCCATTGGTTGTTGTTTTACATGGGTGCAATCAGGATGCACATGCAATTTTTGATGAGGCAGGATGGGGGATGCTATCCGATAAAATGGGGTTCTATGTATTATGCCCGGAGCAAAAATTACTCAATAACGGAATGCGATGTTTCAATTGGTTTCTTGGCGCTGATAATTCAGCAAACCAAGGAGAGCTTGGATCAATTTTGCAAATGATCAACTATACAATTAGTTTAAAAGGAATAGATAAGAAAAGAATTTTTATTTACGGGGTTTCTGCCGGTGGATATATGAGCGTTGCCTGTATGGCCAATTATCCGGGAGTATTCAAATCCGGAGCAATTCTAGCCGGTGGGCCCTATTTTGGTCCGGGGACAGTACCACTTGGGAAAAAACTTTCTGCGAATCAATTGGCGCAACGTGTTTTTGATTTGTTTCCCGGTGCCGCACCTACATTTCCGTCGATGCTGATACTGCATGGAACAAAAGATCCCGTTGTTGATTATTCCAATGATGAATTACTCTTTGATCAATGGAGCCTCTTGCATGGCTTACCACTTCCGGCATCTTCTGACACCATCGTAAAAAAGGAAAATACCTTTTACAGAAAGCAAAACTTTAACAAGGATAGCCTTTTGCTTGTCGAATTGCTGGCGCTAAAAGGATTAGGCCATTACCTTTCTGTAGATCCTGGAAATGGTGTTGAGCAAGGAGGAAAGATGGGCTTATTTGCAAAAGACAAGAATTGGTTCAGCACTTTGTATGTGGTAAAGTTTTTTGGATTATTGCACTAGGTAATTAGGATTTTTGCAATTCTATGGGAAAGCAATTCATCCCTTTTAATTTTTTGTCGTTTCCAACATCCTATTTCTCGCTTCTTCGCTTTACAGCTCCTCTAACTGCCTCCGCTTTCCAGGGGTCTTCCGGCCAGGAGTGACGGGGATAGCGGATTTTTAATTCTTTTCTGACTTCATGGTAGAGATTGTTCCAAAAACTTGGAAGGTCCTGTGTGATTTGAACGGGTTTATATCCCGGCGACAGAAGATGCATTAATACTTTTGTCTTTCCTTGATTTACAGTTGGTGTTTCAGTCAACCCAAAACATTCCTGGAGTCGAACAGCAAGGATAGGAGAACGACCATCTTCAAAATACTCCAATGCAATTTCTGATCCGCTCGGAACCTTTATTTTTTTTGGAGCGAGCGAATCGATTTCCTGTTGCACATTCCAATCGATACTATGCATAATCGCATTGTGCAGATTTATTTTCTTCAGGTCATTGCCGGTTCTTGCCTCCGATAAATAGGGCGCCAGCCAGTGTGAAGCATTTTGAATCAAAACGTCCGTGTCTAGGTCCGGTAGCATCATTTCAGGATTCCATTTGCGCAGGGATAACACACGGTTTTGTAATTGCAGCAGCTCATCGCTCCAATCCAACATTTCTTTTCCTGATCTTTTGAGTGCTTCGCAAATGGCATTACTGCGTTGATCGGAAGTAATGGTGTTAAGAGGAACCTCTTTTACGATCAGATCGCCGACTTTCCATTCTTTGCGCGCAATAAAAAGTTCTTCTCTGTTATCCCATCGGATGGTTTCATGTTCAGTGGCAATTTTGAGCAGATCATTATGATCAAATGGTGCGGCAAGAAATATTTTTCCTTCGCCACTTCCGGCATCGAGTGTTGCAACGGCGATCCAATCGGCATCACTTAGACTATCATTTTTCGGGAGACGAGCCATTCTTCCGTTTCCTAGTCGATAACGCCCTTCTTGTTCCGTTTTTCGTGCAATCCTCTCCGGAAATGCTGCTGCAATTAAGGAACCAACAGCAAAGGGATTTATGTGTTCATCAATTGTTTCGGTTTTCAGTAGTTTTCTCCACTGTAGCGAAACGCGTTCGATGCGCTCTAATGAATGACGGTCGGCATCCGTTCGTTCTTTTTTTCGCCATTTGTGGAGCGCTTCAATGCGGAGTAACAGATCTGCACTTTCACTTCTTCGTAAAGGATCTCTTTCTTCCAATAAGGCGGCTACATCGCATGCAAGTGCCGGGCACGATTGTTTCTTTCCTGTCAGCAATAAATGGGCAATACGGGGATGACTGGGGATCTCCAGTATTTTTTTTCCTTCCGGAGTAATTTTTCCCTTGTCATCAATTGCATTCAGGTTTTTAAGAATGGTTTTTGCCTGTGCAACATTTGCTATTGGCGGAGCGGTAACCCACTTTAGCGACTCAATATTTTCCTGTCCCCAGCCCGCTAATTCAAGTGTCAATTGAGCAAGATCTGCATCAAGTATTTCGGGTTTGCGGTGTTCTGTCAACTGCTGATGGGTGTGCTTTGCCCACATGCGGTAACAAATTCCTGATGAAGTTCTTCCTGCGCGTCCTGCGCGTTGTGTGGCGGTGTCCTGACTGATCTTCACCGTTTCGAGTTTAGTGAATCCCGAGCGGGTGTCGAAACGTGGACTCCGGGTAAAACCTGAATCAATAACAACGCGAATTCCTTCAATGGTAAGGCTGGTCTCTGCAATGGAGGTGGAGAGAATAACTTTTCGTTTCCCGTTTGAATCGGGTAGCAATGCATGTTGCTGTTCCGAAAAAGGCATATCTCCATATAGCGTTGCAACGGATAGCGAAGAATTATTTTTTTCCAAAAGTTCTGCAGCGCGCAATATGTCTCCTGATCCCGGTAAAAAGGCAAGGATGTCCCCTTCTGTTTCTGCGCTGGCTTTTTGGATCAATGCCACGCAATTCTCTGCAAGCTGAAGTTGGGTATTGGGTTCGTGGTAACGGTATTCTATTGGGAATTGTCGTCCTTCACTAATCACTACCGGAACATTACCGAGTTCACTTGCCAGGGACTCACAGCCCAGTGTTGCACTCATAATGAGGATGCGGAGATCAGGACGTAATACCTGTTGTATTTCCCTGCTGAGTGCAAGTGCAAGATCGGCGTTCAGATTGCGCTCGTGAAATTCATCAAACAATAGAAGCCCATATTCTTCCAGTGCATTATCGTTTTGCAACATTCGGGTAAGAATTCCTTCTGTAACAACTTCAATCCGGGTCTTATGACTTATTTTCGTTTCAAAGCGTATACGGTAACCAATAATCTCTCCGGTATCTTCACCAAGATTATGAGCCAATCGTTGCGCAACTGTGCGAGCTGCGAGCCTGCGTGGTTCGAGTAAGAGAATTTTCTTATTGTTTAACCAGGGTTCCTGTAACAATTCGAGAGGAAGCCATGTACTTTTTCCTGCACCCGGAGGAGCCTGAAGCAAAAGCAGAATATTGTCCGAAAGTTTTTTCTTTAATTCGGGCAGTATCTCAAGTATAGGCAAGGATTTGTCCACCTTTCAAAGTTAAGCCATCAATCGGAATTTCCGATGGCTTGTAATTGCATTGTGGTTAAATAGGTGAATGCAAATGCTTTGTTCTTATTCATGGAGGAATCACCTTCATTTCGAAAAAAAAGGGAGTCGCAGAATTGCGGTAGCAGGATGGTTTCAAAAACAGCAAAGCGATAAAACGAATTCACTGAGTTTGCAAAGGCGCAACGAAAATTTTATTTTCTGACAGCCCACAAAAGCATTCCTTCGCCGTAATTTCCATTATAAGAAATGCGGAAGGGAAGATCTGAATTGTTACCGGAAGTTTCGAGTGCTTTTCTCAGCGAGGGTTGATAGCACCAGCTCAAATCATCAATGGTTTTACTATACGTCCCGAACAACTGAACACGAAGAGTAGAGTCTTCAGAAAAATACTTGTACGGAACACCGGTATCATCCTGAAGTATTTTGTCGGAATCAATCACCAGTTTACGCATAATGGCAAAGGGCGTGTTCTGCAATACGCAGGAGGCTGATTTCATATAGGCAACGCGCGGACCAAATCCATTGATGAAATCTGAAAACTCAGTATGATCCTGCAGGTATTTATCCGAGGCGTCCAACTTGAAATAATACGCGTCTCTTTTTTCCGTTTGGTCGGGCGACAGAAATTCAATTTTCGACGCTGTTATTTTCCCTTCAGGCGCTTTTTCTCCTTCAGAAAGTCGTTGCTCTTTTCCCTTTTCATCGATCCAAACTTCATACACATCCAGAATCTTGTGCTCAGTGCGTGCCATCATATACAGCATCATATGCACCATTCCGTTAAGATGGGCTTTGGTGAAATCTGAACTCATATGCGAGGTAACAAAGTATCCTCTGCTGTTGATGTACTTCATGCTTTGGCGAATCCCGTCGAAATATTTCATCAGTTCGTTGTCGCTCATAATGCGCATGTCCTTTAAATAACCACGCGGCTCAAGTCCAAGCAACACATAATGATCTGCATTCGGGAAAAATGTATTTCCAAAAAGAAAATCCGGTCCCGATAATGGGTAAAAACACAATACAGAATCGCGGTTATCGCCTATATTTTTTTCAGCGCACCATTTCTGCACCGGACGAATCATGCTATCCAGAGTTGTGGTCCAGGATTTGTCGGTAAAATCTTTATGTTTCAGATAAAATTCCTTTTGCTGATGCTCTCCAAAATGAATAGAAGCTTCCAGGCCTGCAATGAACCGAGAAGTTTCTGTAAGCAAGGTGTCGTATGCAATCTTTTCCGGTGTATTCGGCGTTTCAATTGCTGCAGAATCCTTTACTAAAGTGTCGTTCTTGCCGCTGGTTTCATTGCTTTCTGTTCCACACGAAACAAGAAATACTGCTGCAGCACATAAATAAGGGGAAATCGATTTAAGCATGGTTCAAAGATAGATATTGGCGCGTCATTCCTTGTGACGGATAATAGATGATGAGGAACAAATATTCAGCATAGGGAGGTTAATAACCTACTTCTTCTCTTTTCACCCTAACATCTTTACCTTCTTTGCTTCGAACATGTCTGAAAACATTTTTAGTTATCATAAACTCAAAGCTACTTTCCTTCAGGCTAACTTCAGGCTCATCCATATCTTCATCACTGATGTCTTTTTGATGAATACTGATACTTCCATCTTCTTGAATGGTGGCCTGACGCTCAGTGTTGCCCGATACCGGAGGGTCTCCTCCCGCATCGTTAAGTGACAGACATAAGGTTTCCCCGGGCTCGCCTTTATGGACAATCGTAACAAATACAAAACTGCCCCGACTCCACGGACAAGCCTCGTAGGAATGATAATCCATTCCCCAAACAATCAGCAACGTTTCGGGATGAAGGCGAACGCGGAACAATTTTTTGGTTCGGGCTTCCTTGATCATACCGATGTCAAGCGATTCTACATAGGCGGAATATTCACCTGCTCTTTTCAATGAATCTATTTTCAAAAAGTAGTCGAATAGATACGCCGGGGTTTCGTTGAGGTTATGCTGTGGTGCTTTCGAAAACAACATGCGCGCATCATCACCCGGCAATGAATCGTAATCGTCAAAATGATTGGTAATAGCAGTATCCAACACAAGAGGAAAGGAGGTAATTTCAGTGAATCCTAAGGCAAGACTTCTGAGCTCACCGTTTAAATCGAGCAAAGAATCGGCTTTTGTAATAGCTGTTGTGCTGTCATTTTCGCTTTTCGTATCAGGTGCGTTATCGTTCTTTCCAGAGCAGGCAATTAACAGGAAACCGGCATGCAGATAGAGAAATAGTCTTGGGATTGTGAGCATGGCAATAATTTGAAGCACAAAAATAGGCCTACAATTCGAATAAAGTGATTTTCATTTTTAAGGAATAATGAGCAATTTGCAGTCCTAATTGAAAACCCATGTCAGACGGCCGTATCTCCTCTTCAAAAGCACCCAAACCAGTAGGCTTATACCCTCATGCTCGCCGTGTTGGGAATCTGCTATTTCTCAGCGGTGTTGGTCCGAGGGTGGCCAATAGCAACGCCAATGACAGCACTGTTCCCGGATTGAAACTCGATCACAACGGGAATTTTGAAGAATTTGACTTTGAGGCGCAAGTCCATTCAGTTTTTCAGAATGTAAAGGCCGTTCTCGAAGATTCCGGCTCTTCGTGGGATAAGATCGTTGACGTCACTGTTTTTCTTGTCCACATGAAAAGAGACTTCAGAACCTTTAACAGGATTTACGCTGAATACTTTAAAGACAACCTCCCTTGCCGCACAACTGTTGAGATCAATTCTTTACCTACACCCATTGCCATTGAGCTGAAGGTTATCGCAACCATTGATTGATACTGGGCTCACCCAACTGTAAAAGTGGACCCTAAATTGGTCTGCAACTGTTTTTTCTATATGCGATGTTTGTTCCATGAACAGGCATTCGTTTTCCTACCTTTTTCTTCTTTTTAGCAGTACTTGTTTATCGGCTCAGGACTTGAGTTATGAGGATGCTTTACGTATTACTGCAAAGGTGGAACAAGAGCAGCGTTATGTTGGCGCATTAAGTGAACACGACCTCCATCAATTACCCGTAGGCATCATTAAGCAGGTAGGTTCATCACGCTATGTAATTGCAATTGACAGCGCAATTTTTGAATCGGACAAAGCTTATTTTCACGCCTATATGGCTGTAGAGTTTCCCGGAACGGGGAAGGTGATAGCATTTGGTGCAAGACGAGTTCATTTTAATCCGAAAGGAATTGGTGGCGGGACAGATTCGAGACTGATGTTGCTGAGTGATCATAGCATACCAATTGGACCAAACAGCAGGCTTGAATTGCGGGGTAACGGAAGCAATTATGTGGAATGGGATTGCAACGGATTTGTAGCCATGCAGCTTGCCGGTGATATGCTTTTTTCACGTGGAATTCTGGAGCCGGTTAACGAACAAGAGGAAGAAGTGAAGGGACATTTTTCGATTCGTGTCGAAGATATCCATGCCCTTGTTGTGGCCATCACACTCGATCCGTTTAAAGTGAAAGGATTGTCCGGATGGACTTTTTCTGTTGAGGATGCTGTTGTTGACTGGAGTTCAACATCCGACGATCCTGATATGCGTTTTCCTCCCGGATTTGAAGGGGAAAGCGGCCTATGGACCGGAACCTATTTACGCAGGGTAAGTATTGCTCTTCCGTCTGAACTTTCGCCTGTAAACGGAGAAGCTTCACGTGTTGTTGCGCATAATTTACTCATTGATGATTCCGGACTTAGCGCATGGATACAGGCAGAAAATACAATTCCGGATTTAAGCATGAGCGGGTGGAAATTTTCAGTGGAGGAGATAGCCTTGCAATTGTTGTACAACGATCCTGTTGGCGGACATCTGCGGGGCACCATCGAATTACCTGTGATGGATTCCGGGCAAGCTTTGGCTTATGAAGCAATGATGCAGTTTAATCCCGAAAATGGAGAATGCAATTATTCATTCAGCGCATCACCGCAAGGGGAAATAGCTTTTTCAGTACTCTCCGCGAAAGCAGAGTTATTTCCTACAACACGCATTTCCATGTCGCGTACAAACGGACAGTTTCTACCGGAGGCGTTTTTGAACGGTAGAATTCGTTTTGAAAATGAACGATTGACCACTGCGCAATTGCAGATTCAGGATGTCCATTTGATCCATACAGCGCCATTTCTTACGGGCGGTCAGATTGCCTATACCGGAAATTCCCAAAACCATGCAGCGAATTATCCGGTCAGTATAGATTCCATTCGCATAGGTTTTTCCAATCAGGCACCTTTTATAGAAATGAAACTGATGATGAATCTGGCGGAATCACAAAACAATGGTCTTTCCGTTTCAACTTTTTTGCGTGTTCATTCCCGTATGCAAGAGCAGAAATTGCACTATGACCGTGTTTCAATAGGAGCAGTCAACATTGCCGCAAACTCCCAGGCTTTTCAGCTGAATGGAACAATTCATTTCAGAGAGGATGATCCTATATACGGCAATGGTTTTTTTGGAGCCATCTCACTGAGTATTCCGGATGTATTGGAACCCGGATTTGAAGCGTCGGCATGTTTTGGCAGGACGGACTTTCGGTATTTTGCCATTGATGCAGCGGTTCCCGTAAAAATTCCAATTGCTGCATCAGGAATCGTGATGAACCGATTGATAGGTGGAATTTCAAACAGAATGCAGCCACAACGACAACAGATCGGACAAGTCACCAATTTGCTTTATGCGAATACTGTTGCAAGTGGAATGTCGCAAACCTATACACCTGATCAAAATGCAGGACTAACATTTCGTGCAGGAGCATCATTGGCATATTTACCCAATGAAGAAACATTCAACGGTGATGCAATGCTGGATATCGGGTTTAACTCCAATGGAGGATTGGATTTTGTGAGGCTTGTTGGTAATGCCTATTTCATGAGCAGTATTCAATCCCGAAGGACAAGTCCTCCCCCCGTTTACGGATCTATGGTTATGGAGTACAGTGTTCCTGCAAAAAGTTTTGATGCAAGTATTCAGGCGCAGTTGAACGTTCAGCAAACAATAACCGGAAACGGAATTTGCCGCATTCATTTTGATCCGAATACCTGGAGTGTTTGTATCGGTCGACCAACACAGCCTGTTGTTGTAAGTATACAGCCCTTTGCAAGTGCACAAGCGTATTTTATGGCGGGAGACAATCTCGAACCCATGAGTCCACCTCCATCGCAGGTCGCATCACTGGTGCAAAACGGCGGGTTAAACCAGATGCGCGATGTTTCAGCGTTGTCGCAAGCGCGGGGAATTGCTGCAGGAATGCGCTTAACAGGAGGTTTGTACAGGGAGTATGGTTGGGATTTTTTTACTGTTTATGGTTCTTTTTCATTTGGAGCCGGATTTGACATGATGTTGATCGATTATGGTCCGACGGCTCATTGTTCAGGGTCGCTTGCTCCTGTGGGCGTAAACGGAAAAATTGCAGAGGGACAACTTTTCGCCTGGATGCAGGGTGGAATTGGGGCGAAGGGCGAAATTGGAAACAAGGAATTTGATGTGGTATTGATAAACGGCTCTATCGCTGCTCTTTTACAAGGGAAAGTGCCACGGCCATCCTGGGTCTCCGGTGGAGTGCAGGTGCAGTACCAGATTCTTTCTTTGATTCAGGGACAGTTTCAGTTTGATTTTGAATTAGGACAAACGTGTACAGTTGTTGTTCCATGAAACATAGTAGTATTAGTATATTTTTTCTGTTTTGGTGCACCCGGTTGTTTGCACAGGATTATGTTTTTCTGGGAGAGCGAACAGAATCATCAATAGTTTTCCGTTGGGCACCTTCAAATGCGGATGATGTCAGAGCGTTATTATTGAAGGGTACTTTTTTATTTGGCCTTGCTAACGGAAAGGAAGTCTTTTTAAACCGAAACAAAGTATGGGACGAACAGGACAATCGGTGGGATTCCCTTTCCGTTAAGGAGGAGCGGATTTTGTTTTTACGCAGGTTTTTATTCGGTGAACAAGGCGGTTCTGAATTGAATCAAATGTATTCCGGTTTTGCGCTATTGCTCGCCGACACCGATCCTGTTTTTGCAGATGCGCTGGGGTTAATTTATGAATTAAAGGACCGAGATTTTGAGCGTTATTTACTCAGGGATAAATCCGGCAAAACGCTGGCCGAATTAACCAATGCATATATTCGTCCGAAACACTTACCCAGACCCGAAATTGCGGATGCCGAATGCAAACATGGAAAGGTGATACTGAAATGGATTCCGCAACGGACTATTTTTTCATCCTGGGAAGTTCAATACAGCAGCAATTCCTCCGATTGGAAGCCTGCCACATTACAATCTCTTGTTCCGTTTTTAGATGAGAATTCCGGCGATTCCTCAATGTATTTTTCCGATTCGCTACGTAGTGACTCCAGGCGGTATTACCGAATCCGTGGAAAAACTCCTTTTGGAAATTTCAGCGAATATTCACCTTTAATTGCGTTGGAGTGTTTCAATGATGAAATTGTTTTCCCTGTTTTGGATCTTGCTGAATCATCTATTGATGAGATCAAACTACAAATCCATTTTCCATTGAGTGCTGACCGAAAAAAAACGTATCAAATGGTTCTTGAACGATCTGATCAATATTCCGGCAACTGGGAAAAACTGCGTGAAGTATTCGTTTCCGACAGTATGATGGTTCTTAAACAGAGTAAACGTTATGCCTACTACCGACTGGCGTTGCAACTTTACAATAAACAATATGTATTTACGGATCCGGTTCTCGTCACCCTTAAAGAAGATGGTCCGCCTGCAATCCCGGAGGGTATTTCCGGCAGGATCGATACGCTTGGTTATGTACGACTGAATTGGAGAAAAAACACAGAAAGTGATCTGCGCGGATACCGGATTTATTCGCGGAATTCTTCGGGCGATGAATGGGTGGAGCGAACACAAGAAGTAAACCGCGATACTTTTTTTGTGTGGAAAAGCACCCGGCAAACAATTGAAAGAAGCCTGGAAGTAGCTATAGCCGCAACCGATTCTTCCTGGAACACTTCCGCTTTGTCGCAAGGAGTTTTGCTGGCTCGACCCGACCATATCCCTCCGGTAAAACCGGTTTGGAAGGAAATCCGTTACGAAAAGGACTCTGTGTTTTTACGCTTCGCCTTCGATGATTCGGAACAAACAAGTTTAGTTGTTCTTTCAAACGATAGTCTTTCTGAGAAGCTTGTCAAAATACATTCTCATGTTTTATCCCGAAAATCGGCAATAAAATTTTGGCTCAGATGTTCTGATTCTTCAGGCAATAGTTCGGTCTCAGATACGATTTACCTTGTTGCAGAGCGAAGTTTTGATGCGAAGATTATTGCCGATCTGTCTAAGAATGAAATTGTGCTGAAGTACGATTCCGGAACGGATATCATATACAGAGCTGTGCTATACCGTAAAAGGAATTCAGGAGAATGGAAAGCAATGCAAACTGCAGAACGCGCATCGGGAATAGTCATCGACCGTGAATTGCAAATGCAGAGCAGGTATTCGTATCGATTAAAAATCACGCTTCATTCCGGACGAAGTTATTGGTCGGACGAAGTTGTGGTTAATTATTAAAACAAAAAAAATCCCCGCGTTGGCAGGGATTTTTTGATCTGTGACTTATAGTTAAGATCAGATCTTCTCAACGTTTACCGCGATTGGACCTTTACGGCCTTCCTCAATGGTGAAACGGACACGGTCGTTCTGCTGAACATCAGTGCGAAGACCGGTCTTGTGTACGAATGTTTCAGTGTCTGAATCATCGTGCTTGATAAATCCGAAGCCTTTTTCGGAATTGAAGAACTTAACAGTTCCTGTCAGGGTGGTATTCATTGTGTTAGGGATTAAGATTGCTGAGGGATGGATCCGGACTTAGGGGAGAAATAATGGTGTTGTTTTAAGAATTGCGCCGGATAGTACAAGCGTTTACCAAAGATAAACTTTTTGGATAATTGTCCAACTCCCCCAATTATTTTTTCAGAACCTCCAACGCTTTGAGCAAGTCGCTATCGTTTTTGGCCAAAACCGCAAAATAACCATCAGTATTCCAAACGAGCCGGGCAATTTCTGCTTTGATCTGGTTTTGGATCAGTCTGCGCGAATGCTCGGCTTCGCCCGGGTAGCGACGGAGACCTTTTTTCTCGGCATAATTGAGCAACTCGCGAAACACCTGCTCTTCTACCGCAAATGAACCTGCAAACATGGAGGCGTCGGTATAACGAAGCAACACCTGTCGGTAGCGCTCAACAAAATCAAAGGCGAATTCGGCAATAACTCTTTGATAGAGTAAATTGGAATAAAAGTTTGTTCTTCCGGTGGTGTCAATCGGCACAAAAATATCCGGCATGATGCCCCCGCCTCCATAAACGACTTTTCCTTTGGCGGTTGTAAATTTCAGGGAGTCGACGAAGATGGAACTATCGGGAACGAAAAACTCGTTTCGCTCAAAACGCTCTATTTGTTCCATTTCGTAATCAATGCCTTTACCGTATGGCTTTTGGATAGACCTGCCCGTTGGAGTGTAATAGCGGGCAACCGTGAGGCGAATGGAAGAACCGTCATCAAATGGACTGATCTCTTCCTGAACAAGGCCTTTACCAAAGGAGCGTCTTCCAATAATTATTCCTCTGTCGTTATCCTGCAACGCACCCGCAACAATCTCGCTCGCTGAGGCGGAATTGTGGTTGATTAATACCGCAACTTTTGTTTTTTCAAGACGACCCTTTTTGGTTGCTTTATACGTGTGTTTCGGACTGTGTTCACCTTCGGTATAAACGATGAGCTGACCACTTTCAAGGAACTCATCAGCAATGAGGTTGGCTTCTTTCAAGTAACCTCCTCCGTTGTCTCTAAGGTCGAGAATGAGGCTGGTCATTCCTTTTTTCTGTAATCGATGTACAGCCTGCAAAAAGTCGGAATGTGTTTGTGCTCCGAATTGGTTCAAACGGATGTATCCAATTCCATTTTCAACCATAATGGCGGTCTCTACCGTGCTAACCGGAATAGCATCGCGTTCCAGCTCGAAACTGATCAGTTTTTTTTCGCCCTGACGTTTTATTTTCAGTTTCACCTTGGTACCCATTTCACCTCGCAAACGCTTGAACACATCTTCGGTGGTGATCTCTTTGCGCGCCATGGAATGACCGTCGACATCAACTATACGATCGAATTTTTTTATCCCGGCACGCTCAGATGGACCATCGGCGATAAGGTGCGTGACTACAAGCGTGTCTTTGAAAACCAGGAATTGAATACCAACACCACCAAAATTTCCGCTTAGTTCTTCGTGTGCCTTTTGGGCATCATCAGGACTCATATAACTTGAATGCGGATCCAATCCAAGCAGAATATCGCGCATTGCATTTTCGGTAAGCGATTCCCGATCCACCTTATCCACGTAACGGTCTTCGATGATATTGATGAGCTTGTTCAAGCGGCTGACGGTTTCCTTTTGGGAGCCCTTTGGAATAACCACCATTCGCGATCCAAAATATACCCCGGCAGCAAGAGCAATAGCCAGTAAAAAGGGGACATAAACTAGGGATCTCCGCGCGTCGGGCTGTGGAAGTGGTTCAGGTAACAGATGTTTGGGATCTTGCTCGTACATGATGAGGTGCAATTTACTTAATCCAACGATTAAGCAGGAGAATGGTTGAAGAAGAATGATGAGTGGCTGAGAAAACGGATCAAAGCTCGCTTTCGTTAAAATGGACAACATCAATTCCGGCACTGCGCAGGAAATCTACTCCGCTTTGGTCTTTATAGGGATTGATATAAACAAGTCTTCGGATCCCCGCCTGAAGAACGAGTTTACTGCATTCCTTGCATGGCGAAAGAGTCAGATAGAGAGTTGCGCCTGCCGCACTTTGTGTTGACTTAGCCACCTTTAAAATGGCATTGGCTTCGGCGTGGAGCACATACCAATTGGTTTCTCCGTTTTCATCTTCGCAGGCATTCGGAAATCCGGAGGGGGTGCCATTATAGCCGTCTGAAATGATCATGTTGTCGCGTACAATCAGCGCCCCTACTTGTTTGCGGGTGCAATGGGATAGTTTACCCCATTCCATTGCCATTTTCAGGTAGGCGCGGTCGTAGCGTTGTTGTTTCTGGTTGTCTTTCATTGCCGGGCAAAAATACAAAGCTGTGGGTAAGTACTGCAGAATAAAAAAAGAAAAAGCCCCGTTTTTGGCGGGACTTTCAATTATTTATCAGAAAGAAATCAATTCTGAAGAACGATTTTTTTAGAAGCAAACATGCTTTCGTTCTGAAGCTTTACGTGGTAAATACCTGCAGAAAGACCAGAAAGATCTACAGTAGATGTAGAAGCACCGTTCATTGTTGCGGTATGTACAACCTGACCTAATTGGTTCACCACTTCAAATTGGAAAAGTCCGCTGATAGCAGTAGCATCAACAGTGATGATTCCGTTGGTAGGGTTAGGGAACACATTTACGAGGTTTGACGCATCTTCCTGTACGCTTGCTGCATTGGGATGAACAAAAAGTATAGCAAGATTCGAAGCCAAAGCGTTGGGAGCGTTATCGCACATGTACTGAAGACCTGTTGTAGGATCGTTCTGGATACCTACTGTAGCATCACCAAAGTTATCGGTGTTGCTGAGTTCCTTGTACTGCATACGGATGTTTCCGCTGCTGTAAAGGATCAACTGCCATGTATCACCATCACCGGCACCGCAACAGGGAACGATGTTATCGAACTGTAAAACAAAATAGGTAGAGAACGACTGCATCCAGATATTACCCTGTGAGCTTGGGTCAAGGTCGTTCCACATATGAGCGATAAAGCGGTAATCGGTCATCGTGTAAGTTGGTGTTCCGGGAATACATTCATTGGAAAGACCCAGATACACATCTTCAAAATATACCGTTCCGTTGGTGGCAACACTGATTTGTGTGAAGTTGTTACCGTAAAAAGGAAAGGTGAAACCCAGAGCAACATTGGGCTCATGGTTATCATCCTGGTTTACGTTTGGAACAACAGTACCACCACCACCAAGTGCAGGGTTTAATTCAATCCAGCTGTAACCGGGACCACCGGGTTCGTTTGAGTCTTTGAAAGTGTAACCAAAGGAATCAGGTCCTCCGGCAGCAGATTGTGCCATTACATTGCCGGCAAAAGCAAGAACAGCAAAAGCAAGTAAAGATTTTTTCATAGAAAATGATTTGATTTATTTTGGACAAAGATAGGAATTCAAGATTGCCTGAAAAAACGAAATTTTCAACAAAAGACTGATTAACATCATTTTGCACGAAAAGACTATTGTTCAGACAATAATCAATCCGGCTTCGCGGACCAAATCCATTTCAGATTGGTGCCAGAAAAGGAGAAAGTTTTTTCCGGTGCGTTTTTCATATTCGCTGCGCACTGTACCAAAAGTTTTCACTGTATATGAAGTTGCAAATTCATCGATCAGCCATTTTGCGTCTTCCTCATCCATTGCAATTTGGTGCGATCGATTGCGGGTGTGAATCGAAATACGTGTACGTCCTTTTTTATTTCCTTTTCCAGGTATCGCACCAAGTTGGATTTTTCCACCGATCCAAATCAATTTGGCACTTGCCGGAATTTCCTTGAACTCTTCTTTATCAAGAACCTGTTTGATATAGTCTCTGGGAATTCCGCTTTTTGGGATTTTATTATCAAACCATTTCTGCAAAGGCAAATCATAACCTGCGCCTAGCATATAATTGTAGAGCGAGATCCGGAGTCCTTCGGCAAAGGCATCATGATCACAGCCTGTCGGATCAACAAACTCAAGATCGTTATTGGCAAATGTTCCTTTTTCCTGCTGCGTAATTTTTATCCCGAATTTTTCAGGATGCATTCCAACCGGACTGTGCGTGGTAAGCGCGAATCGATGCCAGAAACCCGATTGCAATACGCCGTTTTCAAACAATTGCCTTACCACCTCTAACGAATCAACGGTTTCCTGCATGGTTTGAGTTGGATAACCGTACATCAGGTATGCATGAACCATAATCCCGCATTCGGTAAAGTGAGCTGCAACTTTTGTTACTTGTTCTACCGTTACGCCTTTATCAATAAGTTCCAGCAAACGGTCCGATGCCACTTCAAGTCCTCCTGATACTGCAATGCAACCAGAAGCGGCAAGCAGGCGACATAAATCCTTCGTAAAACTTTTTTCAAAGCGGATGTTTGTCCACCACGTTACATTCAAATTTCTTCTGAGAATTTCCAGCGCAAGTTCACGCATCAATGCAGGAGGAGCGGCTTCATCCACAAAATGAAATCCACTTTCTCCGGTTTGAGCGATGAGTGTCTCCATTCGATCCACAATGATTTTCGCAGCGGCGAATTCGTAAATCTTTATGTAATCAAGCGAGACATCACAAAAGGTGCATTTTCCCCAATAACAACCATGTGCAAGTGTAAGTTTGTTCCATCTCCCATCGCTCCACAGCCTGTGCATGGGATTGGCAATTTCTATTACCGACAAATATTCTTTTAGCCGTAACCCCGAATAATCCGGCGTGCCTGTTTGAGCCTGTTTGTAATCGGGAATGGAAGTGTGATGGATGTATTCTACTTGGTGATTGCGAAGCAGAAATGTGCGTTTAAGTTCGTTTTCGTTTCGTTTTCCGTCAATCAATTCCATTAAACATTCCAATGGAGCTTCTCCATCATCAAGCGTGATGTAATGGAAATAATCAAACACACGAGGATCGCTGACAGATCGCAATTCCGTGTTCGCGAATCCGCCTCCCATTGCTACTTTCATATGGGGATAATGGTTGCGAATGTGTTGTGCGCAGCGAAAAGCGCTGTATAAATTACCGGGAAACGGAACAGTAAATGCAACCAGTGCAGGATTGTTTTCCTTCAGGTAATGGTCGAGAATTTTCAGTGTAATCGTATCAATGAAACCGGGAGCAGCATTCAGGTGGTCATGCAATGCATCGAATGTATTCGCACATCTCCCCAGGCGTTCTGCGTAGCGGGTAAATCCAAATTCAGGATCGATGCAGGAAACGATCAGATCATTCAGATCTTCGAGATACAGCGAAGCGAGATGGCGTGCACGATCGCGTGTTCCCATTTCTCCGAAGGCCCAATCTAAATTTTCTGTCTGCAGAAAACGTGCGGACTCCGGCAAATAATTTCTGCTGCAAATGGAATGTGCAAGGGTTGGATCTTTATCCTGCAAAAACCGAATCACAGCATCTATGGTTTGTAAATACTCTTCTTTGAGTGCGAGCATTCGTTTGCAGTTTTCGTCCTTAGGATTGGCTGCTTCTGCGAGACGGAAAACATCCTTCAATCCGCTTTTCGAAAAGAGCGCAAGGGTAACATCTATTCCCAGGTCGGCCTGTTCTGCCTGTATGTTTCTGGTGGCCAGAAATCCCTTTAAATAGGCAGTAGCCGGATAGGGGGTGTTGAGCTGTGTAAATGGCGGAGTAAGAAGTAAAACCGGGACAGACATCAATCAGTATTTGATCACTTTAACAGTACTCACGCCTTTGTTGTCCTGAATATGAAGAACATATATCCCTGTAGGTAAATCGCTAAGTGCGATGTAGGTTTGATTGTTTGTGCTTCCCAAATGAAGGATTTTACCTTGAAAATCGCACAATTGAAAGCTGAGCGCACGCTCGCTTCGGATCCAGATTCCGTCGGAAAAGGGGTTCGGAAATACCTGAACGGGCGTGCTTGTTTCTTCTTGTTCCGACCCAAGAAAACTGATGGGCACTGCCAGCTCTGCGGTGGAAGCAATGGAGAGTTTTGCCATTTTCTCGAAATAGGGAATATTAAAATACTGCACTTTATCGGTAACAGTATGGTAGTGCGGATTGGCATCAAAAGCCCAGTCCTCAATAACCAGCACCGCTCCGTACTGTTTGTTCCAGAAAGAAGCGTGATCGCTGTACGTTGCGCCGGGATTGGTAAGGTACAGATCGAGTCCGATGTTGTACGTGTTATTCACGTTATCGATCATCGCAGCGATATTGAGTGAATTGCTGATGGAAGAAGTATGAATCATTGCGGCATTGTCGCCGTTTCCATCCCATGCAATTGCATCCATGTTTATCACCCCGCGAATGGAATCACCATCGTTTCTGGCCATATTGGCATAGGCGGCACTTCCAATTTTTCCTTGTTCTTCTTCATCCCAAATAGCATAAACAATGGTGTATTCGAACTGAAATTGCGAGAGAATACGTATGGCTTCCATCACGGCGGCTACACCACTTCCATCGTCATCTGCAGCAGGAGAAATATTGCTGTTCGGCATACTGTCGTAATGGGCGCAGAGAATCACATAAATGTTCGGATATACAGCACCGGGTTGAATGGCAAGTATGTTTTTTCCTGTGGATGAAAACACCATCGAGTCGATCTGCACGTTATACTGACCCATCTTCTCAATCAGAAAGCGATAGGCAAGCTCATTTCCCGCTTTCAGTTTGTGTCTTGTTTTGATAGTATCGGTTACGCCGTTAATCACCACGCCTTTTTCACCGGAGATTTGTTCGGCATAATGCATCAGACTGTCGATACGTACACGCACAAGCACAGAATCGATAAGCGGATGTTGTGCCGATGCCTGCAACGAAAAGATCAAACCAAAAACAAGCAACACATTTTTCATAACCGTCGTTTGCATAAATCTAGGCTTTTTTTTGCTATTCCGAAATTACAGTCTGCTGCATTGTGCAATACTGCTTTCCTAAGGCAAATCCATAGCGATAATCATCCTCCAGGTGTTCTTTGGATTGGGTATATAAACCCGCTTTTAATGCAAAATCCGGCGCGATCTGATGAATCGCAATTCCATCCGGAGGATTTTCTATAAAATCGATGGAACGATTAAAACGCAAATGATTTTCGGAAAATGCATTTCGCAACGATGGATTTTTCAGATAATACAATTCGCCTATTCGATCGAACCAGGATTTGTTTTGTCGCTCGAAGGGTGGAGATGTACGCACTACAGTAATGGTTGTTGCCCCTTGCTCTGCTGCCCACTCAACCGGCAAAGGATCTCCCCATGCGCCATCGATGTAATCGTTTCCGTTGAGGTGTTGTTTGCCTTTGGTGATGAACGGAAGTGAACAGGAAGCAATGACCGCTTCTTCCCAATTGGTAGTTGTGGGATCGCAGTAATGGGGTTGACCGTTGGCGCGATTGGTCATTACAATGGCGAATTTTTTCCCGATAAGACGCTCAGTGGCCAATGTTTTATCAAAAGGAAAATGCTTATTGGAGATCGCATGAAAAATATCAATGTCCATGAGCGGACCGGCACGCAAGGCGCGGTTGATGTTTACGAAGCGACCCTTTTCAGAGAGAAAACAAATGGACCGGAAGCAATGTTCTTTTTGTTGCGCAATAAAATACGACGCAGCAATTGCACCACCTGAAACAGCAGCGATAATATCGAAAGGAAAATATTCTTCTTCCAGAAATGCATCAAGCACTCCAGAACTGAAAGCTGTCCGGAATCCACCACCTTGTATGACGAGTGCATGTTTCATTTTTGGTGAACGGTGAACGGTGAACG
>DEHO01000006.1 GCA_002351955.1 Flavobacteriales bacterium UBA2798
GAGTCCCGTCCGGACCGCAAAAAGTCTCTCAGAAACGAGGGACTTTTTCGTTTTACGAAAATTAATAATCCCGTTGCCAACGGTAGTTGGCATCCTGACCGCAGCGTCAGGATCCCGACGCTTACGGTCGGGATTACAAAATGAATTTTGTCACCGGACCGCTAAAAAGCCTCAAATATTCAATTATTTGAGGCTTTTTGCTTTCTATACCTCTCCTATACGCATCCTAACACACCACACCGCATCCCTCCGCACACATTTGTCTACGAAATGTCTACGAAAAACGGATTGCACTAACACATCAGGGACTAATCACAATAGCGCTTCTCCCAACTCTAAGCATTCACCATTTCATAAAAGGTGTGTTATTTGAATTTTTCATAACTATACCGATCCTCCGGATAAAGCTGGAGAGAATTGGTCCAACTACGGTTTTGAATTTCTTCCAAATCATTTTTTGAAATTTCCAGATTTGCACTATCCATTTCCTGCGTGCCGGGAGGAACATCCTCTTCCTTCAATAAATCGGCAATATGATTGATGTTTCTTTCGATCAGTTTTTCTGCTTTGTTGTAATCGCCCTCCAAATAATATTCATACGCTAAGGATTGGATATAAAAATGGGGGACGGGATCATCAGGGTTAAAGGGATCTTCTAAGAGATAGGTTAATCGAAAAGAGGAACTTTTCAATGAAAAATTAAAAATGGCGAAGAGAAATAGAAGCGTAGTAATAAAGAATCGGATATTATAATTGGCTTTCTTCCGGAAGAAACGGAAAACAAAGAGGGATGTAACGGCAAAAGCAAGACAAAAAAATAAAAGGGCATACGGCCAAAACAAGAATTTTACCAATAAGAAAAGAGAAATAAGAAATACCCCGATAGAGGATAAAAGTCGTGTTTCCTGATCACCTTTATCACGAAAGGATTGAATGATAACATCCAGGAAAGGGAATAATGGTGAAATAACAAATATTAAACCAGCCNNCTGGAAAATGTAGAAGTTTAAAAACAATTGCAATTATCAGAACGATCAAATACGTTATTAGCATGCGATTTAATTTTTTCGGTTGGGATTGTTATTTGCTTTAGCGGTATGCAGTTTGGCGAAGGGGAAGATAGTTAGCGACTGTACATTCTGATCAACCAGGTATTCCTTAGGTGAGGAGTTTAACCATTGAACTGCCACTTTTGGGTAGGTGCTGTTATGTGCCAGTTTTTATTTTTTCCAATAGTAGTACCATCTAATTCTGTATGTCATTGATTCAAAAATCATATTCAATTCGGAATAGTACTCGTCTGTCTCCCAAACTGTATTTCTTGACAGGTAATCACCCCTTCCAGAAGTTGATTTAGTCTTTACTGGACACTTACACTTTATTACCCAACTATTTGCGAACCGTCAGCTGCGGCTGATGGTGTGAGAGGTGCACTTCATCGCTCATGTGACGGAACCACCTACTCGATTAGCGGTTCGTTGNNAGCCGCCTACTCGATTAGCGGTTCGTTGTTTATTCTCATGTCGGCTCATAATAAAATATTGTTGAACCGGATGTTAGTGTTTTTGTCTTAATGTGCTTTAACATAATCCTGTCCTTGATTTGGTCAAATAGTCTAAGTCCTTTCCCTTCGATGATAGGGTGAACACATATTTGAAATTCGTCAATAAGATTACTGTTTAAGAGTTGAATAATCAAACTTCTACTTCCCACTGAAATGTCTTTTCCTGATTGTTGTTTTAGTTCCAAAACTTTTTCGATTAATGGACTGTCTGAAAGTTTTGCACTGTCCCAGTTTGTGTCCTTTAGCGTTGTGGAGAAAACAAGTTTTGGAATTTTGTCTATTGATATTGCAAAGTCGTCCATTGATTTTTTACCTGAAGGATTTTGCAAAAGCGTTTTCCAAAATAGCATAAGTTCATAAGTCGTTCGTCCATATAAAATAAGTCCTGCATTATTTAATAGGTTGGAATAATGTTGATGTAAATCTTCACTAGGAATACCAGTTGTATGGTCGCAAATACCGTCAAGTGTCATATTAAATGCTGCAATTACCTTTCTCATATTCCAATTTTTTAGTCGTCTGTCTGTCTTACTTGGATAGTCCGTTACAATGACCGCTAACGTTTTTGCGCTTGGCGCAGTGGGGGACTTAGAAGCACTGAACTGTCAATATGCACTTACGCTAAATAGAAGCACGAACTTTCAATTTTGCTCGTCACCCCCCATTGCGCCAAACGCATGTTATAGGGCGTTTTTCTTCTCACGTTGTCCATATGTTCCAAGTTATGCAGTTAAGTATTCCGCCATTGTCAGCCACTTCGTTACTGTCAATAGTTGCTATTTGTTGTCCGCTAAAAAGTTGTTCAAATTGTCGAACCGCAATTTCATCTTCTTTAATACCAAAAGTTGGAATGATTACGGTGTTTTGCATTTGTAAAAAGTTTATGTAGTCACCGTTTGCTTGTCCATAAGTCTTGTTACCGTATGGGTTGTAAGGAATTTCAATGTAGTCAAGTCCTGCGTTGTCTAAGGCAATTTTAAATGCTCTCTGAAATTCTGGTTTTTCTTTGGAATGGTCGTTAATTATTACCGTGTTATTGTCAAGGAAGCGAACCATTCCGTCAGCGTGTCCTGTAAAGTCCTTTGGTTGTTGGGGCACAAAATAGAGTTTATCAACTTCAAAAAGTTCTCTCAATTTGTCTGCAAGTTGTCGCCTTGAATAATGCGGATTTTCAATAAAAATCTTGTCGCACATTATTACTTTATCAGTCGTCTTTGTTACGTTACCACCATCTAAAACAATGTCTGATTTGATGCGATTTAGTTTTATTGAGTTGCAGATGCTGTCAACGTCCGAAATTGTCTTAATCCATTTTTTGCTTTGTAAATAGTCAGGGTTGTAAACAAACTGAACAAACTTGTCAAGCGAAAATTGAATAGGCATATAATCAACAGCCCAAATGTCTTTTGTGTCGGGCAATAGCTGAAAAGCAATTCCACACTTTTTTAATACCGCTTCAAAGTCCGAAAAAAATTTTGGATGCTTTGTTGGCAAGCAGTCAGCAAGGTAAAGTGTGTTAGTTTGGCTGTCAGGTATCATTATGGATTTATGTTGTAGCCCATTATTTCTTTGGCTTGTTCTTTTGTGATTTTATTGTCTGCCAAAAGTTGTCGAACAACCTTCTCTTTATCCTTGAATTTATGTTGAAGATTAAGTTCAACTAAATACCGATATTTTTTCTCGGCATAATTTTCTGTGTCCTCTTTTTTCTTAGTCAAGCCGATACGAACCGCTTGAATTGGCTCGGTTTCTATTGCTTGAATTATTTCTTTGTTTAACTCCCTCAAACAAATGCTTCCTTCACCCGTAACAATGTTGCCGATATTTGAGAAAATTTCTTTCAAAACATTTGATGGGCCGCTTATGTAACGTGGACTTTCTCCAAATTTCATAATTCCTCTAATTAAAAGTCCACCGTAAATTTTCTTTTCGTAGTCGCCAAATGTGATGTCCAAACCTGCTCCGTTAAAATACCAATTGCCTGCAAAAAGCTGTTCAGATGAACAATGAACGTAAGGGTCGGGGTGATTGTCTTTGTCGTGGTAATAAACTTCTAATTCTGTTATTCTGTATGGTTGGTCGGCAACAACTAAACACAAGTAATTCATTAAATAATGTGTCAATGCTGAAAACTTGTCGTCAAGTGTTTTGAACTCAAAGCCACCGTTTAAGTCGTGCCAAAATTCTGCAAGTTGGCTTTGTTCAATTTCTTCGTCTTTTCCGTCAAGTTGAAAAGCAGAAATGTAGTGGTCGAGATATTTAATGCCTTTGGCATTCAAATATTCCAACATCTTTTTTTCTTCTTCTCCAAAGTTCTTTGTCAATGCAACGATACCCAATAAGTTTAATGTCTTTGGGTCGTCTGCTAAACGCAAAGCCTCTAAAACGGCTAACGGGTGGTCTCTTTTGGCAAGCAAAATTTCTTTGTAAACAAATAGAGTGTATAAATGTGATGTTATGCCAAACTCAGGTAATACTTGTTCTGGGTCTAATTTATTTTCGATTGCCTCCTCTAAAATTTGGGCTTCAGTCTTTGCCGGTGAAAGCAAATATTCTGTTGCAGCTTTTTTCAGATTGCTGATGATTGTATCAACTTCTTTGTCTGTTGGCAATGATTTAACGAATAATATTTTCCCAAAGGTGTCACTGTCAGGTAAACCGAAACTTGCCAAAATCTTTGCTCGGATATGAAAATATTCTTCAAACAGTTCTCCGTTTTCTTCGGGGCCACCGCTGTTGTCAATGTGAAGTTGAATTTTTGCTAAACCTCTAATAGCGTTTTTTAGTTTGTCTTGTTGCTCCATTTATGTTGTTTATTGTCAGCCGAAGCCGTTGTCCTAAAATGCCCTATAACGTTTTGCCGCTTGCCGCAGTGGGGGATTTCGGAGCACTTCACTGTCAACCAAGCACAAATGTTGATAGAAGCNNCGTCAGCCCCCATTGCGGCAAACGGCTGTTATAAGCGGTTTTTCTTTCGTGTCGTTGGTTTCTTGTCTGTCAAGACTGCTTTAACGTCCTTGTCAATAGTCCGCAATTTGGTTTCGCAAAAGTCAATAAGTTCTTTTGCTTGCTTCACTTTGTCTGCAAGTGTGTCCAGTTGAATTTTATCGTTTTCGATTTGGTCAACAAGTTTTGAAAGGTCGCTGTATGCTTTGTTATATGTCAAATTCATTTTTTGATTTTTTTGTTACTGTGCTATGAATAAGTTCATTTTTCAAAATAGTTTGTATTTCTGAATTAGGTTTTATGTCTTTCGGATTAATAATTATTTTGTCGTTGCTCGTGATAATAGCGTAACCCTTATTTAAAATTGTTGCTGGACTATATGCCTTTACTGTTCGTTTTATTTGAAGCAAGTTATCCTTTGCCTCATCTATCATACTTTCTGCTGTTTCAAAAAACCGTTCTTTAAAATCCATAATTTCACTTTCAAAGTTGTAATTGTGTTCAACAATATTTGTCGCAACCTTAGTTGGTGTCTTATATTGTCGAGCCATAAGGTCAACTATACTTGTGTTTCTATCGTGTCCGATGCCAGTTAAAATTGGTAAGGGGAAGGAAGCAACATATTTTGAAAGGTCGTAATCGTCAAATGGTTTGAAGTCTGTTTGTGAACCACCACCACGAACAATGGCTACAACATCAAAATTTTCTTTTTCCGCTTCAATTAGTTTTAGTTTTTGAATTATTAATTTGCTTGAATTGTCGCCTTGTATTTGCGTTAGAAATTCAGAAACTGAAAAGGCGTAGCCGTATTGATTGTTCTCTATTTCCTGTTTGAAATCTCTTTGTCCGTCTGAATTTGGTGCTGTAACCAAAGCAATTCTTTGTAGTACAATCGGCAAATCAATTGACTTGTTACTTGTAAAATATTGTCCATCAACAAGCCGAATTAATTTCGGGTTTTCTTTTACAAGTCGGTCAAGTGTTTGTTGTTTTTCAAGTTCTAATTTACCTAAGGAGTAGGTATGGTCAATTTCTAAAACTTCTAAGTCAATTCCATATCGCTTATGAAAACGAACTCTTACATTGCAAGTTATTTCAAGTCCGCTGGCAAATGTTTGGCCCGATAGTTTCTCGAATTTTTCAACATTGTGAAAAGTGTTTGCCCAGAAAACGCCTTTAATTTCAGCGGTAATTAAATGCCCTTCTTTTTCAATGAATTTTAAAAAGCACCAACGTTTGTCCGTTTGTTTTTTTACATCGGTAATCTCTGCGGTTATCCAAAAAGTTTCACCTGCAAATCTGTTTTGAATTGCATCATCAATTTCGTTTACAAGTTCTGAAAGTCTTAATCTCTTTGCCATTATTTTAAATAAATGTGTTCAACAACTGATGCCATTGATTTAACGTCATCTTCGTTATAATCGCAAAGTTTTTCATAACCTCTGAATTTCTTTAAATCATTTGCGTATTGAGAATAAAGCATTGCAACCTGTTGTCCGTCCATATTTGGGTGCTTGAATTTATAACCGTAAAATTCACCTAAGTCACCGAGTGTATATGCTTTAATTGGAAATGCTAATGAAGCCTTAATGTCAAGTAATATGTCGTCAAATATTAAATGGTTATGTTTCAAATTTTCTTCGTCAAATCTTTTTCTTAAAACTCTTTCGTCAAAACGAGAACCGGAATAAGAAATAACAGGTTCGTTTGGATGGTCTGATAAAATTTCCAAGCATTGTTTTATTATTTTAGGCTCATCTTTTGGTTTGTCGGCAACCAATTGTATAAATTCATTAGACTTAGTAATGTAAATGCCAATCATCCAAACTGTTCTTTGAGAAAGGTCGGTTTCGATGTCTAAGTAAATTGGGCTTTGAGAAATATTTTTCGGAGCTTTTATTTTGATTACTCTGTTCTGGTAAACTGCAAGCCCTCTTAAATAAAAAGGTAGACCACCTTTTTCTGTCCAACCCAATACTTGTGAAATTTTGGAAACACCAGCGTTTACAAAGTCTTCGACTGTTTTAATTCCTGCCGAATGAAATTTCAAGTAGGTGTTTCCTCCAATGCCGTTGATTTCTGATACGCTTAATTTGTTAGGTTTAAGCTTTGTCGGGTGTTCGTTAGGTTCTGTAAATTTATGTGAGATTAAAGTGATTTTATCAAAAGTCTTTTTAATAACTGTCGGTGTGTCGGCAACTACTACTTTTTTAGCCTTAACGGTCGGTTTTGCAGGAGCTTTCTTGATAACCTTTTTTGTCGGTTTGGCTTTTTCAGTCTTAGGTGCAGTTTTCTTAACCGCTTTTTTTGCAGTCGGTTTATCAACCTTTTTTTTCGTGGTCGCTTTAGTCGTTTTCTTTGCTGTCTGTTTCGCCATTGTCGTCTTTTTAAAATCGCTTATAACTCATTTATAACCCAACCTTTATTAANNTATCAAAAATTCTATAAATCATCTATATAATTCTTCCTTTTCAGGTTTTTTTCTTCTTTGATTGCGTTTGCTTTCAAGCGTCTTGCAGCAATTGTGTGCCAATTCCCCTTTAACCCTATTTAACCGGGACCCTCTTCTGCTCAATAATTAAATTAACCTGAACCGACTTTACCATTTATGCTTTATTAGCAAATGAAAACT
This sequence comes from Flavobacteriales bacterium UBA2798, assembly GCA_002351955.1. Classification (GTDB taxonomy): domain Bacteria; phylum Bacteroidota; class Bacteroidia; order Flavobacteriales_D; family UBA2798; genus UBA2798. Next base: position 7,143 of record DEHO01000006.1, read on the forward strand.
TACCCAATCGGTTTTTTATCCTGATTCTTGTCATTTTTCACTGCCTTCAGGATGAGGAATTTTGAGAAAAACAGCTGCTATGAAACTCAATTTACTGAATCTATTCTTTGTCATTGGAACTGCTCTTCCTCTTGGCGCTTTTGCACAAAATCAGCTCTCGATGCTGCTCCCATCACTGCTCAACAAGTGGCAACACCCGACCGTGCACAATGGGATGTTCAGCTTTTTGTTGATCCCAATCAAATTGCCGTCAGTCTGGCAGGAGTGTGTTGGACAGGCACCGAATTCTGGTTGTCGAAGTGGAGCGATGATTCACTCTTTACAGCGAATGCTTCAGGTGTAAAAACATCCGGATTTGTGATCCCCGGAATATCGGCAACCCGTTCCATTACTTCGGATGGTACTTTCCTCTATCTGGCCAACAATTCGAATACCATTTACAAGGTAAATCCTTCCACTAAAACATTGGTGAGCTCGTTCACTTCGTCGGCATCCGGAACAACACGGTACATTAGTTATGATCCCACCCTAAATAGTGGAGCAGGTGGTTTCTGGACCGGTAACTTCGCCACAGATTGGGTTGCTATCAGCACAAGCGGTGCTGTACTATCTACCATCGCGCAGAGTACACACGGTTTGTCAGGTGTATATGGTTTGGTTTACGATCCGTACACCCCCGGTGGTCCGTATTTGTGGGCTTCCGATCAGAGTGGACCCAGTACTGTGATGCTGATTCAGCATTCTATTTTGGGTGTGCCTACCGGATTATCCTACGATCCTACAGGTGATATTCCCGTCACTCCCGGAGTGGCAGGTGGCGCATTTGCCTGTAATAATTTTGTTTCCGGAACTGCAAGCCTCGGGTTACTTTCACAGAACGTAGCTTTATTGGTCTACGAGATGGGTTCGAATGTGTCTGTAAATGATGCAGACCCGATAGCGTGCTTCAGCGTTTTTCCCAATCCAACTTCCGATGCGTTTTCAATTGAATTTGAAAGCAAATCCGGAGGAGAAATTCAGATTTCGGTTTCGGATATTTTGGGTAAGACTGTTCATTCCGCGAACTACTATCCTTTACCCGGAAAGAACCGCATTCAGATCAATTCACTTCCTCTCGAAAATGGGATGTACATGGTTTCTCTTATTCAGGGAGAGAATGTAGTTTCTACGCCGTTGGTAGTGAGCAAATGATAGAAAGCAAATTGTAAACTGTAAGGTTGATTTGGCAACTTCTTCAGTCGATGTGATTTGATTGCTTTTTTCAAACCGATTCTCCATGCTTCAGGAAATTGCTTTGAGAGAACAATTGAATCCATTCGTCCAATAAAATTGCGAAAACACTTTTTCCTTATTAGTTTACTGCCAATGAATATCAAGCACCTCATCATTGGCTTATTCTATTTGTTTTCGGGCGGCGACTTGTTTTCCCAATCCCGCAATAATCCGGAAGCCGATTCGCTTTTGGGTGTATGGAGAAATGAAGCGCAGTCCGACACCGTACGCTTGTTTGCGGTGCATACGCTTATTTGGGAGCATCTCTTGTTTTCGCAACCCGATAGTGCCTACCGTCTTTCACAGCAGCAGGAATTGTTTTCGGAAAAATCGGGTTCGAAGAACTATGTGGCCGATGCGATCAATTCTCAGGGTGTTTCGTTGGCCATCCGCGGTGAAAATGATCGCGCACTGCTCAAATTCGAGCAGGTACTAAAAATAAAAACCGAACTCAACGATTCCTCGGGAATAGCCGGTGCTATCGTTAATATGGGGAATATCCACCGCGATATCGGCAATTATGCACTGGCGACTTCCTGCTACCAGAACAGCAGAGGTATTTATGCGGGAATGAAAAACTGGCAGGGATGGGCAAATGCCATTGATAACCTGGGAATCGTTTTATCCTATTCCGGAAATCTTACCGGTGCAATCGATTATTTTGAAAAAGCCAAGGCCATTCGTCTCGAAAAAAATGATCAGCGCGGATTGCCCACTTCTTATTCCAATCTTGCAACGGCTTACAATGATCTTGGAGTCTCCGATAAAGCGGTTCAATGGTACATTCTGGCAATGGAACTCCATACCAAAAACGGCAACAAACAGGGCATTGCAACTGCTATGAACAATCTGGCTATTCAGTACAAACAAAAGGGCAAGTACGCTGCTGCAATGGATATGTACAGGGAAAGTCTGCTCCTGCGCAAAAAAATAAACGATAAGAACGGAATTTCTTCTACACTCAACAACATTGGGAATCTGTACAGGGTGATGAATGAAAAGGATTCTGCGATGTTCTATTTTCACCGGAGTCTGGAAGTGCGTAAATCACTTAACGATAAATTGGCTATTGCTTTTGCAATGAACAATATCGGTTCCTACCATCACGATCTTGGTAATTACGATAGCGCATTGGTCTATTTGAATAATGCACTGGAAATTGCACAGTCGATCCGATCCACCTCCGAGATCCGTCGCGCATTGAGGTATCAGTTTGCTACGTATTACCGTCGCGCCGCCATTCCAACTGCTGCGGAAAAACTCAGAGGACTGATGGAAATCCGCCAAAAGGATATTGAAATCAATCTCGCATTACTTGCCGAAACGGATAAGGAAAAGTACTTCGCCACCATGGAGGAGGATTTTCTGCTTCATGATGCTTTTATGGTGAATCACAATTCCACGCGTCCTGATCTCACCATTCAGTCCTACAACCAGGCTTTGTTGCTGAAGGGATTAATATTGCGCGGCAGCGGGAATCTTCGTGCAGATATTTTGGCAAGCAGCGATTCCTTGCTGATTGAATCGTATTACTCCTGGTTAACGGTTAAACGAAAAATTGCCAAGGCGTATTCCAGAGGAAAAGATGCAACAGCACTGGAAGAAGAAGCGCAATCGCTTGAGGCTACACTGATCCGAAAATCGAGTGCGTTTAAGCAACACCTCGAAGAAAAGAATGTCGATTGGAAACAGGTTCAGCATTCACTGGTAAAAGGCGAAGCGGCCATCGAATTTTTACGCATTCCTCTTCTTGATCTGCATCGTTCAGAAAACAATCTCCCGGATGAAGTGATGTATGTGGCGCTGGTAATCAAAAAAGATTTTTTGCAACCGCTTTATATTCCCTTGTGTAAGGAAGAGCATTTGCAGGCATTGATCGCACAAAAATCATCCGACCGCAAAACAAAAATTGAATCTGCTTATACTTTTTCCGGCAGGGAAAGTTTGTATTCGCTATTGTGTCAGCCCTTGGAATCCGTGTTGAATGATGTACGGACCATTTATTTTTCTCCTGCGGGTTTGCTGCACAAAATTTCATTTTCTGCTATTCGGAATCGCGATGGTAGGTATGTTTCTTCGGTAATCGAATTAAATCCCTTACTGTCAACAGGTAGTTTGATTCAACGAAAAAAATCTTCTGCATCGGGAATTGGTCCGCTGTTTTTATTCGGAGGAGTGGATTATACGGATACGCTGAACGCAAATGTGGGCTGGACATTTTTGGAGGGCACACTAACGGAAGTGGAATCCATTCAAAGGAAGGCGCTGCAGCAAAAGAAGTCGGTAAAGAAATTCACAGGAAAAAATGCCGGTGAAGTGCAATTCAAATCCTGTTCGGGTGAGAAGGGAATATTACATATTGCAACACATGGTTTTTTCTATCCCGATCCCTCTGCTGCAAAAGACACCACGCATGTGGAAATTGATGCAGAAATCGTCTTTCGTAGCGGAGCGCGTAAGGAAAAGGATCTGTTCTTTTTGTCCTCACCGCATTCCATGATGCGATCCGGGCTTGTATTCGCCGGTGCCAACAAACTATGGTCGGAGCACTCGGTTTCCGAATCGGAAGAAGATGGAATTCTCACTGCTCAGGAAATTACCGGATTGGATTTATCCGGATTTTTATTGATCGTATTATCCGCCTGCGAAACCGGACTCGGAGATGTTCGTGGCTATGAAGGTGTATATGGTTTGCAGCGTGCCTTTAAAGTAGCAGGAGCACATTACCTGATCATGTCGTTGTGGGAAGTTCCTGATAAAGAAACGGCTGAGTTTATGGAATTGTTTTATGGTGTATTGCTCAAGAACGGCAATATCCGTAAGTCCTTTCAAATCGCACAAAACGCGATGCGAAAAAAATACAGTCCGTATTACTGGGCTGCTTTTGTTTTGGTGGAGTAGGGGACTTTGTTTTAGGAACTATAATTCCGTATTTTCCATATTGAAGAAAAAGAAAACTGATGGAGAATTGCTACAAACGGATTCCAATAAAACATACATCATCTACCTGATCAAGTTCTCCTTTCCAGGTGTTGAAGTTGGTATGTAATTTCTCTTTCTGCTGTGCAGGCGAATCATTAGAAATGGCAATCAATAATTCTTTCAGACGTTTGTACATAAATTTCTTGCCATAGTTGCCGCCAAACTGATCGGCATATCCATCTGTGAAAAGATAAAGGGTATCTCCTTTTTCAAGTTGAATAAGAGCAGCGTTAAAATCTTTCGTGCTTTCAGAAAAACTTATGGCTTGTTTATCCGGCTTGAATTCGAGCAGTTGTTTATTCCGTGCTATCCACAGCGGACGATTGGCTCCGCTGAATTGTATTTCACCGGGTTTGTTGGTGTCTATTCGGATCAGGCAAATATCCATTCCGTCGCGAACGGTTTCTTCTTCTTTGCCCGATAGGTTTTCGATCACAATTTCACGTACACGATTCAGAATTTTGTTGGTGTCTGATAGTTTTTCTTCCGAGATGGCTCTTGTTAAAGCATTCGAACAGATTACACTCACCATGGCTCCGGGTATGCCGTGTCCGGTACAATCTGCTGCTGCAATGAACAGGAAATTCTGACTTTTTTCCATCCAGTAGAAGTCACCTGCAACAATATCTTTTGGTGTATAGAGAATAAAACTTTCCGGTAAATACCTTTTCCACCGCTGAAATCCGGGTAAAATGGCTTCCTGTATCCTCTTGGCGTAAGTTATACTCGACAAAATTTCCTTGTTCTTTTCTTCAACAATTTCTTTTTGTTTTTCGACCTGTTGATTTTTTAGAACAAGTTCTTCAGTTCGTTCAATTACGGTTTGTTCCAATTGTTTTTGTCTTCGTCGCAATGAAGCTGTTCTCCATCTGAATGAGCCAATAATCAGTAAGATGAATGCAGAGATATAACTTGATTTGAACCATGTGGTTTTCCACCAGGGTGGCCGAATGGAAAAGGTGTAGGATGCAGGTTCACTCCATAATCCTTCGCTGTTCATGGCTTTCACCTTGAACGTATATTCTCCTTCCTGCAAATTACCATAGGCAACTTCTGTTCGTGTGCTGATCGAACTCCAGTTTTCATCCCATCCTTCTAAAATGTATCTGTATTTTACGAGGTCCGGTTGATGCATGGTGATGCCAATGTATTGGAAAGTAAGGTAGTTGTTGTTGAAGGCGAGACTCAGATTCTCGGGTAAGGTGTTCCAGTTCATGGTTCCCGAAAATTCGAAATCTCCAACGCTTACGCCATTGCCAAGCTTTAAAACACTATCCTGTTTTAGTTCCAGTACTTGCCAGGGAATTTTTTCGTTGAATAAATTCAGATTGGTAATTCTGATTTCGGGAGACTTGTTGTTTTTTATTTCTCCATCAGGGTGCAGTTGTGTCAACCTGTCATTACTTCCAATCCAAATCAATCCTTTTTTATCCTGGTAAATTGTTTTTCCTCCGTTTACGCCAATACCCAGAAAACCGTCTTCATAGGCATAATTCTTAAAATAGACATCAGACTCTTTCGTACTGCCGTTGGCAATCTTGTTGTTCAATTCACTCTGCTGTGCTGTAGAAAGTTTGCTCAACCCAAAGCGTGTACCAAACCAAATATTGCCTTCTTTGTCTTCCAGTATGCTAAGGATATAGTTGCTTTTTAACCCCTCCTTTTCGGTTATATGGATAAATTTTTCACCATCGTAGTTGCATATTCCTCCTCCACTTGTTCCAAACCAGATAGTTCCATTTCGGTCGGCGAGTATACTTCTTACCGTATTGTTGCTTAATCCGGTTTTTTCATCGAAGTGAGTGAATGTTCGTCCGTCATACCTGATGACTCCTCCGCCATTGGTTCCTATCCAGACCGATTTGTTTTTGTCCTCTGTAATGCATAACACTGTATTGTTACTTAAGCCAGTTTCTTCATCGAAAGTTGTAAATGCTGTTCCGTCATAAATCGAAATTCCACCACCATTTGTTCCGAACCACAATTTGCCATCATGGGTTTTTTCCATGCACAAAATGTAATTATTACACAGACCTTGTTCCTCCGTTAGCTGAAGAATGTTTTTGCCATCGTATTTACCGATTCCTCCACCAAAAGTCCCGAACCAAAGCTCGTTCTTGTTGTCAAACATCAGGCATCTGACATCATTATCAAAAACTCCATTTTGTTTATTGAAATGGAAAAAGGATTGTCCGTTGAATTTGCTTATTCCTCCACCATAGGTTGCGAACCATAAATTCCCAAATTGATCTTCTGAAAAATCACGAACATAATTATTGTTCAATCCTTCCTTTTCGGTAAAATGAGTAAATAAATTGCCATGGTATACAGACGCTCCGCCACCATTTGTTCCCAACCAAATGTTTCCCGATTGATCTTCAAGGATAGAAAGGATGATGTTACTGCTTAAGCCTTCCTTTTCTGTATAGTGGGTAAAGTTATCACCGTCAAATTTAGACAAACCCTTACCCCAGGAACCCAACCAGATTTGTCCCTTTTTATCTTCATAAATCGACCAGACCACTTCCTGAAAAAGAGGATTGTTTTCCGAATAATGAGTGAATGTTTTTCCATCGTAACTACAAACCCCGCTGCCATCCGTTCCCATCCAAATAATTCCCTGCCGGTCTTCGAGTAAACACAAGATTTTGTTATGGCTCAATCCATTTTCAATCGTATAATTTAAAAATTGTTTTCCATTGAATTTTGAAACACCTCCTCCAACAGTACCAAACCAAATGTTTCCTGATTTGTCAATTAAAATGCTGCTTACATGATTTCCGGCAAGACCTTCTGCACTGGTGAAGGGTTCAAAACTTCCTGTATTCTTATTTTTATCCGCCGTATATTTTATAACACCACCACCGTTTGTTCCAATCCAGATATTTCCTGATTGGTCTTCATTAATGCAAACAACCGTGTTCGATGTAAGTCCGTTCTTATCGTTGTAAGTTGTAAAGTGTTTCCCATCGTACTTTGTTATCCCGGATCCATCTGTACCCATCCAGATAGTTCCCCGGCTGTCCTGAAATAAACACATTACGTTGTTATTGCATAAACCCTCTGCTTCAGTTAGGTGAGAAAATTGTTTTCCGTCAAATTTGGAGACTCCTCCACCGGCTGTTGCGATCCAGATGTTTCCAAATTGGTCTTCCAGCAAACAATTGATCGTTCCGTGTTTTAATCCTTGCAATTTGCCATAGGAACTAAAATTGTGAGGGTTCTGATCCTTGATGTAGGCATCCTTTGCAATAATCGATTCAGGAATTCCTGCAATGAACGAACTGTCGGTAATTGTAATTCTAAGGGGCAGCTTAAAGGTATCAGCTCCCGGAGTGATCGCTTGTGGTACCTTTACCGGGACTGATTTTTTAATTGCCAAAGAACGGATAAAACTTTCAGCTGAAACCACGGTTGGATGTTCAGCATTGAAAATTTTTGGTTGGAGATAGTCAGAATCAAAACGGCCTTGTTTTTTCAGTTGAGCATTTGGAAGAATTTTTCCTTTTGACTGAACAGTTTTGATAGAATAGCTATCGGATTGTTGACCGCTTTTTGTGGTGCAGGAAACGAAATAGAGTATACATAAAAGAGAGAAACCGAATTTCCTCATTGGTTCGTATCGTTATTGCCAGCTTTCGGCGGTGGGTGCATAAAAATATAGAAAAATTGAATTAGATAATTGGTTTAGAGGTTTTTGTTTTGGGACCATTCAGGCTCCTTTAAAATCTCAGGAACAGCTTAATCTGATGTTCACTTGCCGGGTACCGTGTTATTGCGATTTTGACCTTTTCCTTACTCGATGCAAAAACGGCTTGAAATTATGTTACATTGACAGACAAATTGTTTTGCCAAATGCGCTATAGCTCACTTTTTTTGTTTCTGGGGATTATTTTCCCCGGAATTAGTATTGCCCAGGATGAAAATCACGGACACTGTTCCAAACTGAAGCACTTCCACACGCAACAATTGCGTTCCAATACCTTTACCATTTCTGAAATTGCAGAGACGGAAGAATACGATGTCCATTATTATTTTCTGGACCTCAGTATGACCAACACCTCAACTTATCTCGAAGGTTCAGGTGAAATTCATGCCATGGCAAGAGTAGCGATGGATTCTGCCTTGTTTGAGTTTTTTCCTTCGTTCACGATTGCTTCCATTCTTGTTGATGGTGTGCCGGTAAATTATTCGCGCAGCAATTCTGCTATTCGTGTTCCGGTAAACAAAACAGCCGGTCAGAATATGGTAATTCATGTCAACTACAGTGGCACACCCCCAACTGCTGCATCCAATCCTTTTGGTGGCGGTGGTATGACCAATGCCAGTTCTCCCACCTGGGGCAATCAGGTTACCTGGTCGCTTTCCGAACCTTTTTCTGCTTTCGAATGGTTTCCGGTAAAGCAATCACTCAAGGATAAAGCCGATAGTTCTCAGGTGTGGATCACAGTCCCCTATCACCTGAAAGCCGGCTCCAATGGAATTTTGCAGCAGGTAACAGATCTTGCCAACGGAACACATCGTTTCGAGTGGAAACACCGTCACCCCATCGATTATTACCTGATTTCAGTTGCAGTTGCGCAGTATATCATTTACGATGTATTTGCAAATCCTGTTAATTCCGGTCAGGTTCATATTCAGAATTTCATTTATGATAATCCTGCTACGCTGAGTAATTTTCAGAACGATATTGATGAAACGGCTGATTTTCTGGAACTGTTTTCTGTGCAATACGGACCATACCCTTTTGCCAATGAAAAGTATGGTCACTGCATGGCTCCCATAGGCGGCGGAATGGAACACCAGACCATGACCACCCAGGGATCGTTTAACCGTACACTCACGGCACATGAATTGGCGCACCAATGGTGGGGAAATTCCGTAACCTGTTCTTCCTGGTCGGATATCTGGATCAATGAAGGATTTGCTTCGTATTCGGAATACATCATGTTGCAGGCTTTGTATCCGGCACAGGCAGCATCCAATATGACCGGACGACACAACAATGTCATGTCGCAACCCGGTGGTAGTGTTTGGGTTTTGGATTCATTGGATGCAGGAAGAATTTTTTCAGGACGCTTAACCTACGATAAGGGCGCAGCCATCATTCACACCTTGCGTTTTTTGATCGATGATGATGTGGTTTTCTTCAATGGTCTTCGTAGTTTTTTAACCACATATGCCAATAGCACTGCGAGCGGAATGGATTTTATTGCGGTGATGGAAAATGCTTCCGGAAAAGATTTCACCGCATTCATGGAACAGTGGTATTTTGGAGCTGGATATCCAACCTACGGAGTGCTTTGGAACAATGAAGGCGATTCTATCCATGTTCAGATCAGTCATTTTACAACTGATCCTTCTGTTACACCAACATTTACCAATGACCTCTTATTGCGTTTTGATCGTGCCACTTTGCCTGATACTTCTATTCGGTTTACGATCACCTCCAATCAAAATCAATTTCTTCTTCCGGATTTGCAGGATGTGGTCAATATCACCGCCATCGATCCCGGTAACTGGATCATCAATCAGGGTTCGGGAATTGTGAAAGATGTAAACTTTTTTGTGTCGGTTGCAGAACAAACACCTCAGCCTGCGATCCGTGTTTTTCCAAATCCTGCAGATGATTATGTGAATATTGAAGTGGGAAATAGTCCGAACAATGTGCTTACTGTTTTCGATCTTCAGGGAAAAGTGATACTGAGTACACCATTTGGTACTTCATTGCGACTGGATACTTCCGGTTTTCCGTCCGGCGCATTTTTGATTCGTGTTAGCTCTGAAAATGCTACAATCGGAATTCAAAAACTGATTAAACGAAACTAGAAATTTATGGAAGGATTACCGATCGGAACTGTTCAGTTGTTTGCTTTTTCATTCGAGCTACGTGATTGGAAAATTTGTGACGGATCACTATTGACCATCCCTGAAAACCGGACCCTGTTTACCTTGATTGGAAACAGGTATGGAGGAGATGGGATTCATAATTTTGCTTTGCCCGATTTGAGAAAAATGGTGCCCATCGAGGGAATGACCTATCAGATTTTGGTATCTGCTTATTTCCCTGCAATGGCTTGAGAATAAAAACTGTACAACGCAAGCCGTTCCGGTTAAGAAAGAACATACCCAGATTACAATGGCTTTAATTGAAAATCCGGTAAAAATTCTTCTTTTAAGATTGCGAATAAGGGAGGTTCTCTGTTAAATCATTTTCGATCGCTTGATCAGGTATTCCAGCAATACTTTATCAAAGCCATCACGAATATCAGCTTCAACGAGGTCGATTCGGTATTGCGCGCATTTTAGAACGAGATCCTTTTTTAAACGGTTCACTGCTTCGAGGTAATGCTCGCGTACAGCAGATGGATTCAGTTTTATGCTTTCACCGCTTTCCATATCGATAAAGGTGTACGGACGATTTTCAAATTTAAAATCGAGCTCTAGTGTTTTATCGGTTACATGAAAGAGAATGACTTCATGTTTGTTATGTCGCAGATGTTGCAAGGCAGAAAATAATTCTTCGCTTTGTTCTGAGGTGTCGAACATATCGCTGAATACAAAAACAAGCGAACGGCGATGTATGGCATCCGCAATACGATGAAGCGATGAAGCCGCGCGTGTGGTATGAGCAGTAGTAGGGGAGAAGGATCTTAGTTTTTTCTCCAGTTCATTAAACAGGAATTTCTGATGCGTATAGCTACTGCGTGCCGGTGTGTGCAGTTCGATGTCTTCTGCAAAGAGACTTAATCCAAATGCATCGCGTTGTCTGCGCAAAAGTTCAATCAATGCAGCAGCGGCATGAATGGAGAATCCGATCTTATTGTATTGCCCTTTTTCGGTCTGCTCCGGAAAAAGCATCGAGGATGAAGTGTCGATCACGATCTGACAACGTAAATTGGTTTCTTCCTCGTACCGCTTTACAAATAATTTATCCGATCGGGCAAATAATTTCCAGTCGATGTGCCGGGTGGATTCTCCGGTATTGTACAAACGATGTTCTGCAAATTCAACTGAAAATCCATGGAACGGACTTTTGTGCAGACCGGTAATAAAACCTTCCACCACCTGTTTGGCCAGGAAATCCAGATTACCGAATCGCTCGGTGCTATGTTTGTCGATCTGCGTCACACTGCAAAATAAGAATTCCGGACCAAAGGCCCGGAATTCATTGAAACAACTTTACTCAGGAGGGAGGTAGCTTAAAGTTGTTTGTTAAGCTTTTCAGACAGTTGCGTCTTGGGAACAGCACCTACTGATTTGTCTACGATCTCGCCATTCTTAAGGAACAGGATAGTAGGAATATTGCGAATACCGAATTTTGCAGAGATGCCGGGATTGTGGTCCACATTCACTTTTCCGATGAGGGCTTTTCCTTCAAATTCTTTCGACATTTCCTCTACTACCGGACCAATCATACGGCAAGGGCCGCACCATTCTGCCCAGAAGTCGATCATTACGGGTTTGTCGGATTTCATCACGATCTCTTCAAAGTTCGCGTCGGTAATTTCAGTTGCCATTGTTATGTTTTTTTGAGGTTATAAAAGTACACTTTCAGAATAAACGCTAAAACCCGGCCATTGTTGATAAGTGGACAGATTGTCAGAATTTATTAACTGAAAAGCTTCTGGACTTCGTTTTTGGCAAAGTTGATCGCTATGTCGGTTGGCATTTTGTCGATCTTTTGTCCGATTTCAAACACAGCAGCACTCAGCTCAAGTCCGCTTGCATCTCCCGGAATTCCTGCAGCAGCCACATTGATCATGCGTATGGTTTCTTCCTTGGCATTTTTGAGTAAAAGCCAGCAGTTGTGCGATACATAGACCTGTTGTGTCATGTTGTGCTCGTATTCCTCACGGATGGTCCTTGCCAGTTCCGCCTGCAGTAGTTTTGAGCTCATACCGGGCTTGTACACCCTCATAATCATGTTGTTGGGCGAAATGCGTTCGAGGTACAAAATCACCCTTTCGTAAGCCTGAAGTCGGAGCGGAAGCGTGGTTTTGTTGCTTTCTGCTTTTAGTTCTGCCAGTTTATTGGCTGTTTTTGTATCGAGAAATTGCTTGAATTGTTCTTGCTGCCTGGCAATAAGAAAATAGGCTGTACCCATTACAATGAGTGCCGGAATCATGATTTTCAGGAGGTCTGCAATAGCTTCCATGCTGCTGGTTTTTCTCTACAAAGATAAGGAAAAGCTTGCCCAAAGGGGAATACACCGGAAGGCTTCCTCTGGCTGCAGCCGAAATCCTTCATTTTTCATTACAGATTCCCATTTTTTTACTACTTTTGCAGCCTTCATAAGAAGATGCCTATCCGACTAGGTATTTCTAACTTCTTCCATCGGTCGGACGATGGGATACAAGATAATAAGCCAAATGGCAGAAAAATCTACCGCAACAGCCGTTGCACCGGACCCTAACTTTGATTGGGTTGCTTACGCAGACAAAGGGAATGTTTATTCAAAAGCCGAGCGCGAAAGCGTTGGGAAGATGTATGATGATACCCTGACATCTATCACTGAAAAAGCCGTTACCCACGGTTCAGTGGTTGCTATTACCAAAAAGGAAGTAGTGATCAACATCGGGTATAAATCAGAAGGCGTTGTTCCTCTTTCTGAATTCCGTTACAATCCTAACCTGAAAATTGGTGATGCAGTGGTTGTATTCGTGGAGTCGACGGAAGACAAAAGCGGTCAGCTGATCATTTCGCACAAGAAAGCACGTATGTTCCATGCATGGGAGCGTGTTAACGAAGCGCTTACCAAAGACGAAATCATTACAGGTTTTGTTAAGTGTCGTACCAAAGGTGGACTTATTGTTGACGTATTCGGATTGGAAGCATTCCTTCCAGGTTCGCAGATCGACGTTAAGCCTATTCGTGATTACGATGTTTACGTTGGTAAAAACATGGAATTCAAAGTTGTTAAGATCAACCAGGAATTCAAGAACGTTGTTGTTTCTCACAAAGCGCTTATCGAGGCAGAACTTGAAGAGCAGAAGAAACAAATCATCGGCGGACTTGAAAAAGGTCAGGTACTCGAAGGAACTGTTAAGAACATTACTTCTTACGGTGTATTCGTTGACCTTGGCGGTGTTGATGGTCTTATCCATATCACAGACCTTAGCTGGGGTCGCGTTAATCACCCTGAAGAAATCGTTAAACTCGACGAGAAGATCAATGTGGTTATCCTCGATTTCGACGACGACAAGAAGCGTATTGCACTTGGTCTGAAGCAGCTTACTTCTCATCCTTGGGATGCACTCGACACGCAGCTTAATGTTGGTGATAAAGTGAAAGGTAAAGTTGTTGTTATTGCAGACTACGGAGCATTTGTAGAAATTGCACCCGGAGTTGAAGGTCTGATCCACGTTTCAGAAATGAGCTGGAGTCAACACCTGCGCTCTGCACAGGATTTCCTCAAAGTAGGAGACGAAGTGGAAGCTGTTGTACTTACCCTCGACCGCGATGATCGCAAAATGTCGCTTGGTATGAAGCAACTCAAGGCTGATCCATGGGCAGAAATTGAAAGCAAATATCCTACAGGTTCACGTCACAACGCACTCGTTCGCAACTTCACCAACTTTGGTGTGTTTGTTGAACTTGAAGAAGGTATCGACGGACTCATTCACATCAGCGATCTTAGCTGGAGCAAGAAGGTAAAACATCCTTCTGAATTCTGTAAGGTTGGAGACAAAATGGATGTGGTAGTTCTTGAACTTGATAAAGAAAACCGTCGTTTGAGTCTTGGTCACAAACAACTCGAAGAGAATCCATGGGATGTTTTTGAAGGCATCTTTACAGAAGGTTCAATTCATGAAGGAACTGTTGTTAGTGTAACCGATAAGTCAGCTACAGTTTCTCTTCCCTATGGAGTAGAAGGGTATGCACCTTCCAAGCATTTCCGTAAAGAAGACGGATCGAATGCTAAAGGCGATGAAAAACTTCCATTTATGGTTCTTGAATTCAACAAAGAAGGCAAGAAGATTGTGGTGTCACACACTGCAACATTCGATGCATCTGTTATTGAAGAAAAAGACCGTAAGGCTGCTGCACGTGGTGGTAAGAAAACTACTGCTGCAACAGGTGGAACTTCAAAAGCTGTTAAGGAAATCAATTCAAACATCGAGAAAACCACTCTTGGTGATCTTGATGCGCTTGCTAACCTTAAGGCTGACCTCGAAAAAGGTGAAGGCAAATAATTCTGATCCATTGATCATAATAACAAGGGCTTCCG
>DEHO01000029.1 GCA_002351955.1 Flavobacteriales bacterium UBA2798
GGAATTATGGGGTAGGTACAAAAGTAAATCTGATTGGACGCCTGGGTATGAATCCCGAAGTCCGTACGCTTTCCAGTGGGAAAGTGATGGCCCGTTTTTCACTGGCCACAACAGACACCTACAAAAACGAAAAAGGTGAACGTTTAACAGAAACGCAATGGCATAATGTCATTGCATGGGGCAGTCCTGCACGGGTTATCGAAAAGTATGTCAAAAAAGGACAGGAAATCGCCGTTGAAGGAAAACTGACCTCAAGATCGTACGAGGACAAAAGTGGCATTAAACGTACAGTATCCGAAGTGGTATTGTCGGACGTACTGCTTCTTGGCGCAAAAGACGGAGTCAAGGAAAAGAACTGACCCGTCCAACCTGAAAATCCCTTCTTTGCGAATAGCGAAGAGGGGATTTTTTTTGTGTAAGGTAAACGGTGAATAGTGAATAGTGAAAAGTAAGAAGTTNNAGACCTAAAACAAAAATCGATCCTGAAGCGAAATCGGCAGCTGGGAGATTTCTGCTTCAGGGCTAATAACCAATAACTGATAACCAATAACCATTTCCATTCACCAAACAACTATCAAAAATCAAATTACTCGCTTTAAGCGATCCGACAAAAAATGGTATCCTACGAAAATTGCAATTCAAAAAGATGTTTGTACTGCCCATTCTTTGCCAGAAGGTCCTGATGACTGCCGACTTCAATAATTTTACCATGATCCATTACCACAATTAAATCGGCTTGCTGAATGGTGGAAAGTCGATGTGCAATAACAATGGAGGTGCGTCCTTCGGTCAGTTTTTCAATTGCATTCTGTATCAACAATTCCGAATCCGTATNNCAATCAGAATACTTGGATTGGTAACATAGGCACGTATGAATGAAATCAACTGGCGTTGACCAACCGATAAAGTACTTCCTCTTTCGCGAACGTTATAGTCGTAGTTGCCCGGAAGATTCATAATAAAATCATGTGCCCCAACTCTTCTGGATGCCTCGATAATCTCTTCGCGTGAGATCTTAGGATCGCGTAAACTGATATTGTTATGAATCGTGTCTGAAAAAAGAAAAACATCCTGTAATACCACAGCAATGTTTTTGCGAAGCGACATCAGTTTATAATCACGGATATCCCGTCCATCTATTCTGATTTCTCCTTTTTGAAATTCATACAAACGACTGAGCAAATTGATCAATGAAGATTTTCCTGCTCCTGTGGCGCCAACAAATGCAATGGTTTGTCCTTCTTTCACTTCAAGATCGATACCCTTTAACACATACTCTTCGTCGTTATAAGCAAACCAAACATCTTTCATGCTTACTTCACCCTTAAAATGACCTGCCTCTATTGTACCCTTATCGGCAATGGAGTGATCGCTATCCAAAAGACTGAATACACGCTCTGAACCTACAACTCCCATTTGTAAGGTGTTGAAACGATCGGCAAGCATGCGAATGGGACGATAAAGCATATTCACATACAAAATGTATTTAACGATATCTCCAAACGTTAATCTTCCTTCAAGCGCCAGACCGGTACCAATCCATACCAGAAACGCTATGGAAAGTGCAGCAAGAATTTCAACTACCGGAAAAAATATCGAATATGCCATTACCGAATCGATATGTGCTTTTCGATGTTCTTTGTTAATGGATTTGAACTTGTCCATCTCCACTTCTTCCCTGTTGAAAATCTGAACAATGCTCATCCCGGTTACATGTTCCTGCACAAAGGCATTTAATCGCGCAACCTGATTACGCACCCCCATAAATGATTTCTTGATGCTTCTCTGAAATATCCGCGTAGTAATGATCAATAAGGGAACCGGAATAAGCGTGTATAAGGCAAGCTCCCAGTTCACCCAGAACATGATAAAAATTACAACAAACAATTTCACCAGATCACCCGCAACGGAAATTAGTCCTTCATAAAATATATCAGCTATGGTTTCTATGTCCGAAATCACACGTGTTACCAGTGTTCCGATTGGGGTGGTATCAAAGAATTTCAATCTGAATCGGAGCAAATGTGAAAATAACGATGTGCGTAAATCGATGGTAACCGATTGCGCCACTCTATTGGCCATTAACATCTGGAAATACTGAAAAAATCCTTCTGCGATGAGAATGAAAACGATAACCAGTGTAACAACATTCAGCGCAACAACCGGAGTTTTTCCTTGAGTCAATCCTTCAAATAAATCAACAAGTCCGGGAAATGGTCGAACGGTGTGATTACCTGTGGTAAAATCGATCAGGTAACCGAGTAATTCTGTACGTACTATTCCGATAATTGCAAGCAGAACCGTAAGAAAAATGGAACCTACAAATAAGCTGCGGTAAGGACGGACATAGCGAAGCACTCGTTTAAGTACGCCAAAATCAAATGCCTTTCCTCCTGCTTTGCTCATCGTTCTGTTTCGCGAAGGTAAGGATAAGTCACTTTGGTAAGATACAATCCGCATCCCGGTGCAGAATCGCTGGCCTCGGAACGTTCTCCTGCAAAAATAATGGCCTGAAATTCTTCAACAGATAAACGTCCCAATCCCACCTGCACAAGTGTCCCCACAATAGCACGGACCATATTACGCAGAAAGCGATCAGCCTGAATGGTAAATACCAGTCGATCGCCATTTTGTTCCCATTGTGCTTTCATAACGTGACAAATTGAGGTCTTTGCCCCTCCTCCTGTTTTCTGGAAACTGGCAAAATCACGATGGGATAACAACAATGCCGCAGCTGTGTTCATTTTATCGACATCTAAAGTATGCCAGAGATTCCAGCTGCGATTGTGAAGGAACGGAAGTTTATGTTGATGGATATTGTACTCATAGGTACGCGATGTGGCATCAAAACGTGCATTGGCATGATCTCCCACTTGTGTTACACCATACACTGAAATGGAAGGCGACAACATTCTATTGAGTTTGAAAACAAATAATTCTTCACCTCCGGGTAAACCAGCCATATCGAAATGCAGAAAAAATTGTCGTGCATGAACACCGGTATCTGTGCGACNNCAATTTCTTTTTGCACGGTGTCCACTCCGGGCTGCAATTGCCAGCCATGATAG
Organism: Flavobacteriales bacterium UBA2798; assembly: GCA_002351955.1. Classification (GTDB taxonomy): domain Bacteria; phylum Bacteroidota; class Bacteroidia; order Flavobacteriales_D; family UBA2798; genus UBA2798. Next base: position 3,069 of record DEHO01000029.1, read on the forward strand.
AGCGTACCATCGTATGCAATCTCCAGAAAAAAACGGGGCATTATCAATTTAAAATCTGGTATTCGGTACGACGATTTTGCTGGTGTTCTGCCTCCGTTTGGGCGTTGGGCACAATCGGTTTTGTATCTCCGAATCCTTTCCAACTCAAGCGGGATTTGTCGATTCCTTTAGCAATGAGGTATTCAACAACCGATTTTGCACGATCCTCAGAAAGCTTTTGGTTCCTCATCTTATCACCGCGGTTATCGGTATGTCCATTCAACTGAATTTTCAGATTCGGATTATTTTGTAAAAACGAATACAACTTATCCAATTCAATTCGCGATTCAGGACGAAGTGTTGCTTTGTCGAGATCAAAAAACACATTATCCAGCCGTGTCACAACCTCCGGCTCGTCGATAGGCACAAGTGGAATATCCATCAGGTAAGGATCTGAATTTCCCTTTTTCTCAGTGAGACTAAAATTTTTCGAATAGAAATGGTACGCTTTCCTGTTTACGTTCAATGCATAATCGCGATTAGCAGCAATAGCTACAATGAATTCTCCTGTTGCACCATTGGACTGACTCACAACCATTACTTCGCCGGTTTTAAGATCGATCAATTCAAATCGTGCTGCCAATGGCTTTTTAGTGCGAACATCGTAAACAATTCCCTTCATGTATGTTGTTACCTGTGGTTGTGCACTTGAAGGAAGTTCGAAACTGTATAGATCCAGATCACCAAACCCACCTTCGCGATCGGAAGCAAAAAATGCAAGCTTTCCATCAGAAGAAACGAGCAAGGAATTTTCTTCACCATGGGTATTGATCGGATAACCCAGGTTCTCCGGAATACTCCAACCCCCATCAGGCTTTTTACGCGTTACAAAAATATCAAGTCCACCCATGCCCGGATGACCGTCAGAAGAAAAATATAATGTTTGTCCATCGGGATGTATACAAACACTCGCCTCATTTCCGTCAGTGTTTACCACATCCGACAAGCGTTGGGGACGAGCCCAGGTACCATCCGGATTGATGGATGTCCACCAGATATCTCCTGTTCTTCGTCCGTCGCGACTTCTTGTACCACGAATAAAATACAAAGTTTTTCCATCTGCGGAAAACGAAGGTTGCGACTCCCAGTTACCGGTATTTACGGTATTACCGAGATTAACGGGAACAGACCATTCTTCTCCGATTCTTCGGGTAATAAATAAATCACAACTCCCGAAACCATCACGGTATTCGCCATAGGAATCGAGAATTTCGCAAGCTGTAAAAATCAGCATCTGACCATCAGCAGAAAATGTTGGTGCACCTTCATTGTGTAAGGTATTAATGCGGGCAGAAATACTTTTTGCTTTTATCCATTGTCCATCCTTTTTCTGACTCACAAAAAAATCTTCCTGAATTCCCCCTTGAACAGCCTTTGGNNGATCATCTGCGGTGATCGTAGGAAAATATTCTGGTCGTTCTGTATTAACACCTGAACCAAGGTTCACCGGTTTAAATGGCACAGGATTCTTTTTCAGTTTCATGGCAAAATCGCAATTATCCCTCAGTCGGGTTGCTTTCGCTTTCATTTCTTCCGGCAAACGTGGCATGGCAAGGTAACGCTCGGCATGTGCTTTTGCGTCTTCGTACAATCCTTCACTCAGCTCAAGCTGTGCTAGAAAATAAAAACTGTTCGGAAAGAAATTCGGATTGATCTCCACCGATTTCTTGAGTTGTTCAATTGCATCACGGCTTTTTCCGGAATCCATATACACCTGCGAAAGGAGTATATAGGCTTCAATGAAATTCGGATCAAGTTTTTGTGCTTTTTTAAGTTGTTCTTCGCATGCTTTAAAATTCGGCATTCCTGTACGCGGATCGAAAGTATTGTAGGCTTTTAATCCTTCCTCGTATGCTTTAATTGCCTTTTTGTTGGCAGTTGTGTATTCCCTTTTGGGTTGAGCGCTGGCGCAGGAAAATAATCCTGTAATCAGAAGTATGGAAATGAGTATACGCATAGTCAGGGAATGTTCATGTATTTGTGCGTTTGAAGAGAAATTCTCCAGCGCGGATTAGATTTGATGTATTCAATTATCAGAGGCAACATTTCTTTTTCCTTTTCCCATTCCGGTTGAAGAAAAAGCAAACAAGCTTCATTTACCCGTGAAGCATGTTCTTCTGCAAAAACGAAATCGCTCTTATTGAACACAATCACCTTCAATTCGTTTGCCAAAGGATAAATACTTTCCACCGGAGCTTTAAACTTTTTAGGAGAGAAGCAAACGTGATGCCAGTTTCCGCTCAAGGGATATGCACCGGAAGTTTCAATAGCAGTTTGAATTCCTTTTTCGTTTAACGCTGTTGTAAGTGCAAGCAAATCATAAATTGCAGGTTCACCTCCGGTAATAACGCAATAATCTGCGCCCGAATCGCTTACATATTTAACCATCTCTCCCACCGATACCAGTGGATGGTTTGCAGCGTTCCAGCTCTCCTTTACATCGCACCAGACACATCCAACATCACAACCACCAAGCCGCAGAAAATAAGCAGCCCGACCACTAAACGCACCCTCACCCTGAATAGTGTAAAAATGCTCCATCAGAGGAAGTTTCTGAATAACAAGGGGATTGGAATTTCCGGATGTAGTGTTCATTCCTGCAAAAATACGAAATATCGCTCAGCAGAGGGATTATATGCTATTTCCCTCAGAATTCGAGCTTATAGCTGATTACCGGCACAAATCCCAACTGGTAAATGGTTCGGATATCTCCTGTTTTTACATCGAAATAATACTGAAAAATGTTCTGACGGTTGCTCACGTTCTGAGCATCGATTTTCCAGGTAGAGGTGGTCTTTTTGTTGTTGCGCTTGTAACTGATCTGCAGGTCGGCACGGAAATAATCCTTTAACCGCGAAGAAAACACCCGACTCTGATCTGCCAATTCCCTGCCTGCCAAAACAGATTCAGCCAAAAGGATCGGAGTATATCTCCTCCCTCCGGCATAGGTTCCCCGCATGCTCACAGAAAGGATGTTTCGCTTCGATGATTTGCCGACGTTCCACTCTTTTCCAAGCGCAAAACTGTTGGCGAAATTTCCGTTGTAACGGGTATTGTACCGCTTCTGATCGCCAGCGATGTAGGTCGACTGATACAGCGAACCGGTAAACAACAAAAACCAGCGATCCGCAAAAAAACGTTCTACGGTTAGATCCAACCCGATATTGCGACCGCTTCCTTTATTGCTGNNTGAGCGTATCGAGCGTATAACCACTGCCAAAATTGATGGCAGAAAAATAACTGTTCGGTTTGTCAATGATAGGCACATCGAACAGGTGCTGGAAATAAATCTCGGGGCGGACCTGCAGGTTTTCGCGGGCCATTTGCGAATAGCCCGCCACAAAATGAATGGTGCGGGTAAATCCAAGATCCTTATTGGGAAGATGCCGTGCTCCACCCGGAAGATCAAGGCCTGCCTGGTACACGGAAAGGTCTTCCATGCGACTGTGCAAACCTGCTCCCAATTGCAGGGATGTACCCGGACGTATATCGTATTTCAAACCGAAACGAGGCTCAAGGGCAAATCGGTTGTTGAGGAGAAAATGCAGGTAATGTACACCCGACATCATGGTCCATTTTTCCTTCGGACGGTATTTCCAGTTGAAGAAGCCCTGAACATATCCGCTGTTCCCTTTCTGATCGAGGTAAACGATCATAGCATCGGTGGGCTGATCGTAAAAGCGGTCGCGGAAATTGAAGGATTGTTTTGTTCCGATCATTCCCATTCGGAACAAATGCTTCGGACCGGATTTTTTGGTGAGTGTTACGGATGCGCGTACCGCATTTTGTCGGTTGTTCTGATCGTATTCATCGTAACGGTAATTCCCCAACGTATCGAACACCTGCGAAAAATACTGATTGGCAGAACCACTCAGGGAAACGATGGTCTTCAGGTAGGTTGTACTGTTCAAAAACAAAGTGTGTGTGATTCCTCCAACGCCCATCCACACCGAAAATTTATCCTGAAAATGGAGCGAATCGCTTTTCCAGTCGTCCTTTACCAAACTATTTCCTCCCAGACCAAACAAGGTGAATGTTCCTGCTTTACCTGCGGGCAAAACCACATTCAGGCACAGATCCTGAAACACCGGAACAGCGTCTCCTGCCAGATTGATGCCTACCTTATTGAACAAGGAAAGAGTGGAATACCTGTAATTGAAAAGATAACTGCCGGTGTATCCTTTTTTAAACGGACCTTCAAGTGCAATGTCTGTTCCCAGTACGCCCAACTGAAACGCATATTCGCGTCGGTCGGAGTTTCCTTTTCGCAAATGAATATCAAAGACCCCTGAGAGCGCATTCCCATATTCAGCAGGAAAAGCGCCGGTAAAAAAATCGGAGTTCGTCATCATGTTACTGCTGAGCATACTGATGGCACCACCCGATGATCCCTGGTCGGAAAAATGGTTGGGATTAGGAATTTCCACGCCCTCCATGCGCCACAACAATCCTCTTGGAGAATTTCCACGGATCACAATTTCATTGCTGGCATCGTTGGATGAAGCCACTCCCGCATAGGCCTGAGCCATTCGTGCAGGATCATCAAAACTTCCTGCATAGCGTTTGCTTTCTTCCACCGAAAAACTGCGGGCAGAAATGATGGTCATCTGATTGATGGTCTCCCCTTTTTCTCCCTCGGCCTGCACCACCACCTCTTCCATTTCGGTGACCGACTCCTGCAATTTTACGTTGAGTTCGACTTCCTTTCCGGATGTCACCAACACATTGGGAATGGTAAGCGGTTCGTAACCGATCATCGTGACGCGGATATCCTGCCTGCCCAAGGGAACGTTTTCGAAACGGAAATAGCCGTTGGCATCAGTAACGGTTCCCCGCAAGGGTTCGGTGTGCAACAATACTACATTAGCACCAGGAATGGGACGCCCCAGTTCCGCATCGGTAACCTTTCCTTTCACCGTTTGCTGTGCAGCGATCGAACAAACACATGCTGTAAATAGCAGTAACAGAATTCCTCTCATTATCTTTTTTCTCTACTGACAGTTTTCTTTCAAAAGGTTGCAGGAACAAGATAGTTTTTTTGGGGAGAGTAATCAAAATAGAAATTTAATGGGAAAATTATTAGAAGATTAAATATTGTATTAGTAAAGCATAAGTTAAAGAAAAATAATCGAAAGGAGTGTCAATTAAATTTGAATTAGGAACTTTAGACCACCTAGGAATATAACTTACTATTTTTTTTTCTGATTTCTTCCTCTATAGAGTTCCCCACAAAAAACACCACCAAATAAATTTACTACATTTCGCTATCATGAAAACACTCCTACTCCTCTTTTCTGCAGTGCTCTTTTCCGCAAGCCTTAATGCGCAGGCATACGATGCTTCCAAAATCACTCCTCCCGCCGAATACGAAAACATTCATGTACACAAAGTGGCCGGCGATTCACTGACCAGCACCTTTATCATTTTCATCAAGCAAAACGTGGCGATGCATAAACATGAGAGTCATAGTGAAAATGTAATTGTGCTGGAAGGATCGGGTACAATGACATTAGGAAGCGATCGTTTTGAAATAAAAGCAGGCGATATCATTTTCATTCCCGTAAATACCTGGCATTCGGTTATTGTTAATTCCATTGTTCCGCTCAAAGTAATTTCCGTTCAATCACCCGAATTTGATGGAACAGATCGGGTGATTTATAAAAATCAGTAATCCCAAACACGCTGAAAGCCCCGAAAACACTGGGTTTAAGCGAAGGCTTTTCAACAAAAGCCCCGATTTTTCAACAGAATTCAGATGATATGACGTGAAAGCCTTGACTGGTAAGCCTTCCAGCATATATTTGTTTCAGACAAACAAAAACTAACCTTTAAATCTAACATCATGAACAAGGCAGAAATGATTGACGCCATTGCGGCAGAATCTGGTCTTTCAAAGGCTGATGCGAAGCGCGCTGTTGACAGCTTCGTAAACGTAACTACTAAAGCTCTTAAAAAAGGTGACCGTATCGCCCTCGTTGGTTTCGGTTCTTTTTCTAAAGCTACAAGAGCAGCTCGTAAAGGACGTAATCCTAAGACGGGTGCTGAAATCAAGATTGCTAAGAAGAACGTAGTTAAGTTTAAGGCCGGTGCTGAACTTGCTGAAAAAATTAACTAATTCTTAATCAAAGAATCTGAGAAAGACCTTCCAATTGGAGGGTCTTTTTTTTTGAAGCAATATAATCACACACAACTTATACTATCTTGGTTCAACATTCAATTGAAAAAAATCATCCTTAATTCAAATTATCAATGGCAAAAATAATTGGCCTCGGCGGCATCTTTTTCAAATCCCCTGATCCGGCTGCATTGCGTAAATGGTACTGTGAAGTACTAGGAATAAAAGCAGAAGAATGGGGAACCGTTTTTCCGTTTACCGAAAATGAATCCGGATACAATGTTTGGAGCGTTATGAAATCCGATACCGAATATTTCTCACCTTCCACTTCATCCTTTATGATCAATTTCCGTGTTGATGATCTGGATGTATTCATTGCTGAATTGATCAAAAAGAACATTAGCCTTTGTGGTGATCCTCAAATGGGCGAATACGGAAAATTTGCATGGATACTTGATCCCGATGGAAACAAGCTTGAACTCTGGCAGCCGCCGCAGTCCTGATACGGTAAATAAAAAAGCCCCGCACTTGCGGGGCTTTTTTTATGTATTTTTCGAAATGATTTATGTTGTTTCCGGATTACCCAGAAGCGGTACTTCCATGATGATGCAAATGATCGAAAGGTCAGGATTGGAAATTTTAAGTGATCACCTTAGAACAGCTGATCATTCCAATCCTAAGGGCTATTTTGAGTACGAACCTGTAAAAAAACTTGCTGCTGATAATTCCTGGTTGGACCAGGCGGATGGAAAGTGTGTTAAAATCATAGCGCAACTATTACCGTATCTGAAAAAGGACCTATCCTACAAAATCATTTTTATGGATCGTCCAATTGAAGAAGTTCTTGTTTCGCAAAATGTAATGTTGGGTAAAAAAGATCAACCGGTAAATCCTGCGATTGGGGAGGTTTTCAAAAAATCGTTGGATCAGGTTTTTACAATGATTGCCAATTCTTCCAATATGGAATTGATTCGCGTCCCCTATCATGATGTCGTCTCAAATCCGGAAAATGTAGCACTTATCATCGCAAAGTTTATTGGAAAAGATGATAAGTACAGCGAAATGGCAATGGCAGTTGATCCCAATTTGTACCGAAATAAATTGAAATGATGGGAGTCAAAAAACAAAAATTATTGATTCTCGGATGGGATGCTGCCGATTGGCAGGTGATGGATCAATTGATAGCCCAGGATAAAATGCCGGCATTAAAACGGATGTTGAATAGAGGAGTAAGAGGTGCTTTGGAAACAATGGATCCACCTATTTCTCCAATGTTGTGGACCAGCATTGCCACAGGTGTTACACCGGATAAACATGGAATCCTTGGCTTTGCAGAGGCATCACCCGAGGGAAATGGAATTCGACCACTGATGTCCACATCCCGAAAAGTGAAAGCATTCTGGAACATGTTCAATCAATACGGGTACAAATGCAATGTAGTAGGATGGTGGCCCAGTCATCCTGCAGAACCTATAAATGGCGCCATTGTGAGTAATTTTTACCAAATGGCAAATTCTCCTGATCCTGAAAATTGGTTGATGGCGCCCGGAACTGTACACCCTGAAAATATCGCTGAACAGCTTTCGCAATTTCGTGTTCACCCTGCAGAAATTACTCCTGCAATGGTTTTACCTTTTGTGCCGGAACTATATCAAATGCCCGAGGAGGAGAGCAAAGTAATTACAACACTGCGAAATGAAATTGCAAAAGCAGCAAGCCTGCAGGCTGCATCTACATGGTTGATGCAAAATACCGAATGGGATGTAATGGGCGTTTACTTCGATATGATTGATCATCTCTCTCATATGGCCATGAAATTCAGAGCACCGAAACTGGATGGAGTGCCGGATGAAAAATTCATATTTTATAATCAGGTGGTCGACGGAGCGTACCGGTTTCAGGATATGATGCTGGACAGAATGCTGGATTTAATAGATGATAATACAGCTATTCTGATTCTAAGTGATCATGGTTTTGAATCCGGCAATCTTCGTCCACGCGTCATTCCAGTTGAACCGGCAGGACCAACTTCTGAACACAGTCCCTATGGAATGATTGCTTTTTCAGGACCTGGTATATATTCAAATACCGAAATTTTTGGTTCATCGGTGATAGATATTACTCCAACCATTCTTCATTACATGGGATTACCTGTTGGAATGGATATGTATGGTAAAGTATTGCAACAATGTTTTTCGGAGCAAAAGGAAATTCATTGGATAGATTCATGGGAAAACCATTCTGATGGTGGTTGTTCATCCGGAATGCATCCTGAAGAATTAAGGGTGAATACATGGGATTCGCGTGAGGCATTAGAGCAATTGATTGAATTGGGTTATATTGAACGTCCGGAAGGAACCAATGAAGAAATAGTAGCTAAAACAAAAGCTGAAGTTGAATATTACCTTGCACAAAGTCTTTCCTTTCAAAAGAGGGACGAAGAGGCAGCGAAAATATTAGAGAGAAATATTCCACTTTATCCGGAATTTCACCGGTACCGCTCATTGATTATTCAGTGTTATATCCGTCTTCGCAAATGGAAAGAAGCAGAAATGCATACGGATGCATTGTTTGGAATAAATACGGTACTTGATTTAAAGGTCTGGTTTTTCAGAGGGAAAATGGCACAGGCGCAATACCGTCCGAAAAAAGCATTGTTTTCTTATGAAAAAGCGTTGGAGATAGCGCCCTCATCGATTGATATTCGTTTGCAAAAGGGGAATATTCTGCTTTCAATGGGACAATACCGGGAGGCAGAAAATGTGTTCTCAGAAATTGCAAATGATGATCCACGGAATGCTGAAGCAAATTTTGGAAGAGGCATGGCATTGTTGCGGTCAGGTGAGGCAGATACAGCTATCGATTTTTTCATTGATACGCTAGAATTAAAACCACGTTTTGCTGCAGCTCATTTTCAGCTTGGAGAATGTTTCAGATTATGCAAGGATTATCGACCAGCCGAAACTGCTTACCTTAATGCATTGCACATACATCCGGGAATGCTTCGTGCACGAAATCGCTTAATGGAATTATATACCACCCGAATACCTGATCCTGAAAAATTAAAAGAGCAGGTTGACTGGTTAGCGAAATTCCAAAAGTTTACAATTAAGTGTGTTTCCGGTTTACCAGCTGCCGGACAAGAGGAGCTTTGTGAATTCCTTAAATCCAAAGGCATTGAGTGTATCGATTTACGTCCATCTATTGATTCTCCGGAGTTAAAGGCTGACCTTNNCTGACCTTAACATAAAATCAATTAATCAAAACCCTGAAGCAATTTTCCTGTTAACCCAAGCACAGTTGATGAAAATTCCTGAGGACCGTCCACTGAAATTGATTTGGCTTGATTCAGATGATTCTCTGCTTTTTCCGGCACAATTAAAACGTGCAGGACAAGAATCAAAGATTGTTAACAAGGTCTATCCCACACATTTGGCTACGTTAAATACCGAACAAAGAAGGGTATTTGGTGAATGGGCATCAGTAAGGCCTTTGTTGGAAATCGTGCATTCCGATTGGCTGATTGAAAATGAAGCTGTTGAAATTCAAGTATCGGGATTATTTGAGTTGTCTGATAATCCATAACAAACCGGGGAAATTTTAACAATTTTCGATACTGCATTTTACTATATTTACACGACCAAATTCCATTCGCTATGAAAAAATTAGACGCTAACAAAAAAAGCCGCATGATGCGTTACGCTGCTGTTGCCGGAGCAATCGGTGCTGCAGGTTCTGCTAATGCTCAGATTCTTTACACTGATATTACCGACCAGACTGTAACACCTGGTAATAGCTATTTATTAAATCTTGATAACGCAACAGGTGATGATTATGTAATTACCTGCTCTTCACGTTCCGGTTCTTTAGGTGGATTCCCATACACAGGTGTTGGAGTTGTAATCAACACGTTTGGCTCAAATGGGGTTGCTTCGGCATCTTCTTCTCAAGGAATCTTTCCTTTAGCTGCAAAATTGAACGCGAACGATGCAATCAATAATACACTCGGTTTTGCACAAGCTCCTACATCTGTTTCTTCATCAGCAATGATGCTCGGTGCAGTTGCCAATGTAACAGGCCTTGGAACTTTTCCTCTTGGTGACTGGCTGGGCGCAAGTAATAAATATCTGGGTCTCGCTTTGGATGTCAGCGGCTCTTTGCATTATGGTTGGGCACGTTTAGATGTAAATATCAACGGGAATTCGTTCACTATAAAAGATTATGCTGTACACCAAACAGCAGGTTCTACAATTCTTGCAGGTCAGCAAACCGTTGGCGTTGAAGAGTTGAATGTTCGTGATAAGGTTGATATGAACATCAATAACAAAAACCTTAAGATAAACGTTCTTGATCCTTCTCTTACAAATGGAGTGGTAACAGTTACTGATATCTCCGGTAAAGTGGTTGCTACTTTTCACCTGAATGGAAGTAACAACTCATTCGACGTTTCTCAACTTGCATCCGGTATCTACGCAATTAATGTTGTGTTTGATCAGGGTGTTGCAAAAGAGAAACTTTTTATCAATAACTGATCAATCTATAGACTACAAATAAAAAAGTCCCGGTTTTGCCGGGACTTTTTTTATTTCATGTAATTGAATTTAATGTCCTTTCGCAGCAAGGTAGCGTTCGGCATCAAGCGCGGCCATACAACCTGTTCCGGCTGCGGTAACAGCCTGACGATAGACTTTATCTGCACAATCTCCTGCAGCAAATACCCCTGGAATATTGGTCTTAGTTGTACCCGGTACAACTTTCAGGTATCCGGTTTCGTCCATATCCAACCAGCCTTTAAAAATTCCGGTATTGGGTTCATGTCCGATTGCAACAAAAAATCCGGTCACTTTCAAATCACGCATGGTTCCGGTTTTGCTGTTTTTTACGCGAACAGCTTCAACGGTTTTTTCACCAATAACTTCATCCGTTTCTGTATCAAATAATACTTCAATATTTGGTGTATTCAATACGCGGGTTTGCATTGCTTTTGATGCTTTCATTTCGCTTTTACGAACGAGCATGTAAACTTTTGTGCACAGCTTAGCAAGATAGGTTGCTTCTTCTGCAGCGGTATCTCCGGCACCAACAATGGCAACATCCTGACCGCGATAAAAGAATCCATCGCAAACAGCACAGGCTGAAACTCCAAATCCATTAAGTCTTTGTTCAGAAGGTAATCCCAGCCATTTGGCAGATGCACCCGTAGAAACAATTACGGTATCAGCAGTAATCAATTTCTCATCGTCGATCCATACTTTGTGAACCGGTCCGGTGAAATCAACTTTAGTTGCCAAACCATAACGCACCTGCGTTCCAAAACGCTCAGCTTGTTGTTGTAATTGAACCATCATTTCCGGCCCTTGTACTCCTTCCGGATAGCCTGGGAAGTTTTCTACTTCGGTGGTAATGGTTAACTGTCCGCCCGGTTGCAATCCCTGATACATGACCGGTTTCAATTCGGCACGTGCAGCGTAAATGGCAGCGGTATATCCGGCAGGACCCGATCCGATAATCAGGCAACTTACATGTTCTGTTTGTTCACTCATGAAATTGTTTGTTTGTGTGGCAAAAGTAACAAATAAGGCAGCGCTTGGTTGTGAAGAATGTCACCTAAAATTGGATTTTTTCCGAACCTGATGTTCAGTAATAAGTTTGCTTATCTTGCGTTAATCTTCTTATGCGACACCTGATTTTTCTCTTTGTGCTACTTTGTGCCGGTCACGCAAGCTTTGCGCAGATTGGCGGAAGTACCGGCAGCTCGGCATTTAACCTGGTTAGTAGTGCCAGAGTTGCCAGTTTGGGAGGTAATCTGATTGCAGTAAAGGATAATGATCCTTCACTTGGAATTCATAATCCTGCATTGTTGAATAAATCGATGGACCGTTACCTGTCGATGTCGTATGTAAACTATTTCGGAAACATCAACTACGGGTTTTTATCCTATGTGCATGATGTGGATACGCTTGCAACCTTTAGTGCTACTTTAAATTACTTAAGCTACGGCAGATTTAAAGAAACCGATGAAACAGGACAGGAACTGGGAGAATTTTCGGCCGGAGATTATGTGTTGAATCTGGGTGCCGGTCGAAGGATCGATTCACTTTTTTCAGTTGGACTCAATCTCAAAACACTCTATTCTTCGTACTATTTTGTTAATGGTCTGTCCTTTGCCCTTGATGGTGGAGCAACCTACCACCGGGCAGATAAAGGGTTTACTGCATCCTTTCTTGTTCGAAATGTTGGAGTAAATGTTAAACCGATTAGTCCCGGAAACAGGGAAAAATTACCCTTTGATATTCAGCTAGGAATTTCTCAGAAATTAAAACATGCTCCTTTTCGCTTTTCCGTTGCAGCTGAAAATCTACATCGCTGGGATCTTTCATATTTAGATCCAACGCTTAAACCGACTATTGACCCTTCCACAGGTGAAAAAATAGAACCCAAAGCACCGGGATTTGGAGATAAGCTGATGCGACACGCTGTATTCGGGACAGAGTTGGTGACAAAAAACTTTTTTATTGGTTTCGGTTTTAATTACCGCAGAAGAGCAGAACTAAGGGTACGTGAGCGAGGTGGATTATCCGGATTTTCGTTTGGAATGGGAATGAAAATCAAAAAATTCCATTTGTCTTATGCACTTGCAACCTATAATCAGGCGGGATTATCCAACCACATTACAATTGCATTCAACCTGAACGAATTCAGGTGATATTGCCGCGAAGAATTATCTTTGCTCTTGCTTGAAAAAAATTAACATCGCAATCGACGGATATTCCTCTTGTGGGAAAAGTACCATGGCTAAACAACTGGCCAGGCATTTTGGATTTGTGTATGTTGACTCAGGTGCAATGTACAGGGCAGTTACGCTTTTTTGTCTTCGTCAGGGAATGGTAAAGGATAATTTCGTGATGAAGGATCAATTGATCGAGTGTTTGGATGATATTGATATTCGCTTCAGGTTCAATCATGAAAATCAGCGGTCTGAAACCTTTCTTAACAATGAAAACGTTGAACAGGAAATCCGAGGAATGGAAGTTTCTCGGTATGTTTCACTAGTTAGCCTGATCAAAGAAGTCAGAGTAAAATTGGTCGCCCTGCAACAATCCATGGGGCAGGAAAAGGGTGTTGTTATGGATGGTCGTGATATTGGTACGGCCGTTTTTCCGCATGCTGAATTAAAGATTTTCATGACTGCCGACAAAGAAACCAGAGCGCGAAGGCGATATGAAGAATTAAAGGCTAAAGGTGCTAAAGTGAGTATGGACGAGGTAATCGAGAATATTTCAAGTCGCGATTTTGAAGATACCCACCGTAAAGAAAATCCACTGGTTCAGGCTATTGATGCCCGGATCATCGATAATACAATGTTGAGTCCCGAAGAACAATTTGACCTGGCAAAAAGCTGGGTTGAAGAAAAATTGGGATAACATTTAGCTCTGCTATTCTGCAGAATTAATAGTTTACAGTGGGCGAACAACCAATCTCCTCCTTTCAAGCAGAATTTCAAATTCGGTGTGATTGGCAATATCCGGTTCAAATAAGGTCCAGATTGTGCCCGGGTTTTCGCCATTGAGTCCCTTTGCACCGTCCAACAAAGCAAAGTGAAAACTGTACCTTACCCGAAACAGCATTAAACTGATCATGTTTGGTATCTGACTATTTCCAAACCATGCACGCTGACCACTACCATCGATGCGGTAGTTGAGGTCCAACATGGATTCTTTTACTGAGGAATGAATGGTAAAANNTGCTAATTGAATCAGGTGAAGCAGGATCATATTGAACCTTTTTTCTGAGTTCCGGTGGACTTCAATATCCGCATCATAACCAATCCGGAAGAGCTGCTTTCCACCTCTTAGCCAATAGATGATACTTGAATTTTTGTCGTAAGTGATAGTTTTTAATTTTTTGAATTTCAATTCATTAAACTTTCTGTCTTTAAGATAAAATAGAAGTGCTTCAAATGTTTTTGGGTGCATTTGAAAGGGAATAGTAATGCTCTTACCTTCCAGATTTTCCTCATAAGTACATTGATCGGATTGAAACCGGATTGTTGTTTGAGATCCGGTATGACTCCCTTTTGTTTTGACCAATAATACATCTTGAGGTTCCCAACTATCGGGCAGTCGGAATGATTGTGCTGATCCTGAAAAATCAAGCAGGAGGAACAGCAAGGCAAGAATCAGTCTGGATTTCATAATTGGAAAATCAATAGGCTCCCGACCATCTGCGAATAAACCACTCCAAAGTGAGCAGGGCCAGGATCAGGAAGAAAATCCATCTGAAATGCAACAGATCATCCAATCGGCGCTCAGGAAACACAACCTCGACAATATCTTCCTGGCTCCCGATCTTTTCCGGTAATGAGCGAATGTCATTTGGATGGATCATTTCGCCTTTGGTTTGGAAAGCAAGTGCAGCAAGTAATTGGTGATCGGCAACTGATTTTGCTAATTCAAGCATTACCGGAGTAATACTGAACTCCCCGCTAACCTCGTATTTTGCACTATTGAATTCGGTTTTGGCTGTGTAACGGTATTGACCGGCAGGTAATTTACCGGCATCCAGTCGATAGGCTGTTGCCGTTCTGCTGAAAATGTACCTGAAATCCTTTTTCTCTTCATTAGAAATGATAATCTCAACTTCAGGTTCGTTGATCAACTCGTAGCTTTTGTTGTACAGTTCAGCGTTAATGAGGATATTTTCACTCTCCGGATACTCGTTTTGGGCAAAAACACGGAAAAAACTTTTGTTTTCGCGCGATGCAAGGTATTGAATGCTTTTTTGNNGTTAAAATTATCGTTGTTTTCATTCTGCGCAAAATCTGCCATTTTCCATCTCCAGACACCTTCACCTGCAATTACGCCGAATTTTCTTCTTGTCTCTTTATTGAAGAACACAAGTGGGAATTGGGTTTCCACAGTTCCAATGCGCTGGTTAAATAATACCTCACAGGCCTGTGAACTTTTCCATTCGCCAAAAGGAATTTGAAGTGGGGGATAACGCAAAAATTGACGTGCACCTTTCTCTTCGATTTGGAAAAGACTGAATCCGGTATTAAAACTGCCGGCGGCCAGTCCGGTTGTTCCGCGGTTATTACTAATGGTAANNCACTTTGATCGAGAATAGCCTTTGCGTTATTTGTAAGGGATGGTAATTGATGGAGAATAATGAGATTGTAATTGTTTATGGGCTCATTAAAATCGCTGATCAATCTGGAACTTACTTCATAGTTTCGATTCTCACTGATGGCCGATCGAATGGCGTTAAGGTCGGGATGGGGGCT
>DEHO01000018.1:0-62212 GCA_002351955.1 Flavobacteriales bacterium UBA2798
ATCACCAACAACGAGCGTTACAACCAGATCATTGATATCTGGACGCATACCAACTCTCGTTTGACTCATATCCTCATGGAGAAACTGAAGAATCACCGTCAGGGATTCAACAGTATTTACATGATGTTCGACTCAGGAGCGCGTGGTTCTAAAGAGCAGATTCGTCAGCTNNCACGGTGCTCGTAAAGGTCTTGCAGATACCGCTCTTAAAACAGCTGATGCCGGATACCTCACACGTCGTCTGGTTGACGTTGCACAGGATGTAATCATCAATGCTGACGATTGTGGTACACTTCGTGGTTTGATTGCTACATCACTTCGCAAGAATGATGAAGTTGTGGAATCACTTAACGATCGTATTCTTGGTCGTACTTCAGTTCATGATGTTTACCATCCGCAAACAGGTGAATTACTCATCAATGCAGGTGAAGAGATTACAGAATCTATCGCTCGTAAAATTGAAGAATCTCCAATTGAAGAAGTTGAAATCCGTTCGGTACTTACCTGCGAATTGAAGCGTGGTGTTTGTGCAAAATGCTATGGTCGTAACCTCGCAACCGGTCGTATGGTGCAGATGGGTGAAGCCGTTGGTGTTATTGCTGCACAATCAATTGGTGAACCGGGTACCCAGCTTACACTCCGTACATTCCACGTTGGAGGTACAGCATCGAATATTGCAGATGAGTCGGATATCAAAGCGAAATACGCAGGTCGAATTGAATTCGAAGAATTGCGTACTGTAGCAAAACAAGATTCTGAAGGCAATCCTGTTGATGTTGTTCTCGGACGTTCCGGTGAGCTCCGTGTGCTTGATACCAATACCGGTATTGTTTTACAAACAGCGAATATTCCATACGGTTCTTACGTGTACGTTAAGAATGGCGATAAGCTTGAAAAAGGCGCATTGATTTGTCGTTGGGATCCATACAACGCGGTAATTCTTTCTGAGATCAACGGTGCGTTGAAGTATGGCGATATCGAAGAAGGTATTACATTCCGCGAAGAGGTCGATGAACAAACCGGCTTCCGTGAGAAGGTAATTACTGAATCTCGCGATAAGAAAAAAGTTCCTTCGATTCAAATCGTTGATGTGAAATCAGGAGAAGAACTCAAAGTATATAACCTTCCTGTTGGCGCACACATTTCTGTGGATGAAAACAAGATGGTTACTGCCGGTGAAATTCTTGCGAAGATTCCTCGTATGTCCGGAAAAACCGGTGACATCACAGGTGGTCTTCCACGTGTAACTGAACTTTTTGAAGCACGTAATCCATCCAATCCTGCGGTTGTTGCCGAGATTGATGGTGTGGTAAGCTTTGGAAAGATCAAACGTGGTAACCGTGAGATTGCCGTTGAGAGCCGTACAGGTGAAGTTCGCCGCTATTTGGTTCCTCTTTCACGTCACATTCTTGTTCAGGAGAACGACTACGTTCGCGCAGGACAATCACTTTCAGACGGAGCAATCAGCCCTGGTGATATCCTTGCGATTGAAGGTCCGACAAAAGTTCAGGAGTATCTTGTAAACGAAGTTCAGGAAGTATATCGTCTGCAGGGTGTGAAGATCAACGATAAGCACTTTGAAGTGATCGTTCGTCAGATGATGCGTAAAGTTGATATCATTGAGCCGGGTGATACTCGTTTCCTTGAGGGACAGTATGCCAGCAAGATTGATTTCATGGAAGAAAACGATTCACTCTTTGGTAAAAAGGTGGTTGTTGAATCCGGAGATTCTGCAAACCTTAAAGCCGGTCAGATTATCACTGCGCGTAAGTTACGTGATGAGAACTCGATGCTGAAGCGTAAGGATATGCGTCTTGTAGAAGCTCGCGATGCTCAACCTGCTACATCTATTCCGGTACTTCAGGGTATTACCCGTGCATCACTTCAAACCGACAGCTTCATTTCTGCTGCATCTTTCCAGGAGACTACAAAAGTCCTCAACGAAGCTGCTGTAAACGGAAAAGAAGATTACCTGCTTGGATTGAAAGAAAACGTAATTGTTGGACACCTTATCCCTTGCGGAACAGGTACCCGTTCGTTCCAGAAAGCACTGGTGTATTCTCAGGATGACTACCAGAATAAAGTCCTTAAGGAGAAAATCCGCGAGGTTGAACTTGAAGACTAATTATTCAAATTCAGAATATCCTAAAAGCCCCGGAACTCCGGGGCTTTTTTTTGCGCATATTTTCTGCAATACAGATAGGAATCATACAAATGAGGATGGTCTGATGATGGATGTCAGCCCGGAAGCCCGGATTTGGCCTTAAATTGGGTCTAAAATCGATTATTATGGCAAGCAACGAGAAAACATCCAAAACAGTGGCTAGCAAGGCCGGAAAGCTGCTTAAAAGCAAGAAAACAAGTAAAGCTGTAAAAAGTGTAGCTGCTTCTGCGCTGACTCAGGCTCCTGACAAGAAGAAGAAAACGGTAAAGAAGAAATAACCTATTGCCGAATGATGGCACCGTCTTCCATTTCGATGATGCGGTCTGTTTTATTGGCAAATTCCTGATCGTGGGTTACGATGAGGAGTGTTTGTTTCATTTCTGAAGCCAGTTGCTTAAAGATATCGAAAACGATATCACTGTTTTTCTTATCGAGATTACCTGTTGGCTCGTCCCCCATAATGATAAGCGGATCGTTGATGAGCGCACGTGCAATGGCAACGCGTTGTTTTTGTCCGCCTGAAAGTTGATTTGCTTTTTTACGCGCCTCGTTTTCTATTCCAAGAAGTTTAAGTTTTTCCATTGCCTTAAACTCTATTTCTTCATGGCTTAATCGAGCAAGTTTTAAAGCCGGTAGCATTACATTTTTGAGCACACTGAATTCATTGAGCAAATAATGAAACTGAAAGACAAAACCGATTTTTTCATTGCGTACATCTGCAAGTTGTGAGTGGTCTTTTAGTTTCATGTTTTCCCCATCAATGTATAATTCGCCCTGGTATTCGGTATCCATTGTGGATAGGATATAGAGCAAGGTTGATTTTCCACAACCGGATTTTCCGATTACGGAAACGAATTCACCTCTGTTAACGGAAAAGGAAACATCATTCAGCACCTTTACCGTAACAGGATCGCTGAAGTATTTCACAATATTTTTAGCTGCAAGTGCCGGAGTTTCCATTTTATTTTCCTCTGATAATTACAACAGGATCGACTCTGCCTGCTTTTCGTGCCGGAAAAAAACCGGCGAGATAGGTGGTGACCAAGGCAAATACTCCGCCAATCACATAAAAACTGATGTTGTATGCAACGGGATACGTTTTAATAGTTGGTAGTGCCTCTGTTTCGAAGGGGATCTGATCAATTCCGTAGGACGATAAATAACCCAGTAATAATCCGAAAACAGCGCCAAAAATACCGATGGTAAGTGCGATTGTAATAAAAATCCGGTTGACATCTTTTCCGGAAAATCCGGTTGCTTTGAGAATAGCAATTGTATCGAGTTTTTCGTAGATCATCATGTTCAGAATATTATAAATTCCGAAGCCTGCTACAATAAGTAAGGTTATTCCCACTGCATAGCTTATAATGGAACGAACCGAAGAACCGGTTTCAAATTGTGAATTTGCAGTTTGGATGTCTGTTGCCTGAACATTGAAAATCTCCGCGAATTGTTTTGCCAAAGCGGGCGCTTTGTTCATGTCGTGAAGTTTGATCTGTATTTCGGAAATGTAGTTGTTCGATTTCCCCATTAATTTCTGTGTGGTAGAAATGGAGGCATAACTCTGTGTTTTATCCAATTCCTGCAATCCGGACTGGAAAAAAGCAACGATTTTTAATTGCATTCGTTCACCTGTTGGTGTGGTAACCTGCACCAGGTCTCCAATATTCAGCATCATGGTTTGTGCAGCTGCTTTACCAAGAATGATGCTGTTTGGAACGAGTTTTAAATCGGATGATTTGCCATCGATTACATAATCGTTGAATGCATATAGTCTGGTCTCCTGATCAATGTCGACACCATTGATGACACCGGTGATGTCAACGGATCCGGAGTTGAAAAAGACCTGTGAAACTATTTTTGGACTTACACCTAAAATGCGATTGTCTTTTTTTAATTCAGCCATTATGGCCAATGCATTGTGAATCTCAATTCGTCCTCCACTGGGTTTTATGGAATGGATAAACGGGTATGAATTCCTGAATTCTTCAGATAACAACAATGGTTGTTTTTCGTTGGGTTTGATTTCATTGTAAAGTCGAATGTGTGGTGTTCTGTTCAGAATTAATCCGTCGAGCAGGGAGTTTAAGCCATTCATGAAACCTAAAAGCGCAATGAACATGGTGATGGAAAAAGTGACACCAATTGCAGCAATAAGCGTTTGTCTGAATCGTGCCAGCATCAATGAACGGGCGATATCGAAGATCAAGGCAAATTTCATTCCTCAGGGATAACAATTAAGTCTTTTTCTGTAATGCCGCTCAGGATTTCCACCTTTCGGTAATCCATTAATCCTGTAACAACTTTTACCTTTTCTCCGCCTTTTTTAATCACGTATTCATTGTCTATCAAACATTCGCGCGGGATGGTAAGGATTGCTTGTCTGGTATTAATTACAATATTCGCTTCAAGAGAAAGATGCGGGTAAAGTGTTGCAGGTCGCTTTGTGAAAACGGCCTCAACCAAAAAAGTACGTGTGCGTTCATTCATGATCGGATCGATGCGGTGAACTATAGCTTCAAACGACTCTCCCTTATAACTATCCATTGTTATTAAAACGGTTTGTCCCTTTTTAATTTTTACAATATCATATTCATCAACCTGAAGTTCAATAATGAAATCATTGGCATCACCAACAATAGCTAAGGCAGTTTGAGGCCCTACCATTTCTCCCTTGTTTTTCTGAATGCTGTAAACTTTCCCATTGATCTCGCTACGGACAATAAAATCTCCTTGTCCTTTTTTGCTGATCTCGAGATTTTTTTTGCTTTGAAGAGAGTTGAACTGAATTTGTTTTTTCAGATCATTATAACGAAGAATGGCAGATCGGTATTGATTGATTGAATTTTTATAGGCGAGTTCCCGGTTTTCGAGTTCGGATTTGGAACCAACTTGTTGTGACCAAAGATTTTTTTGACGGATATACTGCACTGAATCGTTATTCATTCGCTCTTTTGCAATTTCTATTGCAGACTTCAGTTCATCGAGTTTGGAAGTGTTGGATGAATAATCGTAAAAATCAGCTGCCAACTGAGCGTTTTCTGTATTAAGGCGAGACGCATCATTTGCAAGCACAAAAAGTGTATCTCCTTCGCTAATAGTGTCGCCGCTTTCCACATGAATCGATTTGATTGTTCCGTTCACCACAGGGAAAACGGAGTATTGATTCATTGTTTTAAGTGAGCCTGATGCATAAACAGATTCAGTAATGTCTTCAACAACCGGAGTAGTTGTTTTTTCATTTTTGGAGCATGCCACAAGAATGACAGAGCACAATACAATCAAACTTTTTTTCATCGTAAACATCATTGGGTCAAATATACAATTTGAGGTATCTGTGTTTGTGTTTTTTTGTGTTTAGTGATGAAAGTCAGCCTCTGAAGCTGTCTTAATGTGGAATTACCGTTCTGTGGTTGGAATTGACTACTTTTGCAGTATTATGTCTTCAGCTTTGTTTTCCGACTACAATATCNNGATATGGGTTTTTCTGTCCCAACTCCTATCCAGGAGAAATGTTTTTCACCTATTATGGCAGGGAGAAGCATGGTTGGAATTGCCCAGACCGGTACAGGGAAAACGTTGGCATATTTGTTACCCCTTTTCAATCTCTGGAAGTTCACCAAGGAACCACATCCGACCATGGTCGTTTTGGTCCCCACCCGTGAGTTGGTTATTCAGGTTGAAGAGCAGGCACGCAAGCTTGCTGCACACAACGCTATTCGGATAGTTGGTATTTACGGTGGTGCAAGTATCAATACTCAGAAAGAAATGCTGGCTGTTGGTGTTGATCTTTTGGTTGCCACACCCGGAAGATTGATCGATCTGGTAACGACAGGGAATCTGAAATTGAAGAATGTAAAACATCTTGTTATTGACGAGATGGATGAAATGTTCGGGCAAGGATTTCGTCCGCAACTTCTTCGGATTTTTGATTCATTACCAAAGCGCAGGCAGAATTTGCTTTTCTCTGCAACCATTACGGATGATATTTCAGAATTTCTGGATGAACATTATTTTGGGTTGGATAGGGTAGAGGCAGGCCCCGCATCAGCTCCTGCGGGAACAGTTGAGGCAATTGCGTATAAAGTCCCGAATTTTACCACGAAAATAGATTTGCTTGAACACTTGTTACGTACCGACGGCAGTATGCGAAAGGTGTTGGTTTTTGTATCTACCATTCGCATGGCCGAATACCTGCATGAACGTTTGAGCGCACGAATTGAAGAGATGATTGGAATGCTTCACTCTAACCGTGCACAGAATACCCGTTTTCGTTTATTGGAAGAGTTTGCAGATGGAAAATTCAAGGTGCTAATTGCCACTGATTTGGCAGGTCGTGGAGTGGATATTGAAGATGTAACCCATGTGGTGAATTTTGATCTCTCTGAACAAGCCGAAGATTATGTTCACCGTATTGGACGAACCGGTCGCGCCGGAAAAAGTGGTGTTGCCATTTCATTGATCAGTCAGCACGATCGAATGCAGGACATTGAAGATTTTACCGGGATTTCATTTCAGTTTGTACCCTTGCCGGATGAAATTGAATTTTCACCAGTAGTAACCGAGTTTGATAAGCCGGTAATTCGAATGAAGAACCCCTTGGTTGAAGATACTGTTAGCGGAGCAGCTTTTCATGAGAAAAAAGCGAAGAATATGAAGGTGAATATGCACATGACACGTGAGCAGAAGCACAAGCTCAAATATGGAAAACCAAAATCAAAAGGTGGGAATTTCAAGAAGAAATGACTTGAGTAAAATCTTATTTTTTTGAATTATTCCACTCCTTCATTTCGTTCCATCCAATTCATTACAAAGCGTATTTCCTGATACGAAAATGATTCGCCGAGTTTTTCCCGAACTGGAGTAAGTGAGGTGGTTTCAAGTTCTGCAATACAATTTGCAATAGCCTCAATTTTCTCGGGATCCATCAGTGATTTGATTTTTATCTCTCCGGTTTTGATATAGGTGGCAAGGTGACTGGCAATTGTTGTTTCTGCAAGATTTCTGATCGAAGCAATTTCTGAAATTGTTTTTCCGGATTTAAAGAGCTCAAAACTCGTTTCTCTGGTGAGTGGTTTTGCTTCTTTCGGCGTAGTAGATTTTTTGGTTTTCTTTTTTCTGACAGGAACAAACACTTCGTCTTCATCAAAGTCTGAGGTGTTCGATTGAAGTTCCCTGATCATCCGTTCACGCTTTTTATCTTCTTCGCCGGGCACGATTTCTTCTTTCGTTAATTCACGATTGTTATTTATCGCATTTACAAGTGCAATGGATTTTTCAATGTGTTTGAGCGAACGAAAGATTTCTGACTCGATCTCAAAGAGGTCAAGGAAATAAGTTTTTGATCGCTTAGCTTGTTTTACAACGGCAAGATGAATAATGATCTCAGTTGAAATTTCTCTGAGCAGAGGCAAAAAGTAATTGCCTGCAGCCGATAATCTTTCAAAAAGAAAAGTCAGGTAATCTTCTTTTTTTTCGTGGAGTACATGTCCAATCTGCCTTTGAAATTTTTCTCCAGATTCAGCCAACGGTTGAAATCTTGAAAATAATTCCTTCAACCAGTCTTTATCTCTTAACCGAACTGAGCGGGATTCCTCTTCAGCTTCTGTGACAGGTAGTTTTTCGATTGATTTTAACAGTGGTTTTAATTCGAAGGACTGGTTCAGATAGTGACGCAGATAATTAGCCGTTTCAGATGAAATAAGTTGATTCAATTCATCATGTGCTTTTTTCTTTTCTGCAAACTGTTTTACATTATGATCCTGTCGGATACCGTTTTGCCGAACAGGAGAGGTTAAGACCAATCCATCGAGTGAGCGTAATCTTGACATGGCAACATAAACCTGTCCGGGTGCAAATGCGTCTTGCGGATCTATTATCGCTTTCGTGAAGGTGAGTCCCTGACTTTTATGTACTGTAATTGCCCATGCCAACCGGATGGGTAATTGGGTGAACGTTCCAATTACTTTTTCTGTTACTTCTCCGGTCCCTTCATTCACTTCGAACTTAACGTTTTCCCATTCGTAGGGATCAACTTTTAATCGTTCGTTATCCGTTTTTACGTATACGTGTCCTTCGCTTAGTTGATCAACGGTGGCAATCATTCCGTTGAAGAAGCGTTGCTGACCGGTTGGGTCATTTTTGATGAACATAATCTGCGCACCTTTTTTCAGCTCAATTCGGGAATCGATGGGATAAGAATTTTCGGGAAATTCTTCTTTCACTTCCGCAGAGTAAAAAAACGATTCTCCTTCCAGGGATTCCAGATAGCTTTTGTTCAGATTATCGGCTTTCTGATTATGTGTGGTAAGTGTGATAAAAAGTTCGCTTGGGTGCGGACGAAATTCCGATTTGTAATACGAATTCAGCAATTGAATGTCTTCGTCTGTAAGTTGATCATTCCGGAGGTGATTCAATAAGTTGATGAATATTTCATCATCCTGCCTGTATATTTTTTCGAGTTCAATNNAATATAAACCGGTGGATCATTCCGGAGTACTTGCGCATCGAAGAAGAACATGCTTGTGTAGAATTGCCTTAAAATAGTCCATTCTTCATTTTTTATTACTGGAGGTAATTGCAGAAGGTCTCCTATAAAAAGCACCTGTACCCCGCCGAAAGATTGTTGGTTGCGACGGATGTTTTTCAATAGAAGATCGATAGCGTCCAGCAAATCTGCTCTCAGCATACTCACTTCATCGATGATAAGTAGTTCAATTTCGCGCAATAGTTTGCGTTTGCGCTCTGCCATACGCATGTTGCGCAATAAGGTGTCCGGTGTGTTAATCCTGAATCGATCGCCGGCAGCTTCAAATCCGATTTTTTCCGGCGAAAAAGCACCAAAGGGCAATTGAAAGAGGGAATGCAATGTTACACCTCCGGCATTGATTGCGGCTATTCCTGTAGGTGCAGCAATTACTGCTTTCTTATGCGTTTGTTCAATGATTCGTTTGAGAAATGTAGTCTTTCCGGTTCCGGCTTTTCCGGTGAGAAAAAGATGTCGGGAAGAATTTTGAATAAATCGGGCAGCAAGAGAGGCAGGATCATTGGTTTGCATGGATCAAAAATACGTTATCCATTTCATCAAAAGGACCGAACTGTAAAAGTGGTGTAATAAAAACGATTAATATGAGAATAACGGATTTACTCACGCAGCTGATTGGGGTGAAAAATTAACTTTTCGGCAGGCTGAATCTCAATCTATTAAAAAGTCAGAGACTGAAAATCAGCATTTAAATCGTCTAAATGAAAATAACTCTGGCTTAAGATCGGCGAAACATTCAAGGACTAATATTGCACTGCGAACATCCTACAGGATCACGAAAGTGATGTCCGAAACCGCTACAAAAACTACTTGCATGCGGACTCTTTTTTTTTCTTGGATAATTTTTTTCTTCGGTATAGTTAATGCACAAGTTCCAACACAATGTCTGGAAATTGAAAGCATTCTGGTTGATGCCTGTGTTCCGGGATCAGGGTGTACCTCTGCTGCCAGTTCGAATTGCAGTTGCGAAGGGAAAAACGAAATGGTACGGTTCATTGTCGGCCCTTCACCAATTCCAATTGGAAGCCTTACCGTAACCTGGCCGAACAATTCATTCTTGGGTATAGCAACACCAAATGCAACAACTGCTTTTCTTGTTGCTACGCTTCAGTCTACTGTACAATCTCCGTGTGGACGTTTGATGGAACCTCCGGGTGGAATTATTCCTGCAGGTAAGCGTGTATTATTGATCACCAGTACCGATATGTGTACCGGAGCGAATTCTTTTGCCGGGTTACAGGATACGCTGTATGTGATCTTTCAGAATCCGGGAAATTTCCAGGGACATTTTGCCAACCACAATAATTCAGGAACTGCCACTGCAGCACCAACCGGAGCATCGAGCCTTCGAACCCTTTCCATTGGTGTTTCAAGTCCGGTTTGTTCAGATATCGTTGCCTACGATCGTACACTTTTAGTCAACCAATCCGGAACCTATGGCGGAGCAGCAGCCCTAAATGATGGATCAAGAGTTGATTTTAATTTTTTAGGTACTCCCACTTATGTCAATGAGGGGTGTACGGCGCCTTTTGTTTCTACAACACTTGACATTTCATTGACACAAATTAATGCTTGTTTTGGCGATACACTTACTATCAACGCAATAGTGGACGGTTTTTCTCAAGGGATACAATGGACCGGGGGTAACGGAGTTTTTATGAATGCTTCATCCTTGTCTGCTTCATATATTGTTTCTGCATCTGATGCAGTAAATTTCTATCTCTATGTTCTGGTTTCCGGAACATGTTCCCTTCCGGTAAAGGACTCAGTTCTTATTCACCTTACTCCCTTACCACAACCAGAAATTCTGGTAAATGGATCTTTAAGTTTTTGCAACGGGGGCGCAGTGAATTTATCTGCCGGTGGAGTTTCATCTTTCAGTTGGTCAACGGGAGCTGTTGCTTCTTCCATTTCCGTTTCTGTTTCCGGAATGGTTTATCTGAGCTCAACAAACGTTTGCGGAACAGTTTTCGACAGTGTGGAAGTAGAAGTGTTTTCCAATCCGCTTGTTTCCTTTTCGTTGTCTCCATCCATTTGCATTAATGATTCGCCATTGTCTCTTATTGCTTCTCCCGTCGGAGGTGTGTTTTCTGGTACAGGAGTAAGCGGAACAATGTTTGATCCCTCAGCAGCAGGTAGCAGTACACATTTTATTACTTACCAGTTTACAGATGGCAATGGGTGTTCAGCATCTTCAGTTCAAAGCATAACTGTTATCGATGTGGGAGCTGCTCAAATCAATGATCCCGGAGCTATCTGTGAAAACGCATTTGTCTTAAATCTAACAGCAACGCCATCGGGTGGTGTTTGGTCGGGTTCTGCAATTACAAATCCAGCAACAGGATTGTATGATCCCGCATTGGCTGCTTCAGGCTCTGATACTGTTATATATATTGTTTCAATTTCCGGATGCAGTGTTTCTGATACGTTGATCATTTCTCTTTTGGAATTTCCAACTGTTCAAATTACTTCTTCAGATACAATTATTTTGTGCAGTGGTCAGTCAGCAACCTTGCAAGCTACCGGAACAGGAGTTCTTACCTGGAGTAATGGAGTTACCGGAAATTCTATTTCTGTTAGCACTACCGGTAATTATTCTGTTAGCGTAAGTAATGCATGTGGTACAGTAACAGACGGACCGGTATTGGTTCTGGTTGAAACGGTTGTTGCGTCCATTTCACCAAGTTCTCTTTCCGGAAATGTTCCCCTTGCAGGCAATTTCATAGCAACAAATTCTCCCGGTGCAAGCTTCGCATGGATAAGCAATACCGGAGGATCGGGTAGTGGTGCAGTATATTCGGAAACGTTCTCTGAAACCGGAACTTTTAGTGTTGTACTTATTGCAACATCACCCAATGGTTGTATTGCAGTAGATACTGTTTGGGTTTATGCTCAGGAATTGATAGAGGATTCGCTTTATCTTTTTATTCCCAATGTTTTTTCACCAAATGGCGACGGACAGAATGATCGCTTTAAAATTCTGAGTTACAATTACAGTGTATTGGAGATTGAAATTTTCAACCGGTGGGGTGTATCACTTCTTTTTTATGATGCCAAACAAACGGACTGGGACGGTGAATTTTTAGAGAGTGAAGCTGCCGAAGGGGTTTATTATTATATAGTGAAAGTAGTATCTGTTTCAGGGGATACAAAGGTCTATTCAGGCACGATTACATTAATTCGAAATTGATTATGGAGCGAATGTTTCAAGTTCTTTTTAGCGATTGTGATACTGTACAGGATGTGCAGCGCAAACTATTTCGATTTTTTGTGCTGGTCTTTTTTTTCGCATTGGTTTTTTTGCTGAGTGGTGGGTATGTAAAGGCGCAGAGCGTGGTGGTGTCGCAATATTTTAATGCAGCAAATGAAGGGGATGAATGGACTGAATTGTTGGTCATTGATGATAATGTTGATATGAGAAGTTGGACAATTAGAGATAATGGGGGAAGTCAGGGAGCATGGCAAACTGCAATCACCTTCCGAAGCATAGCCTTTTGGCAAAATCTTCGTGCAGGAACAGTTATAATTTTATTTCATCGAACAAATAATTCGGGTGGATCGCCAAACCCGGTCGATATTAATCCATCGGATGGATTTTTGATGCTTGCGGTGGAGAATTCCACTTATTTTTCTGGTGGAACATTTAGTTCCGGGTCATCAATGTCGATAGGAGGGACTGGCGACATTGTTCAGTTGAGGAATGCCTCTTCCACTCATATTCACGCTTTGTCTCATAGGTCAACATCGGGACCGGATTGGACAGCAATTACAGGACCGAAATTAAATCATCAGAATAGTGCTAGTTCAGGTGACGCAATTTTTGTTTGTCCGGGCAATTCGTTGAGTGAATATGGTACTGATAGTCCACAGGACGGTACAACCTGGACGACTCGCAACAGTACCAATCTGACATTTGGACTACCCAACTTTTGTGGTGGGACTTCAACTCCCAATTCTACTTTCTGGCGTTCCCTCCGCGGACCGCAAATGACAGCACAAACTGTTTCCGCATCAACTTCACCAACCTATCCTACAGCAGCGCTCACTTTCACCTGGAATTCTGCAACCGATCCTGTTCCTGGAGATAATACAACGGGCTACATGGTTGTTCGGAGCAGTGTTGGTGTATTCGGAACACCAGTTGATGGAACTACGTATACTGTTGGCGCCACAATTGCCGGTGGAGGAGAAGTGATTGCTTATGTAGACAATACTTCATCAGCTACTCATTCGTACACCGATTTATCTGCAAACGACAATGGAACCTATTGCTATCGTGTTTATGCCTATCGATTTGGTACGGATAATATTAACGGGAATAGTTTTGATGTTGCAAGAGGGCGTGCATACAATACAACAAATTTTGTTGATGTTGTTTGCGCAAGTAATCCATTGCCCGTTGAATTGTTGTACTTCATTGGGAGTGTTAATAACGGAAAGGGAAATTTAAACTGGTCAACTGCAACAGAACATAACAACCATTTTTTCATTATTGATTATTCCGAAAATGGCAATGATTTTTCTGAATTAGTCAGAGTTACAGGTGCCGGTAATTCTTCTTTTCCAAACATTTATTCCGTAATAGATGACCAGTTGAGAAATGGTCAAGTGTTCTATCGTTTATTTCAGGTTGATTTCGATGGGGCGACACGAATGGAAGCACAAATAGTTTTGGATTATTTCTCTGAAAAAATTGAAGTCAGATTTCATAAAGGGTTATTGACTATTTCCAATCCAAATGACGAACAATTAGCCCTCGAGGTATTTCTAATGGACGGCAGAAAAATAGTTGAAACTTTATTTCGCGGGGATTTTTCTCAATCATTTGAAACATGGAGCAACACGTTCATGATTTATCGATTGACCAGCAGGACAGCGGTATATTCTGCCTGCATACTACATTTGAATTGATGAGGGGCTACCCCCTCAAATCGGAAAAATAACTTGCCCATAAATGGTTACAAAATAACGGGTTGGAATTTGATCCTCTTGTAATTGATTGAAAAACAGTGAGGTTTAAATCCTCCTATGAAACCTGCCGGATAAGAGAATCGTAGAAGCACTACAATTAATTTGTTTTACCCTTATTTTCAGGCAACCTATANNTATAATAGATTCTCCGTCTTTCATCAAAACCAATACTATGCGCAATTTTTTACTACTCCTGTTTGTTTTCGTTGCATTCTCTGTGAATGCTCAGGATAACAAAAAAGCCGATTGGACTTTTCTCAAAGCTGAAAAGGGCATCAAAGTCTACTACCAATATGTAGATTGTGATTTTAACATCGCTCCGGATGCGCAGTATGTATTGCTGAAATTCGAAAACACATTGGGTATGCCTGTTTACGTTGAATACGAACAGCTGCTTTGGTACAACGGTCATTGTGGACTTTGTACCAGTGATCCTAACGGTGAATCGAAAAAGCAGATAAAGGTAGCAGCCAACGGCACCACTGAGGGAAAATGCGATGAAACAGGTGATTCCTCACTCAAAATTTTTGTAAAGTTCAATGCATTTCAAACACCTGATCTTTTGACCAAGTTTGAGATCAACAATATTATTGTTACACCAATTAGCGAATAATCCCCTAACAGAACGCCTTATGAAAAAGCACCTACTTCTACTGCTTGTTTCTCTCCTGTTCGGGGGAATTCATGCAATTGGCCAGACCTACACCATGGGTACAGCCCCAGCAGGAAATAACGCCACAATAAATACCTGTTCAGGTACCTTTTTTGACTCTGGTGGTTCAGGCGGAGCCTATGGTAATAGCCAGAATTTTGTTGTAACGATTTGTCCAAGTACCCCCGGACAAATGATTCAATTAAATATTACTTCTTTTAATACGGAAGCAAATTTCGATTACCTGACTTTGTTTTCAGGTACAGGTACCGGAGGACCAATATTGGTAGGTCCTGTTTCAGGAACCGCCATGCCAAATCCCAGTACTGTTGTTTCACAGGCAGCTAATGGTTGTGTTACGATTCGATTTACTTCAGATGGTTCTGTAACTGCTGCTGGATTTTCTATTGGAATTTCTTGTGTGACCGGACCAACCTGTACAGATGGAATTCAAAATGGTCAGGAAGCCGGTGTAGACTGCGGTGGATGTTCTACCTGTCCACCATGTCCCGGTTCAGGAATAACCAATGCAACTGTTACAGCCGCATCCAATATTATAAACCTTCCTTGTGGTGGTGGAAACGTGAACCTTTCAGCTGTTGGTAATTCAACAACGGTACAGTTAGGAAGTAATTTTAATTCGGGAACTCCTGGTCCCGGTTGGTCGGTTTCACCTGCAGGTCAATTTAATAATCCGTGCGGAAATGGTCCTGCCGGTACCGGTGCCCACATGTGGATGGGAGCTACAACTGCAGCGCCCCGTACGCTTCAAACATCTCAACTTGATTTGACCTGTGGTGGACAAATCTGTTTCAATTTACGCTNNAAGGAGCAGCGAGTCCATGTGAAGGTCCGGATTTACCAAACGAAGGAGTGAATCTTCAGTATTCTACGAATTGTGGTCAGTCCTTTACTTCGATGGCTTATTTTCATCCAAATGGTACAATCATTGCCAATAATCCCGGCACAACCACTCCGAGTATAAGTGGAAATACTGCATTTACGACATGGCAAAACTATTGCTTCACAATTCCTGCAGGCGCGATGACCAACCACACCATTATTCAATGGTTCCAATCCGGTTCATCGGGTACATGTTGTGACCACTGGGGAATTGATGAAGTTGTAATTACTTCTAATCCTTGTAATCCATATTACTACGACTGGACTCACGTAGCCGGAGCGCCTAACTCAGCCAACGTAACGACAAACGTAACGACAACGACAACGTTTACTGTTCACTATACAAATGGTATCAATGATACTGCTACTGCAAACGTTACAGTGGTTGTGAATGGACCAGGGGTGCCTACAGTTGCCACAACAACTGCGCCTTGTTTAGGAATGAATACTGCTACTGCAACAGTAACAGCAGTAGGTGGAACTCCTCCTTTTACATATAGCATTACCGGTCCAGTGACATCTTCAAATGCAACCGGTGTTTTCAATAATCTTCCTCCCGGAAATTACACAGCAACAGTATCTCAGGGAGGTGCGGGATGTTCGAATACAACAACATTTACAATAGTGCCTGGGCCAACATGTTGTACTGCTACTGCTTCAGGAACCAATATGGCTTGTGCCGGAGTGTGTAATGGTAGTGCAACAGCAAACCCGGCCGGAGGTCAGGCTCCCTATACTTATTCATGGTCGCAAGGTGGTGTTCCTTTGGGTATTACTACTCAAACAATTTCCGGACGTTGTGCCGGTACGTATGTAGTTACTGTTACTGATGCAACAGGTTGTACTGCTACTGCTTCCTACACCGTAACTGCTCCTCCGGCAATTTCCGGTACTGCTGCTGCAACTGCTGTGCTTTGTGTTGGTCAGTGTAACGGAACTGTAACTGTAACTGCCGCGGGTGGCACAGGTGCTTTGCAATACAGTATTGATGGTGGTGCATTCCAGGCTTCGAATGTATTCAATGGAATTTGTGCCGGACCACATGTGATAACTGTTCGTGATGCGAACAACTGTACATTTACGATTAACGTAACTGTAAATACTCCAACTGCGGTGACGGGTTCCATAACGGTAACCAACCCTGCATCGTGCGGTGCCAATAACGGTTCATTTACTGCATCAGGTTCCGGTGGAACAGGTGCAATTCAATATTCAATCAACGGAACAACATTTCAGGCAAGCGGTACATTTACCGGATTGGCTCCCGGTAGTTACACTGTCACAATTCGTGATGCGAACGGCTGCCAGACTACCGTTCCGGTAACTATAGGTAATCAAGGCGGTCCAGTCGCTTCTATTAATTCACTTACAAACGTTTCCTGTGCGGGTGGTGTTAACGGAGCTGTAATCATTGCCGGTTCGGGTGGTACAGGTGCATTGACCTACGATCTGAATCCGGGCCCCGGTCCTCAGGCTTCCAATAGCTTTACAGGTCTTACTGCAGGTTCATATACAGTAGTAGTTGCTGACGCGAATGGATGTTCTACAACAGTTCCGGTTACTATAACTCAACCAACTCAGTTAACGTTTACTTCTGTAGCTACCAATGCACTTTGTAATGGACAGTGTAACGGAACAATTACGGTTACTGCCAATAACGCAACGCCACCTTATCAATACTCGAGTAATGGAGGATTGACATTCCAGGCTTCTAATGTGCTAACGAATCTTTGCGCAGGTACAATTAACGTTGTAGTACGTGATGTGAATGGATGTCTTGCAAATGCTAACGTTGTAATTACACAACCTACAGCAGTGAATGCAACGTGGACACCCATTAACCCTTTGTGTGAAGGCGTATGTAATGGCCAGGTGAATGTTGCAACAAGTACTGGTGGTACACCCGGATATCAATATTCTATTGATGGTGGCGCATTTCAAGCGGCAACAAATTTTTCTGGTGTATGTGCCGGATTCCACAATATGGTCATTCGCGATTTGAATGGATGTACAGCCACTACCCAAGTATTCCTGGCAGATCCTCCCGGATTTACAGTAACACAAACAAGTTCTACACCTTCTAACTGTGGATTCAATGATGGAGCATTTTGTGTACAGGCTGCAGGAGGTGTTTCTCCTTATACCTATAACAATACTACCATAGGAATGTCTGTTGCTTCAGGATGTTTTATTGATCTTGTTGCAGGCGCCTACGAACTCAATGTTACAGATGCCAACGGATGTTTAGAAGTATTCTTTGCTGCAGTAAATGACCAGCAAATGAATGGTGTGTTCAATTCATCTACTGATCCAACTTGTCCTGGTTTATGTGATGGTACAGTTTCTACAACTGCAACAGGTGGATTTGGAACAATTACTTATGATCTTGATAACGGCTCTCAATCACAATTTGGTTCGGGCGACTTTGGTGGTTTGTGCGACGGTGCGCATGCGATTACCATGATCGACCAAGGTTTATGTGTATTTGTTGTTCCATTCCAGGTAAACGAACCTGATTTGATTTTCTTTAACGCCAGCAAAACAGATGTAAGCTGTAATGGCGGTGCTTCAGGTACAATTACCATCAACCCACCAATTGGAGGAACAGGTACATTCCAGTTTAGTATCGA
The DNA here is from genome assembly GCA_002351955.1 of Flavobacteriales bacterium UBA2798. GTDB lineage: Bacteria > Bacteroidota > Bacteroidia > Flavobacteriales_D > UBA2798 > UBA2798. The sequence goes on from DEHO01000018.1 coordinate 17,865, forward strand.
CAATGGTGCGACTTTCCAGGCATCGCCCAATTTTACTGGACTTGCATCAGGTACTTATAGCCTGATGGTACGCGACCAGAATGGATGTACTGCTGTTTCAACAATTACTATTAATCAGGCTCCTCCGCTGGCATTTACAGCCAATGTAACTGACCTTACTTGTAATGGCAATAACTCAGGAACATTCCTGATCGTTGCTTCCGGAGGAACACCTACTTATCAGTACAGCAATAATAATGGAGCAACGTTTGGTCCCAGCTTCTCTTTCTTTGGATTAGCAGCAGGTAACTATAATGTTGTAGTGAGTGATGCTGCAGGCTGTACAATTACACAGGTTGTAACTGTTAACCAACCCGCAGTATTAACCGCGACTACTTCATCTACTCCAACACTTTGTAATGGTGTTTGTGATGGTACAATTACGGTAAACGCAAGTGGTGGAACAGCTCCGTACTTGTATTCTCCCAATAACGGAACCACCTTCCAGGTAGGAAGTGTAATTTCGAATATTTGTGCAGGAACGCATAACGTGCAGGTGAAGGATAATAACGGATGTTTATTTAACACAACGCAATCAGTTACTGAACCAACAGCTGTTTCTGCGACTGTTGCAACTGTAAATTCAACTTGTGGCTTACCAAATGGTTCGCTTACTGTAACTGCAAACGGCGGTACTCCAACGTATCAGTTTAGCATTACAGGAGCACCAGGCTTGCAAGCAAGTAATAATTTCGGTTCGCTTTCTGCCAACACGTATAACATCCTTGTTCACGATGTTAATGGTTGTCCTTTTACAACAACAGCAACCATCAATAACGATGCTTCACCAACTATCAATTTTGCGTTGCCAACACATGCCTTGTGTAATGGAAGCGCTGATGGAAGTATTGATGTTAATGCAACAGGTGGAACAGGTGCTTTGACTTATAGTCTGAATGGTGGTCCTGTGCAGGCATCAAATATTTTCACCGGATTAACTGCCGGTACCTACACGATAACTGTAACCGATGCAAACGGATGTTCGGACACTGAAACAGCAACGATTACTGAACCGACTTCACTTACCATTAATCCTTCTTCTACAAACTTGATTTGCTTCAATGACTTTACCGGTGCAATTTCAATCACTGCAGGTGGAGGAACTCCAACATATNNCTTTGGTGCATCGTCAACTTCTTCCTTCTTGCCAGCAGGAACCTACAACCTGGTAGTGCGTGATGCGAACGGATGTTTGATTAACGGAACTTCCGTTATTACTCAGCCTGCACAGTTGATATTCCAAAACTTCACTGCTGTTAATGCGACCTGTAATGGAATTTGCGATGGTCAGGTTCAAGCTTTCCCGCAAGGAGGAACTGTTGTAGGTCTATACAACTTTAACTGGTCGGGTGGTATTGCAGGTTCTTCTCAAGCAACTGCAACCAACGTTTGTGCCGGTCAGTACAACCTTATTGTTACAGATAATAACGGATGTCAGATCGACACAACATTTACTATCACTGAACCACTTCCTGTAGTAATTACCAATGTAGTTGCAGCAGATGCGCTTTGTGCGGGATCATGTAATGGTACAATTACCATAACAGCTCCAACAGCAGTTCAATACAGTACAGATGGTGGAACAACTTTTGNNTTCAAACGTTATCAATTCATTGTGTGCCGGTAATTACAATATCATGGTGCTTGATGCAACAGGATGCCAGGCTACTTCGAATGTTACGGTTTATGAACCGTCACCACTTCAGCTGACAGGTACTCCTGATGCAATAGTTTGCTTCCAGGGAGATATGACCTTGTCTTCACTTGCACAAGGCGGAACGGCTCCATATGCGTACACCTGGTCAAACGGAGTGAATACACAAAACCAGGTTGTAAACCCAACAATACAAACTGTGTTTACTGTTACAGTTCAGGATGCTAATGGATGTATTGCCGGTCCTGTTGCAACAACTGTTGGTGTAACCCCGCAATTCTACGCTACTGTATCACCTTTATCCTCGCAAATTTGTCCAGGACAAAGTGTAACGTTAACTGCAACTGGTTTTGATGGCGCACCCTATTATACATTTGAATGGAGCACCGGTGATACTACTAGTTCAATTACGGTTGTTCCAACCAGCTCACCAACTGTATATACGGTTATTGGAAAAGATTTGTGTAACCATTATGATACACTTACAATACCTGTAACTTTTTACCAAATCCCACAAGTTAACTTTACAGGTGATAATCTTAGCGGATGTGCGCCATTATCTGTGAACTTCACAAATACTACTCCTGCTGGGCAGATTGGAAGTAACTGTTCCTGGAGTTTTGGTGATGGTAATTTTGGAACTGGTTGCGGTGCGCAAACTAATTTGTACACTCAGCCCGGTTGCTACGATGTCACATTATCTGTTACATCACCTGAAGGTTGTGTGGGAGATACAATGCTTGCAAATTACATCTGTGTGTATGGTAATCCGGTTGCTGATTTCACATGGACACCGATGCAGCCTACAGTTATGGATGCTACAGTAAATTTTGTTAATCAATCCACAAACGCTGCAACCTACAGCTGGGATTTTGCCGGTCAGGGAACATCAACACAACAGAACCCAAGTTTCTACTTCGGTAATAATGTTCAGCCCGGCGATTATCTGGTCTGTTTGGATGTTGTTAGCNNAACGGATGTGTTGATGATACCTGTAAGTACGTTACTATTTATGATGAGTATTTAATTTACGTGCCGAATGCCTTTACACCTGACAATGACGGAATCAATGATATTTTCCTACCTGTGATAAACGGTATGGATCCATTGAACTATGAGTTCATGATCTTTAACCGCTGGGGTGAATTGATTTTCGAAACTGATGTTGTAGGCAAAGGTTGGGATGGAACTTACCGTGGTAAATTGTCGCAACAGGATGTGTATGTGTGGAAGATTAAAGCAAGAAACGCGCTTACTGGACAAGAGAAAGTTTACTATGGACATGTAAGTTTATTGAAATAAGAAATAGTGTGAATGAATTCAAATCCCCGGTCAGTTTGATCGGGGATTTTTTTTGCAAACACATTAGGTGATTCAAAAAAGAATCGCGCTAATGCGATTTAAAGGTTAAAGAGAAAGAGGTTTAGTGTTCCCTTTTTATTTTTACCTGTCAATATCAGTTGACTCGTGATTAATGAATCTTTGCGATTCGTAAAAACAATAGGGTTGAGGTAATTTGATTCACTGTGTTTTTACTGTACAGTTGCACAAGACGACCACAGAATACCGTAAAGTATGAAGCGTATGATTTGGAACGGAAATAAAAAAGCCCGAACAATTGTCCGGGCTTTTTAATGAGTGAATTGAAAACTTATTTTAATGATTTTAAAACTGCAGGTAATTCTGAAATAGGTCTCTTCTTACCGTCAAACATAAAATATTCAAAACCCAAGTGCAGAAACATTTTATGGACATATTCCGGATGGTTTTGTGCGGTAATAGTAAGTGTTGCTTTGTAAATGCCAGTTTCGCTTTTTACAAGTTCAAGTGAACCTGATTTTGCAATATTTTCCGCATTCTTTTTCAGTTCGGAAATTTGCTTATCAGTCGCGGTGATTTCAAAATGCGTTACCGATCCTGTTTCAGATTGAGTGAAATCATCAGAATTTTTTGTGATAACAGGGACCAATAGATTTACCTGTGCTTTTAATTGCGAGGAGGCGATCGTAGCGAAGGCCAGTAACAGCGTGATACTTTTCATGGCAAGGGTTTTTGTAAAGGTACTCAAGGATGACGCAAAAACCTTGCCTTAGTTGCCCCAGATCCATCATTCACTTACCTTAATATTTAACAAATTGTTTAAAAAGAAACAATTGATCCTGATCCCCATTTTTGGTAAGCAAAAATTCGGTTTTGGTGTAAAATCAGGCAACCTCTGTGGGAAATAGCGTCTTTGTTAAGTAAGGAAATTGTACCTTTTCTTAACCATTTCTACTACTTGCTATGAAGAGATTATTGCTCTTTTCCCTTGGTGTAATTACGCTTGCCGGGAATTTATTCGCCCAGGCTCCGGGTTGTCCGAATATTGTTGCACCTGCAGATATTGTGCTGCCCTGTACGCAAGCCTGTACCACGCTAACTGCTACACCCTTTCACGTTGGAGCAACAACAACCTATACGGTTGGAGCAACAAGTGCAACGCCGGTTATCCCCTATAATCAGGCAGGCGGAACAGCAATTGTTGTTGGAGGTGATGACGTTTATAGCGGTGTAATCAATCTTCCGTTTCCATTTTGCTATTATGGGAATACCTATACGCAATGTGTGGTTGGTTCAAATGGTGTGCTCACCTTTAACCCTGGTTTGGCCAATGGATATTGTCCCTGGTTTTTTTCAGTTGATTGTCCGAATGCTGCATTACCGCTGAATTCAATTTTCGGAATTTTTATGGATGAATGGCCCGGTCAGTGTGGTCAGGTAAAATTTCACCTGATTGGTACTGCACCTTGCCGAATGCTGGTAGTAAATTATGATGATGTTTGTCAATATAGCTGTTTAACATCTGCACGAACAAATTCGCAGATTGTTCTCTATGAAACCACCAACGTAATTGAAGTTTACACCAACAAAAAACAATCTTGCGCATGGAATGGTGGTCGTGCAATCATCGGTATACAAAATGCTACCGGTGCAGTTGGTATGGCTGCTCCGGGAAGGAATACTACCAATGCAATTTGGACTCCACCTGCAACAGGTGAAGGATGGCGTTTTACTCCCAATGGTGCGCCGATTTATAACGTAACATGGTGGCAGGGTGCAACGCAGATTGGTGCAGGAAATTCAATTAACGTTTGTCCAACCGCATCACCCACCACTTATACAGCACGAGCAACATATACCCGTTGCGATGGTTTGGTGATCAATGTAAATGATGATGTGGTGGTTACTCTTTCTGCATTAACCGCTCCTGCAATTACAACCGTAGCAGAAACCTGTAACAATTATAATAATGGGTCGGTTACCATCAATAATCCCGTTGGAGCAGGTCCCTATACCGTTACAATCACCGGTCCGGCCAATCCTCCTCCTGTAGTAGAACCTAATACAGCTGCCGGTGTGGCAACGTTTAATAATCTTCCGGATGGCACTTACAATTATCTTGTAACCAGCGCGAACGGATGTACAGTAAACGGAACCTTTTCCATTGCTGCCGGTCCCCCTTGTTGTAACGTAACTGCAAATGGAACAAATGCACTTTGTAATGGTGGATCAACGGGAACAGCCAGCGCGAATCCTGTTGGACAAGCACCCTTTAATTACAGTTGGAACAGTGCGCCTGTTCAGAATTCGCAAACAGCTACTACTTTGCCTGCAGGAACTTATACCGTTACCATGACAGATGCTTCGGGTTGTACTGCAACAGCATCCTATATTGTAACTCAACCAACAGCATTAACAGGAACATTGTCTCAGGTTAACGTTACATGTAACGGATTATGTAATGGTTCGATTACAGTGAATGGAGCCGGTGGTGGCACAGGTGCATTGCAGTATTCCATTAACGGCGGACCGTTTCAGGCGTCCAATACATTTAACGGCTTATGTGCTGGAGCATACACTGTAATTGTTCGTGATGCAAACAACTGTACACGCACCTTGAATGCAACCATCACTCAACCTGCTGTTCTTACTTTGGCTGCAGGAAGTTTGGTTCCTGCAACATGTGGAAATCCGAATGGCTCTGTTGTTCTTGCCGCTGGAGGAGGAACAGTGAATTATCAATTCAATATTGGTGGTCCGAACCAGGCAAGCGGAACGTTTACCGGATTAGCTCCCAATACTTATACAGCCACTGTAACCGATCAGAACGGTTGTACTGCCACAACTTCTTTCACCATTGCAAACCAACCCGGACCGGTAGCATCTATTGGAACACAATCGAATGTTAGTTGTGCCGGTGGTGTTAATGGTTCTGTAGTAATTAACGCTGCGGGCGGTACAGGAGCACTTACCTATGATCTTAATCCTGGACCTCCACCTCAGGCATCCAATACTTTTACAGGATTAGCTGCAGGTGCATATTCTGTTATTGTTGCCGATGCAAACGGATGTTCAAATACTGTAAACTTCACAATTACTCAACCTACGCAGCTTACGTTTACATCGGTGTCGCAAAATATTTCGTGTAATGGAGTTTGCGACGGTCAAATAACTGTTACAGCAAACAATGCTACACCACCTTATCAATATTCAAGCAATGGAGGTTTAACTTTCCAGGCATCGAATGTTCTTAGCGGCATATGTGCAGGTACAATTAATGTTGTTGTGCGCGATGCCAATGGATGTCTTGCAAACGCTAACGTTATACTTACTCAGCCCGCTGCACTTACTGCTACTTATACACCAACAAATCCAATTTGTCAGGGAATTTGTAATGGTCAGATTGCGGTTGCTACAAGTGCCGGCGGTACTGCTCCCTATCAGTTTTCTGTTGACGGAGGTGCATTGCAGGCAGGAACATCATTTACAGGATTGTGCAGTGGTAATCATACCATGTTAATCAGAGATGCGAACGGTTGTCAGGTAACAGCAGTAGTAAATCTTGTAGATCCTCCTGGATATACAGTTAACACTATAAGTTCAACTTCATCCAACTGTGGATTTAATGATGGTGCGTTTACCGTTCAGGCAACAGGAGGAAATGCGCCTTATACTTATAATAACATTACTGTAGGTGTGTCTAATGCAACAGGTGTTTTTCCTGATCTGGTTGCCGGCGCATACCAGGTGGTAGTAACGGATGCGTTGGGTTGTCAGGAAATTCAATTTGTTGGTGTAAACGACATTCAAATGAATGGATTGTTGTTAGGCTCAACAAACCCGACCTGTCCGGGAGCATGTAATGGTACAGTTTCAACAATTGCAACTTCAGGTTTCGGAACTATTTCATACGATCTGGATAACGGAATGCAATCTGCATTTGGTTCAGGTGACTTCTCAGGAATTTGTGATGGATCTCATGCCATTACGATGACCGACCAAGGTTTGTGTATTTTTGTAGTACCATTTACATTGGTAGCACCACCATCCATTCAATTTACCACTGCTGTAACCAATACTTTATGTAATGGTGGGTCAGATGGAATAATAACATTCAATGCTCCTTCAGGAGGAACACCTCCCTATCAATACAGCGTTGACAATGGTGTTACATTCCAGGCCGGATCTGTTTTTACAGGATTAGCAGCAGGTACCTATAACGTTGTTGTGCGCGATGGAAATAACTGTACACAAAATGGCACAGCTACAATTGGTCAACCAAACCCATTAAATATTTCTTCGAGCCATACTGATCTCACTTGTTTCGGAAACAATTCAGGAACACTTCTGATTGTTGGAACAGGTGGAACAGGAACAATTCAATACAGCAATAATGGCGGAACAACTTTTGGTGCAACTTTTTCTTTCTTTGGATTAGCTGCAGGAGTTTACAATATTGCTATTCGGGATGCAAACGGTTGTATTGTGAATTCAACAGCAACAATTGTTGAACCTCCATTGCTCACTGCAACTTATGCCACAACGCCTGCACTTTGTAATACATCTTGCGATGGAACAATTCAGGTGAATGCTAACGGAGGAACCGCTCCTTATTTGTACAGTTCCAATAATGGTGTGGTTTTTCAAACGGCTTCATTGCTTGAAAACTTATGTGCGGGTTCTTATCAGGTTCAAGTTGTTGATGATAATGGATGTCTTGTCGGTTCGAATCAACTAATAACAGAACCAACTGCAGTTGCATTTACAACTGTAATTACTCCATCTACCTGCGGAAATCCGAATGGTTCGATTGTGATTAATGCAAACGGCGGAAACGGAACGTTTCTTTATAGCATTGATAACGGAATAACATTCCAGGTGCCAAATACCTTTAATGGACTTGCAGCAGGTATTTATAATATTGTTGTAGAAGATGGAAATGGATGTCAGGAGAATGCTACAGCAGATGTACAGAACCAATCCTCTCCTGTAATCAACGCTCTTTTTGCAACGGACTTACTTTGCAATGCAGTTTGCAATGGTCAACTCGATGTAACTGCAACCGGTGGAACTGGTGCATTAAATTATGACATTGGAGGAGCCACACAGCCAGGAGGTATTTTCGCTTCACTTTGCGCAGGAAATTATACAGTAACTGTTACAGATGCAAATGGATGTACAGCTTCTCAGAATGCATCAATAACTGAACCTCCTGTTCTTACACTCGCATCTACGCCAACCGACTTAAATTGCTTTGGTGATAATTCCGGAGAAATTTCATTGGTAGCCGCCGGTGGTGTTACTCCGTATTTATACAGTTATGATAATGGAGTAACCCAATCTTCTTTCTCTACTCAAACCGGATTTTCAGCAGGCAACTATACTACCATTGTTACAGATGCAAACGGTTGTCAGACTACCTCACCTGTGGTTGTTGCGCAGCCCACTCAAATGACAATCACTAATCAGAATACTGTTAATGCTTCTTGTTTTGGAGTTTGCGACGGAGAAGTTAGTATCACCATTTCCGGTGGAACAACAGCAGGTTTTTATACGCATCAGTGGGCAAACGGAATCGGTGGTCCAAACCAGAATACTGTTTTAGGATTATGTGCCGGTTCCTATTCTGTAACTGTTGTTGATGATAATGCATGTTCAATTGATGCGCTGTTTAACGTGACTCAGCCGGTTGCAGTTGTTGTAAGTAGTTTTACTGCAACCAATCCAACCTGTGCAGGTTCCTGCGATGGTCAGCTAACAGCAATCGGTGTGAATGTTGTTGACTACAGTATTGATGGAGTGAACTTCCAGGTTTCTCCGACTTTCACCGGATTGTGTTCAGGTGTTTATACACTTACGGGAAGAGATATTAATGGTTGTACGGTATCATTAACTGCAACCTTAACAGAACCGACTCCTGTAGTACTTGATCCAATCGCTCCAATTACAATTTGTGCCGGATTTACCGGTGTGCTTTCTTCACAGGCAAACGGAGGAACACCACCTTACAACTATATCTGGAACACCGGCGATGATGCACAATACTATACCGTTACGTCTCTTGTAAATACTACGTTCACTGTTACGGCATTCGATTTGAACGGCTGTCCTTCTGCACCTCAAACAGGTGATGTGAGTGTAATACCAAGCTTTGTTCCCACAACTACTGGTGATGTGAATGTTTGTCCGGGTTCACCTGCTTCAATTACTGCAAGTGCAACAGGAGGAATGCCTGGATATATTTTCACCTGGTTATATGAAAACGATACATTGGTTGATAGTCCTACTCTTACATTTGTTCCTTCAGCACCAGGTACAGTTATGCTGGTTGCCGAAGATGGTTGTCCTGATCTTGATACAATTTATATTAACGTAGGTTTCCATGTTACTCCTCAACCAACAGCAACTGTTACTCCATCTTCAGGATGTGCACCATTAACGGTTGATTTTGTAAATACAACTCCTGCTTCTCAGGTTGGAACAGATTGTTCATGGTCATTCGGTGATGGCGGTGCTAATCCCGGTTGCGGTGCGCAGTCTCATGTTTATACTACTCCGGGTTGTTATGATGTTACACTTACTGTTGTTTCACCGGAAGGCTGTGTGGGATCTCAAACGTTTGATGATATTGTATGTGTTTATGGTGATCCAATAGCAGATTTCACTTACAACCCATCCACGCCAACCATTATCAATTCTTCAATAAACTTTGTGGATGCTTCAACAAACGGAGCAACGTACCAGTGGGATTTTGCGGGTATGGGAACTTCAACACAACAAAATCCGACATTCAATTTTGTAAATGTTGATACCGGATTTTATCAGGTTTGTCTGACCGTTACATCGCCTCAGGGATGTGTGGATGACACTTGCAAAATGGTTTACATTTTTGATGAATTCCTGGTGTATGTTCCTAACGCATTTACTCCTGATGGTGATGGAATAAACGATGTGTTTATGCCGGTTCTTACCGGATTAAATCCTGAACATTTCGAATTACTTATTTTCAATCGTTGGGGAGAAGTGATTTATCAAACCAATAATCCAACAAAAGGGTGGGATGGAAGAAGTAAAGGAATAATGTCTAAACAGGACGTATACGTGTGGAAGATCCGCGCGAAAGATGCTTTATTGGATATTGATAAAGAATTCGTGGGACACGTTACTCTGTTAATTGAATGATAATAGAAATCATTGATGAAAAAAAACCACTGCAATCTGCAGTGGTTTTTTTTTGATTTATAATCCGAGACAATCAGCCATGCCTACAAGTAATAAAACTATACCAACAGAGGTCATGCCATATAAAGGAATTGCAGGCGATGAATTGGAATGAAACAATATCGCAGATAAAAGGAATCCGGAGAACAGGCAAATTCCGCCAATCGCGATAAAAACCAAACCTCTTTTTCTTCTTTTTTCGAGGTGTTCTTTTTTTAGCTTATTCAGCGTTTCCTGTGCCTGGTTGTCGTCAATACCCTTTTCGAGCAGACGTGCCAGAATAGCTTTCGAGTCGTAACCGGAATCAAAAAGGAATTTTGCTTCTGAATAATGGTCGAGGTTCTTTGGTGAGTCCATAGATTTTCATGTGCTAGAATTTAGTGATTTTGTGCCGTTCAATAAAATGATAGTTGTCAGGTTTCCCTGTTGTCCGGCTGGTTTGTGGTCTTCAAATAGTAATGTTACTTTTAACATCTAAAACAATCATCATGAGTGAAATGGAACAACAGCTCAATATTGAGCTTACTGAAGAAACCGCAGAAGGTGTTTATTCTAATCTTGCGATTATTACCCATTCCAACGCCGAATTCATCATCGATTTTGTGCGGGTTATGCCTGGGGTGCCAAAGGCAAAAGTGAAATCACGCATCGTTCTGACGCCCATTCACGCTAAGCAATTGTTTCGTGCACTTGGCGATAATTTGTCGAAGTTTGAACAGATGCATGGACCAATAAAAGGTGCCGATGTTACTCCCATACCGATGAATTTCGGGGGGACAAATACGCAAGCCTGATCAGGATTTAGCAATGGGGTAGGCGGTAAATGTTCCGCTTCCCTTTGCTATGATTTCATTGTTTTGATTCCTGATTTCTCCTTCTGAGAACACAATACGATTCCCTTTTTTTAAAACGGTTCCATATCCGGTAAGGAGATCATTTTCTGGTACAGCTTGCAGAAAGGAGATCTTCAATTCGAGTGTTGCAACCCGTTTTCCTTCCCCTGCAACTGCGCTCAAAGCTGCTACACCCAAAATGGCATCCATAAATGCAGCAAGCGCGCCTCCATGCATTGCTGTTTCAGTGGCCAGCAATTCTTTTCGGGATGGCAGAGTGTAAATAATCTTTCCTGGTTCCTGAATTTGAAATTCCATGTTCAGAAGTCGACCAAAATGATTCGCTTTGATATATTCATCAATTATTTGCTGCATTTCCATGTGGTAAAATTACCGATTCGGATCCTTTTCCCTAATTTTATTCAAAATCTAAACTATGAAAAGATGTATTGCATTGCTTTTCATCGCATTTCTGGCGGTGTCCTGCTCTAAAAAAGAAAAATTCCTGCTCCGTTTTCAACCCGAAAAAGGAAGCATGAAAACCATGGTAATGAACCTCACTACAAAAATGGGTGGCATGCCAATGGAAACTAAAATGGGGATGACCACAGAAATGAAAATCGCCAATGTTTCTCCAGAGGGGGAAGTTGAAGTAGAAGCAACCTACACGCATGTGATGATGAATGTTGACGCAATGGGTCGTTCAATCGGATTTGACTCTGCAAAGGACACCATCGATATGAATGATCCTTCTTCCGTGGCGTATTTGGGTCTTGCCGCATTGTTGAACAAGCCTCTTGCCATGAAAATGGATAAGCTGGGTAAACTTACTCTTGCTCCCGATATCCTCAGTGTATATCCCGACAGCTTGCGAAGCTTATTAGGTAGTCAGGGTAGCTCACAGGGAAGTCAGATGTTCGATAATATGTTTTCTGTATTTCCGGAAGAAGAAATCGGATTGGGCGACAGTTGGGAACGCGAAAGCAAAATCGGAACAGCTTCCGGTCCTGTAAGCATGAAGGCAACTTATACAGTAGACAAGGTGAATGAGAGTGATGTCTTGTTAAAGATGGAAGGCACTTTTGAAGGTGAAATGGCCGGTGAAATGGGCGCAAGCATTAAAATGACAGGAACCATGACCGGAACACTTACCATCGATCGCAAAACGGGATGGACCGTTAGCACGGATATGGTTCAGAAAATCGACATGAACACCATGGGAATGAAGATGGAAGCTACCAATACGATTTCCATCACTACGAAGTAATCGATTGATAAACAAATAGTAAAGGCTCCGTTTTTGCGGGGCTTTTTTTGTGACTGATTTTTTATACTTAGGTAATTGTTGTATATACAATTATTTGTTGTATCTTTGTATTGTCAAACGAATCAACCATGAAACGAAAAGAATTTTTACAACGCGGATTAGGTGGTGTTTTTGGACTAATTGCATTGCCTTCCGTTTTTGCAAAATCATCGGAAGATGAACATGAGCAGAAAGTTGAACAAGTCGGATTTAATCATTTACCCAATAAGGAGATCAAAACTATGAAAACGGTACTTCACAAAGCAGCAACAAGAGGACATGCAAATCACGGCTGGCTTGATTCGCATCACACATTCAGTTTTGCGAATTATTATAATCCGGAGAGAATGCGTTTTGGGGTTTTGCGCGTGCTGAATGATGATGTTGTAGATGGTGGAATGGGATTTGGAACGCATCCGCATGATAATATGGAAATCATTTCCATTCCGATTTCAGGTGATTTGGAGCATAAAGACAGTATGGGGAATACAATGGTCATTCGTCAGAACGATGTGCAGATCATGAGTGCAGGAACCGGAATTACACACTCCGAATACAATAAGAACAAGGATAAAAAAGTCAATTTTCTTCAAATCTGGGTTTTCCCCAAGGAACGTCAGATTAAACCTGCATACGGGCAACAACAATTTCTTCCAGCCACTCAGCAGAATAAATTGATACAAGTTGTTTCTCCTGCCGAGGATAAAGATGGCTTAACTATTCTCCAGGATGCATGGTTTTCATTGGGGAGATTTGATGCCGGAAAGTCATTTGATTATTCCGTTAAACGCAAAGGAAACGGAGCGTATGTTTTCGTTATTGAAGGCGAACTGAAAATCGGTGATCAGGCTTTATCGCGTCGTGATGGTTTTGGTATTTGGGAAACGGAAAAGTTTTCGGTGGAAATCACCGGTGATGCTCATGTTTTGATTATGGATGTCCCAATGAACTAAGTATGAAAATCAAAAACAAAGCGCTGTTACCATTTCTATTTGTATTTCTTGTCGCAACTCCTTTAAGTTTTTGCCTGAGCGGATTCAATACCTGGAGAATTATGGGATTCTCTGATGGATTTTTCACGCAGTGGATGCAAAATTGGCTGATCGGATTTCTAATGGTATATCCGCTTGCACTGGTTTTTGTGGCAATTGCTAAAAGAATAATTTTAAAAATTTCCTGAACGATTTCACTTTATGAAAACAGTAATCATTTCGGGTAGTCCCCGTTCGAATTCAGCAACGCATCGGGTTGCATTACACCTGCAGGCGAATATCGAAAATTCCATTTTGCTTGATGTGCGTAATCATCAACTTCCATTTGTGGATACCGTTTGGAGCAAGCCTGAGCTTGTTCCTACTACCGCCACAAAATTGTATTCAGAAATGAACAGTGCAGATGCTTTTATTCTGGTTACTCCCGAATACAACGGATCGTATTCTCCGGCAATGAAAAATCTTCTGGATCATTTTCCAAAGGATACTTTCGCTCGAAAAGCGATGGGAATTGTTACGGCTTCTCCCGGAGCTTTAGGGGGTATGCGTGCAGCTCAGCAGTTGCAGCAAATGGCCTGTGCATTTTTTGCGATTCCATCTCCGCATATGTTGGTCGTTCCTCAGGTCGAAAAGAAGTTTGACGATAAAGGAACTTTATTGGATACTGCCTATCAATCTTCCATTGATCGATTTACCACTGAATTTGCATGGTTGGCTCAATCGCTTTATATTGGCAGGAAGTCCTGAACTTTCTGCAATGAAAAAAGAATATTCTAAAGCCGATCTAACCGTTATTTGGGAACCCGAAAAATGTATGCATTCGAAAAAATGCTGGAAGGAGCTGCTTCCCGTATTTAACCCGAACCGACGCCCATGGGTTGATCTTTCAGCTGCAGATAACGAGCGGATCATTCAACAGGTGAACAAATGTCCTTCGGGTGCCTTATCTTTAAAAAGTTCAAATCCTTCCGAAAACACTGAAAGCGGCAGAATTGAGCTGATGAAAGATGGTCCGCTGTTATTTACCGGTAAATTGCAATTATTACGTGCTGATGGTTCAATCGAAACGATCAACGAAAAGTGTGCTTTGTGCAGATGTGGTTCATCCGGCAACAAGCCGTTTTGCGATGGTTCGCATGTGAAATCCGGGTTCCGCGATTGATCAGATTGCTTCTGCAACTACAAAAGCACTTCCACAAACAAGAATGAGATCTTTTTTATTTGCGCTTTTAAGTGCAGCGTTCAACGCTTTTTTTACGGAGTTGTAATGTATTCCATTTAGGTGAAATACCATGGCTTTACGCATTAACTCCTCTGCACCTAATGCGCGTGGAATTTTAGCTTGTGTGAAGTAGTAGTGGGCATTTTTTGGAAATTGCTCCAGCATCGCATTTACGTCCTTATCGTTTACCGTTCCGATTACTATATGTAATTGTGCGAATTTTTCCTGCTTTAGTTGCTGCATGATTTCACGGATGCCATCTGTATTATGACCGATATCGCAAATCACTTTTGGATTTTTTCGCAATGTTTGCCACCGTCCTTGTAATCCCGTATTTTCAGTTACGTTTTTCAGTCCGGCTCGGATGTGTTTTTCAGAAATTACCCAGCCGCATTTTTTCAACTGCCCGATTGCCACTAACACGGTCTGAATATTTTTTTTCTGATAAGATCCTTTCAAGGCGCAGTCATAATTCTTTTTTCTGATTTGTTTTGACGCAAATAGAAGGGGTGCGCTTTCTTTCCCGGCTTTGGCCTTAAATACATTGTGCGTCTCTCTTTGCCATTCGCCAATAATTACCGGAACATTTTTTTTAATTATTCCTGCTTTCTCACTTGCGATTTTTGGTAATGTATTGCCCAGAAATTGCATGTGATCAAATCCTATATTGGTAATAATGCTTAGTTCAGGTACAATCACGTTGGTTGAATCGAGTCGTCCGCCTAAACCAGTCTCAATAATTGCGATATCGACTTTTTTCTTTCGGAAATAATCAAAAGCCATTGCGACGGTCACCTCAAAAAAGGAGGGTTGAATTTTTTTAAAATGGTTTTTATGCTTTTCAGTAAAGCGAATGACTTCCTGTTTGGAAATCATTTCTCCATTTACACGAATTCGTTCCCTAAAATCTTTGAGGTGTGGTGATGTATAGAGTCCGGTTTTGTATCCTGCCTCCTGCAGAATAGAAGCCAGCATATGCGATGTTGAGCCTTTTCCATTGGTGCCGGCAACATGAATGCTCCTGAATGCTTTTTGTGGTTTATTTACCACTTCGAGCAGGGCAATCGTATTGTTCAGATCAGGTTTGTAGGCCGAAGCACCGATGCGTTGAAATACGGGGTATTGCGAATAAAGGAAATCCAGCGTTTGCCGGTAGCTCATAGGCTAGCGCACATTAAATTCGAACATGTAAGAACCTTTCTGTTCTTCAGCAGCTGTTTGATCTGCATTCACAATTTGCTTGCCGATCAGTTCTTTTTTGCACGAAGCAACAAGGTCGGGATCATTTGTTGTTGAACCACTGGCATCAAAAATGGCCTTGGTAACATAACCATCGCGGTTAACATAAATGGTAAACACTACGCGACCTCTTTCGTAGTTCGGATTATCAGGAATAGGGGAGGCAACCTGCTTTCTCCCTTTCATGGCTACACCCGGACCTTTATGCGTGCCGTCGCCGGTTCCATCTCCGCCTTTATTTCCACCGCCAGTGCCTTTGTCGCCTTCTCCAACATTATTTCCTACGCTATTCCCTTTTTCACCGTTTCCTCCGCCAAAAGGATTGGTATTGGCAGTGGTATTGTTGGAAGTGGTGGTAGTTGTTGATGTGGTTGTAGTTTGTGAATTATTGGGACGACTCTCATTGGGAGAAGTGACTTTTGAATTTCCCCGGGGGACTTCAACTTCAGATTCAGTTTGTGTCTTAATTTCTTCCTGTGGATTGGAAGTTGCAGGATTGGTTGTTGCGTTTGAAGAACTCGGACTTCCGCCCTCGCTACCCGATCCGCCCATAAATTCAATTTCTACCG
The DNA here is from genome assembly GCA_002351955.1 of Flavobacteriales bacterium UBA2798. Classification (GTDB taxonomy): domain Bacteria; phylum Bacteroidota; class Bacteroidia; order Flavobacteriales_D; family UBA2798; genus UBA2798. The sequence continues at coordinate 34,260 of DEHO01000018.1, forward strand.
ATTTGGGTTCAGGCAAAGGAAAAGGTTCTTTCCAGCTAACAAGGAACAGTACCAGTAACAACCCAACATGAAAAACGAAGGTAGCGAACATCGCTTTTCGTTTTCTCTTTTTGTCTTTTTCAGTATCGTTCATAACCTTGTTTTTTTACCTGTACACTGTTGTACGCTATCGGTTCAATATAGTTTACTCTGATTTTGTGGCAATACCCACTTTCCATTCGTTGCGCTTACAGATATCGAGGATATTTACCGTAACGCCGGTTGGAACAGTTTCGTCGATACGCATCAATACGGTTGGTTTTTCCGGATTTTTTTCCAGCTCTTTCCGCATCGCTTCTTCGAGTTCATCGGTGGTAACCGCTATGGTAGCAACATAATGTTGCTGATCAGCATCAACACTCACCACACACGGTGCTGCCATTGGGGGCATGTGCGAGGGACGCGTTTTTGGCAGATCTACATTTATTCCCGGACTAATTTGTGTGGCGAGAATTACAAAGTAGATCAACAACAGAAACACCAGATCCGTCATGGACGACATACTGGCTTCTGCGGCGACTTTATTTCTGGATCTGAAATTCATTGCTTTGCGCTTTACGGTTTATTTACCGGGTTCGTCTAATAGATCTAGAAATTCGAGTGAGGTGGTTTCCATTTTAGAGATTACATCTCCAACCTTTGCAACAAGCATGTTGTACATAATGTAGGAGAAGATTCCGAGAATCAAACCGGCAACGGTTGTAACCATGGCCATCATAATACCACCGGAAAGCGCCTGAATTTCTACCTGTCCGTCGATACGCATTTCGTTAAAGGTCATGATCATACCTATTACGGTACCAAGGAAACCGATCATAGGCGCAGCACCTGCAATGGTTGCGAGTAATGAAACGCCTTTTTCAAGTTTACTTACTTCAACCTTACCAACGTTTTCGATGGAAGCTTCGATATCCTTGAGTGGTTTTCCGATTTTGGTAATTCCTTTTTCAACCATTCGTGCGTAAGGATTGTCGGTTGTTGCACATAGATTGCGTGCAGCATCAATTTTTCCTTCGTGGATGTATTCTTTTACTTTTTGCATAAAGGAATTTTCTCCACGGGCAGCTTTGTTAATGGCCAGAAAGCGTTCGATTGAAATGTAGATAAGCAATACTGACATTATCGCCATAGGTACCATGATGTACCAGCCACCTGCCTGAATCATTTCCCATAGGGTGATTTCTTTGGTGGTTTCGATAATTCCGGTTGCACCGCTTGCTGCAGTGGATGCTGCTTCGCCTAAATCGGTCTGAGCTAAAATGGGAATGTTGAACATGGTCGTATAAAGTTGGGTTAATTACGTGGTTTTTGGTTCAGGGTTACAATAATTCATCAAGGGCAATATCAAATGCAGTTCGTGCAATATGTGTTGTGCTCTTGTTTTTTGCATGGGTCCGCATCAATGCTTTGCGAATGGTGTCGCTTACATCAGTAAAGATAGCTTCATCGGTAATGGTAGCAGTGGGCTGCATGAGATAAGCAAACACCCGGGCCATTCCGCAATTGGCAATGAAGTCGGGTAACAGACTTAATTTCTCATCTGCCTTTTCGCCGATCGGACCAAAAAATATTTCCGGATCAGCAAAAGGAACATTCGCTCCGGCGGAAACAACATTTACACCTGCATTAATCATTCTGTTCAACTGATCTTCCGTAATCAGGCGCGATGCCGCACAGGGTAAGAAAATATCTGCCTTTACATCCCACACTGTTTTATTGAGTTCTGCAAAAGGAATAACGTTATCTGCCTTTAATTTATTTCCATCCTTTTCGATGAATAGTTTGCGGATTTCCTGAAAGGAGAATCCGTTTTCATTCACCAGACCACCATCGCGATCGATGATTGCTACAACGATTGCTCCTTGCTGAGCGAGGTAATAAGCTGCTGCCGATCCCACATTGCCCCATCCCTGAACGATTACTTTTTTGCCTTTTGCATCGCCTCCGTAAATCGCGTAAAAATGTTTCACGGCTTCTGCAACGCCATATCCGGTAATCATATCGGCTACCACATACTTCCGGGTAACATCGGGCGAATACCTTACATCGTTCAGAACCTTCGAAACTCCTGATTGTAAATTGGAGATCGATTTCTTTTTATCTGTTTCATTGGCACCGTAATGTCCATTCACAACGCCTTCCTGCGGATGTAAAACGCCAAGCGCATTGGTAATTGGAATTACATCATGCACCTCATCAACGTTGAGGTCGCCTCCTGTTCCGTAGTAGTTTTTTAACAACGGAGCAACGGCTTTGTACCAGCGTTCGAGCACCCCTTTTTTGCGTGGATCGGCAGGATCGAAATTAATTCCTGATTTTGCTCCTCCGATGGGTGGACCGGCTACTGTGAATTTTACTTCCATGGTTTTTGCCAGCGATTCCACTTCACGCTTGTCGAGTCCCTTACGCATGCGGGTTCCGCCACCGGCAGCACCACCGCGAAGGGAGTTGATGACCACCCAGCCTTCAGCATCCGTTTCAGCATCTTTCCATTCAAATACGATTTCCGGACGCTTGGTCTCAAATTGTTTGAGTTTCACTTTCATTTTATCACACGATGTAGTTGGCCAAAGTTAGGCAATGACACCCCTTGGAACGAGAAATGCTTACGTGGTTATCAATACAAGAATGTTGAGAACTGGACTGGGATGACTTACTGTTTCCCCATCCGGATTACGCCGCAGCAGGCATCGCGGGAAGCTCCCGTTACACTGGCAAGACTGTTAGTGCATTCGTTGATCCGAAGCCAACCCAAAAAGGCAAACAGGAGCGCTTCTTTGAAAGAAATTAACTCCTTTTCTGCCACGATAATTTCGTTCTGCGTATGTGCCTGAATGCGTGCGATCAGATAGTCGTTATATGCGCCCCCACCCGTAACCAATACTTTGCCGGGGTTAAAACGATTCATCGCATTTGACAGTTGAAAAGCGATGTGTTCACAAACAGTGCTTAAACAATCCTCAGCCGGGCATTCCGAATTTTCAATGAGAGGCAGAAATTCTTTATCAAACCACTCTTTTCCAAGTGATTTGGGTCCATCTTGCTGAAAAAAGGGGATGTCGTTTAATTGCTTTAGCAAGGCAGGTAAAGTTGTTCCTTTTCGTGAAAAATTCCCTTTATCATCGTAGTCCATGCCTAATTTTCCTGCAAGATGATTCAATGCCATGTTGGCTACGCTGATATCAAAAGCCCTGCGTTTTCCTTCACTTGTGCCGCTAATGTTGGCAATTCCGCCCAAATTTAGACACATTGCATATTCGCCAAACAAGAGCAAATCCCCAATAGGAACCAAGGGAGCACCTTGTCCGCCCAGTGCAATATCTCCGCTCCTGAAATCGTTCACCGTAAGTTTTCCGCTGATGGCTGCAATGTGGTCTCCGCTCCCTATTTGCAGTGAAAAACCTTTTTCCGGTTGATGAAATACGGTATGACCATGAGAAGCGATCGCATCGCAGGGAATGCCGGCATGACTTTTCAGGAATTCAACACATTGTTCTCCGAGCCATTGTCCGTATTCGGCATCTAATGCAAGAAGATCAGTTGAATGAAGCAGCATTGCCTCGGCCAACTTTTTTTTCCATTGCTTGTTGTACGGAATGAACCGGGTAGCCTCAATGCGATAGTGGTAAGCATCGGTGTGGCTGAATTCGCACAATGCCATATCCAGACCATCAAGCGAGGTGCCTGACATTAAACCGAGTATGTGCATGGATTTCATGGAAAAAGAATCAGGACAAAAATCACGATAAAAATTCTAATTTTACCACCCTTAACACCAAAACAAGCAATATGAATTTTGAATACACCGAAGAACAACTGGCAGTACGTGCAGCAGCGCGCGATTTTGCACAGAATGTGCTGAAGCCCGGCGTAATTGACCGCGACCGTGAAATGCGTTTCCCCAAAGATGAGATTCGTCAATTGGGTGAGCTTGGTTTCATGGGCATGATGGTCGATCCCAAATACGGTGGCGGCGGAATGGACACCGTTTCTTATGCATTGGCAATGGAGGAAATCTCCAAAATCGATGCTTCGGTTTCTGTATGTATGTCGGTAAACAATTCCCTGGTATGCTGGGGATTGGAGAAATTCGGTACTGAAGCTCAAAAGCAAAAATACCTTGTTCCCCTTGCTAAAGGCGAGATCATTGGTGCATTCTGTTTGTCTGAACCGGAAGCGGGATCGGATGCTACATCACAGCGTACTTCCGCTATTGAAAAAGACGATCATTACCTGCTCAACGGTACCAAGAACTGGATAACCAACGGAGGTTCAGCCTCTGTTTATTTGGTAATTGCGCAAACTTATCCTGATAAAGGTCACCACGGCATCAATGCATTCATTATCGAAAAAGGCATGCCCGGGTTTACGGTGGGTGCTAAAGAAGATAAAATGGGTATACGTGCTTCGGATACACATACTTTGATTTTTAATGATGTGAAAGTCCCTAAGGAAAATCGCATTGGCGAAGATGGATTCGGATTTAAGTTCGCGATGAAAACACTTAGTGGCGGAAGAATCGGAATTGCATCTCAGGCTTTAGGTATTGCTGCAGGAGCTTACGAACTGGCTTTGGCTTATTCCAAAGAACGCAAAGCATTTGGTAAACCCATCCACGAACACCAGGCCATCGCATTCAAGTTGGCGGATATGGCAACTGAAATTGATGCTGCACGACTTTTGGTAATGAAAGCTGCGCATGAAAAGGATAATGGTCAGAATTACGATCTCTCCGGTGCTATGGCAAAATTGTTTGCTTCACGAGTTGCAATGTGGGTAACCACCGAAGCCGTTCAGGTTCACGGAGGGTATGGTTATGTGAAGGAATACCACGTAGAGCGACTCATGCGTGATGCGAAAATCACTCAGATTTATGAAGGCACTTCCGAGGTGCAGAAAATCGTTATCTCACGTAGTGTACTGAAAGACTAATAGCGAGAGGAAAACGTTTCACCTGCCTTTCGAAAAACATAAAAAAAAGGGTTGTCAATTACGACAACCCTTTTTTATTGAAAGAATAGGTTTAGCGCACAACAGTAGAAGCATTTACTACGCGACCACAACTTTTTCCGTCGAGATCGAGCAACAAGTTGCTGGTTGCATCGTATTGTGAACTGTTGTTCGCACGAAGTGTACCCCGGTACACTTTCCCACCAAGGCAGGAAAACGATTTTTTCTCACCAGGTTTCAATTCGGTATAAGCTCCTGAACCGTGGCAAAGATAGAGTGGTGCAGGGGTGTCGTTTACAAGAATCACATCGGGTTGGCGCATCTCAGACAGTTTACGCTGACCTTCTTCTGAATTCCAGTAGGCTGCATTTTTCGCTTGATTCCCTGCTTTCTTATCTTTTTTCGCCTGTTCGATCATTAACAGTTTATTTTTTTCTTCTTCAGTGAAGTTTTCAGTTGCTTGTTGCTGTATCACTTTCATGTCGCTGAAATATTTTTTCAAAACAGCTTCATGATCCCTAGTTTTCATTTCTTTCACTGCATTTTTTCCGCTGAGGTGATCACCTTTAATTGGAGTCATCAGTACATAAATACGTTCAATCTGAAAGGACGTAATATTTTGAGGGTCTTTAATTCCTTTCAGGTAATACATTAAGCCGTTGATGTAGGCAAATGCATGCTGATTACCGGAATACAATGATGGCTTGGTTAAATGGTTGCCTTCAAGCCAACCGAATCCGCTGTTGATTTCTTCTTTTTTGGTGACCTGGTCTACCATCTTGAAAGCATTTCCTCTCTCCGGTACATCCAGCTCGAATTTTAGTTCGCGTTTGGTTTTGTCCAATTGACCTGATGTTTTGCCACCTTCGAACTGGAGTCCCCAATACGATTGAAAGACGGAACCTTCACCAATACTTTGCAGAGCGGTGAACTGATCTACAGCCTGCGATTGAACATTTCCGGTAGATATAACCAGAGCAAAAGCGGAAAATAAGCGAATGAGTTTTTTCATTTGGTTTAGCATTAAGATTTAAACCAAACATAGTGTAACCATCATTTTTCAGGAAATGGAATTCAGGAACTGACCAAAATTGTTTAGGAATGGATCATACAGGACGCTTCATCAGGATATCATTCTGCTTATCTTCTCCCAGGATGAATACATGATTGCCAAATGAATTGAATCCGTTTTTTTCATAGAATCGAATAGCTCTGGGATTATGTTCCCATACCCCAAGCCATAAATAATCCAAATGATGTTCTTTCGCAATTGCTATTGCACGTTCAAGCAAAAGCAAGCCGACACTTTTTCCATGGAAATCCTTTAGCACATAGATCCGCTCAATTTCCAATACCTTGTGACTTTCCAGTTCTTTCGGGGGATCTGATTTTTTTAGCTTCAGGTAACCAACAACATCCTCTTGATGCATTGCCAGATAAATGGCAGTATGTGGGTCGTTCAATTCAAGTTTTATCTTTTCAGGGGAAAATGTATTCGCGAGGTACGCTTTCATGTTTTCTTCAGTGTTGTATTCACGGAAGGTTTCGAGAAAGGTTTGCATGGCAATTTCGCGAACAATAGCGACGTCCTTGCTTGCTGCTTTGTAAAGTTGTATTGTAGTATTCAATGTTTTGAATATTAAAGATGCGGTATTATGGTTTATGCTAACGAATGGACTACAATCGTCATGAAAAATAGAAATAACCCGAAAATGGTTTATGCTTGAATTTTTTGTGTTGACGAACGCTTTCCAGAAAGTGATGAATCAATTTCACATGGCGAACATAGCCATTAATTTGATCGTAAAGAGCAGTAGAATCAGCTTGAGGGATTTCATTTTTGAAGAAATAACGCTGCATATAAAGAGCGGTGTAGCTATTGTGAGCAAATGCTGTTTTACAAGACGTGTGAACCATCAGGTTTGTTCCGGATGAGGCAAAAAAATCAAATTTTCCGGCGCGCTCTGTTGCTGCAAAAAGCAATACCGGTATTGCAATTTTCTTTTTATTAATTTTCAGGGCTTCGTAAACATGTGGCCATTTGTCTTTTATTTCGGTACTGTCCGATTTGAACTCGATAGTAGTTTCCATTGAAATAAATGCTTTAACCGTACCGGCTTCATTTAAAAAACACCATCCCTCCTGAGCACCCCAGCTGTGACCAATAAAAAACACATCGCTTTTTCCGGATAATTGATAAGCAAAATCAATTACAGTTTTTGCTGCGCTTTGATCATGGATGTAGTTTTTTTCCAGTTCGTATGGTAATAAACCAAAAGGTGAATTCCTGTAGGGTAGATGAAAGTTTGCAGAAATGAAAATATAGCCTTGAGAAGCAAAATACTCCGCCATTAGGTAATTCTCATCAGAAAGTCCTCGTGATCCGTGGTGGTATACAATTACAGGATACTTTGTAATGGAAGAAGATTCGGATCTTAATGCTCTTGTTTCAACATTTTGAATCTTTGTCAGGACCTCTTCCGGTGAAAAATTCCCATACTTCAATTCATTATCGTTTCTGATGTCGTATAGAATGCAATCTCTGAGTATGCTTTCATCACAATGCTTGTTCAGTATTTTGTAAACTGAATCCAGCTCTTTTGGGGTTTTGGTATTGCGTAGATCCGAGAATCGCAGGTACTGTTTTGTAATTACCTTCTTGTTCGGAAACCAAACCTGTACAAACAATGGTGAGCTTCCGGAATAGCCATACTGATTGTAAATTTTATGCTGATCATAAATAATGGTATCAAAAAAAGCAACACGGTGTTTTCCAAGAGGAAGGAAATCATAATAAGATGTCTGGGCAAACAGGGGAATGGACCTGATTAAAAAAAAGAAAATGAAATATCTTTTGATCATGGTCTGGTAATTTGCAGATTGATTTTCACCTGTGATTCATCCATGTTTTCCGACAAAACGTATTATTACTCCTGTCGTAATATCTTCTCCATTTTCTTTCCTTTTGCCAGCTCATCAACCAGTTTGTCGAGGTAGCGGACTTGTTTGGTAAGGGTGTTTTCAATTTCTTCTATACGATAGCCACAGATCACGCCTGTAATTTTATAGGCAAGAGGATTTAGTCTTGCTTTATTAAAGAAGGCTTCAAAATTCACTTTTTGATCGATCAGATCATGCAGTTTTTTTTCGTCATAACCGGTTAGCCATTCAATAACCTGATGCAATTCTTCTTTTGTGCGTCCCTTACGTTCAACTTTTGTAACATAGTGAGGATATACCACTGCAAAAGTCAATTTTGCAATTTTTTCATTGTGTTCCGGAGTCGTAATCATGTTATTTCAAGCGTTCAAGTTTTCCTTTTCGTTTGATCAGGTTTTTATAATCCCATTGGATGTCCATTGATTTTTTCAGCCAGCGTTTGAGGTCTTTCACATTAACTTCAGAAACATCGTTATAAAAAACAGAAGCGTCTTTAAACTTTTCTCCTCTTACCGACAGGTCTTCCTCCTCAAAATCTGCACCGCTCCAAAACATTAAACGGATCCCTTTTTTTTGTTTGCTGTAGCCAACAATGGGGTTTTCATCAATAAACCAAACCGGATGCGCATGCCAGATTTTACTTTCCTGTTTTTTCAGAACTGAGTTAATTGTGTGTTCAAGAAACTCGCAAATTTTCTGTTCAGAATTTTCAAGACTTGAATGATAGAATTGAATTTCCGGATGCATTAGCAGTTGGATTTTGTACTTTGAAAGATACGAATAGGATCGGTAATGGTGAAATTTAGATAGATAACGACCTGATGATTTGTTTTAGATCACTTCAAGCAGTCCTTCCAGTCGCATACCTCTTGATCCTTTTATAAGGATGTGGTATTGTTGAAAGGGATGTTCAGCAATAAATTTTTTTGCTGCTGCAGTATCCAGAAAGTGAAGCAGCGATGAATCTTTAATCTGTGATCCAAACAAAGGTCCTACAAAAGCGCCTTTTAATCCGAGTTGCCTGCTCAGTTCTATCATCGATAGATGTTCCTCCGGAGAGGCATCTCCCAATTCAAGCATATCGCCAATAATGAAGAATTTGTTGGATGCCTTCATTTCTGCAAAATTCTCAAGGGCAACGCGCATGCTCGAAGGGTTGGCGTTGTAAGCATCCAGAATCAAAGTGTTGTTTCCCTTTTGCAGAATTTGTGAACGGTTGTTTTCGGGGACATATTTTTCCAGTCCGGCTTTTATCTGCTGCAAACTTAAACCAAAGTATTTTCCAACAGCAGCGGCAGCGAGTGCATTATCGAAATTGTATTTTCCAACGATCTGTGTTTTTACCGAAATACTTTTTCCGTTTTCTGCTATTTCCATTTCCAGAAAGGGATTCGCACCTTTGTTTAGTCCACGCATATAATTTCCTTCGCCGTGACCATATAATTTCCTGTTCATGCCTTCCGACATTTCCATCAGCACATCGGAATCTGCATTTACAAAAGCCAGAAAATTTCCGGTGCGTAAAAAGTCATAGAGTTCGCCTTTACCTTTTTTAATTCCTTCAACACCCCCAAATCCCTCAATGTGGGCTTTTCCAATGTTTGTTATTAATCCGAATTCGGGAAGTGCAATTCTGCTAAGTGCTGCTATCTCTTTTTGGTGATTGGCGCCCATTTCGATAATTGCAAATTCATGTTCCGGACGAATGGATAATAATGTTAGAGGGACGCCAATATGATTGTTTAAATTTCCGCTTGTAGCAAGCGTGTTGAACTGTTCTGAAAGCACAGCATGCATCAACTCTTTAGTGGTCGTTTTTCCATTGCTGCCTGTTAAGGCCAGTACGGGGATTTTTAGTTGTTGACGATGATACTTCGCCAATTCCTGCAGTGCGGTTAAAACATCACCCACCAGAAAAAAGCGATTGTCTTTTACAACATTGGGGTCGTCCACCACTGCCATTGCGCATCCTTGTTCAAGCGCTTGTTCTGCAAATTGATTGGCGTCAAAATTTGGACCTTTCAACGCGAAAAATAAAGAACCCGGAATGAGTTTACGGGTATCGGTTACAACCTGGGGATATTTGCAATAGTGAGAATAGAGCTGCTCAATCATGAAGCAAATTTCACTACGAAACCTGCGCCCAAAACCTTGTTTGAGATAGAATTATTAACAGAGGAAAGGGTATTAGTGCTTTAAAAAGGGCAATTATTTCACCTTTAGTTTTTGTCCGACCCTTAACACGTCGTTGCGATTCATGCCGTTTAGCTGGCAAAGTTTATCCACAGTGGTTCCGTGGTTGCGTGCAATAACAGATAGATTGTCGCCGGAGCGAACAGTGTAGTATTTTGCACCTGCACTGTTAGAATTTTTTACGGTTTGTCCGGTTCCTGCCATTACAGGTTCGTGCGAATGGCCTTTAGGCTGCGTGTTTTTGCGAGAAACAGCGCGGTAATCGAATAGACCGGGATGTATAAATAGGTTCTCGTTCTGTAAACGCTTGTTGTCAAAGTCAATAATCTCGTAGGGATCGAACGCATTGTCGTAAAAACGGCATTCGAAATGAAGGTGCGGACCATAAGATCTTCCTGTATTACCGCCAAGCCCGATGAGTTCGCCGGAATGAACTTCCTGATCAACCTGAACAGTTATTTTACTCAAATGGGCGTAATAGGTTTCCAGTCCGTTGTGGTGGCGAATAATCACCAGATTTCCGAAACCACCTTTGTTGTATTGGGCATAACGAACTCTTCCTGAAAATGCTGCACGAACAGTATCACCTACATTAAGGTCAATATCAACCCCATGGTGAAAGCGCGAACCGCGGTATTTGAATTTGGAGAGGACCTGTCCGTTGGTGGGCATAGAAAATTTACTGTAGGTAGAGTCCACAGTGCAAATCCAAATGGTATCGTGCAGACGGCTGATGTCGTTTTCGTAGGTAAAAGGAATCTCGTTGTACCAGGTAGTCTTGAAATTCAGACTGGTATCGGTACTCACCACTTTATGGAGGTAGTCGTTCATCACCCCATTAAAATTGGTGCTCGAAACGTACATCCAGGTTTTATCGGCAAATAAAATAATGGTGCTGTTGTTCATGCGGAGGGTATCCACAATCTCTTTGCCCTCATAGGTTTCCCCACCCTGGGCCTTAAGCAGGGGCGATGCGGTCAGAAAAATGAAGACCGTCAGAACCCTTGCGAGTAATCCTGTTTTTTTGCTACCTAACACAGTTGTTACTTTTCCTTAAGCGGCCTGAAATTAGCATTTTTATCGAAAGTAGAAACCTAAAGAAGTGTTAAAATCCCCCAAAAAGGAGGCTAGTAAAATGGTAATTTACTGTAAAACAGCAATATTACTTTGGGGATTGACGGTAGATTTCAAGGAGTTTTTTTGCAGCTTCGAACGGAGAAATACTCAAATCAGCCACTTTTTGTTCCAGATCCGGTAATTGCGACTTAATATCCGGGTGGTGAAAAAAGCTGTATTCCAACTGATTGAAAATACTGGTGCGCAACCAGAACAGGTTTTGTTCTTTCCTCGATCGTTCAATCCAACCGTTGGAGAGGGTCAGCGTTCGGAATTCATCAATAATTGACCATGCCTTGTCAATCCCTTTGTTTTCCAGCGCAGAACAGGTTTCAACGCGGGGTGTCCAGCCGGATTCAGGGGCGGGAAACAGATGCAATGCAGCGGCATATTCAGCTTTTGAGCGGCGGGTGGCATCGGTGTTTGTGCCATCATCCTTATTAATGAGGAGCAGGTCGGTAAGTTCCATGATGCCCCTTTTTATTCCCTGGAGCTCATCTCCACCACCGGCAATGGTTAGGACCAGGAAGAAATCCACCATCGAATGGACTTCTGTTTCACTTTGACCAACACCTACTGTTTCAACCAAAACAATATCAAATCCGGCTGCCTCGCACAGATACATGCTTTCGCGGGTTTTGCGCGCAACACCTCCCAGGGCAGCACCGGAGGGACTCGGTCGAATGAAGGCATTGGGATCGGTCGATAAACTTTCCATTCGGGTTTTATCGCCAAGAATGGATCCTTTATGCACAGCGCTGGTGGGGTCAATGGCAAGTACAGCCACCTTGAATCCTTTATTGGTCAGGAATTTTCCAAACGCTTCAATAAATGTGCTTTTTCCGGCTCCGGGTAATCCGGTAATTCCAATTCTGAATGATTTTCCACTTAAGGGTAAGCAACGTTGCAATAGGTTGGATGCTGCTTCCTGCAGATCTTCCCGTTCTGATTCGATCAGTGTAATAGCTCTGCTTAATGCTGCACGATCACCTTTCGTAAGATCGGTGAATAATGTTTCGGTGTCAACCAACGAGGGTGCTTTTTTCCTGCGAAAAGAGGGATTGATATAGGAAGAATCATCGTGACCTGACATAGCGCTAAATTAGTGGATAGGATTGAAAGTGCCGAAATCCGAATCTCATGGCAGGGATTTATACGCATTTTGCCAGGTTGTATCCGTTACATCCTTAAGCAGCTTAAAGAGTTTTTCTCCAATGAAAAAGTCGTTCATATTCTTCACACCGTATTCTTTTTCCAGATATTTCATTTGCTCATACGATGGCGCATAATACCCCTTTGCCCAACCCTCGTCCTGACGAAGGTGAGCGTTTTTGGGATCGCGTTTGTAGCGAATTTTCCAAAGGTCGGTGATGAGCGGACACCAATAACCTATGTATTTGTCGCTATGCATTTCGTAATCGGGATAACAGTCTGAAATTCCATTCTCCGCAAAAAAATCTTTAGCATCAGGATTGGCAAGAGAAGTTGCATTACCTGTTGCCTGAAGAATAAACATATCCACACTGATGTGCTGTGTGCGAATGATACGATTGTCCTGCAAGGTGAGTACAGCAAAAGAAGCAATCTGCGAATTCGCTGAATTTACCAATGCCATTCCATAGCATACCCTAACCTGCAAATCGTTACCCGAACTGCATAGTATAAAAAGCGCGCCAATGAAAAGCAGTGTTTTTCGCACGAACGAAAGATAAGGAAATTTAAAGTCCATTTTCAGGAGGCACTATCAGGTTACTGTTGTAACAGCAAATCTCAGGCCCTTATTTCTTTCTGAAAATGAAAAACAGCAAGATAACACAGATGATACTCATCACTATTCCGGGAATAATGCTTTTTGGAAGAAAGAAAGAGACCAATAAGGCGGGCACCATAAGTATGCTCAATAAGTGAAAGCGACCCTGGTGATTGGAGTTGTTAAACATGTGGTTTAATTGAACCTGAAAATTTCACCGGGAGTGATGACGGCATCAAGTCGGATGTCGTGTGCGTTGGTGTCTTCAATTAATTCTACAGGAGGAAACAAACTCAGTCCAATTTTTTGTGTTTGCGGTCGGCATGTGCTTAAAAAGCGGTCGTAAAACCCTTTGCCATAACCTACACGTGAACCATTTTTATCGAAGCAGAGAAGCGGCACCAGTACGAGGTCAAAACAGGAGGCTTCAACTACTTCACCATCGATGGGTTCTGGTATTCCGAGTTTGTTTATTTTGAGTGTGGTATGCAAGTGGTATCGGCGATGTGTCATTGTTCCGCTGCTGAAATCACTTACCGGTACTGCAAGCTGTACCCCCGGAAATTCGCGTTGAAGCTGGTTAATGAAATAGAAGGTATTGATTTCATTGTTCCTCGTAATGGAAAGGAAAATGGAAACACATTCTTCGTAAAGGGGAAATTCGCGAAAAAACAGAGAAGCAAGCGACTGACTACTGTCTTCTACCTGACCTGTAGTTAGCGAACGCATACGTTCAAGGTATTCTATCCGTAGTTCTTCTTTTACCATGATTTAAATCAATCCCAAAGCCAGTGCAAAAGAAAACAAAATAATAAGTACTGAAACACTCAGGTGTAAAATGCGGATGGTCATTTTTTTCAAAAGCTGTTGTCCGGCAATTGCTCCAATAAAAGCTGAAAGCGTAGCAGTCAGCAATAATTGCCATTGACTTTGCCATGCTGAAATTGCGAATTTGTCGGCGTAAACACTTAAGCGGGAAATATCAATCATGCATGCAATGGTAATTCCACTTGCAATAAAGCTCTCTTTTGTTAGCCCTAGCTTCATTAAGAATGCGCTACGTAAGGCACCCTGGTGACCGGTTAATCCACCAAAGAAACCGCTAAGTAGTCCTCCAAACGGCAACCATTTTTTTTCTGCTGAAAAATTCAATGCAGGTATGATTTCCATCAATGCGAATACGATCATAATAATGGCAATAATCAGTTTGAAAAATTCAACCTGCACAATTGTTGAACCAATAAATCCGGAATACAAAAGTGTTGGTTCGCCAACATTACCTAAAATGAATGATCCGATAAAAGCTCCGGCAATTGCAGGAATGCCAAATTTCAATACAACTTCTTTGTTAAAATGTTTTCCTGTCAGCAGTAACTTGAATAAGTTATTCAACAAATGCACTACTGCAGTAAGGGCGATTGAAATCTGTAAATCGAATCCGCAGAGCATAAATACCGGTGTTAGCAATGTGCCTAATCCGAATCCTGAAAAAAAAGTCAGGAGCGAAGCAGCGCAGGCGGTAAGACCGATCAGTAAAAACTCGTTCATAATCCAAGGTTGGGCATGATGCCTTTCGCTGTCGATTGCATTTCAGCTTCATTTACACTTTCTGCTTGTTCCAATGCAGCGTTAAAGGCCATAATAAGCAAGTCTTCCAATTCTTCAGGGTCCGCTTGAAGTAAGGACGGATCAATCTGTATGCCGGTTACTTTTCTGTTTCCGTTCATTGTTACTTTCACTTTACCGGAGCCGGAAACGCCTTCAACGGTAATACGCTCAAGACGTTGTTTCGATTCTTCCATTTTTTGCTTCATCTGCTGAAGCTGCTCCATCATATTACCGAACATATAGCGATTTTTTACAAATTTAGATAAATACGTTTAATTGGAAAATGGAATTGATAAAAGTGATCGACGATTAAGATAGATTTAACAAGGAGAAATTCAACTATTTTTGATAAAGCTATACTACCGAACTATAAAATCGTTTTAATTTTTCAGTAATTGATTCCATACCGAATTTTTCATTCATTTCAGATTTCATTTTCTGTTTGTCGTAAGCGTTATGGTTTCGAATCATAAACCGAATGGCTTCTAAAAGTTCAGTTGGGTTGTCAACCCCAATTAAAATGCCATTACCGGAATGCACAAAAGATTCCGGTCCCCCGCATCGGGTAGCAATTACAGGAGTGCCTGCCATTATGGATTCTGCACAGATCATCGAAAAGGTCTCGGTTCGGCTATTCATTACCATAAAATCTGCCACCGCAAGTTCCTTGAGGACTTCATGATTCGTTTTTCTTCCTGCAAAGTGGATGCTGATATGCTTATTCGAAATGGTTTTGCTTAGTGATTCAAGATCTTTTCGGTCTTTTCCCTCGCCAATGATCTCAACATGGATGTTTTCTTCCGGTTCAAGTTCTTTCAATGCGAGAATGATTCCTGAAATGTTTTTTATTTCATCCACTAAATCGGCAACAATTATCATTCGCAGTGCAGCAGATTTCATGCTTGTGCTTGAATCAGCAGCTTCAATAAGATTGGGTATGATCTGAATATCTTTTCTGTCAAATTTCCCTTCAATAGCCGTAGCCAAAGGAGCCGATACGGTGCTTACCGCTTGTGCATTTTGAAAGGCTTCACGGGTATAAGTCGTTCCAATTAAAGGTTCCGTGCCCTCCCGTAAATAGCCCGACCAATGTTCCGTAATTACGAATGGAATGCCTTTAAAAATAAATTTCGATGCTAAATAATTCCTACCCACAACCTGAATGTGGATCAGATCGACATCCCCCACCATTTTTCTGATTTTCTTCATAGCCATGGTATAGCGATGAAGGTGCAAAGGACGAAACCAACTTTTCCGATAGCTTGCTCTGATCAGCCGGTAGCCTTTAAATTCCTCCCTGATCCGAATCTTTTCTTTTTGCTTGTCATTTCCATTTACAAAAACTACGGTAACGCGGGCAAAACGCGAAATGATTTCACAATGTTTTTGAATGAATACACCCAATTGGGGGTCTTCCTCATGAGGAAACCATTCGGCAAGAACAAGTATGTGTTTGTTTTGATTCAAATTGATTGCGCTATGAAATTGAATCTATTGATTAGGGAGGCCAAAAATTGTATCAATTTTAGAAAAACAAATAACTGATCACTATTGCTGCAATAATACCCGATCCGTCGGCAATTAAGCCGCACTGAATGGTGTGTCTTACGTTGCGAATGCCCACTGCTCCGTAATACACGGCGATGGTGTAGAAGGTAGTCTCAGTGCTTCCCTGAATTACCGATGTCATGTGTCCGCGTAAACTATCGATTCCGTAGGTGTTCCAGGTTTCGATCATTAATGCTCTCGAACCACCGCCGCTGAGTGGTCGCATCATGGCTGTTGGAAGTGCATCAACAAATTCTGTTTTTACAGTGATCAATGAAACTAGAAAATGAATGGCATCAGTAATGAGATTCATGGAACCTGAGGCCCTGAATACAGCAATGCCTACCAACATGGCAACCAGATAAGGAATAATTTGAACAACGGTTGCAAAACCATCTCTGGCGCCTTCAATGAAGCTGTCGTAAACATTAATTTTTTTCCAGGCACCATAGGCAACAAATGATGTAAGAATCAAAAGGATGATAAATGCGCCTGCAAAACCGGAATAGGTGCCCATTTTTTCGGATGCGCAGGAACTGAGTTGTTCGGGTGTGAGTCCTGACTGGTTGCAGGTGGCGAAATACAATATCAACCCTACAATACTCGCTACAATGGTGAGTAAACCAATTACGGGAATCACAAATCCTGCTCGCAATAAATTGATGCGTTGATAAATGGAAACTGTAGTTAAGGCAACAAGCGTGGCAATAGTGGTTGCAAGCAGTATCGGAATAAAAATATCGGTTGGGTTGGCAGAATGATTTGCTGTTCTCAAGGCGATAATGGATGTGGGAATGAGTGTAAGTCCGGAAGTATTCAGCACAAGAAACATGATTTGAGAATTGCTTGCTGTTTCCGGTGTCGGATTCATGCTTTGCAATTCTTTCATCGCTTTAATACCAAGTGGTGTTGCAGCATTGTCGAGACCAAGAAAATTGGCTGAGAAATTCATCATCATCGAGCCGGCTGCAGGGTGACCTTTGGGTACGTCCGGAAAAATGTATTTGAAAAAAGGCCACATCATTTTTGCCAATACATTCACTAAGCCCGAATTCTCTGCAATCTTCATCATACCCATCCAAAAGATCATGATGCCTGCAAGCGGTAATGCAATATTCATGACAGAAAATTCAGCCATCCGCAATGCTTCTTCCATCATAAAACTTACAATGGAAAGATCTCCTTCGAGAAAAAGGCGGACAATCACCACTACAAATGAGATCAGAAAAAATCCTATCCAGATATAATTTAGAACCACGTTCTGCAGATTTTAATGAAATTATTAAAGATGTTTTGTCCTTGCTCACCGGAAACTTCCGGATGAAACTGAACGCCATACCAAGGGTACTTTTCGTGTTGCATCGCTTCATTGGCGCAAACAGAAGATCCTGCTGTTCTTCGGAATCCGTCGGGTAACCCAATGCATTCACAGTGATCTTCCTTCAGCATCACCCAATTGTTAAATCCCTCAAAAATTCCTCCGGGATGAATAATCGTAATCTCCTGCCAGCCGCGGTCTTCATCGCAGCGTACGACGCCGGTGTTGTGAAGCAGACCCAATAACTGATGTCCAAAACAAATACCCAGCAGCGGACGCTCTTTGTTCAGCAGTGGTAAAATCCGTGATGAATATTTTTTGTGATCTTCCTCTGTAAGCAGTATTGGTGCTCCGCTTATGACAATTCCCTGGTATTCATTTTCAGCTCCGTTCAGCTCAGAAAGTTTTTTTTGTCCGACACGAATTCCGTTTTGCGAAAGTGCATTTACAATATCCGGAACTTTACTGCTTCCGCAATCCACCACCAGTATATTGAGTTCCGTTAGCATCAGATCAGGTTTTCGGTTGGACCAATTCCTTCGCGGATTACCTGCGGATATCCTTCTGTACAATCAATTACCGTTGATGCTTCATTATGACCATATCCACCGTCAATCACAATGGCAACCTGCTTTTCGTAACGCTCATGAATAACCGAAGGATCAGTAGTATAATCCAGTATTTCATCATCATCATGTACTGAAGTTGTAATGATAGGATGACCTAAATCGCGTACAATAGTGCGTATGATGTTGTTATCGGGGACACGAATTCCTACAGTACGTTTGGTATAGCCGAAATACCTGGAGATTTTGTTGTTCGCATTGAGAATAAACGTGTACGGACCCGGAAGCGCTTTTTTCATGACTTTGAATACCGGAGTATCAACAGTTGCAAATTCTGAAAGCGAACTCAGATCGTAACAGATCAGCGAGAAGTTTGCTTTTTCTGCACGGACACCTTTGATTTTTGCCATTTGTTCAATGGCTTTTGGTTTCATCAACGAAGCGCCAATGGCATAGACTGTATCAGTCGGAAAAACGACAACTCCACCTGCATTCAGGCAATCCACCACTTTGCGGATCTTGCGTTCGTCTGGATTTGCAGGATGGATTTCGAGTAACATGACTGAAAGATAAGAACTCGGGTGACTGAAACAAACGGCAATGGAAAATAGAATTCAAGATTGTGCTGTTAATCCGCGATGGCAAAAAAAAAGCTGCATCATTTACGATGCAGCTCTTTCAATAGCATTTGAATATTATTTAGCTGCTGCTTTGGCATGATCAGCAAGAAACTGTGCTAATCCGCTGTCAGTTAGGGGGTGCTTAAGTAAGGCAACAATTGCAGAGAGCGGACAAGTTGCCACATCAGCTCCAATTTTTGCGCAATCGATAATGTGCATAGGATGACGAACCGATGCAGCCAGAATTTCGGTGTCGTATCCGTAATTGTCGTAAATGGTGCGGATATCTTCAATTAATGCAAGCCCATCAGTGCTAACATCGTCGAGTCGACCAATGAATGGCGAAACATAAGTTGCACCTGCTTTTGCTGCAAGTAGAGCTTGTCCTGCAGAAAATACGAGAGTGCAATTGGTGCGGATTCCTTTTTGAGTAAAATATTTTATGGCTTTAATTCCATCGCGGATCATTGGAACTTTTACCACTATGTTTTTATGAAGTTTTGCGAGTTCTTCGCCTTCCTTGATGATTCCTTCGTAGTCGGTAGCAATTACTTCTGCGCTTACATCGCCATCTACAATAGAGCAGATATCGACATAATGTTTCCGAACACGTTCCGTTCCGGAGATTCCTTCTTTGGCCATCAGAGAGGGATTGGTAGTTACGCCATCCAGTACACCAAGATCATTGGCTTCTCTGATTTGGTCGAGATTTGCAGTGTCGATAAAAAATTTCATTGTGCGTTTTTTGTCAAAAATAGCCTGCAGGACGACAATGCCCAAATGAAATAGTTAACAGATGTTGATAAGAAGGGTAGTGGGTAGGTTAGCGACTGATTTCGCTGAGAAAGAAAAAAAAATAGGGCAAGCTGATTGCATCGCACCGCTACAACCACCCGTCCTTGCTCCGTTCCCGGCCTGGGGAATTGGGGTGGGAGCTGGTCGTGCAAGACTTGCCCCGCGCAAAGATAGAAAAAGACCGACATTCAGATGCTTTGCAGTGAAAAAACAGGGAAAAGCTTGATTTTCTTAGTCTTTCCGAGGTTGATAACTATGAAACAATGTTGAAAAATCAAAATTTATCCACAGTTCTAAGGGGTTTGCATTGTGTAATTTTGGAACCCTTGTAAAACCGACTATGGCACAACAGAGTAATTATACGGAAGACAATATCCGGTCCCTGGACTGGAAAGACCATATCCGCCTTCGTCCGGGTATGTATATCGGTAAGCTGGGCGACGGTTCGGCTGCTGATGATGGAATTTATATTCTGCTCAAAGAGATTCTCGATAACTGTATCGATGAATTTGTAATGGGCTTCGGAAATAAAGTCGATATCCGCATCACCGAGCGCGAAGTGTTTATCCGCGATTATGGTCGTGGTATCCCGCTTGGTAAAATGATCGATGCCGTTTCGAAAATGAATACGGGAGCGAAATACGATACCAAGGCATTTAAAAAATCAGTGGGATTGAATGGTGTTGGTACAAAAGCTGTAAATGCACTATCTGATTCCTTTATGGTGGCTTCTCACCGTGAAGGTCAGGTGAAAAAGGCCTGGTTCAAACAAGGAGAGCTTACCAAAGAATCGAAACTTGAAAAGTCTTCTGAAGAAAATGGAACAGCAGTAACCTTTACTCCGGATCCAACCATTTTCAAGAATTTCCATTACCGCGACGGATTCATCTCGAAGATGTTGTGGAATTACTGTTATCTCAATCCGGGACTAACTATTTATTTTAACGGTCAGGCTTATTTTTCTGAGAATGGTCTTTTGGATCTGCTCAAGGAAAACATGACCGAAGAGCCGCTTTACGATATCATTCATTTGAGAGGGGATGATATTGAGGTTGCAATGACACACACCAATTCCTACGGTGAAGAATATTACAGTTTTGTAAATGGTCAGCATACCACACAGGGAGGGACACATCAGGGAGCATTTCGTGAAGCTGTTGTAAAAACGATACGTGAATTTTTCAGAAAAGAATACGAAGCCGTTGATGTGCGTCAGTCGATATGCGCAGCAGTTGCTGTAAAAGTAATTGAACCTGTATTTGAATCGCAAACCAAAACCAAGCTTGGCTCCAATGAGATTGAGCCCGGTGGTAAATCGATGCGTGCTTTCATTGCTGATTTTCTCAAGGAACACCTCGATAATTACCTGCACAAACACCCGGAAGTGGCCGACGCGCTTCAGCGTAAAATACTTGCAGCCGAGCGAGAGCGTAAAGAGTTAAGCGGAATACGGAAACTCGCCCGTGAGCGCGCGAAGAAATCGTCGCTGCACAATAAAAAATTACGCGATTGCCGTGTACACCTTACGGATATGAAAGATCCGCGTCGTTTGGAAACCACACTGTTCATTTGTGAGGGTGATTCTGCAAGTGGTTCCATCACAAAAGTTCGCGATGTTGCCACACAGGCAGTATTTTCTCTAAAGGGTAAGCCACTGAATACACATGGACTTACCAAGAAAATCGTTTACGAAAACGAAGAGTTCAACCTTATTCAGGCTGCGCTGGATATCGAAGACGATATGGAGAATCTGCGCTACAACAACATCGTTGTGTCAACAGATGCCGATGTCGACGGAATGCACATTCGTCTGCTGTTATTGACTTTCTTCCTTCAGTTTTTTCCAGATCTGGTAAAGAATGGTCACGTTTATATTTTGCAAACCCCGCTTTTCCGTGTCCGGAATAAAAAGGAAACGATGTATTGTTATTCCGAAGAAGAAAAACAAGTGGCAATGAAAAAACTGGGGCGCAATCCGGAGATTACCCGATTCAAGGGATTGGGAGAAATTTCACCTGATGAATTCAGAATGTTTATCGGTCAGAATATGCGCATTGAGCCAGTAGTTGTAGGAAAAGAATCGATACAGCATTTACTGGATTATTACATGGGTAAAAACTCACAGGATCGTCAGGATTTTATCATTGGCAATTTGAGGGTTGAAAAAGATGTTGTGGAAGCAGCAGATGAAGTTGAACAAACTGAAGAAACAGAAGCATGATTCACGAAGACGAAAATCTCGATAAGGATGGCGGTTTGTTTACCGGATCGGATGGCGACAATGATGATCAGGGAAGAACGACTGTATTAGGAGGAATGTATAAGGACTGGTTCCTGGATTACGCATCGTATGTAATTCTTGAGCGTGCAGTTCCCTCTGTGGTAGATGGCCTGAAACCGGTACAGCGCAGAATTCTCCATTCGATGCGCGAGCTTGAAGACGGACGCTATAACAAAGTTGCGAATCTGATTGGTCACACGATGAAGTACCACCCTCACGGTGATGCTTCCATTGGTGATGCACTTGTTCAGATTGGTCAGAAAGATTTGTTGATCGATACACAAGGAAACTGGGGAAATATTTTAACAGGCGACAGTGCCGCTGCTGCTCGTTATATTGAAGCTCGCCTTACAAAGTTTGCTCTTGATGTGGTGTTCAATCCAAAAACTACACAATGGCAGGCTTCGTATGATGGCCGGAATAAGGAACCCATCAATCTACCTGCAAAGTTTCCGCTTTTGCTTGCGCAGGGAGGGGAAGGGATCGCCGTAGGATTATCCTGTAAGGTACTGCCACATAATTTTCTGGAGCTGATCGATGCCTGTGTGGATTATCTGAAAGGTAAAAAGTTTGAGATCTATCCTGATTTCCCAACCGGTGGTTCTGCTGATTTCTCCAACTACAACGACGGAATGCGTGGTGGCAGGGTGCGTTGCCGTGCAAAAATCAGAATGGCTTCAGGAAAGCAATTGATCATTGATGAAATCCCATTCGGTACAACCACTTCTTCGCTTATCGATTCCATTATCAAGGCGAATGAAAAAGGAAAAATTAAAGTCAAGAAGATTGAAGACAACACCGCTGAGAAGGTAGAGATTGTCATTCATCTTCATCCCGAAGCTTCTCCCGACAAAACGATCGATGCATTATATGCCTTTACCGATTGCGAAATTTCTATTGCACCGAATGCATGTGTCATTGAAAACGACAAACCACGCTTCCTTGGTGTAAGTGAAATTCTCCGGATTTCTGCTGATAACACGGTTGAGTTGCATAAACTCGAATTGAACATTCGTTTGAGTGAACTCGAATCGATGTGGCATTTTGCTTCGCTGGAGAAAATCTTTATCGAAAACAAGATCTACCGTAAAATTGAAAACGAAGAAACCTGGGATGGTGTAATTAAGGCGATCGACAAAGGTCTGAAGCCATTTACAGCCAATCTTAAGCGAGGCGTTACTCAGGACGATATTGTTAAACTGACTGAAATCAAGATCAAGCGGATCTCGAAGTTCGACAGCGATAAGGCGGATCACTATATTGAATCGCTCGAAGAAGAAATTCAGATGGTACGCCACAACCTCAAGCATGTTGTGAACTACACCATTGATTTCTACAAGAACATTCGAAAAAAATACGGTACAGGTAAAGAGCGTAAAACAGAACCAAGAATTTTTGATACGATTGAAGCGGTAAAAGTAGTTGCCACCAATACAAAACTTTACGCTAATCGATCTGAAGGTTTCATTGGGACTTCACTGAAGAAGGATGAATTTATATGCGATTGTTCCGATATCGACGATATCATTGTATTCCGGGAGGATGGTCGTATGATCGTTTCCAGGATCAGTGATAAGAAGTTTGTCGGTAAGGGAATCATTCACATTGCTGTTTGGAAAAAAGGGGATAAGAACAGGATTTACCACCTGGTGTACCGCGACGGAAAACAGGGTGCTGCATTCGCAAAACGTTTTGCAGTAACGGCCATTACCCGTGATAAGGAATACATCCTTACCAGAGGAAATCCGGAATCAAAAGTTCTGTATTTCACTGAGCATCCCAATGGAGAAGCCGAAATCATTACCGTACACCTGCGTGCGCGTCCTAATTTGAAGCGACTAACGTTCGATTATGAAATGGCCGGACTTGCGGTGAAGAATATGCAGAGTCAGGGAAATCTTCTTACCAAGTATTCAGTGAATAAGATCAGTCAAAAAGAAATTGGCGGATCTACATTGCAGGCACAGCAGATCTGGTTTGATGATATCACCATGCGACTGAATATTTCGGGAAGAGGAGAATTGCTGGGCAGATTCCGTAATGACGATAAGATTCTTACGGCTACTCAGAGTGGTTATTATCGTATTAGCGGACATTCACTTGATTTGCATTTTGATGATGATCTGATCATGATCGAAAAGCTGAATATGAAGCGTCCTGTTACCATTGTGTATTACGATGGCGATAAGGAAGCCTATTTTGTAAAACGGTTTATGCTGGATGAAGGCGATCGCAAAAACCATGTCATCTCCATCAGCNNAGCGAAGGCTCACGTATTGAACTGATCACAACCCAATGGGTTCCCAGAATCAAGGTGGAATACGATGGTCGCAGCACAAGCAAGAAGCCGGAGAATATCAATCTCTCTAAACTGGTTGAGGTTCGCAATGAAAAGGCTGTCGGAAACAAACTGACCGAATTCAAGATCAAACAAATTACATTGCTTGACCCGAAGAAGGACGATATACCGGAAGATGAACGTGAGAATGAGGCGCAGCTGTTGGCTGATCGTACCGACAATCTGGAATTTGACTCCAAAGGCGGTGGCGATGGGGAGCAGATGGGATTGTTCTGATCCTTACCGGAGAAAATTAAAAAAGCCGATGTGAAATAATTCGCATCGGCTTTTTTATGATCGTAAATTTTGTTCGCGGATCAATTAAAGATTTCAAATTCCTCACCATCGAAACTGGCAAACACCATGCTGGGATGCGAATCCTGATGAAAGAAATTTCCGTTTTTATCAATGGCAATGGCTCCTGCAAAACCATCGATTTGTTTTAGTTCAGCAAACGATTTTTCAAATGCTTTTTCCAATGTTAATCCATCGCTTACCCGTGTAACAATTTTTGTTGCCAGTGCCACGCTCACAATGTCTTCTCCCACACCGGTACACGAAACACCGCAATCTGCATTGCAGAAATTTCCTGCTGTAGTGGCCGAATCAGAAATTCTTCCCGGGATCTCAAATCCTTTTCCTCCGGTTGAAGTGGCTGCAGAAAGTCGTCCTTCTGCATCCAATGCAACACATCCTACAGTTGAAGTCCTGCTTGCTGCCAGCTTTGCTTCGTATTCGTTGCGACGCTGGGGGATTTCGGGGTTGTAGTTTTCAAATCCATTCTCACGCGCGTATCGAATCGCTCCTTCTCCTCCCAATACACGGTCGTCCACCTGCATAAGATGTTCGGCAATATAAATGGGGTTTTGTACGTGCTCCACATTAATAACTCCCGAAAATTTCAGCGTGTTGCCGTCGTGAAGTGATGCACTCATTCTTATTTTTCCGTCGGACTGAATCTGTGATCCCGTTCCTGCATTGAACAAAATATCGTTCTCCAGTAATGCAACTGCATACACTACTGTTTCTGCGGCACTGTGGTCTTGCAGATAGGTATAGGCTTTTCCTGCAATTTCGCGGAGTGCATTTTGTTTTGCAATTTTTGTTTCCATACTGGTCGAGGATTCACTGAAGAATCCTCCGTGGATGATCACTCGCGTTTTCATTTTGAACTTGCTTTTACGGCTGTCCCAATTTCAAGTTTGCGGTGTTTGAGGTCGTAATGGGTTTGCATGCTCATTACGTGAACAACCAAATGTTCTATCGATATCGGACTTCCCAATTCAACAGAGGTGAGATTAGTGTCCTTAATTTCTCTTCCGTCAACCAGAATTACCAATCCAGATCCGATGGCTTCCATGTTGTTGTTGTGCTTGATCAAAAGTCCGGTGTCTTCCCCGAGTCCGATTCCAAGAATTTGCGGATTGCTTACCACAGCCTGGAACAATCGACCAATTCGTCCGCGCTGAACAAAATGGGTGTCGATCACAACATTGTCGATGAAGCCCAGTCCTTGTGTGATCTTCACTTCACCTTTCATCAGTGCTTCACTGCTTGATCCCTGATAGATCATATTGGTAGAAGCTGCAGCAGCACCTGCAGATGTTCCTGCAATAACAAAATGTTCGTTCATGTATTTCTGCCGTAGAAGATCATGAAATTGAGTACCACCCAGAATAGAAGTGAGTCGTAGCTGATCACCGCCGGTAAACATTACCACATCGGCATCGTGAATGCGCTGAAGGACTTCCGGATCATTGGCCTGTTCGCGTTTATCGATATCGAGTGTATGAACATTTTCTACTCCCAGATACTGAAATGCTTTTGCGTATTCCGGTCCGACTTCTTTCGGTATTTTCGAGGCGGTAGTTATGATCTCAATACGTGAATGTTCTTTATTGAACGATTCAGTAATGATCCGCTTCAGAATTCCGGTTTCAAAAAAATTAAGATTGTTGGCTACGTTTTTATCGAAATTACTTTCTGTAAAACTACCCTTATCTACTGCCCCCCCAATGATGATTAAAATACCCTTCGGTGCCATTTTCTTTGAGTTTGAGATAGCAAAATAGGGATAATATCGACCACTTCACCTCATCGGTACGGGGTTCTTTCAGGTGGTCTTTGTTGATTTCCTGCTTAGCGATGAAATCCTCACTTTCAGGCGAATAATGATGGATTTGGTCTAAGGCGGTGGGTTGGATTTTCAGGTCTCGGATTTTACTGCTACATTACTTTTAAATACTATTGCCATGAAGATAATGAGCGTTCAGGCCCTGAGGGGACCCAATATCTGGAGCGTGACCAGAAAAAAGCTGATTCAGATGCGTCTGGATCTCGAAGAGCTTGAAGATTTTCCCACCAATAAAATTGACGGATTCGGTGATCGTCTCAAAGCATTAATTCCGAGTATGTACGAACACCGTTGTTCGGAAGGAACGGAAGGCGGATTCTTTTCGCGTGTGGAAAGAGGAACATGGATGGGTCACGTGATCGAACATATCGCTCTCGAAATTCAAACGCTCGCAGGCATGGACACCGGTTTTGGTCGCACACGCGAAACAAAAACCCGCGGTATCTACAATGTAGTATTCAGTTACGTTGAAGAAAAAGTAGGATTGTTTGCAGCTGAATCTTCGGTACGAATTGCCGATGCATTGATCAAAGGAATTGACTACGATATACAAGCCGATATCCGAAAAATGCGTGAGATCCGTGAGGATGTGCGTCTAGGTCCAAGTACCGGCTCTATTGTTGATGAAGCTGTAGCAAGAGATATTCCATGGATTCGCCTGGGAACAAATTCGCTTATTCAGTTGGGTTATGGTGTAAACCAAATGCGTTTTCAGGCGACCATTACCTGCAAAACTTCGAATATTGCCNNTGCGGTGGATATTGCCTGCGATAAGGAAGATACTAAACGAATGCTGCGCAATGCTGCTATTCCTGTTGCTGCAGGAGATATTTGTGTGGACGAAGAAGATCTGGATGCTACCATTAAACGAATAGGTTATCCTATTGTAATTAAACCGCTGGATGGCAATCATGGCAAAGGAGCCTCCATCAATGTAAAAACATGGGAAGCGGCAGTTGAAGGATTAGCACATGCCAAGAAATATTCGCGCAGAGTAATTGTTGAACGTTTTATTACCGGATTCGATTTTCGAGTACTGGTAATCGACAATAAAGTAGTAGCAGCAGCTCAGCGTATTCCTGCCCATGTTACGGGTGATGGAAAGCACACCATTTCGCAGCTGATTGAAATTGTAAACAAAGATCCGCGTCGAGGTTACGGACATGAAAATGTGCTTACCGAAATTGCTGTGGATCGTGATACAGAAGAATTGTTGCTCAAGAACAATCAAACCTTGGACAGTGTTCCTGCGAAAGGTGAAATTGTATACTTGAAGTCGACTGCGAACCTCAGTACAGGCGGAACATCTGTAGATGTGACAGACATGATGCATCCTGAAAATATTTTTCTTGCAGAGCGTATTTCGAGAGTGATCGGACTTGATATCTGCGGAATTGATATTATGGCTNNGTTACCGGTACCAACGGAAAAACCACAACAACGCGACTGATTGCGCACATGGTTAAGAACATGGGGTACAAAGTTGGATTTACAACTTCAGACGGGATTTATGTGCAGAACCACATGCTTGAAAAGGGCGATACTACCGGTCCCGTTTCTGCGGAGTTTATTTTGAAAGATCCTACNNTCTGCGGAATTGATATTATGGCTTCCAATTTAACTGAGCCTCTTAAGGAAAACGGTGGAGTTATTCTGGAAGTGAATGCCGCACCCGGATTCCGCATGCACCTTGCACCATCAGAAGGGTTACCACGCAACGTTGCAGCGCCTGTCATTGATATGCTCTATCCTCCCGG
>DEHO01000018.1:62247-67262 GCA_002351955.1 Flavobacteriales bacterium UBA2798
TTTGAATTTGCGGTACTCGAAACAGCACGCGGAGGAATTCTTCGTGCAGGATTAGGTTTTGGTCGTTGCGATATCGGTGTCATCACGAACATACAGGAAGATCATTTGGGACTGAATGATATTGATACCCTCGATGATCTTGCGCGTGTGAAAAGTGTGGTTGTCAAAAGCGTAAAGAAAGACGGTTGGGCGGTGCTCCATGCAGAGAACACACATTGCGTGAAAATTGCGGAGGAGCTCAGCTGCAACATCGCTTATTTTGCAATGGATGAAAACCATCCTGTACTTAGGGAGCATTGTAAAAAAGGTGGAACCGCAGCCGTTTTTGAAAATGGTTTTGTAACGATAAAAAAAGGCGACTGGAAAATTCGCGTGCAAAAGGTTACGCATATTCCACTCACAATGGGTGGACGGGCGCGTTTCATGATTGAAAACGTTTTAGCAGCAACATTAGCCGGATTCCTCTACGGATTTAAAACCGAAGAGATGAAACTTTCTCTTGAAACATTTATTCCCTCCGCAGCCCTTACACCGGGAAGAATGAATGTTTTCAATTTCAGGAATTTTAAGGTGATGATCGATTTTGCTCATAACAAGGCAGGTTATCTTGCCATTGAAGATTTCCTGTCGACCGTTAATTCCGGTCACAAAGTGGGTATCATTGCCGGTGTTGGTGATCGACGCGACGACGATATCCGCGATTGTGGTGAAATTGCAGCACGTATGTTCGATCACATCATCATCCGTCAGGAAAAACATCTGCGTGGAAGAACCGAAGAAGAGATCATTGATTTGATCCTCGAAGGCATCAAGCGGGTGAAAAAGGATGTTTCGTATGAGATCATTCCCAAGGAGATCGAAGCCATCAAGCATGCCATTACAAGCGCCGGAGAAGGCACGTATATTACCGCGCTGAGTGATGTTGTAACCAATGCAATCGAAATTGTGCAGGAATATCTCGATAAGGAAACGGAAGAAATAGAGAACGTGAACACCTGATGATGAAACCTGTTTTTGTTTGTTATTTCTCCCTAATCCAATAACTTCGCATCATGCGTTTAGGTTTATTACTTCTTTTTTTCCTGTTCGGTCAACAGGTTTTTTCTCAGGATACACTGCGGACCAAAGGATATTATGTCATTTGGGATACGCTCAAAATGAAAGAGCGTAAGGATTGGACTGAGCATTTCACTTCGCAGGGAGCTGCAGACGGAACACTTGTGATTTATGATCAGCAGAAGGGAAAATACCAGGTCTATAACCGTCAGCGTATGGTCGACCGTTTTATTCCTGCCTCAACATTTAAAATTTACAATTCGCTGATTGCATTGGAAACAGGTGCGGTAAAAAGTGAAAAGGAAACGTTTAAGTGGGATGGATTTGATCGTGGCAACGGCAACTGGAACAGGGATCAGGATATGGCTTTTGCATTTAAAAACAGCACCGTGTGGTATTACCAGCAGCTTGCCCGAAAAATTGGGTGGGTGAAGATGGAAGAACACATAAAATCGATTGGTTACGGAAATAAAAATATCGACGGAGGACTTGAAGATTTTTGGATCAAGGGTAAACTGCGAATCAGTGCCAAAGAACAAGTGGAATTACTCAAAAAACTTCAGGCAGATATGCTACCCTTCAAAAAGGAACATATGCTCACTGTGAAAAAAATAATGATCCAGGAGGAAACGGAAAATTATATTTTGCGGGCTAAAACAGGGTGGGGCGAACAGGATGGAAAAAATATCGGTTGGTATGTTGGTTATGTTGAAAAGCCCCGAAAAGGTTCCAAGGAAAAGCAAAGTGACTTCTGGTATTTTGCACTGAATATCGATATGGATGCCAACCGTCCCGAATCACGTATGGTAATCGTTAAACGTGTGTTGGCCGAATTGAAAGTGATCTGATTGCTTATCTTCCTTTCAGAATTCTTCTTGCCCTGACTTTTAGCCCCGCACTGCCGTTTTCAAGTAAGGGTTCAACTATCATTTCCAATTCACGTTTTAAGTCGGGGTGTACTTCCGTTATTTTCTGTCCCATGATCATCGCAAAAGCACGTTCTGCAATGGTTCGCTTGGGGTCGGCAACCACCTTGATCGCAAGGTCGAATGCCAATGACTGATGTTTTTCGGGTACGAGGACAGCTTCATAGATCCGAAATACATTTCTGCAAAGGGCGTGATGCGGATTTTTTTCTACAAGCAGATGTAATAGTTTTCCGGTATGCTTTAGAATCCATTCCGGTTTTTGACGGGCGGCTTCACTTAATGCCCACGATGCCACTCCCGAGCGGGGATGTTCGTTTTTTAGCACTTCCCGAACCAATTCGTCAAAATGAGATCGATCTTTCAATGCCCACTTGCAAAGTTTGAGCGATGCTGATTTATTGAGGTGCCCTTCGAGCAGTTTGTAATCCATTTTTTCAAAAATAGGGAAATTCACAATTGCGCTGAAGAATGGGGTACTGATATCAATCATCTGTAAACCGGAGGTGAAAAGTTATGGGCAGTTGGTACGACATATGAACGATTGTTTGTTCTGCATTTGAATTCGGTTTAAATTGGAGCAGTATTTCTACCATGGAAAAAATTTACTTAGCCGGTGAGTTCATTGCCACCTCCCAACAGATTGTGGTGACCGATCCTTATTCAGGTAAATCGGTTGCTTCGGTTTGTTTAGCATCGCCCTCTGATGTGGATACTGCAATTGCAAAGGCGAATGCAGTGCGCACCCAAATGCAGGATCTCCCTGTTTTTGAACGTGCAGGAATCTTGCGCAAAATCGCAGAGACATTTACAAAGCGAAGAGAGGAATTGGCAAAGCTTCTCATCAGCGAATCCGCAAAACCATGGCGTTATGCCATTGCAGAAGTAGATCGTGCTGCAGAAACCTTTCTGATAGCCTCTGAAGAATGCAAACGTTTTCCGGGTGAGGTAATGAGTCTTGACTGGACACCTTCCGGAAAAAACAAAAAGGGAATTGTAGACTATTTTCCAATCGGTGTTATTGCCGGAATTACACCATTCAATTTTCCATTCAATCTGGTTGCCCATAAAGTAGCTCCTGCCATTGCCGCCGGTTGTCCGATTATTCTGAAACCGGCATCTTCAACACCATTGTGTGCACTGGAGCTCGCACGAATCATTCACGATACCACGCTTCCCAAAGGAGCGTTTTCTGTGCTGCCTTGCGACAGGAATACCGGAAATGCATTGGTGACTTCCAATGATATTCAGGTTTTATCATTTACGGGATCGCCTTCCGTTGGGTGGAAAATGAAAGATACAGCAGGTAAAAAGAAAACAGTGCTTGAATTGGGAGGTAACGCCGGTGTATTTATTGCTGCCGACGCCAATATTGATCACGCTGTTGAACGTTGTCTTGTTGGTGCCTTTGCGTATAGTGGTCAGATTTGCATCCACACGCAGCGAATTTTTGTGGAGGATAAAGTATTCGAAGAATTCGTGGAAAAGTTCATGCCGCGCGTTGAAATGCTCAAAACGGGCGATCCTTCGCAAAAGGATACTGAGCTTTCTTCAATGATTGATGAGGAAAACGCAATTCGGGTCGATCATTGGGTAAAAGAGGCGATCGCCGCCGGTGCGAAAATGTTGTGTGGTGGAAACAGAAACGGAAATTTTTATGAAGCAACCATTTTAACCGGGACCACCGCATCCATGAAAGTGCATGCAGAAGAAATTTTTGGTCCGGTTGTTTGTGTTGAAAAAGTAAACAACAAAGAAGACGGAATTCGTCAGCTCAACAATACCCGATTTGGATTACAGGCAGGATTATTTACCAACGACCATGCATTTATTCAAAAAGCATTTAAGAAACTGGAAGTAGGAGGAGTTCTGGTAAACGAAGTTCCCACGGTGCGTTTTGATCACATGCCTTACGGTGGAGTAAAGGATAGTGGTCAGGGCAGAGAAGGAGTAAAGTATGCAATGCTCGATTTCCTCGAACCAAAAATTTTGGTTTTGTAAATGCAATCGCTGTTTTAATCCTTAAGCATCAACAGTGCCTTGTTGTTGTTTTTCCAATGCTTTTGCGATCTTCTTATTGATTCTCCAGCGGACAAAAAAGAACATCATTAAAGGTAAGCCTGCAAAAAACACGAGTACTTTCATCCATCCGTTGAAGGTAAGGATGCAGGTGCCATCAAGTACACAACCCAGATTGGATTTAATGGGTGCTGTTTTTTTCTCTCCGGAAAAATAATCTTCCGTTTCCATTTGCACTTCAAACGTTTTAAAGACAAGCGTTTTGTTGGTGAACATTATATAAAGAAACCCGAATAAAAGGCTTGCAAATACAAATGCGGTGATTGAGGCTCTGTTCATGGCTGGAAATGGTTTACAGGACTAATTTATTCACATTTTCGGAGTCTGTGCAACCTTCAGCTGCTTTTTGGTGTCTGATTAATGAAAACAGCTACTTATGCGTATTATTATTACTCTTTTATTGGGGTTTTGGACCTCAAATCTTCTACATAGTCAATTGATTGTAACCACAACTCAAACGCCGCTGCAATTGGTTCAAAATACGCTTGTTGGTGGTGGAGTGGCGGTTTCAAATGTCACGTTTAACGGAGTTCCCGGTGTAAACCCTCATCCCCAAATTGGCTTGTTTAATGGAGTAAATANNATCCCGATCTGAATGCAATTTCCAATTTTGCAGTATTTGATGCTGCAATTCTCGAATTTGATTTCGTTCCCTCCGGGGATACCGTAAAATTTAGTTTCATTTTCGGAAGTGATGAATACATCGAATATGTAGGAAGCGGAATCAATGATGCATTCGGAATCTTTTTGAGCGGACCCGGTATTTCAGGTCCATTTTCTAATGGTGCAGTGAATATGGCAACAGTTCCCGGAACAAGCACACCCATTTCAATCGATAATATCAGTCCGTTTACAAATGCTATGTATTATGTGGATAACGGAAACGGATTCACAGCTCCTTTCAATTCAAATCCGATGTATGTGCAATATGACGGACTTACTGTTAAAATTACT
>DEHO01000025.1:0-97927 GCA_002351955.1 Flavobacteriales bacterium UBA2798
TTGGAATTATGGGGTAGGTACATCGCTGATCCATTTTTTTTTGTCAACTAAATATTCATGCATTATCGATATTTGGCCGGCCGGTCCGCCAAAACTTATGAATCCCAGTTTTGCCCAGAATTTTAAGGCCTCATTAAATTCTGGTTTGTTTTGTTGATTAATCATTTCTTTGAGATAAAGAAAAATCTTTAAATCGAATATTTTTTATCGAGTACATAATTTAGTTAATACCCGCTAATGAAAATAAGATCGCGCAGAAATTGGCAAATCATATATAAGCGAAGAAATTTTGCTGTTATATAGTGTTTTGTGATGAAAAATAAATTTCATACCAATCTTGACGATCAATTTTCAGATCAACCGCACTTGCAGCTCTTTTGATTTTATTCAAATCTGTGTTCCCCAAAACAGGCAACGCTTCAAGTTTTAATAGCCATGCAATAGCTAATCCTTCTTCGTCAGTGCTATATTTTTTGGCTAAGCGGGATAATGTTTGTCTCACGTTCAAAGTGCTTATGTCGTTTTTATCTTTGATTCGGCCACCTGCTAATGGAGCCCAGGCAAGAGGTTTGCTATATTGCTGTTTAATAAAGTCAATAGTTCCATTTTGAAGCGCTTCGGTTTCCAGTACATTCAATTTTATGTGGTTCGTAAGTATTGGGATTTCCAGACGCGATTGTAACAACTGATGCTGATGAACTGTGAAATTTGCAACACCAATATGACGCACTTTTCCGGATATTACCAACTTGGTTAATTCAGATGCTGTTGCATCAGTTGCCGTAATAGGGTCAAATTGACTTAAGAGTAAGATATCAAGGTAATCAGTGTTAAAGTTTTTAAGTGATTGTTCTACACATTTCCGAATATGTTGTGGTGAATTGTCATAATGTTTGATTCGGGTAGATGGGCGTGAGGGATGTACAAGGTTGAAGCCGTATTTCGAGGAAATAACTAATTTATCACGACTAATTTTAAGTCGTTTTATCGCTTTTCCAAAAAGTTTTTCGACATTAAAATCTCCATAAAAATCTGCATGATCAAATGTATTAATTCCCAAGGAAAGACATGATTTTACCTTATTCTCAATTGTTTCATAAGATAACCCATTGGGATCATCAAGAGCTCTCCAAAAGCTATAAATTAAAGGCGAAACTTTTATTCCGCTATCGCTCAGGTAAATACTTTTCATGTCTTAATTTTATAAGTAAACGAATAATTTTTTGTGTTGAAAAGAGAAGGTTTATCAAGTAGTCTAATTGATAGGATCATTAGGTATTAAATTGTTGGTCTATTTCAATTTTTTAAAGAAATATTAGTTGGCAATGCAATTATTATGAAGTGTTAATCCACTAAATTTTCTTTACATTTTCTATAAATACGTACAATGGCAGAGGCTCTTTGATTCATTTTTGTTTAGTAGTGAGACGATGCAATACTGAAACAAGAGCGTCAACATCGGAGCAAGTGTTATAAAAAGCTAAAGATGGTCTAACAGTACTTTCCAAACCAAATCTCCTCAAGATGGGTTGTGCACAGTGATGCCCTGTTCTTACGGCAATTCCTTCTTTATTTAGCTCCTGACCTACTTTATCGTTTGAAATACCATCTAATGTAAATGAAAGAACACNNCAACACTTGCTTTATCTACTGCTGTTCCTATCAAGCGAATTCCTGGTACCTGCTTAATGAGGCTAGTTGCGTATAGCAAAAGTCCGTGTTCATAATGATTGATATTTTCAATACCGATTTTATTGACGTAATCAATAGCCGCACCCAATCCCACTGCATCTGCAATATTTCCTGTTCCGGCTTCAAAACGGCCTGGCGCATTGTGATATTCGGTATGTTCAAATGTTACATCTTTGATCATATTTCCGCCACCCTGCCACGGTTGCATTGAATTAAGTATTTCTTCTTTTCCATATAGAACACCTATTCCTGTCGGACCAAAAACTTTATGACCGGAAAACACAAAGAAATCCGGATTTAATTTTTGAAGGTCAACACGNNAATGGGCCATTTCAATCATTTGCTGAGCAGGAGTAACAGTGCCCAATGCATTTGAGACATGGGTAAATGATACCAGTTTTGTTTTCGGATTAAACAATTTTGCATATTCATCCATCAAAATTTGACCGTCATCATCAACAGGTATTACACGCAGTTTTAACCCTTTTTTAGCAGCTAAAATTTGCCATGGAACAATGTTAGCATGATGTTCCAAATTACTAATTATGATTTCATCTCCGGAATTAAGGTTTTGATCACCCCAACTTTGTGCAACTAAATTGATAGCTTCTGTGGTTCCGCGTACAAAAACAATTTCATTTATAGAACCCGCATTCAGAAAGTGCTGAACTTTTTGTCGNNCTCATGCGCTGCGCGATGGATGTTTGAGTTTTCATGTTCATAGAAGTGGTTAATTCTATCAATTACAAGTTTTGGTTTTTGAGTTGTTGCTGCATTATCTAACCATATCAAAGGTTTTCCATTGACCCGTTCTTTTAAGATTGGAAAATCCGCTTTCACCAAATTAACATCAAATGTAGATTTGAAATAACCTGTAATTCCATGTGTATTTCCAGTGTTATTTGAATTTCCAAATAGTTGATTTGAGTATTGAAATGGATTTTGCCCGGTTAAAAAATAATAGGATTTTTCGTTGATTCCGAATGCTGAAACGTGCGGAATTTGCGAGGTAGGAGTAGCTGAATTAATTTGATTTAATACTTCTTTTAGTTCTTTGTCAAAGTGCTGATCAGTTTCAAAAGGAAGTTTTTGATGCGAAGATAACTGCTCGTAATTGAAATCCGTGTTGTTCAGTGAAGGAGACTTTCCACTTCCCGCCACCGCTTTTGGAATTTGACCGTTATAAAAGTGTGGGTCAGGTAAACTTGATTGCGGATCATCAATACTAAATTCACTAGGATGATGAATGGCAGAAGGTGAAATTCCACTACCGGCAATTGATGTTGGTAATTTGCCTAAACCAAAATTGTTTTGATTTACGAGATTGGGTGAAATTTTTCCAAGTTCGTTTATCCCGTCACTTTTTTTCAAAGCATCATTGTGTTCAAATTGGTGATGAATTTGGTCTTGATTCTCATTTGTATTTGGTGAATTCCCGGGTACTGATTTAAAAAGATCATTGGCAATTTTTTCCAACATACTTTCATCCGGAAAAACATTCGGATTATAACTTTCCATACGCTTTAAATTTCAATTACAAGCTTTTATAAATAGTAAAATTGGTTATTTATAGTTGTAGGTGTGATAATTTGTAATGTCAACATCTTCAAGAACAGCAATTGCATCTTCCACCAAAACAGCTAAAGAACAATAAAGCGAAACAAGGTAAGATGCAATGGCTTTATTGTTTATCCCCATAAAACGCACCGAAAGTCCCGGTGTTTGTTCACCCGGTAAATTAGGTTGATAAAGACCAACTACACCTTGCCTGCTTTCTCCTGTGCGAATGAGGAGAATTTTTGTTTTACCCTTTTCAATAGGTACTTTATCACATGGAATAAGTGGAATACCACGCCATGTTATAAACTGAGATCCAAAAAGGGAAACTGTCGGGGGAGGAACGCCCCTGCGTGTACACTCTCTTCCAAATGCTGCAATG
This sequence comes from Flavobacteriales bacterium UBA2798, assembly GCA_002351955.1. Lineage (GTDB taxonomy): Bacteria > Bacteroidota > Bacteroidia > Flavobacteriales_D > UBA2798 > UBA2798. The sequence goes on from DEHO01000025.1 coordinate 3,632, forward strand.
GCTAATGGATGCAGCAGGAAAAAACCGGGTTCTTTCCACACTTTAGTAATCAGTTCATCCAAATCGTCTGGTGTTGGAGCTCCAGATCTTGTTTTTATTTTTTGTGATGCTGCAACGCTATTTAATAGACCGTATTCTTTATTGTTAATCAGCTCACTTTCTTGGCGTTCTTTAATTGTTTCTATAGCTAAACGTAATTGTTCGCTAATTTGATTATAAGGTTTACTGTAAAGATCAGAAACACGAGTATGCACATCTACTAGCGTATTAACAGCGCTAAGATTGTACTCGCGAGGGTTTTCCACATAATCAACAAACGTGTGCGGTAATTCACGTTCGTCACGAGCTGAACAATCAACTTCAACTGTACTCCCGTCTTTTACTTTGTTTAACCTGTATACTCCTGATTCAGCAGGAATCCAATGCAGCAAATGGGTTAACCAGCGTGGTGTAATGGAAATCATTTGCGGTACAGTGCGAGTCGCAATTGCCAACTGCCTTGCAGCTACATCTCCTAATGCAGTCTGTTTTTTAGTTTCTGCCATAATTGATTTTTTAAAGTGTTTTGAATGATTTTTTAGTAATTCGTTTAGGTTGTTTAAATGTACTGAAAAGGTTAAAAATTCATTAGTTATGGTGGGGTGTGCCTGATTGTTAAGGATGAATGTTGTGGTTTTTACATTTTCCTGTTTCTGAATTTCTGATATGAGCTAAGCTTTTTATTTAAAGATTAGGTTGTGGTGTTGTCCTTAAATAAGCAGTAATTATTTTGTGACCCTTCGGGAATTTTTCCGGAATTTCTTCAGTTTTGATTGAAGGTACTACCACTACATCTTCACCGTGCTTCCAATTTGCCGGTGTTGCTACACTATAATTGGCAGTAAGCTGCAGTGAATCAATCACACGCAGAATTTCATCAAAATTTCTTCCGGTAGATGCTGGATAGGTGATTAATAGCTTGATTTTTTTATCCGGATCGATCACCACTACTGAGCGTACCGTAAATTTATCTGAAACGTTCGGATGCACAAAATCATATAATTTTGACACTTCAAAAATGGGATCCGCTATAATTGGAAAGTTGACTGTTGTTAGTTGCGTTTCATTGATGTCTTTTATCCATTCGTTGTGCGAATCAATTGGATCAACGCTTAATGCAATAACTTTTACGTTTCGCTTATCAAATTCCGTTTTAAGTTTGGCAACAGTACCTAATTCGGTAGTACAAACCGGAGTAAAGTCAGCTGGATGCGAAAATAATATTCCCCAGCTTTTATCCAGATAGTCGTAAAAATTAATTTCGCCTTTTGTTGTTTCGGCGGTGAAATTTGGAGCAACGTCTCCTAATCGTAATGACATAATTTTAAGATTTAATTGTGAATAATGTTAGATTTAGTTTAAATTTTAATTCCAATTACGAGAATATCATCTGTTTGATCATTCTGTTGTTTCCAATTGTTTAATGCATATTCAAGGTAATTTTCTCTTTCGTTAAAATTCATTGACTGCGCGCTAAGCAGAAGGTCATAAAATCGCTTACGATTAAATTTTTTCGATTGTTCTCCTCCAAACTGATCGATATAACCATCAGTGAAAAGATAAATCTCATCACCTTCTGAGATTGAAATTGTATTGGTTTCAAAGTTTTTTATAGTATAGTCAAAAAAACCGATTGGGTATCTGCTTGCTTTATATTCGATGATTTCATTTTTTCTTAATAGAATAAGAGGTCTGTATGCTCCTGCAAATGCCAAGATATTGGTATCAAAATTGAATACAGTAAAAGCTATATCCATCCCATCGCTGGTAGTTGCTTTGTTGTATTCGTTTTCTAATATTATGCTTAGTTCTTTGTCTATAGCATGAAGGATTTCACCCGGATCTTCAAGGTTCCGTTTGATTACTACTTCTTTAATAATGTTTTGCGCAATAACCGACATTAGCGCTCCCGGAACACCATGTCCGGTGCAATCTGCTGCGGCAACAAATAGTTTATTGCCTTTTTTGTGATACCAATAAAAATCACCACTTACTACATCCCGTGGTTTATATAGAATGAACGAATTTGTGAAATGTGATCGTAATACCAAAGGATCCTGGGTGTATGCATCTTGAATACGTTTTGCATAGTTTATACTATCTGTAATTTCTACGTTTTTAACCAGAAGTTCTTTGTTTTTTGCTGTTAATTCAATTTCAGCTTTTTTCCTGGAGGTGATGTCCTGTCCAACACCCACAAGTGTTTTATCGGTATTTACCAAAACATTCCATAATATCCATTTGGTTTCCCCATTCGATGTAAGCAAGGCCCTTTCAAAGCTTACCGCGCCATTATGTTTTTCAACGGCGAAAAGCGATAGGGCTTCGGTTTGATTGGCAATACGTTCAGTATTATTTTTTCGAGTTAGTTCCCACCATCCGTTTCCTATCAACGTTTGCGGTTCATAGCCTAATAGTTTTTTTACTGATGGACTCACATACTCAATTTGTCCTCGTTGATTCATATTGATCACAAGTAAATTAAGTTGATTTAGGATATTGTCATTGTTGTTGAACATTTTCAAAGATTTTCTGATTTAAGAAATAGGTGAATTATGGAATAGTCACTAACAGCAACTTTTCATTTTTCTGCATATATCTGTATACAGCATCCCCATTGTATCATCTTTGAACTCAATCATGAATGTAAAATTACTAAAAATCTATAGAATTGATAGAATATTTATTTATTTTTTTTCTAGCCAACTAAAATTGGTGTAAATTATTGATTTTTAATTAATTAAATGTTGATTGCTGTTTTAATAAGATTGATACTGTAAAACGAGTAGAGGCTATTCTGCTTTGCTGTATATAAAATTCATTTTGAACTACTTAAGGCGCCTCCTAAATTCGAAATGGAATAATGGATTGGCTGTCCTATTACGAAAATATGAGCAATTAAGTACTTCTTAACATTCATCTGTTACAGCTTCAGATTGCTTCTGTCGATCTTATCGTACAATCCACCGTACATCACCATTTTTNNATGCTGCTGACCTCATCCAATTGTTTCATGTGTTCATCGGAAAGCGTTGAATGGAAACAACCCAGACTTTCACTGAATTGCTGAACATTTCTCGATCCGATAATAGGAATGATGTGTGCTGAATTTTTACGAACCCAATTGAGCGCAACATGTGCCGGCGGACAATTAATTTCTTTGGCAATATCCACTACTTTTTGAGCAATGGCCATGCTTTTTTCATTAAGTCGGCGTGAACCTTCTTTTAATCGTTTCGGGTCGTTATTATTGCCGAGGTATTTTCCCGTTAATGCGCCTCCGGCTAGTGGTGCCCATGCGGTTACTCCCATATCGGTGTATTTTGCCAAGGGTAAAAGGTCACGTTCGGCATCGCGTGTAATCAGCGAATACTCAACCTGCATTCCTGCAAAGCGCGACCATGCTTTTAATTCTGCAATCGCATTGCAACGCGAAATCATCCATGCAGGTGTGTCGGATACTGCGATATACATCACCTTGCCTGAACGTACAAGATCGTCCAGCGCGCGTAAAACTTCATCTTCGGCTGTGGTGAAATCCCAAGCGTGAACGTAGAGAATGTCTACATAATCGAGTTGCAACCGTTTTAAACTGCTTTCCAGATTCTGCACCATTCCCTTGCGGTGGTTACCACTGTCGTTTATGCGGTTAGGCTGTGTAAACAGAGTGCATTTGGTGGCGATGACCAATTCATCTCTTCGATCACCTTCTTTGATGAAATCGCCAATAAATTTTTCGCTGGTTCCTTCGGTATATCGGTTGGCCGTATCAATAAAATTTCCGCCTGCATCCAGAAATGCATTCCATATTTTTCGGCTTTCTTCCTTGTTTGCACCATATCCCCACTCTTCACCAAATGTCATTGTACCTAAACATAATTCCGAAACACGAAGTCCGCTTTTACCAAATAATTTGTAACGCATACACGATTTTTTTTGGTAAGATATTGCATTTTGGGATTTAATGTTTGTCGGTTGAAAAAAAAGAGGGGAAATCCACCTGAGGGATGCCGTAGTCCATTGTTTTGTTAAGACTTTCCTCTAATTAATGTATCCTGCAGACCATTGGTAATGCTGACGTAAAACAAAATATCCCGGTTAAAAATTCAGTGTGCGCATTTCAGTGCTTTTAATGCTTTATCTTTACTTTATGAGTGGCCACCAGCAGCAGAATGTCCGACTTTCCTTCCTGATTTTAGTATTGGGAACCGGTATTATGGCGGTGAAATTTCTGGCATGGTACCTTACCCACAGTAATACCATCCTCACTGATGCTCTGGAAAGTATTGTTAATGTTTTGGCAGGATCTTTTTCTTTGTTTGCATTATGGCTTTCGTCCAAACCACGCGATGAGGAGCATCCCTATGGACACGGTAAAATTGAATTCATTTCGGCAGGATTTGAAGGCGCATTGATTTTGCTTGCAGGATTGGGTATTCTGGTTAAGTCTGTTTTCAATCTTGTACATCCTGCACATTTGCATGATCTGGGAACGGGTATTGGATTGTCGGTAGCAACCGGAGGATTGAATTATTTGTTTGGAGTTATTCTGGTAATGCGCGGAAAAAAATCCCGTTCGCTTGCACTAACTGCCAATGGTGAACACCTCAAAAGTGATGGATATACATCTGCTGCCATGGTCGGGGGATTGATCATTGTCTTTTTTACGGGATATGTTTGGCTTGATTCAGTTGTTGCTATTATTATGGCAATGTTAATTGTTTACATGGGTTACCGCATTGTACGGCGTTCACTGGCAGGAATAATGGATGAAGCTGATCTGGATGTGATTGATGAAATTCTCGAAGTATTGAACAGGAACCGAAAACCGGAATGGATCGATGTACATAATTTACGTGTCATCAAATACGGAACGACCTACCATATCGATTGCCATGTAACCCAACCCTGGTATTTCGATTTAAAACATTCGCACGATAGCATCGAGGAATTATCGCAGATTATTGAACGGGAAGTTCAGGCGGAAGTTGAATTTTTTATTCATACTGATCCTTGTATCCCTTCATCCTGCAAAATTTGTGAAGTGCAGGATTGTAAATTCAGAAGCGAGGTGGTAAATGAAAAAATAATTTGGACAAGAACTACTTTGCTGACCAACCAAAAACACGGTTTATGATTGGTCATTTAAAACGAAAAAAATATTTTGGAATTGTAGTCCTCATTTTTCTGAGTTTTTTCTCTTCCTGCAAAAAAGAAAATATTGAGAAGGCCTGTCCCGATTTTTTAGGTGAATGGCATTCCGACACACTCACAGAAACAGCCACCGGGAGACGTATTGAAACCTACCTAAAAGTTAACGGTGATTTTGGTGAATATGGGTTTGCCTGCTCTGTTAATTGCACTTCCTGCGAATGCACGAAATTGTTTTCAGGTCGTATTCGTATCAATGTCGATCGAAAATTGCTTTACTTTGGCAAGGCCTTGGGTGGCGGAATTACCCGGTTAAAAATCGGAGCATTGCCACAGCAGGATCAAAATGGAAGATGGTGGTGTAAAATCAATGATATTGTGCTTTATAAGCGATAAACATGCGAATATTCTTACTTGATAATTACGATAGTTTTACCTGGAATCTTGAGCACTACCTTCAAGGACTCGGTGCTGAAGTTGAAGTGCGTCGTAACAATGAAGTAGATGTCGAATTCGCAGCATCATTCGATAGGATTGTTCTCTCACCCGGACCAGGCCTTCCCAAGGATTCGGGGATATTAATGGATGTGATAAAACGCTATCAAAATGAAAAACCAATTCTGGGTGTTTGTCTTGGACTACAGGCAATCGCCATTCATTTTGGAGCACAACTTCGTCAGCTGGATAAAGTTGCGCATGGAGTCTCTACTTCCTGTTCTATTACCGATTTCAGCGATCCTCTTTTTGCAGGACTCCCTCCTGTGATTGAGATTGGTCGTTACCATAGCTGGGTAGTGGATGAAAAAACACTGCCTGCTGAACTGATCATTACATCCGAAGATGAGCGTGGACATATCATGTCTTTGCGTCACCGGAAATTACCCATTCATGCTGTGCAGTTTCATCCTGAATCTGTACTCACCCCTCATGGAAAAAAGATCCTCCGAAACTGGATGGATATCCGGATCTGATTCGAGCCTCAAAGTCCTTTCACATTGTTCATTTGTTGATAAAAGAAAGGCAGGTATTCAACAATTTTTGCCCTTTTTTATTCCCATCATTTTTCTTTTTCCACAGTCTTAATCCTTTGCTGATAAAGGGATACGGGTTTATTAACAGTCGGAGCTCCGGTGTTGAGAAATCCTTCATGTTCTCAACCGTTCCGGGGGTGGGGCTTGCCTATCTTTGTTAGAATCAAATTTCAAGCGAAATGCTACGTAAAATCGCAGTTCTTAATTCAAAGGTTTACGGAAAAGCTGTAGTTCGGGTCGACGATTGCGACTCATTACAACTTGTCGGACCAAACAACATTGGTAAGAGTACGCTTATCTATGCGCTGAACTTTCTGTTTATTATCGACGGAAATAAAATGACCTTCTCGGGTCAGCGTAAGGGCGATAAGGAGACGATCCACCACTATTTTCCGACTCCCAACCAGAGTTATACCATCTTTGAAATTTACAAGAACAAAGCCTATTGTATTCTGGTGAAACGCGATACCGAAGGTGAACTGGAATATTATCATTTCCCTGCCGAATACCGCGACGATCTTTTCTTCCGCGAAGATGGTGCGCAACAGCGATTGCTGAAGTTTGATGAGGTTCAGGAACGAATGATCGAAGCAGGTCTTGACCTGGTGCAGTTCAAAAACAAATCTGAAGTTTTCAGTTTCGTTTACAGTCGTGGTAACGACAACGACGCTATTGTTTGGCTGGAAGAAAATGTGAAGTCCGATGGTCTTTCCAATAACTTCTCCAAAGTTTACCGATACCTGATCAATTCCAAGCTGATCACCAACAAAACCTTGAAGGAAGCACTCATCATTGCGGATAACCGTGAAAACGAAGTGCTCAATTTCTCTCAGAAGAACAAAAAGGACATTATCGATCTTCTTCGTTTAAATGATGAGATTAAAAATATTAAGAACGTAAAAACAGAATTCCTCGATTTTCGCGAGATCGTAAACCAATACGAATCGAAATCAAGAATTCTAAGTGAGCTGACCTATCAGTTCAACGAGTCTTATGTTTCTACTCTTCCGGAGATGGAAGAACGCATTCATAAGAAGGCCAAGGAAATCAATGATCTTTATACTGAGATCGGCGAATACCTGCGTCCGAAAGAACAGGATCTTAACCGTAAGATCGGTCAGAAAGAAAGCGACATCAACAATCAGACACGTCTGATGGATGATAAACGTCTTGCTCTGGATGAGATCAGTGCTATTGAGGATATGGAATTCCTGAACGCTTCGCTGGAGAATCTGGAGAAGAGTCGCAAGGAAATCGAATCGCAGATCACACAGGTAGAGAGTCAGCGTTATACATCCAACCAGATCAAAGCGCGTCTGGATGTGCTTGCTGCATCAATCAGCGAGAAAGAAAATCAGCAGCGTAACTATAACGATCTGCTCATTCATAAGATCAGTGATGATGCCGATACACGCAAATTACTGAATACGGTATTATCGGAACGCATCACATCGCTTCCTTCAGGAAAAATTCTGGATAAGGTAAAGCGTGCAGCAAAGAATCTTAAGATTTTTGATGGGGAGATCGATATCAGCGGGATGTCACTGAAGGAATTTAAATCGATTGATGAGATCAATGAAGAATTGTACGAATTACGTCGTGAAGAAGAGCAGTTCAAACGTCTTCTTGATACCACCAAGAATTCTGAAAAAGTTAACGATGAATTGAAAAGCATCAAAAACGAGATCGAAGAGATCCGTGAAAAGATGCGTATGCTCAAGACCAAGCCGCAGATCGAAAAGGAATTATCTACATTCCGCCTGGAAGTAGAAAGTCTGCGCGAAAGTAAGGAAGCACTTGAGCGTGAATTGAAAGAGCTCACACAGGAAATTCTTACGAAGGAACACATGTTACAGGCTATGCGTGAAGACCGCAAAAAGACCGAAGAACGTGTGAATCAATTGCGTGAGCGCAAGCAGGAAGTGGAATTCCTCAACCTTAAGCCGGTTGAATGTGAAGTGACCGATTCGCTGGAGAACATTTATACCAAGATGAAGTTGCATTACAACGATCGTCTTGAATTAAAAGTGACCAAGGATAAAGCGTTTGATGCCTTGCGTCATGTACTTAAGAGTTCAATTGCCGATGAATCTGAATTCATCCGTTATTTCGAAGAAGAGGTTGCTTGTTTGCATGATAAAGAGAAATCGATCGACGGACTCCTCCAATCAATTTCTACCCAGTTTGCCAACCCGGCGTACACAATGATGAAGCGTTTTGAGGAATTCAAACAATTCATCTATACCAAATTCAACAAGACACTCGCAACAACACGTATTTCGAATATCGAATCGTTGCAGATCGAGTTACTGGATAACAAAAGGGTCTTGGGTGAACTTGCCGCAATCAGTTCAATTCAGGAGATCAACGGTCAGATGATGCTTGATTTCGATCAGACAGAAAACCTGCGCATCCTGAACAATTACCTCGATAATTCACGTAAAGTGCATTTTGATGAATTGTTCGACATCGAATTGCATCTGGAGATCAAGGGGACCATTAAGAAGGTGGATCTTGCCAATCAGGTGGAATCAGATGGTACCGACCGTATGATTCGTCTGGTGATCATCATGTCGATCATTAATCGTCTTGCCATTAACGAGCACGATAACCGGATCACATTGTTCATCGACGAGGTTGCAACCATTGATAAGCAAAACCGTCCGGAGCTGGTAAAATTCTGTCGCGAACACAACTTCATTCCGATTTTCGCCGCCCCGGATCCTGTGCCCGGATTCAGTAAGTATTATTTCATCTACCCCAACAAGGGCAAGATCAACATCAACGAGCGACTCAACGCCATTTACAGCGAGCCGCTTGCAGAAATGGATAACCAATAAGGACCCGCGCCATGAGCCAACTCAAAGCCGAACCGCGGACCATCCTCTACTTTATCTGGAATCACTTCGATCTCCTTAACGAGCTCTTTGTGGAACAGATGGAGAAAGGTTATATCCGCGACACATCATTGCGTAACATCGTTTCCAAATACGAATTCGATGTGCGCGATAAATTGAGCGAGTACAAAATACTTCGTTCAATCAACGACGATTTCGAGATTCGTCCGGTTATCTTCCAGCTGATCGAGTTTGTACAAAACGAATTCAAACCTGTACTTCCCGAAACAATCGAGAAATATGGATTTTCGATTTTGTCGCTTTTCCGCAAGATCAAAGAAGGAATTAACGGTGATAAGGAAATTCTTATCAAACGAATCGAAGACCTGCTTTCTGAGGTACGCTTGTTTGTGGATTCCATTGAGAAAAACACGACCAAACTGCTTTCTGAAACACGCGCACTGAAATCGAACCTCGAAAAAATCGATTATCGCGAAAAGGTACACCGTGCTTCCGGATGGATTGAGCATTATATTATTCCGCTCAATGAAATTCTGGATGTGAATCAAACGACTTCGGTTACCAATCAGTTGCATGAAGTTGCGTACTACGTAAACATTAAACGACTGGATACCACCGATGAATTGATTCGTGGTCAGTTTGAAAAATTGTATTCCTTTTTGGTGCAGACCAACGATGATTTGATTCGTCAGTCGAAACTGCTTACCAATGAGCTATTGCCATTGATCGAACGCATCAAAACCGAATCTGTTATTCTTACCGGCTGGATTGAATTCCTGAAAAAACCCTATACCGCGCGCGTTCCCAAAGTATTTAAAACCACAATGGAGCGCGCTTACAATCGCTCGTTCTATCTTAATGCCAAGGAATACGTTGAACAATTCATGGACGATGAGCCGGTTTATTTTTCAGATGAGCCCAGCTTCCAGGAGAAATGGATTTTCAACCGTGAGTTGTATCGCGTTCGCATGGAATCGCAATTACCAATCGACGATTTCTTCGGCTGGTGCCAGAATACCGTGAAAAAGGATTTTCACCTGATCGATCAGGAAAAATTCTTTTCGATGGTGACACTCATTTTTGAAGACGATCTCATTATGGAAGCTGATGAGAAAGCGGAATACACAACAATAAAAGCTTCCGATGTAATTATGAAAGTACCCAAAGTAAAAATCGACCGTCATGGAATATCCTAAAGGACATAAGCACGTTGTAAAAGAATTGCTCGATGGAAAATTTGTTCTTCCCTCAGAACCCCTTTATCAGGTTGTGCGGGAAAACGATGAGTTTTATACGCAGTTCTTCAAAGCCAGTTTCGATTATGAATTGCGGACTTCTGCAGAATATTGCTTCCTGATTTCAGGTGAAAGCAATGAGATGTTGTCGCGCGACATTTGTATTTTCTTTGGGGTGTTGTGTTATGAGCTCGATCGCGACGGAAGGAATTTCCTTGATGAAATTCAATTCAGCGAATGGGATCATGAACGTCTGGATCGTTATTTTGAAAATTCCACTTATGCTGAATTGATCAATTCGAACAAGCAGCTGCGTGATAAAGATTCGCGCCGCACTTTTGTGAATTCACTTTCGCGTAGAAATATTGTTGAGAAGCATGCAGAAGACAAATGGACCTTTACTGCAGCCCATAAAGTGTTTATCGATTTCGCCAGTGAACTCGCCAAGAATCGCATCCGCGAAGGCGTGTAAACTTGCATTTTTTGTTTTGACAGAGAGTCCCGCTTTTGCGGGACTTTTTTGTTTTCCATACCCCGTAACCAACACAAGAAATAGGTATCACTTATCCCTTATAGCTGATTATTATTTAAATAAATGAAAATCAATTATTTGTATTTTTCCGCGATTTCCAATTCACCAAAAGCCATAACCTACGGTGATTATGTTCACCAAAAGTCATGTTTATGAGATTGATGAAAGAAGATGCAAGTCAACTAATGGCTTAAGAATTCAAATGGACAAACAGAAAATATAATTAGATACCTCCTACATTTCTTTCGGCATATTAAGCTAATCAGCGAATCATTGACCGCTCTAATTTCAGGGAATTATTTATGCAGTTATAAAAAAAATAGAGATAGAAAATGAACCGTGAATCAACTTGATTCACGGTTCAACTTTTATTTGGAAAAATTAGAATAAATCCAGGTTCATCACTTTAACCCAGGCAGTAACAAAATCGTTTATGAATTTTTCTTTTCCATCAACGCTTGCATAGATTTCTGCGATAGCCCTTAATTCTGAATTCGATCCGAAAATAAGGTCTGCTCTTGTAGCAGTCCATTTAACATTTCCGGTTGTACGATCCATTCCTTCGAAAATTTCACCTTCTTTATCAGTTGCTTTCCATGTAACACCAAGATCAAGCAGATTGATGAAGAAGTCATTACTGAGCGTTTCTTTTTTCGAAGTAAAAACACCGTGTGACGAACCATTGTAATTGGTATTTAATACACGCATACCGCCAATCAAAGCTGTCATTTCGGGTGCAGTAAGCGTGAGTAGCTGTGCCTTGTCGATAAGCATTTTTTCTGTGACTGAAAAGCAGTCAACACTTTTGTAATTTCTGAAACCATCTGCTTTAGGTTCAAGCACATTAAAGGATGATGCATCTGTTAGTTCTTTACTTGCGTCGCCTCTTCCTTGCGTAAAAGGCACGCATGTATTGTAACCACCATTTGATGCTGCTTTTTCAATCGCTGCGCAACCACCCAGGACTATAAGGTCAGCAAGTGAAACATGAATCCCTTTTTTTTCGGCTGAATCCTTAATGTTTTCCAGTGTGGCAAGTACTTTTTTCAATTGCACAGGATTATTTACTTCCCAATTAATTTGAGGTTCGAGGCGAATGCGCGCTCCGTTTGCTCCCCCACGCTTGTCAGAATTACGGTAGGTTGATGCAGAAGCCCAAGCAGTGCTTGCCAGTTGTGAAATACTGAGTCCGCTTTCAAATATCATTTCTTTGAGTTCTGCAATTGATTTATCATTTAGATTGCTCTCAGATGCGGGAACAGGATCTTGCCAGATCATTGTTTCTCCTGGTACTTCTTCACCAAGGTAGCGTGAAACTGGCCCCATATCCCTGTGGGTTAATTTGAACCATGCATGAGCGAAAACTTTTTCAAATTCTGCAAAATTTTCCTTGAAACGACGCGCAATGGGTTCGTAAATTGGATCAAATTTTAGTGCAAGATCTGCAGTTGTCATCATTGGCGCGTGGCGAATATTTGGATCATGTGCATCTTCAATCTGGTCAACCGCTTTTTCGTCAGTTGGAATCCATTGGTGTGCACCTGCCGGACTTTTTACAAGTTTCCAATCGTACTTGAATAATGTTTCCAAGTAACCATTGTCCCATTTTGTGGGGTAGGGTTTCCATGCACCTTCAATTCCACTGGTAATCGTATCAGCTCCTTTACCTGATCCATAGCTATTTCTCCATCCCATTCCCATTTCTTCTATGGATGCAGCTTCAGGCTCACGACCAACATGATCAGCACTAGCTGCTCCATGAGCTTTTCCGAAGGTATGTCCACCTGCTATGAGTGCAACTGTTTCTTCATCATTCATGGCCATTCGCGCGAAAGTCTCACGCACATCTTTTGCTGATGCAAGAGGATCAGGATTTCCGTTTGGACCTTCGGGATTTACATAAATAAGCCCCATTTGTACTGCTGCAAGAGGGTTTTCAAGTTCACGTTCTCCATGATAGCGTTTGTCACCAAGCCACGTTGTTTCATTTCCCCAATTGATATCCTCTTCCGGTTGCCAAATATCTTCCCGTCCACCTGCAAATCCCAATGTTTTGAATCCCATAGATTCCAAAGCGCAATTACCTGCAAGTATCATTAAATCTGCCCAGGAGATTTTTTTTCCGTATTTCTGTTTGATAGGCCACAATAGAAATCGTGCTTTATCAAGATTTCCATTATCAGGCCAGCTGTTTACCGGAGCGAATCGCTGATTTCCTGTACTGGCTCCGCCTCGGCCATCTGAAATACGATACGTTCCTGCACTGTGCCAGGCCATACGGATAAAAAGAGGTCCATAGTGTCCGTAATCAGCCGGCCACCAATCCTGTGAAGTTGTCATCAAATTAAAAATGTCTTTTTTAATTTCTTTCAAATCCAGTTTTTTGAATTCCTCTGCATAGTTGAAATCATTTCGATACGGATTTGATAATTCAGAGTGCTGACGAAGTATATTCAGATTTAAACGATTTGGCCACCAGTCTTTATTGGAGGTTCCTGCACCAGCCGTTTGTTCCATTTGACCATTATGGAATGGACATTTACTCAAATCTGTTTGACTCATGTTAGAAGTTTTTAAGTGTTGAATACCAAGTATAATTTAGGAAGATGTTTTGAGGTAAAAAAGGATGTAAGTTACTATTTGAAGAATAGAACATTATTTCATCTGAACCTATTCAGTGGTTAGCTTCCTTTCGTTGCTTTCAACATCCATAAGGTTTTCTCATGTTCGCGAAGGAGGCCGGTTAGGAAATCTTCTGTTCCCGGATCGTTCGCTTCATCTGCAAGGAATATTCCTTCCTTAATGGCTGCAATCAATTTCAAATGCGCATCCTGCAAAAGGCGTAGAGTGTCTTCCTCTGTTTGAATAGGGGCTGAATGGTCCGGTACAGGACTTTCATCGAGGTAGGTTTTTAAGGAAGCATTCGCAATACCATCAATCATGCGGATCCGTTCCGCAATCTCATCGATATGTGTATTGGTTGTGTTGTACAATTCTCNNCATGTACGGCTTTAAAGTGGAATGAAATCAGGTTCCAATGGGCATTACGGGTAAGTAATGCTAATTGAGTCTCACCAGCCAGTATGCGGTTGAGATGTTGGGTCAGGGTTGAAGTGCTCATAGTGGTTTATTTTATCCGGATCAAAGGTCAGGGCATTTATTAAATAAATAAAATTGATTAATTTTATAGACTTATAGATTTTATTGATATGACTATTCAACAATTGGAATACGTGTTGGCGATAGCCGATACCGGAAGTTTTGTAGAAGCTGCAGGACGGTGTTTTGTTACCCAGCCGACACTCAGCATGCAGGTTAAAAAGCTGGAGGACGATCTTGAAATCAAGTTGTTTGACAGGAACACGCATCCTGTTGAATTGACTGAAATGGGACGTGATTTTGTTGTTCGTGCCCGCAGGATTGTGCAGGAGAGTCGTGCATTGCGTGAGTTTGTTCGTGAGGGAAAAGAAGAGCTTAGCGGCTCATTAAACATTGCCGTAATTCCAACCTTGTCGCCTTATTTGCTGCCTTTGTTCGCGGGAAAATTCCTTCGCAGCAATCCGAAAATTGAGTTGACCATTACCGAATACACCACCTCCGAAATCGTTCAGCGTTTGCGCACAGGACAATTGGATGCAGGCATTCTCGCAACCCCTTTGCAGGAATCGGGCATCATTGAGCGTCCTGTTTTTTATGAAGAGTTTGTTGCTTACGTTTCGAAAGATCATCCGCTCCGAAAAAAGAATGTGTTGCAGGCAAATGATATTGATGCTGAAGAAATGTGGGTATTGCAGGAGGGGCACTGCTTTCGGAATCAGGTGCTGAATTTTTGTAAGGTGAAGGGGAGTGGTCAGTATTCGCGCTTGCATTACGAATCGGGAAGCATCCTTGCTCTAAAACGTATGGTGGATGCAGAAAATGGTTTGACCCTTCTACCCGAATTGGCTGTAAGGGATTTTGGCAAACGGGAAATGGATCAGGTGAGGTATTTTAAAAGTCCTGCACCTGTCCGGGAAATTTCACTTATCACAAGCCGTTTTCCGGTAAAGGAGCGCTTGCTGGATGTTTTGGAGAAAAGCATAATAGAAGCAGTGCCTGTGAAAATGCACAAGAAAGGTAAATCAAAAAAAATCGATATTTAGCATGATATTTGATAAACAATTGCTTATGAGATATTTTGTTTTTCTGTTATTGTTATTTCCTGGCAGCGATCTTTTCGCGCAGAAGGTCATTGCGGATACTATTTTTCCGGTACGTTCTTCGATGCGGTATTCGCAGTTGGTAAATGTTACCGAAGATCCTTCAACGGGTAACATTCAATTGATATTCCGTCAAACCAATCAAACCAATTCCAGATCTTTTTTCAGGTATACATTTAGTCCTGAATTGCAATTGCTGGAGAATGAAATGGAAGATCAGTATTATTCCGACGAAGATCATCTGCGCCGAATGTATCCGAATTACAGGGGCGAGCATTNNAAGAAGGTTTTGCTGTTCAACAAAGCATGCGAATTGGCGACAGACAAAAAATTGAATTCATCCGTTATTACGATTCCTACACCTGGAATTGGTTTATACGCGACTATTTTGTTCAACGACAAATAACAGGAGCACGTGATTTGGAACGACTGCAGGATGAGAAATACTATCTCGTTCACCAGTTTTATCATCCGGGAGTTGATAAAGTATTTGCATTGATTGCTTTCAAGGAAAAAGGAAAATTACTTCAACAAAGTCCGCACTCCAGGGTTCCTTTGCTTGAGCATTATCAGTTATTGCGAATCGACCGCGATCTGAATATGGAGGTCTTGCGTGAATGGAATTTCCAATATAAAATGGAATTGGTGCGTGCAAAAAAACTCGAGTATACGGATGATGAACATTTCCTTGGGGAAGAACGCAATCATCGTTTTCCGGATCCCAATGCATCAATGCTTTATGTTTTTGCACCGGCCGGAAGTGCATTTATCAGTAATAAAGATCCCAAAAAAGGAAACTGGTTAATCGTTAAGGTTTCAAAGGAAGGAGCTATAGCGGAAATGCCATTACTTCTTTATGGAAGTGGTTGGAAGATGATGGATATTATGCATCGCAACGATACCTTGTTGTTATGGGGACCGGCAAAACCAAACCGGTATTATACTGCGTTGCCAACAGAACCACGACATGAAATTTCGAAAAACGGAAAACGATCCCAGGGATTTCAGCTTGTGCGAATCGTTGGTGATCGCATTGACAAAATTAGTTACCACCACCAGCGTTCGTTTCACCAACAAGCCGACAAACAAGCCAAGCGATTGGGTATTTCCTACAGAGGACGACAATTCCTTTTTTCCTATGCAAAAATGGGTCCCAAAGGCGAGTTCTTTGTCGGCGGACAACGAATTATGGAATCTGAAGTGAGAGAAACGAATGGAACAAATGGTCAAACCCGTTCGCACACTGTTCGTAATGGATACCGTCAGCCCTTGCTGATTTGTTTTGATGAGGAACTTAAACTGGATATCGTTTACGGATATCGTTATTACAGATGGTTATTCCGTCGAGATGATGCCGTTAGCCCTATGTGGGTGCGTCGTTCTCCGGAGGGTAAATGGTATTGGGAAGTTTCGGAATTGTACGATGTGCGAACCTATGGATATACCCAGCCTGTATTCAATGATAATGTTTTTACTCAGGTATTTGGACCATCCGTTTACACAAGTATGAATAAATACCTGTTCTTTCCGCGATTGATTCCTATTGATCCTTCGAAAGCAAAAATGGAGGAGCCGGTGAATATTGGTCTAAACAGTAAAGGACGTCAACGGTATTATTCCGATAACCTGATTCCCTGGAAATATTTGTCAGACGGATCGATTCTCTATATTGGTTTCGACGGAAGCTATTCCAAGATCTGGTTAGGAAGAGTGAGGTTGTAAATTCCGGAGAAATTGTTGTGACAGGCATTATTCTTTTGTGCCGGAATGTTGTTTAACACGATTGGAGACGATGAATGTTGCGATGGGCAAAAATGCGGCAGCATAAGCGAAGAGAGTAAATTTCTTGTCCCATTTATGTTCTCTGCTGAGCAAGAATACAAGCAGAAGGTACAGCACAAACAATAAACCATGCGCCATTCCAACCGGACGGATTAATGAAGGATTGCTCCATATGTATTTCATGGGCATGGCAATCAACAGTAAAATGAGATATGACCAGCCTTCGAGATGTGCAATTATCCGGAAAAATGAATTCATGGTTTTTTTGGTTTTGTTGATTTTGCTGTTTCCTTTTCTTTTTGTTCCCGCTTTTTTTCTTCCTCGCGTAAATACAAAAGATCAACGAGTTCCTGAATCTCTTCTGCAGTTTCAATTCGGTTAATCATTCCAATTAATCGTTGCCGGGCAAATTCGAGTCTTGACATGTTCTTGGTATCGGTAATTATTTTACGGTAATGGGATAATGAATTGTATTAACCTGAATATTTAATTTCTTTCGCCAAAAATTAAGCTTCCAACTCTAATCATGGTGCTTCCTTCTTCAATTGCCATTTTATAATCTCCGCTCATTCCCATAGAGAGTATGGTGATGCCTGGATGAAGTTGTTTTACAGAATCAAACAGTGATTTCAAATTCCGGAATTCTTTTCGAACTTGATCTTCATCATCAGTATTGGAGGCTATTCCCATCAAACCAACAATTCGAATATTGGGTAGTGTTCGAATAATTTCGTCACTTAAAATTTCTTTTACTTCGTTTTCATCCAGTCCGAATTTACTTTCTTCGCTTGCAATGAAAACCTGCAGAAGACAATCAATCACTCTATTGCTTTTTGCAGCTTGTTTGTTGATCTCCTGTAATAGCTTCAGGCTGTCTACACCGTGAATGAGGTGTACAAAAGGTGCAATGTATTTTACCTTGTTGGTTTGAATATGTCCAATGGCATGCCAGCGTATGTCTTTGGGAAGTGCTTCAGCTTTGGCCGTTAATTCCTGAATATAATTTTCCCCGAAATCACGCTGACCGTATGCATAAGCTTCCAGAATCTGTTCGTTTGGTTTTGTTTTCGAAACAGCAACAAGTCTTACATGCGCTGGAATTTCCGATTCGATGTGGTGCAGGTTTTCGCTAATTGACATTTTCCTTATTCGTAAATCAATCAAGACTCTGAATAACCAATCCGCTTCTCAGTTTTGGTTCAATCCAGGTCGTTTTGGGTGGCATGATGTTGTTGGTATCTGCAATCTGTTTGAGTTGATCCACTTTTACAGGGAACAATCCAAACGCAACTTTCATTTTTCCTTCATCAACCTTACGCTGCAAACCTTCCATGCCTTGTAATCCACCAACAAATTCAATTCGGGAATCGGTCTTTAGATCATGAATTCCTAAAACAGGGGAGAGAATGTTGTCGGTAAGAATTTGTGCATCAAGATTTCCCACCGGATGTTTGGAATTAAAACTTCCTTTTTTTGCAGTAAGCGAATACCATTCCCCTTCAAGGTACATGCTGAAATTGTGAAGTTTTTTTGGACGGTAACACTTTTTTCCTTTCGACTCCACATCAAATTTTTCACGCAGTTGATCAAGAAATTCCTTTGCACTTAAACCATTGAGATCTTTTACTACCCGGTTAAAATCGTAAATGTTCAACTGACTTTCAGAAATAAAAAAGGCCATGCAGTAATTGAACATTTCTTTACCGCTGTATTTTTTCAGTTTAGAGCGGCGATCTTTTGCCAGCAAAGCGGATGATGCACTTCGATGATGTCCGTCAGCAATATATACAGCAGGAATTTTCTCAAAGGCTTTGCAAATAATGGCAATATCTTTCTTCTCAGCAACAATCCACAGGAAATGTGTTACGCCATCTGCTGTGGTAAATTCATATTCCGATCGTTCGGCTGTGTAACGTTTCAAAACTTTATCTACAGTGTTGTTGTCACTGTAAGAGAGTAAAACAGGTTCTGCATTGAATCCACATACATCGAGGTAGTTTTTAAAAATTTCTTCTCGTTTGGTAAGTGTTTGCTCATGAATTTTGATTACACCATTCAGGTAATCATCCACCGCTGCACCTGCAATGATTCCGGTGTAGGAGTAGCCGTCTTTTAGCTGACGGTAGATATAAAGACAATCATTTTTATCCTGAATAAAAATCCCCTTTTTCCGAAAGGCTTCGAAATTTTTCTTCACCAGCTTGAACCGTTCAGTTGTATTTGGTTTAGTAGTGATTTTTGATCCGAACTCAGGAAGAATGACATGCATGAAGGTATAGGGATTCTCTTCGAGCTTGGCATTTAGAATGCGTTGCTTGTAAAGGTTCACCGACCGGGATGCTACCAGATGAGCCTTGTCGCGTGTTGGGCGAATCGCTTTAAAGGGACGGATTACCGCCATAACAATAAATTACTTCTTGTAAAACGAAATGATTTTTTCTGCGATCTCCACACCAATCCTATCCTGTGCTTCTACAGTAGAAGCGCCGATGTGAGGAGTAAGTGAAATCTTAGGGTGGGAAAGAAGGTCTTTGCGCGGTGTAGGCTCATTTTCGAATACATCCAATGCCGCATGTGCAATTTTCCCGCTGTTCAGTCCCGCAATCAGATCGTCCTCGTTAATTACTCCACCACGTGCAGTGTTCACCAGACAAACTCCTGCTTTCATTTTTTCAATTTCAGCTGACTTAATTACTGCAGATCCGTCTTTTTGTTTGGGGACATGCAATGAAATGAAATCGGCATTGGCAAGTAATTCATCCATTGAAGAACTTTTAATGTTCACTTTCACTTTGCCGTGACCGTGAATTTCAAGTTCAACATGTGCATCTTTTACGAATGGATCGTGTGCAATTACTTTCATTCCACAGCCAAGAGCATACGTTGCAACAGATTGTCCGATTCTTCCGAAACCAATAATTCCGATGGTCTTACCTCGTAATTCTATCCCTTTNNGGTTGGCATCATAGAGAAAACGAGCCATACTGAACAAATGCGAAAACACCAGCTCTGCTACCGATTGAGAAGATGCGCCGGGAGTGTTGAATACATCAATTCCTTTTTCACGTCCGTAGGCAACATCAATATTATCCATTCCTACACCACCGCGACCAATCATTTTCAGGTTGGGACATGCATCCATCACTTCCTTGCGGACAGTTGTTGCTGATCGAACAAGGACCACTTCGTAATTGTTTTCGTTGATAGCATTAGCCAGTTGGTCCTGAGCTACTTTTTCAGTGATTACCTGAAAACNNCGGCCCCGTGAAGAACGGAGCCGTTAAAAATGATAATTGATTCTTTTCAGAAAAAAGCAATTGTTGCGCAGGCAGGTGCCAGATGAAGCATAAACAGGACACTAAGGTCATCAAAACAATATTTATCGGCATTTGCCAACATCAATTTGCGGTGGGTTTCTGTCATGTTAAACCACTAAAGTACGCTTATCTGAATTTTGTTATTACAGTTCCTCAGCTCCAATTGCAAAGCATCAATGTCAACGGGAATATTCTCCTCAACATCGTATTCCGGATTTCGCTGTGAAGCTGAATGAGTAGCTGTGCCGGAGCGGGATGGGGTGCTTGTTTGACGTGTACGACCCGATGAATAATTTTCTGTAGGAACCTGTTTTTCTGAATAAACTGTTCCATTATTTCCGGAAGCCTGTGATTTTGTACCAACCTGACTATTTACAGTAGGCTGCTTGTCCTTTGAAGGAGTGACCGTATTTGCTTGTGTAGGAGCGTGTATTTGTTTTCCTGCTTGAGGATGCTGTGCGAATAGTGCAACGGAAGCGCAACAAAAAACGATGGAAAAAAGCGTTTTCATAGGCATTAATTTTCTGTTATTTAATAAAAAAAATGATTCGCCCGACATAGGGAAATCGTTCCTGTTTGTAGAAACCTGCTTTACTGCAAAAAAAAGTCCCGCATTTGCAGGACTTTCGGATTTAATCTTTCTGAAGGAACGGATAACGGTAATCCACAGGTGGAACAAAAGTCTCCTTAATTGTTCTGGGGGAAACCCAGCGCAGAAGGTTGATCATTGATCCGGCCTTATCGTTGGTGCCTGAGCCTCTTGCTCCGCCAAAGGGTTGTTGACCGACTACAGCTCCGGTTGGTTTATCGTTAATGTAAAAATTACCAGCAGCATTTCTGAGGTTGCGGGTTGCGTATTCAATTGCATAACGATCCTGTGAAATGATGGAACCGGTTAATGCATAAATGGAAGTAGTGTCGACCAATTTTACAGTTTCGTTGAATTTTTCGGGTTTGTACACATAAACAGTCAGTACAGGTCCGAACAACTCTTCGCACATAGTTACATAATGTGGATCTTTTGCCTGGATAATTGTAGGTTCAATGAAATATCCTTTTTTCTTATCGCATTTTCCGCCTGCAATGACTTCTGCATTTTTGTCTTTTTTCGCCTGCATGATAAAGGAAGTAAGTTTATCAAATGATTTTTCATCGATAACCGCATTGATGAAATTGGTGAAATCTTCTGTGCCACCCATTTTCATGCTTTTCAGATCAGCAAGAACCTGTTTTTTTACTTCCGGCCAGATATTGGAAGGTACATACGCTCTTGAAGCTGCTGAACATTTCTGTCCCTGAAACTCAAATGCACCTCTTGAAATAGCAGTTGCTACAATGGCAGGATCTGCGCTGGGGTGGGCAAGAATGAAGTCTTTTCCTCCGGTTTCGCCAACAATGCGGGGATAACTTTTGTATTTGTGGATGTTGTTACCAATGGTCTGCCAGATATTCTGAAAAACCGCTGTACTTCCCGTAAAATGGATTCCTGCAAAATCAGCATGATTGAATATCACTTCTGCTGCGTCCGGACCACTGGGGTAAATCAGATTGATAACGCCATCCGGCAATCCTGCTTTTATGAAAATTTCCATCAATACGTTGGCAGAATAGACCTGAGTATTGGAAGGTTTCCATACCACTACATTTCCCATCATTGCCGCACTTGCCGGTAGGTTTCCAGCAATAGCCGTAAAATTGAACGGAGTGAGTGCATATACAAATCCTTCGAGTGGACGCCATTCCATACGGTTCCAAATTCCGGGTGAAGACACCGGTTGCTGGGCATAGATTTCGGTCATGAATTGCACATTGAAGCGCAAAAAGTCGATTATTTCGCAGGCCGAATCGATCTCGGCCTGATAGGCGTTCTTTGATTGACCGAGCATAGTGGCCGCATTCAGTTTTGCACGGTAGGGACCTGCAATCAGTTCGGCAGCCTTCAGAAAAATGCTAGCCCGATGTTCCCAGGAAAGATCCTCCCAGTTTTTCTTGGCTTTTAGTGCAGCATCTATAGCTTGCTTAATATGCTTTTTGTCTGACTTATGGTAAAAACCCAGTGTATGCTGATGGTCATGCGGAGGCGCCAGCCTGGATTTTACCCCACTTCTAACTTCCTTTCCGCCAATGTACATGGGGATATCCGTTTTTACGGAACGTAAGGCTTTAAGCATCGCCTGTAATTCTTTTCGTTCAGCACTTCCGGGTGCGTAGCTTTTTACCGGTTCGTTGTGTGCAGCCGGTACATTGTAGATTCCTTTTGGCATAAAAGATGGGATTTGAATCCAAAAATAATCAAATCTGCATCAGAAAAAAGTTAGCACACTCACACAAATAATTAAATTTGGACACCATGCTCCAAAAACCGGTAATTCATTCGATTACAATCGTCTGCCTGATGTTGTGCGCTGTGATAAATGCATTTTCACAGAGTAAGGAAATAGATTCATTGCGAAAAGTAAGCGCAGAGCTCTCAGGAACCAAAAAGGCCGATGCCATGATTCTCCTTGCAAGGAGAATGTATTCCTTCGATAAAGAGCAATCAGTTACATTGTTTAAAGATGCTGAAACGTATTGTTCAGGAATTCACTACAAAGGTGGATTGTCGGATATATACCTGGCAATGGGTAAGATGAACCGAACCGAGAAAAATTATCCGCTTGCAATGGATTATTTTAAAAGGGCCCACGCTGCAGCAGCTGATCCTTTTGACCCGGATAGAGTTGGCCCTGCAATTATNNTAAAAGCACAAAACAAATACGAGGAGGCCGGTAAACTTGCAGAAGAATCAGTAGCCTGGGCAAGAACGCAATCCAGTCAGGCTTTACTGGCGGATATGCTGGGACAGGTAGGACAAATTATCTTTCAAAAAGGAGACTATAAAAGTGCCCTCAAAATTTTTGAAGAGCAACGACTAATCAGAAATAAAATAGGTCCGGAATCGGAAGTGGGAGGGCTTACCATGAATATTGGGGTAATGCATTACCGTATGGGAGATCTGGAAGGATCACTTCCCTACTATAATTTCGCTCTGGAATCTTATACCCGGCAAAAAGACACGATGAACCTTGGACATGTTTGGGTGAATTTTGCGATGACATACAATGATCTAGGTCAAATACCGAAGGCATTGGAGTGTATGGATAAAGCTTCATATTATTATCTGGCAATTAATGATATGAATAATTATTCCAATATCATTTCCAACTCCACGTTTATTTACATCAATGCAGGTGAATACGGGAAGGCAATGAAAATGATTGTGCCTGCTTTGGAACGTTTTGAAAAGAATAACGACAAAAAAAACATGGCAACTGCATATGGCAGCATGTCGAGTGTAAACCTGCATATGCGGGATACTGTTAAAGCACTTGAATATATTGATAGGGCGGTTGCATTGCAACGGGAAATTGGTCTTTCGGGTTCTTTGGGTTATTCGCTTATTGGTAAAGGGAATATTTTATCGGCAAAAGGTCAGTTAAAAGAGGCAGAGATTTGCTACAGAGAAGCCATGAGTATCCGGATGAAGAACAATGATAAAATGGGAATGGCAGGCTCTCATTTGTCACTAGGGAATAATTTTAAGCGGATGGCTCTTTACGATTCTTCGCTTTACCATTATCAAACTGCATTACAGATTTATGAAAGTTCAGGAAAAAAGCAAAGTGTTGCAGGATTGTATTCTAATATTGGTGTAGTGTATTATGATTTGGGGGAATATGATAAAGCACTGGAAAACTATCAAAAGGCATTTGAAATAAGGAAGGATTTAGGATTAAAGCAGGATCTGTACGAAACCTACCTAACGTATTCTAATGTCTACAAAAAAATGGGCAACTACGAAAAAGCCTATGAATATTATCAGAAGTATTTTATTGAATACGATTCTTTGAATAATGCCACTGCCCGAAAAGAGGTACTTGATCTGCAAACCAAATATGATACCGACAAAAAGCAAAAAGAAATTGAGTTGTTGTCGGCAAGAGAAAGAATGCAGGGACTAGCCTTTGAAAAGCAGAATGCCTTATTAATGTTTGAGCGTTTGCAACTTGAGCAAAAAGGAAAAGAAGTTGAATTACTGAACAAAGATAAATCGCTCAAAGAAGCAGAATTATTGCGCGAACGCGAAGCAAAAATGCGGAAGCAGAAAGAAGTAGATGCGCTGCAACAGGAGAATTTATTGAAGGAGGAGATCAATGCCAAACAACGGCAAATGACTTCTATTTTTATTGGTGCTTTTGTTTTGATGCTGATTACTTCAGGAGTCATTTTCCGCTTCTACCGTCAAAACCGAAGGGCGAAAATTATTATCAGTCAGCAAAAGGAAGAAGTAGAACAGAAAAAGAATCAGATTGAGTTGCAGAAAGAACTCATGGAAGAAAAAAACCGGGAGATCACCGATTCCATTCGTTATGCTAAACGCTTGCAGGATGCTATTCTTCCACCAACAGGTTTTTTTCGCTCACTCTTGCCCGATTCTTTTGTTTTTTATCAGCCGAAAGATATTGTTGCAGGCGATTTTTATTGGATAGAAAAATCCGACGATACTATTTTTCTAGCCGTTGCAGACTGTACCGGACATGGTGTTCCCGGTGCAATGGTTAGTATTGTTGGACATAACGGTTTAGAGCGTTGTGTGAAAGAGTTCGGTTTAAAGGATCCGGAGGCCATTCTTGATAAATTGAATGAACTGGTGGAAGGAACCTTTTCGCGCAGTGAGGGACAGGTTCGTGACGGGATGGATATTGCATTATGCATCATTAAAAAGTCGGGCGATTCCACAGAACTCACTTATTCCGGAGCAAATAATCCTTTGTGGATCATTCGAGCCGATAATACATTGGAAGAAATCAAAGCAGATAAACAACCTATTGGGCGCTACGATAATCGTAAACCTTTTACAGCAAAAAAAGTGCGTTTGCTCGATGGGGATCAGATTTACCTGTTCTCCGATGGATATGCCGATCAGTTTGGTGGTCCTTCCGGAAAAAAGTTCAAGTATTCGCGGATGAAAGAAGAACTCATTCAAATGGCCGGTTCCGCAATGGAAGAACAATCCAAAATGCTAAGCCGCAAATTCCATGAATGGAAAGGCAACCTGGAGCAGATTGATGATGTTTGTGTTATTGGTGTCCGACTTTAATTTTCAATTTACAAATTACCAATGTCCAATTGGATTCATAAAACCATAATTTATCGAGTTACAATGGAATGAAAAATCCTGAATGGTTGAATCATTTCATTGGAAATTGGGTTATTAAGTCATTGGAAATTATAATTACCAAATATTAAATTTCCAATTGGATTCACACAACCCAAAGATGGTCATTTACAATTAAATCATGTCTGTGGTAAGTTTCCTCAGGCAATCGAGGTAGGCATCGCGTTTTCCTTCGAATACAGATGCTTTTCCGTAATTATGGGCGATCTTCGATTCTTTGATCACCGATTCGGCTTCACTTAACTGCATGCGCAGCCAGCTCACCATTTCGCGGAGTCGATTCTTTTCCATATGCTCTTGGTTTTGGGGTTCCGAATCAGTTTAACGCAATAAGCATAGTGTAGGGTTGCAAAAAAAAATCCCGGATCTCTCCGGGATTGATGTTTATGCGTTTAGATTACCTTAATTATTGAAGCTCTCTACAGAGTTATCGTAACAAAGGAAGTATTCATCGCTCGCTAAAGAGGAAATGTCGATTTCTTTACCGTATCCCTTAATTCGGGCCTGACCAAATTTATCATAGATCTCATAGGCTGTCTCTTTGGAGAAAACCACTTTCTTTTTATCCGCTTCGTACTTCCAGGTTGGACGATCAACTTTGCTCACTACTGCAACGGATTGTGAGCTCCCAACTTTATTCAGGTTACCACGCTGTGTAACGCGAACTTTGTTTTCTCCGGAAATCAACGTGAGTTTAAAAGCGTAAGAATTTTTTGAAGCATCACCATCTCCCTGAACTTCTCCTACTTTTACCCACTTGTTCCATTTGTAAACTTCTACATTGTAAGGCAAGGAACCCGACTCCTCTGAAGTTGTCCAGGTGAGCAAGCCATCTTCATTCAACTTGATATCTTCAACTTTAAAAGTAGGCTGTGGTTTAAGAACTGTAGGATTCAAAACTTTTGGTGCGCAACCATCACGATGTTTGATCTGCACTGTAACAGGTTCTCCTGGTGTAAGACTTAACTGTGATAAATCAATTTCAAATGCTGAAGAATTCACTTCGTCAGTTGTCAATTCACCATTAACCCTTACCTCGTAGGCACAAAATCCTACTCCGGAAGAAGCAACCGCATTAGATACATAAAGGTTTTTGTTTTGGTATTGTCCTTCTACTGTAAGAACCTGACCGTCAGCCTTTAAAATCGTTGCGCCGGCCAAAAAAATGAATAGCAGCATGTGATTTTTGAACATAATTTACTCGTTTACTAATCAAAAGTAGATATAAATTACCCTAAACCCCAAAAAAACAGGAAGGATTTCGATCAGTTTCTTGGATTGGTAAAGCGAAAGTGAACCCACAGTCGTCCGTGATTCCCGGGATCTTTTTCGATTCTATGGTAAAGTTGCTTGATCTCTTTTTTTTCCAAGAACCTGATTACCTTTTCTTTAAGTGCGCCCGAGCCTTTGCCGGGGATAATCTCAATCAAGGTGATTTTGCAATCAATGGCTTCCCTGATAGCATCGCGTAGTGCCTTGTCAATGGCCTTTGTGTCGTTGAAAATGGGGTGGAGGTCGATTTTTATTCTGGCCATTGCAGCTGATTTAATCGATCGAGTTCCAACTCACTGGCCAATCGCAATTCGGGGAAAAACCTGCTGAAATGTTCTTCGTAAATATGATCCCTCTCCTCAAGTTCTTCTTCTGCCTTTTCCATGCCTGATACGAAGCCGGTTCTCTTTGACATGCGCAGTAAAATGAGTGAAATGCCTTCTCGTGTTTTGTATGAACTAAGCCAGTCCTGACGAATCATATAGGGGAGAAATTCTTTTGAGCGCTCCGGTAATTGCTCAAAATTCGTTTGCAAAATAGAATAGGTCTCCTTCGCATAGGAACTAAGGTCGAGGTGATCATGATGCAAATCCCAGTTTCGGGCCAGGTAGTGGTCGTAAATGACATCTGCAACCACTCCTGCATATTTCCCGAATCGTTGACGTAACAAGGATTTACTTTCATGCACAACTGAATGTGTGTCTGTAAAACTGTCAATGAAACGATGCAATAAAATACCCTTTTGCATGGCCACCGGATAGTGTTGAAGCTGGCTTCCTTTAACCGAATCGCCAACAAAATTTCCCGCACGAACCAAGGGGTCGTTACCTGATAATAAGGCATGAGCGAGAAAATTCATTTGTTCCTTTTATTGAGAAATATAACCACTGGACACATTCAGACTGCGCAAAAAATAAAAGCACGTACCTTACAACAAAAATAAGCAATTGCAGCGGAAACAACTGGCATATTGGGTTGCTCAATTTTCGGGATGGGGATTTTATATTTTCATCAGCGGCTTTAGCAATTATCTCAATAATGAATTAAGCCGACCTATTCTGGCCGCATTTCTTGCCTTGTTTGTTTCAGGAATTGTGATCAGTCACCTGATGCGCACCTTTATTGTGCACCGTGGATGGCTGAAATTCTCACTTCTCAAATTGTTTTTACCTGTAGTCATAACCACCGGATTTTTTGCATTGGTTCTTGGCGTACTTCAATTGAGTTTTTCCGCATTAATAGTTGGACGATCTGATATTTTTGCATCACTTAATTTTTCAAACGGATTTGTTATCTGGCTCAATTGGTGGATGATTTTAATGATTTGGTGTCTTGTCTATTTTGCATTTCACTTTTTTGAGCGCTCCAGAAATGAAGAGATAAAAAATCTGCGACTTGAGGCAATGCGTACAGAAGTGGAATTGAATAACCTGAAGTCGCAGCTCAATCCGCATTTTATGTTCAACAGCATGAATTCCATTCGTGCACTGATTGATGAGAATCCTGTTATTGCAAAAGAAAGTATTACGAAACTCTCCAATATTCTACGTAACACATTGTTGATGGGACGTAAACGCTTAGTGGGTATCGAAGAGGAATTATCACTTGTAGAAGATTATCTTCGGTTAGAGCAGGTGCGCTATGAAGAACGCTTACGTGCCAAAGTGGAAATGGATCCCTCCTGTATTGGTTGTTTAATCCCCCCGCTTATGGTGCAAACCCTTGTTGAAAACGGAATTAAACACGGGATCTCCAAACTTCCTTTGGGTGGAGAAATAAATGTCATTGTTTCACGAACGGATCGTATGCTTTCCATTTCAGTTGAAAATACAGGAACACTTTCCGGAAGTGATAATCCACAATCAACCGGAATTGGAATTGCAAATACGCGTCAACGACTCGAACTTATTTACGAAGGAAAAGCAACATTTGATCTTTTTGCTTCCGATGGAAAAGTCCATGCTCACATTACCTTACCCATTCAAAGCAATCTTTGAATATGAAAGCGATCATAATCGACGATGAACGTCTTGCCAGAAAGGAATTGCGTTCTCTGCTCAACAAGTACCACGAAATTGAAATTGTTGATGAATGCGCCAATGCCGGCGAAGCACTGAGCAGTATTGATAATCATCATCCGGAATTGATATTTCTTGATATTCAGATGCCGGGACATAACGGATTTGAGTTATTGAATCAACTCGATCATGTACCCAAAGTGATTTTTGTAACTGCGTACGACGAATATGCAATTCGTGCATTTGAAGTGAATGCGCTTGATTATCTGCTCAAACCGGTTAATCCGGAACGATTGGACGAAGCCATTGCGAAAGTTTCCCGTTCAANNGAGAATGATCAAATCTTTTTGAAAGACGGCGAAAAATGCTTCTTTACTTCTCTTAAGGATGTTCGGATGTTTGAGTCGGAAGGCAACTATGTTCGTGTGTATTTCAATGAATACAAACCATTGGTATTGAAAAGTCTTAATAGTCTGGAGGAACGTCTTGATCCAAAAGTGTATTTCAGGGCAAATCGTAAGTTCATCATTAACCTCAAATGGGTTAGCGGAATAGAAAATTGGTTCAATGGCGGACTACAGGTCCAGCTTAGAGGTGGTGATAAGATTGAGATTTCCCGTCGGCAGGCTGCCAGGTTTCGCGACTTAATGAGCTTGTAAGGCATTCACCTGTTTATGCAGGCCGATTGGTCGGGGCTTTTTCCTTATTGGTAGAAAACTGACCAAAAACGGTTAAATGATTGCTTAAATTAGAGGTGCAAAGTTGGAGGACTTATGGAATTGCTACACATTGAAGCTACAGAGAAAACACCGCTTGTCAAATTTGATCCGGCGAATGGTGCGTTTGAAATCAGAGGTAAATCCATTCCGCAGGATGCCGATTCTTTTTACATTCCTATTCTTGAGTGGATGGAGGAGTATGTAAATAATCCCAACTCAATAACCAAAGTGGTGCTCGATTTGGAATATTTCAATATTTCTTCGTCAAAACGAATTCTGTTCATTCTTTATAAATTAAATGAACTCATAGATAAAGGAACTGATGTAAAAGTTGATTGGTATTACATTGATCAGGATGATGATATGAAAGAAGTAGGGCAGGATTTTGCATTTATGGTACGCGTTCCGTTTTCTTTTATTGCTCATAAACGATATTCTCCTCAAATGGCATCTGCCTGAGGAGATTTTCAGGTTGGTTTAGGTTAATCAGGCGATTCGAAAGAGTCGCTTTTTTTTTGATGTATATTCGGGAATGGAACAATGGAAGAATTATTTGCAAACGCACCGGGTATTGGTAATGCTTAGTATTGTTTGGTTTGGAACTTCCCTGTTTTTATTCAACAGAGTTCTGGAATACATACAAAATGAACCGGGTATCCCGTTTAATGATCCGGCCTTTGCATTATACCAGGCTAAAGATCTTTCATTGTTCATTTTTATTCTGACCTATGGTTCACTGATTACTTTTCTGGTAGTAAACAGAAAACAGCCGCATCATTATATTCTCTGTTTACAAGCCTATGGCTGGATGGTCGTTTTACGTGCTATTAGCGTTTACCTGTTACCTCTGGCAGAACCACAGGAGGCAATTCCTTTGAATGATCCTGTCTTAAACACGTTTTTCTATCCGGGCGGATATTCACCGCGCGATTTGTTCTTTTCCGGTCATACTGGAACCATTATGTTATTCGCCTATCTAACCGATTCAAAAACAATCAAAATTCTGCTTTATGTAATTGCTCTATTTACCGGATTCCTGTTGGTTCTGCAAAAAGTCCATTATTCAATCGATGTCCTTGCTGCTCCTGTTCTAATGGTGCCGGTATTTGCAATAATTAAGGCCCAGCGTAAGATCAACTGATTCTGTCTGTTTTTTTTGCGCAGGAAAAGGGAAAAATAGAAATACAGTTCAACTCCCGACAAGTATTGTTTGTCTAAATTTTGTTCGTTCAGCTAAATGGTTATTTTTACATCATAACCAAGTAAAACATACCATTATGGGAAAAGGTGATAAAAAGTCCACAATTGGCAAACGTTGGAGAGGTTCTTACGGGAATACACGTCCACGCAAAAAGAAAACTGTAGCTGCTGCTCCTAAAAAGGCGAAAGCTGCAAAAAAGCCTGCCGCTAAAAAGGCAAGTAAAAAAGCAGAATAAAAAACCATCCCCTGAAACCGGTGATTTGTAGATTCCCGGTTTCAGGGGATTTTTTCTTTGATAAAATCAGGGACAAGGGTATTGTCCCACTACGTGATCATACCTTCCGGGTCCATTCGATCCTCTTTTATTTCAGTCAATTAAAACTTTCCCCTTTCGTTATAATTTCAGGATTCATGGCTCTTCAAATTGGTGATCGCGTTACATTCCTTAACGAAGCCGGCAACGGAATCGTAAGAGCGCTTACCGTCAAGGGGAAGGCGCTGGTGGAGACTGCAGATGGGTTAGAAATTGAATATCCCCTGAAGTACCTCGTAAAGATGCCGGATGAAACCGATTATTCATTACCCCACGCCAATGAACAAGCTTTCATTCGAGGGAAATTGCGCTCGGAGAACAAGGCCAAAAAGAAAACGACTGTACGGGAAAAAATTCTGGAGATCGACCTGCATATTTATGAGCTCACCGATAATCACCGCGGATTAAGCAATGCAGATATGTTGCGAATGCAATTGCAGGCATTTAAACGGAAAATGGAAGAAGCACAGCGTAAACGTGTTCAGAAATTGATCGTTATTCACGGAGTGGGTGAGGGGGTGTTACGTTCAGAAATCAGAACAGCATTGCGTCAGTACGAAAACATTGGNNTGGATGCCGATTATGCCAAATACGGTAGAGGAGCAACCGAGGTGCGCTTTTTCGGTGTGTAAATGAAGAAATTAGTAATACGGTTAATCCGTTTACTTTTTAACTCCCTTTTTCTTTTCAGGAATTTCAAATAATCCGGATCCTACTTCAGCATCAATGCTGCGTATGATCTGACCGAGATCTTCTTTTGAAGAATGGAATTTATTGTTGTCAACATCAATCACCAATAACTTGCCTTTGTCGTATTGACTAATCCATGCTTCGTAACGTTCATTAAGGCGCTTAAGGTAATCCAGGCGAATACTTTCTTCGTATTCCCGTCCGCGTGCCGAGATGTGATTAACAAGTGTTGGTACACTTGAGCGAAGGTAGATGAGTAAATCCGGAGCCTGAATGAAACGCTCCATGTGCGAGAAGAGCGAATAATAATTTTCAAAATCACGCGAAGTCATTAATCCCATCGCATGCAGGTTGGGAGCAAAGATGTAGGCATCCTCGTAAATGGTACGATCCTGAATGATACTCACGTTGTTCTGACGGATATCCTGTATCTGCTGGAATCGTGTATTTAAAAAGTAGATCTGCAAGTTGAATGACCAACGTTGCATATCTTCATAGAAATCATTGATGTATGGGTTGTTCGATACATCTTCATAATGCGCCTCCCATTTGTAATGGTTGGCCAGCAAAGTGGTCAATGTAGTCTTACCTGAACCGATGTTTCCGGCAATCGCAATATGCATAGCTCACCTGTTTTGGGAATCCGAAAATAGTAAAAATTCAACCCGACAAAGGGTTATTAAAGCAAGATGGTTAAAAACTTCTTGATTATTTACTGAAGAGAAAACACTGAAATCTTCGAACTGCCCTGTAAATAA
The DNA here is from genome assembly GCA_002351955.1 of Flavobacteriales bacterium UBA2798. Classification (GTDB taxonomy): domain Bacteria; phylum Bacteroidota; class Bacteroidia; order Flavobacteriales_D; family UBA2798; genus UBA2798. The sequence continues at coordinate 35,965 of DEHO01000025.1, forward strand.
AGGCGTTTTCCGCTAATTCTGAACGATTCCACGGTGTTGAGGGGAAGAGGAATTTTCATTGATTCAAAGCTCATCAGGTCGTATCGGAGCAGAGAATTGTCTTCCAGGTAAAAGATTCCGCCGTTGGTGACCTGGAAATTTCGGATGTTTTTCAGGGGGATTGTTTTGGAATAGGTGGCAAACATATCGAAAACCAAAATGCCTTGATCAGGATCGCTCAGGTAAAGGAAATTATTCCATTCCTGCATGTGTGTGGGATTGAGGTCGCGGCCTGTTACTTGTGTAATATTTCCGGAGCTGCGAACCAATTGGAAATTTTTATCCATTCGCATCAATCTGAATTCATCGGTATCGTATAACCAAAGATTTTGGTTGTTCGGACTCTGACAAAACAATTTGGTGAACTGTAATNNCAGTTTTTCCAGTTTTACAGGTTCTCCCTGAACACTTAGGGTATTATCCAAAACGACTACCTGATTCAAATCTCTGTAAAAGATCATTGGACGCAAGGGATTGGTGACATCCAGCAGGCTGATCCATCCCATTGTTTTGAAACTTTGGGTACAAATGGAATCTCCTTTGGAACCGTATTTTGTGATTTCGTCCTTATTTACAACATAAAGATTCCCCATTTCATCTGCAGTAATGAATGTGCTCTTTAATTGGAATTCCTTCTCTGCTTTCCACTGTAATGCAGAGGAATCCGGTTGGGCGAACAAACTGAAAAAGAAGAGAAGGATCATTTGCGAAGTTTGTTCATGATAGAAATGATGGATTCGATGTACTCACGGTTATTGGCAAGGCGGGGAACTTTATGCTGACCTCCCAGTTTGCCGCGCTCTTTTAACCAAGCATAAAACGTGCCATTTGGGGCATTATGTACAATTGGAAAACGAAGATTTAGGTTATTGGAGCGTTTTGCCTCGTAATCGGAGTTGAGTGCTTTCAGCGCATTGTCCAACACCTCCGCGAAAAAAGTCAATTCTGCCGGTTCCTTTTCAAATTCGATGACCCATTCATGCGTTCCCGGTTCTACGCTGCTCATGAATACCGGCGCCACTGAATATTCTTTTACCATGGCATTCGTCCTTTCAGAAGCAATTGCAATTGCCTTTTCTGCATTGTCTACAATCAGTTCTTCACCAAAAGCATTGATGAATTGTTTGGTTCTGCCCGTAATAACAAATCTATAGGGTGAAGTAGAAGTGAAGCGAACTGTATCGCCGATGCAATACCGCCATAGTCCGGCGTTGGTGCTTATGACCATAGCATAATTTTTTCCCACAATCACACCGCTCAAATCTACAGTTTTCGGATTGCTTTTTCCATACTCCTCCATGGGAATGAACTCGTAAAAAATGCCATAATCAAGCATCAATAGCATTTCTTCCTTATCTGTTGTATCCTGTATCCCGAAAAATCCTTCTGATGCGTTGTAGGTTTCTACATAGTTCATTTCATCTTTTCGGATGATTTTTTTGAATTGTTCCTTGTAAGGAGCAAAACTCACACCGCCGTGCATAAACAATTCTAAACGTGGCCAGATTTCTGCAATATTATCTTTCCCTTTTATATCGAGAATTCTTCTAAGTAAGACGAGTGTCCAGGATGGAACTCCTGCAAGAATATACACATCCTCATCCATTGTTCCTCTTGCCATCTTTTCAATTTTCTCTTCCCAATTGGTCATCAGTGCAATTTCCCTGCTGGGTGTTCTTCTGAATTCAACCCAAAAAGGAAGATTTTTTACAATGATGGCAGAAAGATCTCCAAAATAAGAATCATCGTTTAGGTAATTGACCTGTGCAGACCCGCCTACGATCAATGTTTTTCCCTTGTACAGTTTTCGGTTGGGGTGATTATGGACATAAAGTGAAAGCAGATCTTTCCCGCCTTTGTAATGACAATCTTCAAGTGCTTCCTTGCTTACCGGAATGAATTTGCTTTTATCAGTTGTGGTGCCTGAAGATTTCGCAAACCATTTGATTTCGCTTGGCCAAAGCAGATTTTGCTCTCCTTTGAAAAGACGGTCAACATAAGGTTTGATGTCTTCGTATTGCTGAATAGGTACACGTTCACAATAGGTTTTGTAATTTTTTATAGTGGCGTAATCGTATTTTTTTCCCCATTCGGTATCTGCAGCCTGTTGTATCAAACGGTTAAACCATTCGGTTTGTACTTCCACGGGATATTTCAAAAAGAGTTCGATCTGGTGCACCCTCTTTTTTATAAACCAGGAAAATATGGAGTTAAATGGCATAGTGGCTGATTGCCGAAAGATAGCGAAAAGGGAAGATGAAAAGAGTATAGGATCTTAAATTGTTGGGGTAAAAAATAAAAAAAATACAGATAAAAGCCGGGAGTTTGTTGCAGTTCCATTCAATGTCTATATTGCATCTTTACTTTTAAAATGAAAGCAACAGGACCTCTTGATAAAATGAAAACCCATTTGGGGCAATCGGTAGAATATACCTTGCAGTTGGGTACAGATGCAATTGCAATGAACGACCTACTGGGCACGAAGATCACGCTTCGCCATACCGGTAAAATTTCCTGTGTGAATTGCGGAAGAATAACTAAAAAAGCGTTCGGACAGGGATTCTGCTATCCTTGTTTTATGAATTCAGCAGAGAATTCCGAATGTATCGTTCGACCGGAATTATGTCGTGGTCATCTTGGTGAGGGCAGGGATGTTGAATGGGAAAAGAGTCATCATGTACAGCCTCACTACGTGTACCTCGCTCTTAGCAATGCGGTTAAGGTAGGCGTTACCCGTGCAACACAGGTTCCTTACCGCTGGATGGATCAGGGTGCATCACAGGGTATTTTGCTTGCAGAAGTACCGTACCGTCAACTAGCAGGTGTTATCGAAGTTGAGCTCAAGAAATACCTCAGTGATAAAACAAATTGGCAACGCATGCTCAAAAATGAAATTGCAGCTGATGTTGATCTGAAGGAACGAAAATATGCTGCAGCAGATCTTTTACCGGAAGAGTTAAAACAATACCTCTGTATCAATGATACCATTACGGAGATTCGCTATCCTGTACTTCGTTTTCCGGAAAAGGTGAAAAGTGTTTCGCTTGAGAAGCAACAGGAGATCAGCGGTGTGCTCACAGGAATAAAAGGTCAATACCTTCTTTTTGAAGGAGGAATGGTAAGTAATATTCGTAATCAATCAGGATATGAAGTGGAATTTGAAACTGAGTAAAATTGTAATTGCCGGATGCGTTGTTCTTGGTTCCTGTACAAGTGAAGAAACAAAAACAATTACAAGGGGAGATGTTGATACATCGCTGAATGAAGAGGTGCAAATTGTAACGGATACATTGATAAATGAATTGCAGTCCTTTTTTATTACAGACGAAATTACAAAAGAGCAATTTGAAAAATCATCAGGTAAATTGAAGAAATTACGCGATGGTTTTGAAGAAGCTTCCAATATAAAAATGGCTTGGGCAGATAAAGTTAGCAGAACCGACACCCTGACATGGACGATCCACGCCATTACTAAAGATGTTGAACTCCGTGATAAGCCCGAAGAAGGGGAGGAGTATGTTCACTATAGTTTTCAGGGTATCGAAAAAGAACTTGCATTGTTCAGAATTGATGGATATGAATGGTATGGATTCTGTTTTATTTCTCTTCTTAATGGCGAGCGTATAGATTGTGATGGGATGCCCCGAATATCAGAAAATGGAAAAAACGTGGTGAGCTGTAATGGGGACCTTACTGCCATGTTTACCAATAACAGCATCCAGTATTTCCGGAATAGTAATACCGGTCACTTTGAAGAAAAGGCCGTTTTGATATTGAGCGCGTATGAACCTTTTGATGCTTGCTGGGAAACTGACGAGACTTTTGTAGTTGGCTTTCGCTTTCCGGATTATTCACATTCCAATCAACCCAATCGGTATTTCAGGTTACAGTTAAACGACAAAACCAAATGATCATGAGGATACGAATTTTTTCTTTTTTGATTTTAAGCAGTCTCTTGTTTTCGTGTGGAAGTGAAAAAACAACTTCCTCTTCATCAACGAAGAAAGCAGATTATTTTTTTGAATTGAAAGGTGAAGCACAGGGCACTACCTTCACTGTAAAATACATTAGCCGCGATTCTGTTGATCTTTCCAATGAAATTGCTCAGATTCTGCGTGATATTGATATGGAATTATCCTTATGGGTTGATTCAAGCACTATCACAACCATCAATGCAATGCGCTCTGAGGACCGCCCGATGCAAAGTCGTAAAGGACATTTTGAAGAAGTTTTACGCGTGTCACAATCGGTGTATTATTACACGAAAGGTGATTTCAATCCGGCAGTAATGCCATTGGTTCGCTATTGGGGATTTGCGCGTCAGTCGGAGGCGCCCGAAAAGGTGGATGAAAAACAGATCCAAGCTTATCTGGCGCATATGAATTTTGAACCTGTTGCGTTTGAGAATGGCGTGCTAAAAACCGGTGATTCCGAAATGCAACTTGATTTCAATGCCGTTGCGCAAGGGTATTCGGTAGATGTTGTGGCACGTATGCTAGAGGATCGGGGGATTTCTGATTTCATGGTGGAAATTGGTGGTGAAGTCAGTGCAAAAGGAAAGAACCGTGAAGGAAAAATATGGACCATTGGTATCGAACAACCCAGCGATATTAATGCTGAACATAAATTAATTGCTACCGTGGAGCTAAACGATAGATCACTTGCTACATCAGGTAACTACAGAAAGTTTTATGAAAAAAACGGCATAAAATATTCGCACACCATTGATCCAAAATCCGGATATCCTGTTCAGCATACCTTGTTGAGCGCAACTGTGGTCACCTATGATGCTGCGCTTGCCGATGCAGTTGCTACCGCTTTTATGGTAATGGGGACCGAGAAAGCAAAATCTTTTATAACGGACTATCCGCAACTTTATCTGGATGCCTATCTGATCTATTCAGGAGAAAACGGAGAATACCTAACCTGGATGAGTGAAGGTCTGAAATCTTCAATAAAGGAAATGAAGGATTGAAATCAATCTTCAGCTTTGCACTGTTCTTCCGGACGAGCACCGCAAACGGAGCAACTTACTCCTTCGTCGCGTAGCATTGGGTTGTTGCTCGCACATGTTCCGGCAAACTTGCCATCTTTTTTGAGTAAAAGTTTAACGGCAATACCTGCAACAGCTATTAACATGATTCCGACACTCAGCAATACCAGTTTCATACTTGAAATTTTTACAAAGTTAGGTATTTCTACGTACCCAACGATTTTGTGAATAGTACTTTAATAGAATGCGATTGTTCACCGATGAGGCAGGACTAAGATTCAGTATTTCTGTTAATTATGTTATTCAGCTGTATACCTTTCTTAAGAAATCCAAACGTTTTTTTTTTCTCAGTGAAAGCTCACGATCTGTTCAACCATGCGTGTTAATCCTGATTTACGGCAGTCGATTGATTTTTCTGTGTTCGGAATTCCAACCACGAATAAACTACCGGAACCAGCACCATAATCACCAATAAGGATCCGAAAATGATGGCGAGGGTGGAATTTGTTTTCAGAAAAAACGCAAGTACTGCAATGATTAATCCTCCACCTAACCATAGTTTTCCGGCAAGGCGATGTGTTTTTTTCCAGACTTCTTCATTTTCCAGAGTCCAGGGTGTGCGGATACCGATAAAATAGTTGGGACGCATCGTTTGAAAATAATTTCCAAGTACTGCAAACAACAATCCCATTAGTGCAATGATCATTTGTGGGCTCTCCATATTTCCTCTTGAACTCACGTAAAGAATATAGCAGCTGATTGCTGAAAAGAACAAGGAAAGAATGATTCGCAAGGAATGGTATTTGTTTCCCATTTGCTGAATTCTTCCCTTTGGATCGAGATAAGGTACAATGAGCATCAAGACATAAATACCTAATCCCATCACACCGGGAAGCCATATCAGTGTTGATTTGTCCGACCAGGCATCGGCTTGTCCTTCCAGATTAAAGTGTGTGGGAACAACATCCGGTAATTCGTTCCAAACCATAGCCAGATAAACATAAGGTAAGGAGATCAAAATCCAGAGGAGAAATTCGCGTACGTACTTGTTCATAGTTTCATTTTTTCAGGTTCATTAAATAATGCATTAAATCGTCGATGATGCTTGTATTGAGTGAATAGAAAACATACTGACCTTGTTTTTCTGTGGTAACGAGTCCTGCACGTTTGAGTTTGTCGAGATGATGTGAAATGCTTGGAGCTGTCATTTCAAATTTCTCGGCAATTTCTCCTGCAGTCAAATCTCCCTTACGCAGCATATTAAGAATCTCTCTTCGGGCAGGATCATTGAGTGCTTTGAAGACTTCATTCATGATGAACTTGTTTTAATAATTAGACAAATATCTAAATATCTAATTAGAATTCCAAATATTTAAATAAATTATTGATTATAAGTCCATTAAAATAATATGAACCAGATCTAATTACCCTTTGATTGGCTGAATCTTCGAGAAAACGAAGAAACATTCCAGAGCAATCTGTTTGCAACGTTCATCGTATTTGGCATTTTGCTGCGGGGTGTTATCAAATGCTTTTGGATCATCATAGGTGGTGCCAATTCTTAATTCAACACCCGGAATAAACGGACAATTTTCTTCTGCATCGCTGCAGGTCATGATGGCGGCAAATTCCTTTTGCGGATTTTCTGGATGATCGTACACCTTGGAGAAACAAATGTTTTGGGAAGAATCCTTACCGGAAAAAACCTGATGTACCGGATTCTTTCCTTCTGTTGTTTTATGGATGAGGAATCCGGCTCTTTCAAGCGCAGCTATAGCATTTGGATTAAATGCTGTTGCCTCTGTTCCGCCTGAATAGGTTTTTACATTGGGAATGCCAAAATATTCGGCTGCGGTTTTTGCCCATACTTGTCCGAAATGACTGCGCCTTGAATTGTGGGTGCAGATATATACCAGATGGATTTGTTCTCCTTTATCCAATTTTTGTTGGATGTATGCAGAAAGCAAAGTCAGAATTTTTTTTCTTTCCGATGATATTTCATTAAAACCTGTAATTAATGAAGAGCAATATTCACTTAGTTGTTTGTTCATTTTTTCTGAAGATGAAATGAAAACATAGAACCCCGAAACACGCTCCTGAAACCGGAGCCAGGGTGTATAGCCAGATCCAGGTTGGGTCATCGGAAAACAGCGCAGGTGCAATAGATCGTGCAGGATTCATTGATGCTCCTGTATAGGGTCCTGCACTAAAAGCGAGGAACCCAATTGTTGTTCCGATTATACTCGCAAAAATAAATTTGTTGGCGCCAAAGACAATGTTAATACGTAAAATGATCAGCATTAGCATCGCGGTAATCGAAAATTCAATGATGAACGAATTGAATGTTCCGGCATTTGGAAACGTAGCACCCAGAGTTTGATTTTCTGGAAAGATCAACCATAAAATAAAACTTGCCAAACAAGCACCTAGTAATTGTCCGGCGATGAAGTAGAGTGCTTCTTTTCCGGATAATTTCCCTGACAGTAATAAGCCAATTGAAACAGCAGGATTGATTTGAGCTCCTGAAATTTTTCCCAGAAGTAAAATTGCTGCCATAATTATTAATCCAAAAGCAAGTGAAATACCAACATTACCTAATATTCCATTGTATTCTTCATTAATTATTATTGCTCCTGTACCTGTAATAACAAGTAAAAACGTTCCAAGCAATTCACTTAGAAACCTGATAAAGTTTGATTTTAGCAACATCCTCCTCCGGGTGTGCAACATGAATTACCGGATGCAGTACTCAGATCAGAAAGTTTCACTTTCAATTTTTCCGGTGGAATTCCGCATTTGTCGCTGGCCAGACAATTGGTGGTAAGAGAGAGCAGATTGAAGGTTCCGTTTTCGAAAGAAACACCGTATTTTCCGATGGTGTCGCCCTGGTATTCCACTTCAATCTCAGCATCCTGCAGGTTCAGCGTTTTTTCCGAAAGAGCGATGATGTCGCGAAGTTTTTGTGGCGCGAGCCGGTGATCAAAATTGTTGGCTTCCCAGAGTTGAAAGTTAACGGTCTTCTCCCGTCGAATGGTTCCCCCGCAATCAATAAAGTGTTTTTCGATTTGTCCGACCTCTGTTACATGAAAGTGAACAGGTACAAATTCTCCATTGGGTAGACGGAAGCAAAGTTCATTCAGACCTTCAAGCTGCGATTTAAATAAGGATAGTTTCATTATTAAATAATTTATCGGTTTATTACGATTTTCAGAGTTAACAACAATTGGAAGAGGCATTGTAGGAATCAAATAGTTTGTTCAGGTAAATTTTGGCCTGACTCCATTCTTTTTCGTCGATACAGTAACAGACTTTTGCACCTTCAATGTCTCCTTTGATAAGTCCGGCTTCTTTAAGTTCTTTCAAGTGTTGGGAAACGGTGCTTTGTGACAATGGCAAAACATCCACAATATCTCCGCACATACAGGCATTTTTTTTGATGAGAACTTCAAGAATAGCAATGCGCGCCGGATGAGCCAGAGCCTTCATGTATTTGGCTGTTTTATTTTGCCTGAGTGTAAATTCTTCTGTTTTACTTGTTCCCATTTTTAGTCCTGTTTGAAGGTGTGCAACATTGTTCCGAATTACGGTTTCTGTTCATCTCATTATAGAAATTGTCAAAGAGTTCTTTAAATCTGTCGAGCTCCGCATGGTTAATACACCAGTTTGTGTTGCGTTGATTCAAACTTCCCTTTATTAAACCTGATTTGCTTAAATGTTTTAAGTTGATTGAAACACTAAACCTGCTTAGTCCGGCCGATTCATGAATTTCACGCATGCAATCATTGTGTTTTGCCGCATCATCCAATAAACAAATCCGTTTTTCGGAAGATTATGCTCCAAAAAAAAGAGCGAGTTCTTTAAAGTCCGGGGTTTCGTTCTTTTTCATCTATCGCAATATTACGATGGATTTGGATTCGCTCCAAATTTATTTCAAAACAGATTGAAAATCAGTAATTAGGGGAGTTGCCTCACTTGTCCTGTTCCTTCCCGGTAAATGGTGAGTGTAGGATTTCCTCTGTAAAAAGTGGTGCTGTAAGTGTACACTTCTACAAGTAATGTAGAAAGTGCGTAAACATAAAAATCGCCGGTTGACTGGTTGTTCACATGTACATTGTCGCATTGCAGGTTTTCTGCTCGAATGATGCTGAATCCATTTGAATAAAAGTAGGCAGATTGACAATTGCCGCTCAAATACAGGTTGCTTACACCGGTGTGTAAAATGGCATCAATGTGGTTACAATTCAAATCAAGAAGTACATCACTGCTTCCTTGTTGGGTTTCCAGTGTAAGCGAGGGATAGGTAAGCGTATTACCGCTTTTAATTTCACCACCGCCTTCGTAAATGATTTTTTCAAGAGCTGGAGAGTGAACGCGGACTTCGATTTTACTTTTTTCATAATTCCTTACAAAATTCCATTTGTTTTTGTTTCGGATTTTAAGAATGCCGTTTTCAAATGTGGTTTCCACTTTTGGCAATAGATTTTTTCCACAGGCAACTTCTATGTAGGATAATGAATCGTAAAATATCGTGACATCCACATTATTGCTGATATCGAGTGTATGCAGATTGCCGAGTGACCGGAGTTCAATTGTAGGTTCTCCGGTAGTTTTAAACATATCAGGAGCATCTGCTTTGTTGCAGGAGATTGCAAGCACGGCAATTGCCATCGAAATGATCAGGCGCAATTGCTGAATGGACTTTGGGAAATAATTATTTGAAACCATTACTTCCTCCATTTCCCTTTTTCGATTTGGCAAAACGATATCCCAGTCCTAATTCAAAATAATCTGCTTTTGCAAAATGTGTTTTTAATGCAATTTGAGCTATCATATTGTTTTTGAAAAAGTACCGTAGTGTTAGACGTTGGTAATAATTTCCATCGCCTTTGTATTTGCTGATCACATAAAATCCTTGCTGAAGAGAGATTTTTAATTCGTCCATGCTCAATTCTATACCCGCCATTAAGCCGAGTTGAGTGAATTTCCAGCGGTTTACATCTTCCTCCATTGCGGTTTGCCAGGCTTTGCTCAATGATCCGTTGTTCAACACATCAATTCCGAATAATGCATTCGTTTTTGGATTCAATATTCTTGAAGCAAATGTTTCCAAGGTAAAACACGTGTACTTCGGGCCGAGTGGTTGTCCAAGTTCACGTAAACCACCGGAAAACAAGGTAGAGAAGGTCCATCTGGGTTGATTTCCATAATATTCACTATTGTGAAGCACTGTTGCGGCTCCCGGTTCTTTAATTCTATACTTGAGCGATAGAAATGCTGATGGCATATTTAATCCCAGGTTGGGCATGGTCATTGCTCCGTTGGAATAATGCAACAATGACAATCCAGCCCCTAATTGAAAACGCTCCCAAACTTGGGTAAATTCCAGTTGTGTCGACATCAGTCCGTTGAAATGACTTCCAATCGCATTGTTTTTGTTGTTGGTGGTGCGGTCAAATGTTTTGGTAAGATACCCCACACCGGTTCCGAGGCGAAGTCCCAGTGAAAAGTTGTCGTTACCTGCCAGTTTGAATTTTACATAATGAATCAACCCAAATCCCATTCCGATCATTTTCGGATTTGCCAGATTGCCGATGTTGAGTGATAAGCCGTGCATCGGTTCATTGTAACGCATATGCCAGGGTTTGGAACTCAGGCTGCGTTCGATATAGGGTTCTATTGATTTTACATGATTTTCGACCAGATGAACCATAGAAGGACGGTGGGCGATCAAAAAACCATAATGGGCTTGAATTCCACCGTGCCAGGCCGACTGTCCTTGCCCGTTCACTGCAAGGAGCAGCATAAAAAGCATTATTATTCCTGATCTTGTGCGAAACATCCCCATAAAAATACAAATTGAAACCACCTGTAAGGAATTCCTTTTCGTAATTTTAAGCCATGACTGCCATTGAACAAAAAAAGGAAGCATTTGCGCGTTTACTTACCATTATGGATGAGTTACGTGAGCAGTGTCCCTGGGATCGGAAACAAACACTTGAATCGCTGCGAATTCTCACTATTGAAGAAACATACGAGTTGGCAGATGCAATAATTGAAAATGACCTTCCTGAAATCAAAAAGGAGTTGGGTGATTTAATGCTCCATCTTGTTTTTTATGCACGTATCGCGTCTGAATCCGGCGCTTTCGATATTGCTGATGTATTGCACGGTGTTTGCGATAAGCTGATTGAACGCCACCCGCATATTTATGGCGATGTAAAAGTAGAGAATGAAGAGCAGGTCAAGGCTAACTGGGAAAAGATCAAATTAAAAACAGGTAATCGTTCGGTCCTTGAGGGCGTTCCTGTTTCTTTGCCTTCCATGGTGAAGGCTGTTCGTATTCAGGAAAAAGCGAAAGGTGTTGGATTCGACTGGGATCATTCCGATCAGGTCTGGGAGAAAGTGAAGGAGGAAATAGCAGAGTTGAAAATTGAAGTCGACAGGAAAAGCGATAAAATCGAGGAGGAATTTGGTGATGTGTTGTTTTCCCTGATTAATTATGCGAGGTTTATTGGAGTGAATCCTGAAGATGCGCTTGAACGGACGAACAAAAAATTCATCAAACGCTTCCAATTCCTTGAAACGGAATCGGCCAAAGACGGGAAAAAAATGGGGGAGATGAGTCTTGAGGAAATGGACCATTACTGGAACAAAGCCAAATCATTATAATCAGGCATATTTATTGCAATTGATCATGAAAAAAGAAATTATGCGTATTCCATTGCTCACTGTTTTTGTTTTGATGGCTTCTTTTGCCTTTGCGCAGGAACCGACCAAGCCAACTGAAGGTCAACAACGTGGTGTGCGGCAGCGGCCTACTTCTAAACCTCAGGAAGCGGATTGCAGCACGGATCTCGAGTATCAGGAAAAAGCAGATTTGGTTGTTTACCGAAAAACAGGCGATCCATTTTCAGGACTTTGTCGTACGTATTACGAAGACAACCGACTGGAACGGGAAATAACTTTTGTAGATGGCAAGGAAGATGGAATTTCAACCACCTATTACAAGCGTGTTGAAAAAGATCCAAAAGATGCTAAAGACCCCAAGCCCGGACAAATCATGGTGATCACCGAACATAAACTGGGTGTGCCTGAAGGAACGTGGAAGTATTATTTTGAGAATGGAAAGCTTGCCTGGTCAAATACCTACCTCAATGGAAAAAAAGAAGGTCAGTGGGAATTTTTCTATGAGAATGGCACACCAAAAAAAGAGGAAAACTGGAAAGACGATAAGAAAAACGGTGTCTTTATCGATTATTTCCCCAGCGGGAAAAAAAAGGTAGAGATCAATTACAAGGACAATAAAATGCATGGCGCATACAAACAGTATTTCGAGAACGAATCGGTTTTTATTGAGCGGAATTATATAGAAGGAAAAGAAGACGGAGAAGAAATTTCGTACCATAAAAACGGACAGGTGGCCTCCATTCGTCGTTACAAACTGGGTCAACCCGAAGGAACCTGGCGCACTTACTTTGATGATGGAAAAGAAAAGTCGGTCGAGACCTACATAAAAGGAAAAAAATCTGGAGAGCATAAAGAGTTTCACCGCGAAGGTCAGCTCAAGAAAAGATCGGTCTATGTGGAAGGTAAACTTACCCTGATGGAGGAGTTTGATGAATTCGGGAATAAGATCGACCGTGAAGCAGAGAAGAAGCGTCAGGAAGAGGAAATGCGCGAAGAATGATCAGACTTCAGGGCGACAGGTCTACCTATCTTTTTGATCCGGCGAATACCCGCACTTGTTTGCGTCCAAACGGACGATTCTCTATAATTTATCTGGGGAAGGATGAAAAGGATGGCGCAACTGTTATCGTGAAGCAACTTCACCCGCGTTTACGTCGCCAACTTCGTGAGCGTAGACGGTTCATGAAAGAATTTCATCCCTTTTGGGATATGCAGGGAATTACCCGCACTCTGGATATGATCATTACGGATGAAGATTTATATCTTATTCGGGAATACAGGGAAGGACTGGATCTGCAGAGCTGGATCGAACAAGGTCATTTTGATAAGTTGCGTTCTGCAGCCAAGCGCGATTTCGTTTTGAATCTGCTGGAACTGGTAGCCGGCTTGCATCGTAACGGTCAGCTTCATGGAGATATCAAGCCCTCTAATTTTATTATCGGTCCATCCGGAGAAGTTTCCTTAATTGATTTGGGCCTTGCAATGCCGCTCGATAAAAGGGAACGCCCTTCACGAGATGCTTCGGATCCTTTGCCATTTTCCATGCTGTATTCGCCGCCGGAATTGATGCTGAATTTCCCTGACTTGCTGGATGAACGCAGTGATGTTTTCTCAATGGGAATTGTGCTTTATCAACTGATGAGTGGTGAAATGCCATGGGACGAAAAAAATCCTGCTGTTCTGATGAATCTGCAGCTGGTTTATCCAATTGCACGAAGGAGTGTAATCAATCGGGGATTGTTTTCCATTATCGAAAAAATGACAGCGCGTTATGCTTTCCCTGTGCCACCACTTACGCTTCCTGAAGATGAACAACGTGAAGGAATACAAACAGGAATGGAAAAGCGTTTTGCAAATCTGGAAGAGGTAAAAAAGGAATTGGATACACTGCTTAATTTTCAGTGGAAGAAACGGAAATGGCTGGCCTTCTTTTTAGGTAAATAGCCCTTTCAGATTTCTGAGAATCGGAATGTTTCCTTTAGACGCACGCCTTTTTCAGTATGTTGCAATGTGCAGCATTCATTAACAGAATCGTGTTCCAAAAGCAAAACAAATTCTTCGTCGGCAGCTCGTTTCAGAAATCTTTCTTTTTCGCTGATGGTGAGTAAAGGACGCGTATCATAACCCATTACATAGGGAAGAGGAATGTGCCCGGTCGAAGGTAAAAGATCGGCCATATAAACGATGGTTTTTCCCTTGTAGCGGATATGCGGAATCATCATACTGTCGGTATGTCCATCTACAAACAAAACATCTATTCCGGGAAATACTTCGGCAGTTAAATCTTCTTTTCGTTCAATCATTTTTAACTGACCGCTTTCTTTTATGGGTAGAATATTTTCCTTCAGAAAGGAAGCCTTTTCCCGTGGATTAGGTTGAGTAGCCCAACCCCAGTGACGATCATTGCTCCAGTACGTTGCGTTGGCAAATGCGGGTCGGAATGCGTCTTTTGATTTATCAAATTCAATGGCTCCACCGCAATGGTCAAAATGCAGGTGAGTGAGAAACACATCCGTGATCTGGTCGCGCGAGAAGCCTAATTTTTGCAATGAAGAATCGAGTGTAGCATCGCCATGAAGGAAATAGTGTGAGAAAAATTTCTCATCCTGCTTGTTTCCGATCCCAGTGTCTACAAGCATCAAACGCTTTCCGTCTTCGATCAGTAAACAGCGCATAGCCCATGTGCACATGTTGTTTTCATCTGCAGGATTGGTTCGTTGCCAGATGGTTTTCGGTACAACACCAAACATGGCTCCACCGTCGAGTTTGAAATTTCCTGTTTCGAGTACGTATAACTTCATGGTAATTCTTCGTAATCTGTGTATTCTCCCTGGTCGTTTTTGTTGCCGCGATCATTTCGGTTGGTGCCGGTAATTTTTTCCATTATCCAATTCACCGCTTTGGAGGTAACCATAATACTGTTCATGATATTCACAAGTAGCATGATGATGCCCAAAAAGGCAATGATCCATCCGATGATGATTGTATCGTACAAATCCTTTACCGAAACAGCAAACCAGGTGTTGGCATTATTTATTAGAATTTCGGGATGCGTAATTCCAAATGAAAAATAAACCATCGCAACAAGGATCAGCAACGATTCCCATGCCATATTGATGTTTGTATTTTCCATTCTGAAATTGTTCATCTGAACCATAATTCGTGTCTGTCTCAATCGTCCTGCCAAATGAGCGTATAGAATACTAATTCCAACCAACGTAATCAGAATGCGTGGCGCTCCGGGCTTTGCGGTGTACTCGGCGGTAACCATGGCGCAAAGTGAGACAAGAAAGTAGGTGTTCAGAATTTTAAACAGGAAAGTTTCGAACCAGGGACGCTCAGATAAACCGGTAAGCAGCCGGTAAATCAACATGAAAAAACTCCAGATCCCACTAAAGACAATAAAAACGATCCCGAGAAAGAAAATGTACTTTAATAATTCCATAGGGTAAAGATATGTTTAATTGGTGAAAAGTGACAGGTGAAAAATGAAAAGTGAAAGGGGTAACTAAGCACCATTCTCTGTTCACCGTTCACCAATCACTGTTCACCGTTCACTATCATGGTTCGCCATCAATAATATTCATCTTTTTTAACAGAAAACTTGCGTTTTTGTTTCGGGCAATTCCTTTTTGGAGGCGGTAATCAAAGCTAAGGTTTTCTCCTTCAATGGTACTTTCGAAACAATAGTTACTGATTTTTCCCGGGTGTGATGTTTCTAGTTCTCCCAGTTCCAAATCGTGTGTGGCGATGCATCCGATGCAGTTTGTTTTTATCAGGCGAAGAATCAATTGCCGGCTGCCGTTTAGTTTGTCTTCACTGTTGGTTCCTCTTAACATTTCATCAATAAGTACCAGCGAAAACCCATTTTCACTAATGCGGTTTTGAATGTGCTTTAAGCGTAACAATTCTGCATGAAACAATGAAACATTTTCATGCAACGAATCGCTTTGACGTAAAGAGGTAAGCAGTTGCAGGGGATGAAAAACAAATGAACGTGCACATACTTTTGTTCCGCAATGTGCAAGAATGCTATTTATACCAATACTCCGGAGGAATGTACTTTTTCCCGACATATTGGATCCTGTAATCAGAATTATGCTTTCATTTTTTCCAATTGAAAAGTCGTTGGAAATCCTTGATTTTTCGGCAATAAATGGGTGTCCTATTTCTATTCCGTGAATTTCTCGCGCTGTGGTCAATTCAGGAGTGCAAAACTGTGGATGATTAAAATTCCAGGCAGCAAACGAACTCAACTCTTCCAATTGAGAAGTTGCGGTAAACCAGCTGGCCATTCTTGACCTGTATTGTTGAGCCCATTCGTGAAGCCGGGTTGCACAAAAAAGATCGTATGCAATGGTTGCGTTGAGCAGCACGAATACCAATGGGTTTAAGCGTCGATCAAATCGCTCGCTGATTTGAGTAAGTTCTCTGAATGCTTTTTCAGCTTCCTTAAGATCGTTTTGAATTGTAATTGTTGCTGACGATTCAAACTTCTCCTCCGAAATAAGTTTCCATACCTGTGCGTAGGTCTTCAATTGATCTTTTAGTCCATCCAATCCTGCATGAGCCTCTTGGAGCTGTCGGATTAAAACCAGTGCTACCGAAAGCGAGATGCCTGATGCCCATAACCCGTAATTTGTTTCTCCGGTAAAGTAGGTTCCCAACCATCCCGCAGTTACAAGAAGCGGTAAGGCTATTCGCAGGATGTACAAGAGTTTAATATTTCCTGTTGGAGAATAGTTTTCCGACCACTGATAGAGTGCGCTCTCGGGGGACTTGTCCTCATCATTTTTGAGCATCAGTGCAAGAAGCAATTCCCGGAATTCTGTTTTTTCAGCCAGTTCCTCTATTGCAGATTGCCGATCTTTTATTTGTTGATTTTCAATGGGTGGTTCGGTCAGAATAGTTGCAAGTTTAGCCCTTCCTCCCGGTGAATAGCATCGGGAAATACGATGGAAAAGTGATTGCTCACCAAATACATCCAGATCATGCGCATAGCTGGATGCTTCTTCATGCGCGCTGCCATTGTTCAGCATGGATGCTTTTCCTTCGAGAAGAACTATTTCGTTAGCAACAACTTTTTCCCTTCGCTTGAGAAGATCTTTATCATTACTCAGTTTAATATGTTTGATGACTGCAATTATGAACGCAATAAACAGAAACGCAGATGTGGCAACAAAAAGGGAGTCGCTGTTTTTTATTCCATACCAACCCAAAGCAAGCGCACAACTAAATAGCAACAGACGTAAAAACGTAATTCTGTTTATTTTTTTTTCAGTTTCACCAATTTCCTGATCGAGTATTTGTTTTCGGTTATTGTAGTAGTTAGAAATGGTATTCATGTTGATCTTTATTGTTGCTGCCATTATCCCTTCATTGAAATTAGATTACTCAAGGTAGAATTTTTGTGTTTTTGCTCAATGAAGTAAGTGGTTTGCAAAACTAAGCCATTTGATAGTATACTCTTTGTAGGAATTTTAGTTGTTTGAATTTGAGACAATTGAGATTGAGACCTGTTTTTTTTCAGGTTTTGTAGAATTAATCGCCTGTTACTGACAATCTCCCCGAATATGTTTAAAACTCCTCTCTTTTCAAGCCCATTTTCACTATAAATTTGCCGCGTAAACAACACCATCATGAGTATGATTCCCGTTGGCGAACCCGCCACACTTGAGCAGGCAAAACAGCTTGGACTTCTTCCCGAAGAATTTGAAAAGATCAAAGAATTTCTGGGCCGCACTCCCAACTTCACTGAGCTTTCAGTGTATTCGGTAATGTGGAGCGAGCACTGTTCGTATAAAAATTCAATTGTTTGGCTCAAGACCTTGCCTAAGGATGGTCCGCACATGCTGGCTAAGGCAGGTGAGGAAAATGCGGGATTGGTGGATATCGGAAACGGATTGGCTTGTGCGTTTAAAATCGAATCGCACAATCACCCTTCTGCAATCGAACCTTATCAAGGTGCAGCTACCGGTGTTGGTGGTATCAATCGCGATATTTTCACAATGGGTGCTCGTCCTGTTGCTCAGTTAAATTCACTTCGATTCGGAAATATTGATGATGCCCGAACCAAATGGCTCGTTAAGGGGGTCTCCAAGGGAATCGGTGATTATGGTAATGCATTCGGTATTCCCATTGTTGGTGGTGAAGTCTTTTTTGATGAAAGTTTCAGCACTAATCCGCTTGTAAATGCTTTCTCTGCGGGAATCATGAAAGTGGGAGAGATGATTTCCGCTACGTCTGATGGTCCGGGAAATCCAGTTTTCATAGTTGGTTCTTCAACCGGTAAAGACGGGATTCACGGTGCTGCATTTGCATCGAAAGATATTTCAGAGGATTCAGCAAAAGATCTCCCATCGGTTCAGGTTGGGGATCCGTTCATGGAAAAACTTCTGCTGGAGGCTACAATGGAATTGAAATATACCAATTGTATTGTTGGTATGCAGGATATGGGTGCTGCAGGAATTGCCTGTTCTACCAGTGAAATGTCGGCGAAAAAAGGATTGGGAATGAAAATCGATCTTTCCAAAGTTCCGGCGCGTCAGGAAGGAATGAAGCCTTTCGAATTCCTCCTTTCAGAATCGCAGGAACGCATGCTGATCGTAGTGGAAAAAGGAAAAGAATCGGAAGTACAGCGCATTTTTGATAAATGGGATCTGAATTGTGCGCAAATTGGAGAAGTCACCGATACAGGATGGTTGGAATATTATTTTGAAGGGGAGCTTGTGGGGTATGTTCCTGCAGATTCTCTTGTATTGGGTGGAGGCGCTCCGGTTTATAAGCGCGAGTGGTCGGAGCCGGCTTATTTTGCAGAGACAAAAAAGTTTTCGATCGATTCCTTGTCGGAGCCGTCTGCAGATGAGATCAAAAAATATGCACTGCAACTTTTGGCTCAGCCCAATATTGCATCCAAACGTTGGATCTACGAACAATACGATTCGATGGTGGGAACCATTAATATGGGAACAAACAAACCATCGGATGCAGGAATTGTAAACCTGAAAGGCACCGATGCTGCATTGGCTATGTCGGTCGATTGCAATTCACGTTATGTATTTGCAGATCCTGAAACCGGATGTGCAATTGCAGTTTCTGAAGCAGCGCGCAACATCACTTGTTCGGGAGGAGAACCTTCGGCTATTACCAANNGTACGCCTGTAACAGGAGGAAATGTAAGTTTCTACAATCAATCTGCTTCGGTAGGAAAAGCTGGTGGAAATGTTTCCAATGCTGTTTTTCCGACGCCAACAATTGGAATGATTGGTGTTGTTCGTGAGAAGGAGCATGTCATGACACTCGACTTTAAAGAAAAGGGTGATCTCATTTTCCTCATTGGAGAAATGAAAAACGATGTGAATTCTTCTGAATATCTTTATAATCTCCGCGGTGTGAAATTATCGCCAGCGCCGCATTTTGATCTGGATAAAGAATTTGAAATGCAGCAATCGGTAAAAGCGCTGATTCGAGGTGGTTTCATCAATGCTGCACATGATATTTCCGATGGCGGGTTATGGGTTACGCTTGCAGAAATGGGAATGCCACGTGGATTAGGATTTGATATCGAATCCGATTCTGAATTGCGTCTGGATGCATTTCTCTTCGGCGAATCTCAGGGTAGAGTAGTGGTTACTGTTAGTGAAGAAGCGCAGGCTGAATTCATCGAGTTTATGGCTACACAGGAAACTCCTTTTACTTTACTCGGACATGTTACCAAAGGTAAAATGGTGGTAGACGGAGAACATTATGGTTTTGTTCATGAAGTAAAACCTGTATATGATAATTCACTCGGTGAAAAGATAATGAGCAACTGATATGGCCAGAACAAGACGGACTCCTGAAGAGCAAGACGCTATTCGTGCTATGGTAGCGGAAAAGCAAACCGAAATGATTGCTGCAAAGGGCGATAAGGCAGTTCGCGAAGGAAGGATCATTATCATCATTTTGTCTGTACTGGTTGCTATTGCCGCTGTTGCAGAATATTTCATGTACGGAGAAGATCCGATTATATTAGCTGTGTATGCTCCTTTCATTTTGGCTTTTGTAGCGTTTGCCATTTTTTATTACCGCAATCCGTTTGCACTTTCCATTGCAGCACTTTCGGTATATGGCTTTATGCAAATTGCAGGTGCCCTAGCGGATCCCACGAATCTTGCGAAGGGAATCATTATCAAAGTGATTATCATTGCAGGATTGATCAAGGCCATTAAAAGTGCCAGGGATTTTAGGGTTCGAAATAAAAACGAACAAAAAACGGGATCGGATATTCTGGATCAGGATTTTTAATCCTTATACGCGAACTCCGAAAAAGCAGATGTCATCCACTTGTTCGTAGTCGCCTTTCCATTGCAGGTGAGCTTCGTGCAATAATTGATGTTGCAACGCAATTGGATTCACAGCAACCGATCGCAGCAATTCCTTTAAGCCTGAACTTTTGAATTTCTTTCCGTCTTTTCCGCCAAACTGATCTGCAAAACCATCACTGAAAAGATAAATCAAATCGCCTTTTTCTAATTGAATCGTATGACTTGGAAAGGGAGTTGGGTCGTCTGTTTTTCCTATGGCCTGTTTATGCGCTTTGATCTCCTGAATTGCAGCTGTATTTGAACGCACAATCCATAAGGGATTATTTGCACCGGCCCAGGTAAGAACTGCTTTCGATTTATCCAACACTCCCAGAGAAACATCCATGCCATCGCGAACTTCCGATTGCTTCGATTGAAATGTTTCAGTGACAAGTGTGCGGACATGATTTAAGATTTCTCCGGGATCGGTAATGTTCATTTCGCGAACAACGGATTGCAAGGCGTTGTGGCAAACCACACTCACCATTGCGCCGGGAACGCCATGACCGGTACAATCGCATACCGCAAAAAAGATTTTGCCTTTATGTTCCAGCACCCAATAAAAATCTCCTGCTACAATATCTTTTGGTAGATAAAGAATAAAATGCTCCGGAAAGATCGTGTTCAATACATCCTTGGAAGGTAGAATCGCATCCTGAATTCTGCGTGCATAGGTAATGGAATCGGTGATCTCCTTGTTTTTGTGTTCGATGATATGGTTCTGCTCGGTGAGCAGGGCATTCGTTTGCTGCTTCCGTTTGTTGGAACGAAACAAGTGGATCGACATCACGATGACCAGTAAAAAAAGTAATGCACCGCCAATGATGATGATGTTTTGAGTACGTATCTGCTCGTGCTGCCTATCCTGATCGAGATCCTGAATGCGCGATTTCTGGCGTAGTAATTCGATCTCTTTCGATTTCCGCTCATTCTCCATTCGGTAACTCATATGGTTGAGTTTTTCAAGAGCAGAGGCTTCATTTAATTCATCTTTCAGAGCCGCATAATTTTTGTATTCGGCTAAACTTTTATGCAGTAATCCCATTTTTTCATAAAGACCCGATAAACTCAAATTGATCTTCATGATATGATCTTTCATTCCCACCATTTCCGCCTTTTCCCGGGCACTTAAATAGTATTTTTCGGCTTGATAATAATCCTGATAGTCGGTAAGCATATCCGCATAGATCTGTTCGACCTGAACCAGATCGTAAGGTGATTTACGAATGCTCAGTAATTCAAGTGCAAATTCAATTTCTTCGATGGCTTGTTTTTTCTTTCCTTGTTTGGAATGCACCCGCGCAAGTACTGCGGTGTTTGAGGATAACAGATCGGTAATTGCATACTCCTTGCAATAGCTGTTCCCGATTTCAAGAAAATATTCTGCAGAATCCAATTTGTTCTCCTCCAGATAATGGGTTCCCAGATTGCTTGTTACCAGGGCTATGCTTCGTTTGTTGTTTTCAAGCTTGAAATAACCCAGTGCTGTAAAAAGTAATTCCTTCGCTTTTTTCCGATTTCCTCTTAATCCTTCAAGATTGGAATAATTGCTCAGGGTAGTAGCCAATCCGGATTTGTCATTGATCGCTTCGTGGGCTTTTATGGATTTTTCATAGAGTTCCGCTGCAATTGATAAATTCCCTTTGTCCTGATGAATCGTTGCAAGTGTTGTGTAAACAATTCCCAGCTGACTTCTATCATTAGTGCTTTGCGCAAGTTCCAATGCCAGATTGCCGTAATACAATCCACTGTCAAGATCCGAATAACTGATGTTCCAGGAGATCTTATTCAGGAAGAAAATACGAGCGGAATCCGATTTGGCTTGTTTCAGATCCTCCTTTGCCCGGTTTACGATTTCCATTCGGTCCTGAGCCCGGAGTGTGCCGATGCAGCAGAATAAAGTAATAACCAGAAGGCGAATCATGGATGCTAATATAATTACTTTATACTCTGTGTTTTCTGCTGACATGATCTTTTGTGCTTTCTTTGCAGGATGAATTATTTGTCTGTCGAGGAGCTTAGTAAAAATTACGGGGAAAAGAACCTGTTTTCGGGAATCAGTTTTGGTATTGATCAGGGGCAGCGTGTAGCCCTGGTGGCAAAGAACGGTGCGGGGAAATCAACACTCATGAAGATTCTTGCCGGAAAAGAGGTTGCCGATTCGGGAAAGGCTGTTTTCAGAAAAGATTTGAGAATTGGATTTCTCGAGCAGGATAAACAGTTTACTCCCGGAACCACCGTGATTGAATCGGCGCTCGACAGTGATGATCCTGCTGCTTTNNTGCTTTGGCAGTGAAAAATTATACTGCGGCAACGCACAGTGGTAATGAGGAACAGTTGCAACAGGCTATGGATAGTATGACCGCAACCAATGCCTGGGATTATGAGACACGGGTAGCACAGATTCTCGGTAAGCTCGGACTCCATGATGCCACTCAGTTGGTCGACTCCCTGAGTGGAGGACAAACCAAACGATTGGCCCTGGCGCAGGTGCTTATTCGTCAGCCTGAATTCATGATTCTGGACGAGCCTACGAATCACCTTGATCTGGATATGATCGAATGGCTGGAAGTTTTTCTGAACGGATCGGAGATCACGCTTTTCATGGTTACGCACGATCGTTATTTTCTCGAGCGGGTTTGCAATGAGATTGTGGAGTTGGATGGCGGACAATTATACCGATACAAAGGCAATTATTCCTACTTCCTTGAGAAGAAGGCCGAACGTGAGATGAATGAGCAGTCGGAAATCTCGAAGGCAAAAAATTTATACCGGAAGGAACTCGATTGGATGCGAAGGCAACCAAAAGCACGCGGAACAAAAGCGAGGGCGCGTATAGACGCATTTCACGATACGGAATCGATAGCATCAAAGCGAATCAAGAAAGATGAGATCGAATTTAATGTAAACATGCAACGCATCGGTGGAAAGATTCTGGAGTTCCACAAAGTGAAAAAGCAATTCGGCGAACGCATCATTTTGCAGGGATTTGATTATTTGTTTAAGCGCGGTGAAAAAATCGGAATTGTTGGTCCGAATGGAGTAGGGAAGACCACCTTTCTCAAAATGATCATGGGCCAGGAAGAACCCGACGGAGGCAAGATAACATTGGGTGAAACGGTAGCGATTGGGTATTACTCTCAGGAGGGAATGAAGCTGAATGAAGACAAACGCGTAATTGAAGTAATACGGGAAATTGCAGAGTTCATTCCCCTAGCAGGAGGAAAAAAGATGAGTGCATTGCAACTGCTTGAGCGCTTCATGTTCCCCTCACAGATGCATTACCAATATGTATCGAAACTGAGTGGGGGTGAGCGCAGGCGATTGTACCTTCTCACCATTCTGATGAAGAATCCGAATTTTCTGATTCTCGATGAGCCAACCAACGATCTTGATGTGTTTACACTGACCGCGCTTGAAGATTACCTGGAAAATTTTGAAGGATGCGTTCTTGTTGTTACCCACGATCGATTTTTTATGGATCGTATTGTCGATCATATTTTCTACCTCCCCGGTGCAGGTGAGGTGAAGGATATTTCAGGTAATTACAGCGATTTCAGAGAAGAAATGAAGGCTTATCAGTCGGAAGAACGACGACAGGTTCAGGCAGATCGTGTGGATAAGGCAGAAAAGAAAGCAGAAGCAGCTCGCGATAAAGAGAAGAAAAAATTAACGTTCAAGGAGAAGTTTGAATTCGATCAGCTCGATAAAGAAATTCCATTGCTCGAAAAGGACCGCAAGGAACTCGAAGCCCGCTTATCCAACGGTGCCCTGAGCGTGGATGAGTTGTCGGAGCTGTCCTCTAAATTGGGGGTATTGATGTCGACTATCGAAGAAAAAACCTTGAGGTGGATGGAATTGGCTGAACTACAGGAATGACCATTTATCACATCCACGGATTTTATCCGATTGATTGCTGTAACTTTTCGGCGGTTTAATCGTCTGACAACCAAATGCGCTTATTTCTATTCTTTTTCGTGCTATTCTTTTTCGGATTTACTTCCGCAAATGCTGCATTGGTAAAAGGAATTGTACGTGATGAAGCAGGCGAACCAATGCCCTACGTAAATGTTTCGGTAAAAGGAAAAAGCACAGGAACTACAACCGACTCCAAAGGGCAATACCAGATCCAATTATCTGCCGGAACACACACACTGATTTTTACGTTTGTTGGATTCGAAAAACAGGAAAAGACATTTTCTCTTCGTGCAAATGAAACCCTTCAACTCGATATTTCAATGGTATCGGGCACACAATACCTCACCGATATAACTGTTGCGTCCGATTACAAGGATTTTGCAAGGGAAATCGTAAGAAAGGCAAGAGAATACCGACGCAATCAGCGCGACCGCTTAAAGAATTATTCTGTTAGCGGATATCAACGTGTATCACTGGAAAAGGAATACAATAAAAAGTTTGCAGACAGTATTGCCGGTAGTGATTCTACTTTCGAAGTGAAGGATACCGTAAAAAGGATCAAGGAAACCAATTACCTGGTTGAATCGGTTTCCACATTTTCTTTTGACCCACCGGGAAAAACAAGGGAAGATTTTTTTGCATTCTTCGATCATTCTGATGTTCGAACCGGTGATCCGCTTTTTAGAGGAGGAAATGTTGGTTTCACAATCGAATATGGAGAAGGTTCCATTGCTCCCTCTCTCGAGCAGGAAGCAAATCCTTATGTGGTACTGCGCAATGAAGAGGTTTATTTTTTTGATATTTACGATAACCTGATCAATGCTCCGGGCATCTGTACTAAACAATTGCTATCTCCTCTTGCGGCATCAGCGGCCTTGAATTACAGTATCGACTATGCCGGAGAAACGGAGTATTTACCCGGTAAAAAAGCCTACCGGATCAAGGTAAAACCTGTCTTTCCTGCTGAGGCTTTATTTGAAGGTACTTTGTTGATTGCCGATAGCAGTTTTGCGTTGGTAGGATGCGATCTCACCATCAATCCCAGAGTTTTAACCTTTTGCAGGGATTTCCGGGTAAAAATAAAATACGAAGAAGTGAGCCCGGGATTTTTCCTTCCGGTAAAACGCGAATTCATTTATACCATCAAAGAAGGCAAATCGAGAATTTACGGAAGTATCGTTTTACGGCACTCAGAATACCAGGTCAACCGCGAGTTCCCGGAAAAATTTTTCGGACCGGAAATTCGTCGCTACGAAGAGCAGGCTTACGATCGTGATTCTCTATATTGGGTGAAAGAACGGACATTTCCTCTCACAGATTCGGAACAGCAATTTGCGCACAATTGCGATTCACTGCGCGACTATTACAAGAGTGATGAGTATTACCGTAAACGCGATTCTTCCTTTAACAAGATCAATATCTGGTCGTTTTTGGTGAATGGTGTCGGACATAGGGATAGGGTAAAGGGATACGAATTTTTTATTAATCCGCTNNATTCCATTTGGCATTGGAGGATACCGTCACCGCCTTGGTGGTTACTACAACAAACGTCTCGAAAACGGAATGCTGTTGGAAACAACCGGAGATATTGATTATGGTTTTGCCAATAAAGACATCAAAGGGAAAGGGGGAGTTGGGCTGACTTATAATCCGAAAAAGTTTACCCGAACGTTCATTCGCTTTGGCGATTACTACGACATGATCAATAATTATGCATCGGTATCCACCTTTTTAAGCCGGAGCAACTTTGCACGAAATAAAACATTCAGTATTGCTCAGCGCACAGAAATCATTAATGGTTTGTACGGCGAACTTACATTTGAATACAGCGATCAGCAGGCAATTTCGAATTTAAAAATGGACAGCTGGTCGCAGGATGTTTTTGATTCACTCAATACGCCAACGGCCTTCGATCGTTATACCAAAAGTGAATTCAAGTTGCAGTTGAATTATAAAATCCGTCAACCTTATACCATTCGTAAAGGAAGAAAAATGGTGTATGCTTCACCCTATCCTGAATTGCATCTGGTTTACAGGAAAGGGATGCCCGGGTTGTTTGGCAGTGAGGTGAACTTCGACTATATCGAACTGGGCGCAAAAAATCAGCGTAAACTGGCACGTTTTGGCGATCTGAAATGGAATATACAGGCAGGTTCTTTTTTCAATAGAAACAGTCTTCGCTTGCTGGAGTATAAATTTTTCCGTGGAAGCGACCCATTCCTGTTTTCGGACCCTTTAAAATCATTTCAGTTGATGGGACCTACATTAAGTACTTCAACCGCCTTTTTGCGAGCGAATATTATTCATCATTTCGACGGGATTCTATTGAGTAAAATTCCGGTAATCAACTGGCTCAAGATTTCATTGGCAGCAGGAGGAGGAACCTTGTTAATTCCCCAGGAAGATTTTGCGCATATAGAATTATTTGGTGGAGTAGAGCGGGTTTTTCGAATACGTAAGCAATTGATTCGTTTTGGCGCCTATGCCGTTACTTCGGATAACACATTCGAAAATGCAGATTTTACCTTCAAGTTCGGAATCAGTTTCTTCAATCCCTTTACGGGGCGTTATGATTATTGAGAATTTTTTCGGATTATTATAACCCAAACCAATAAGAATGCCGGTCCCCAAAACAGAGCAACCATCCTTTCATGCACATCTGATTGATAAGGATACCATCTGTTTTATTGTGCCCGACGGAGCCGTAATTGATGTGAATGAAGTGGAGGAAATGCACAGAACCTCTTTATCCTTTTTTGAGGATAGAAGTTATTGTGTATTGTTTAAGGCAGAGAATGGTTTTACAGTAACCCCGGAAGCACAACAGTTAGGTAAGGAAGCAAGATTTCAAAAACAGCTTATTGCTCAGGCAATTTTGATCAATTCACTGGCACAAAGGATAATTGGGAATTTTATTATTCGTATCAATCAAAGGCCTTCCGTAAACAAACTGTTTACAGACGAGAAGGAGGCAATTGCCTGGCTTAAGGACGAATTGAAGAAATTTTCAAAAAGTGTTGACTAAAATAATTTTTCTATATTTGCACTCCCAATTCAGCCACCCCGGTGGTCAAAATCAGGCCTCGTAGCTCAACTGAATAGAGCATCTGACTACGGATCAGAAGGTTTCANNTACGGCGGACTTTTTTAATTTTAATTACTATGAATCGAATTGAATTAAAAGTCGGATTCTGTGCATACGTTTTGTTTTCTCCCTCTAAAATGGTCTATTACAAAGGCTCGACCGAAAACATCCTCATGAGAATTGAAATGCACAATTCAGGAAAAGTAAAATACACAAGTAAATATGCACCCTGGATTTTGATTTATGTTGAGTATTTTGAAACCAGAGCATTGGCTATGCAAAAAGAAAAATGGTTGAAAACAGGAGTTGGTAGAGATTTTATCAAACGCCTCGTAACTCAATCCGCCGCGGCGGAAGCATCTGACTACGGATCAGAAGNNGGGGGATACGAAAAATCAGGGACGTCAGGCCCTGAATTTTTTTCTTCGACTTCGGGCAAGAAAAGAGCTTTAATCTTGACGATAATCAATCCCGCAATCGCACTAGAACCGGGGGATACGAAAAATGAAGGAAGTCAGACCCTGTATTTCTCTTCGACTTCGGGCAAGAAAAGAGCTTTAATCCTGACGATAACCAATCCCGCAATCGCACTAGAACCGGGGGATACGAAAAATCAGGGACGTCAGGCCCAGTATTTTTCTTCGACTTCGGACTAGGAATGAGCTTTAATCTTGACGCTGAAAATCCACCCACGGCGGAAGGTCACGGATACCATTGGTAATGGCGGACTTTTTCATTTTCACAAATTATGAATTCATTTGAGTTCAAAATCGGGTACTGTGCTTATGGCCTATACCCCCCAAATCCTTATCTTTGAGCACACATGAGTTTTGTATACCCGGAATTCCTATATGCCTTAACGGCCCTGGCAATACCTATCATCATTCATTTATTCAATTTCCGGAGGTACAAAAAAGTCTATTTTTCCAATGTCCGCTTTTTAAAGGAGGTTAACGAACAAACACGGAGCCGCTCGCGACTTAAGCATATTCTAGTGCTCATTGCCCGCCTGCTGGCTATAGCTTTCCTGGTCTTTGCTTTTACCCAGCCCTTTATTCCGGGTAGCGCAAGCGATGCAGCCCGTGGCGATAGGATTATTTCGGTTTATATTGATAATTCCTTTTCCATGGAGGTGGAAGGGAGTGGCGGAATGCTACTGGAGACAGGTAAGCGTAAGGCGATTGAAATCGCATCGCAATACAATGCAACCGACCGTTTTCAGTTGGTTACTAACGACCTTGAAGGGCACCAGCAACGTTTGTTGAGTCGCGAGGAATTTATTGAAACGGTGCAGGATGTAAAACTTTCGCCGGCTTCACGACTGCTTTCTGAGATCATGCTCCGACAGCTCGACCTTGTGAATACAGAGCCCGATGTCACCCGACGTTTGGTCTGGATTTCCGATTTTCAGAAAAGTACATCCGATCTTAATGCACTCGCAGGAAGGACAAGTCCCCGGGTGGTTTTGGTTCCTCTCAAAGCACAACGGCGATCCAATTTGTTCATCGATACGGTTTGGTTCGAAAGTCCGGTCCGGCAGTTGAATACTTCCGAAAAATTAATGGTCCGCATCCGGAATTCCGGCGATATTCCGGTTGAAAATGTATCGCTGCGATTATCGGTCAACGGCACCCAAAAGGCCATTTCATCCTTTGCTGTAGATGCCGGATCGTTTTGTGATTCTGCACTTACCTATACCAATACCGGAGTTGGGGTGCAACTGGCAAAAGTAAGTATTGGAGATGCCCAGGTGGCGTTTGATGATGACTGGTTTTTTTCCTATTCGGTGGAAGAACGCGTAAATATTCTTTCGCTTACAGGAGACAATCCTGCCGATACAAGTGCAGCGGTTTCCCGACTGTTTCGTAACGATCCCTTTTTTAAACTGGAATCGCGGAAAGTATCGCAGGTAGATTTTTCGAGTTTTCCTTCGCGCCATTTGATCATTTTGAATGAAGTTCCCGTTTTAAGCAGCGGACTAACCGATGAGGTCGTTCGTTTTGTGAATGCTGGAGGTAATGTGCTTTTGTTTCCTTCTATCCGTTCGGAACTTAGTTCACTTAATAATTTTTTGGTACAATGCGGTGCTGCAGGATTTACCGGAAAGGATACCAGTGCGATACGACCTGCACCAATTGATGTGCGCACTCCGTTTTTTTCCCGCATGTTTGAACGCGAGCCGCGCGAAATAGATCTTCCTCAATTCCGCTTTCGTTACATTAGCGAAACACGATCGATGCCGGGCAAGGAACAACTATGGAAAATGAGAAACGGTGATGAATTTTTATCCCGTTATTCCAAAGGGAAAGGCTTTATCTATGTGAGCACGGTTCCGCTTTCAGAAAAGGCCGGTAATTTTTCGAAGCACGCTTTGTTTGTCCCAGTGGTTTTGCGCATTGCGGAATGGAGTCAGGGTTCGGGTATCAATATGCAATTAATCGGAAGAGATTTGCCCATTGAGATAAGAAGTACTTTGCCCGGAGGGGATGCAACGTTTCAACTGGAAAATGAAGCAGGCGATTTTTCAGTCATTCCCGAAATGCGTAATACCGGTGGTGGAGTGTCGCTGTATGTGCACGGACAGATCCGTGAAGCGGGGAATTACAAAGTGAAAAAGGGAAATGATCTGATTGCAGGAATTGGATTTAACTACGACAGAAAAGAGTCGGACCTGGCTTGTTACGAAACTGAGGAGATCAGTAAAATTCTGGAATCCGGCGGTATGAGTGATTTCACTTTGTTCGATAAGGTGGAAGAAGGAAAAGGAATTACATTGGAAGCACTGGATGATACCCGCGAATACTGGAGGTTATGTATTCTATTGGCATTACTCTTTCTATTGGCAGAAGTACTACTTATACGATTAATGAAACAATAAGCGATAAACCATGAAGACACTTTTTCGCAATGCAACGGTTAGCGACAAGAACAGTTCGTTCAACGGGAAAAAAGTTGATATTCTGATTGCCTCCGGAAAAATTGAAAAAATTGCATCCTCGCTGACCGAAAAGGCGGATGAGGAAATTGATCTGAAAGGTGCTTTTGTTTCTCCCGGATTTCTCGATTTACAGGCTTCGTATTGCGATCCCGGATTAGAACACAAGGAAACGCTTCAAACCGGTGCTGCGGCTGCGGTAAAAGGCGGATTTACCCATGTTCTGGTTATGCCGGATAGTCAGCCGGTGATGTCGGGTAAAACCATTGTGGATTACATCAGCAATCACTCTAAGTCTTTACCCGTAAACATGATTCCATGCGGATCGGTTTCGCAAAAATTCGATGGCGAAAATCTCGCTGAGATGTACGACATGTGGCAATCGGGCGCAAGAGCGTTTTTTGATGTGAATCATTATGTGCGCGCAGGATTGATGTCGCGGGCATTGCTGTACGCGAAAAATTTCGGCGGAAAAGTATTCAGTCTGCCCTTTGATCCTTCTCTTGCACCGGGTGGATTGATGCATGAAGGTGTGGTAAGCACTTCACTCGGACTAAAAGGAATTCCTGAACTCGCAGAAGAAATTGTTGTGCAGCGTGATCTGCATCTTGCAGCCTACCACAATGCGCCTGTACACTTTGCTGGAATCTCGGCACCACGATCATTCGAATACATCAGTGAGGCCATCAAAAAGGGCACAGAAGTAACATCTCACCTGCCAGCCTTTTTGCTTTTCTTTACCGATGAGGATCTTGTAGGTTTTGATACCCATTTAAAAGTCATTCCGCCATTGCGATCTGCCAGGGTAAAAGATGCCCTGATTGATGCTGTTGTAAAAGGGAAATGTGATGCAATTGCTTCGCACCATACTCCACAGGATACAGAAAGTAAGTCGGTGGAATTCGATCATGCCGAGTTTGGAATGATTGCACAGGAAACTGCTTTTTCTGCTGCATTTACAGTTTTGGAACCTAAGATGAAAGTAGAAGAAATAACTGCGCTCTTCAGTCACGGACCACGTCGTGTTTTAGGTTTGCCTGAAATAAAGATCGAAGCAGGATACAATGCCGACCTGAGTATCTTCTCAACAATTGAAGAATGGGTTTATGCTAAATCGGATACCCGATCATTATCGGCTAATACGCCGTTTGAAGGTAAAAAACTCAAGGGTAAAATTATCGGTACGTTTACCAAAGGATCGTACAATAAAGCCTGATATTTTTAGTGCGTCACGGTAATTTTTCCTGTGCGAAATTCTTTACCACTCTGCATGCGCACAATATAATTTCCTGCTGGATAGGTATGCACATTAACATAAGAAACATCCGTTCCTGAAGTGAAATTCTGAGTATGAATTTTCTTTCCGTTCATGTCATAAAGCTCAATCCACCCTCCTTCGCGCGAATGTTCTACCAATAAAATATCGCTCACAGGATTGGGATAGGCAACAATTGGGAGTACCCTGTTTTCTTCAACCGATAAATTGGCAATCGTATCAAGGTAACGGATCGTAGTGATAACACCGAATGACGTGTTGATCTGCAATACCGGAACATGTTTTCCGTTTGCCAGCCAATGGTATTGGGTTTCGGTTGGACGATTAACGCCAAAATTTAGAGGGAATCCTCCAACATCCATACTCAGAGAATCGCGGATATCGATGGTCATTTTTACACGGATACAATCGAATGTTCCCAAAGGTGTGGTAATAGAACCCCAACCGTCAACAGTTGCATTCGACATCGTTTTTTGCTGACGATAATAGAGGATAGTTGGGATATTTACAAGACTTACGGAATAGGAACCGTATACCGGAGTTCCATCTGTTAAGGGGAATTTGTAAATGGTATCGACAGGCTGATTGCGGACCGAATTTGGAAAACCATTGATGCGCGCTCCGTAACCTACGTTTTTGTATTTGTTGTTGGAGGTACTGAAAAAATCAAAAACATTTGTAATGGTTAGAAAACCAAAAAGATCAAGGTCTTGCCCTCTACGTGCGAATTGTGCTACGTGTGCGGGGTAAACGAAGTTATTGTTGAAGAAAAATTGATAGGCCGTTGGAGTGTCCTGAACTTCAAAAGTTGTATCCAAAAGTTGAGATACACGGGTAAGGAAGGAAAAATCCCAAATATGATTGGAACCTGTTTGTGTTACATCAATACTCCATTGGTCGATGGTAGTTGAAATAGGGTACACCTCATTCGCAACCGGCATATCTGCAGAGGTAATAGAAATCTGTGCATTTGCATTTGTTGCAACTAAAAGCGCAGAAAAGAAGAAATAGCGACGGAACATAATCAGGGTTTTTAGCCCGGCCAAGATACAAAATTGGCAATCAAAAACCAGACGGCTTCCTGGGAGGAATCATTTACTTAGATCGGTCAGTACTTCCTCGATGCTCCGTTCAGCATTAAGTAGCATCAGTACTTTTTGTAAGACCCTGTCAACCACCGCATCCGGACAAGAAGCACCGCTGGTTACAATTATGTTCAAGGGTTGCTTTTGTGGCAGGAAATGATCCGCCTGTTTGATTTCGTGGTGGTGAATATCGAAATAGGAGATGCTGCCATTTTCTCTGATTTCTTTTTCGCCGGTGATAAAGTAGGTGCTGAATTTTTGCTCCAGTAATTCAACCAAATGTGTGGTATTGGAACTGTTGTAACCGCCAATAACCAAAGCAAGATCTGCCACTTGATCCATCATTGCTAGAGTAGCTTGTTGATTGTCATTGGTAGCGTAACAAAGTGTATCACGGGTATCCGCAAAATGATCACGGGAATTGTCGACCGGATATTTTTCCGCCATCACTTTTTTAAAGTAATCCGCAATTTCCTGAGTCTCTGTTGCAAGCATGGTAGTTTGGTTGATCACTCCAACTCTTTGCAGATCAGTAGCAGGGTCAAATCCTTGCGAACAACGATCACCAAAATAAGTGCTGAATGAACTTAAATCCATTTTGCCAAGCACAATATCCCCAAGAATCTGTGCTTCTTTCATATCCTTTATTACGATAGAAGGAGCATTCTTTTTACTGTGTGAAAAGGTGGCTCTTGTTTCTTCATGCGTTTGTTTTCCGTGAATGATAATCGTGTAGGATTCGCTTCCCAGCTTTTCTGCGCGGTTCCAGACCTTTTCTACAAAGGGGCAGGTGGTGTTGTATTTCTGTGTTTCGATTCCTTTTTCCTGAAGCAGTTGCTCAATCTCCAGCGTAGTTCCGAATGCTGGAATAATTACAATATCATCTTTGTTGATTTCATCCCAGGAAAGAAAATGTTTGCCATGCGTATCCATAATGAAACGGATGCCATTTCGCTCCAGATCGGCATTTACTTCCGGATTATGAATCATCTGACTCAGCAGAAAAATACGTTTACCCGGATTCTCCTCAATGGCACGGTAAGAGATTTCGATGGCATTTTCAACACCGTAACAGAACCCGAAATGCCGGGCAANNGAAATCCTTTTTACGCGGATCTTTTTGCTTACGAAAATCTTTGACCTTGCTTATTATAGGTGAGCGGTAATACTCGGGGATGCTGAAGTTTTTCATGGGTACAAAGTAAACAATCCCGTTACCGAATTGTTTCGTTAAAAATACAAAACGCTTTCCACTTCCCTAAAAAGCCGGTGTATATTTGAATCCATGAAGCGACTGGCCCTAATAGTGCTTACCTGTGTTTTGGTTTTAACGGCATTTCTGGGCTGGAGAATGTCGAAAGTGGGATTCGATTACGATTTCGAGAAATTTTTCCCGGCCAACGATCCCGATACAGAGNNAATGATTTTGTGCTGTTTGCACTGAGCAACAATAATGGTGTTTTTCGGGAGGACTTCCTTCGTCGGGTCGATTCATTTTCCAACGAGCTTCGTAAGATTCCTTATGTCACCAGGGTATATTCAATTATCGATTATCGCGATCTGGTAATGACCTCCTTCAGCAGGGTTCCTTTTCCTGTTCCTGCTATTCATATGGATGATCCGGAAAGTTATGGACCTGATTCTTCAAAAATTTTCGAGGATAATCTCCTGGTGCGAAACCTGATTTCTGCCGATGCTAAAACAGTATTGGTGTATGTAGATACAAAACAATATATCTCCAAAAATGCTTCCGATTCACTCGCCTTGTTTATTGATGAGGTAATGGATCGTTACTCCTTCGATGGAAAGATCTCTGCCGGAAGAAGCACCGGTCAAAGTTACTACGTAAAACTCATGCAATATGAGCTTGGATTTTTTGCCATTACTTCTTTTATACTTGTAATTGCGTTTTTGTATTTGTCTTTTCGTACGTTTTGGGCGGTTTGGGTTCCTGTAACCGTAGTTGTTTTTACAGCTGTGTGGATCATAGGTTTCATGGAGATTGTTGGAGAAGGAATCAGTTTAGTCCTTACCATTCTTCCAACGATAATGTTTGTTGTGGGAATGTCGGATGTGGTGCATGTTATTTCCCGCTACGTTGAAGAATTACGGTCCGGAAAAGGAAAAATTGATGCGCTGCGAATTACCTACAAAGAGGTGGCATTGGCAACATTGCTTACTTCTGTTACCACGGCTGTCGGATTTTTATCTTTACTCACTTCCACGATTGAACCGATTCGCGATTTTGGATTGTATACTGCATTAGGGGTAATGTTTGCATTTGTTCTCGCATATACCCTGTTACCCGCTATTTTGCTTTTACATCCTGTACCATCCATTGCTGCAATTCCGCAGGAAAAGAATTTCTGGCAACGATTCTTAAGTAAAGCCTTTGTTGTTGTGATACGCAAAAGGATGTTGATTATTTTTATCAGCATTGCTACTGCAGGAGTTTCCATTTGGGGAATTACGCAGATGCGAATCAATAATTTTCTTCTCGAGGATCTTAAAGACGGCAATGAATTAAAAGAACAGTTCCGGTTTTTTGAACGTGAATTTGCAGGTGTGCGTCCGCTCGAAATGGCTATTCTGGTAAAGAATGCAGATTCCATTCCTGTTTCCCGCAGCGTGCTAATCGAGTTGGAAAAATTGGAAAACTACCTTATTACCGAATACGGAGCCGGTACTATTATTTCTCCGCTCACACTGGTGAGGTCGGTAAACAGAACAATAAACGGTGGCGATAAAAGGCATTATTCCATTCCTGATTCGGATGAAGATCTGAAAAAGGTATTCCGGATGATCGAAAAACTTGGGGCAGATCAGTTGCTCAGTGGAATGATTGCTGATAATGGAAGAACGCTTCGTTTGGCCGCAAAAACCAATGATCTGGGAAGTTATGTGTACAAGAAAAAGGATGCTGAATTAAGACAGTTTTACAAGCGATCCATCGATACCTCCGTGTTTGATTACCGGCTTACCGGAACGGCATTGTTGGTGGACAAGAACAATGGTCAGGTTGCATTCGGATTGGTTTGGGGCTTGGGCATTTCATTTGTGGTTATTGCAATGATCGTTGGATTGATGTATCGTTCAGGACAAATGATATGGATCGCATTATTGCCGAATATTCTACCCTTGTTGATGATCGCAGGTGTGATGGGAATTCTTGGAATAGATCTTAAAGTATCCACCTCCATGATGTTTACCATCAGTTTTGGAATTGCCGTTGATGATACCATTCATTTCATTTCCAAATTGCGCATCGAACTATCGAAGGGCAGATCGATGATGTTTGCTGTTCGAAAAACGTTTGTGAGTACAGGCCGTGCAATAATTCTTACCACCATTATACTCTCCGGTGGATTTTTAACACTTATTTTCTCCGATTTTCTGGGAACGTATTACCTCGGCTTACTAATGGCGCTTACACTGTTTTTTGCAGTGCTCTGTGATTTGCTGCTATTGCCGGTATTGGTGATCATGTTTTACAAACCCCGAAAGAGTGAATGGTGAATGGTGAGCAGTGAAAAGTGAACGGTGAAAAGTGATCCCGACGCGATTGGTCGGGACAGGCTGGTGAACCGTAACTCTTAACTAATAACTCCTACCTCCTAACCAATAACTCCTAATTGATAACCGATAACTGATAACCAATAACATCCAACATCAAATTGAATAGAATAGAAAAATCGGTAAAGATGTTTTCGGGTAACGATTATTTTATTTTCTCGCCATTGGAATAGGTTTCTGTTTTGGATTGTTTTCCGCTTTCATCGAAAAATTTCCATTCACCATCGTTAACGTAATCTCCAAGTCCTTCTGAGAAAAGTTTGTTCCCCTGAGCCTTTACTTTTCCGTTGGAATGGTATTCGGTGTAGGAATACGAACGCTTCTTTTTGTCGGCCAAAACCATGATTTGTTTTGGAGACCCATCATCAAAAAAGAATTTCTTGAATTCCAGAAAATCACCGCCTTTGGTGCTTACTTCCTGGTAAATCACAACTCCTGCTTCACTGTAGTCGGTCCAGGATTCGATTGTACCATTGTTGTACTTGATGTCGGATTTCAATTGTCCGTTGGAGTAATAGATCTTACACGTGGCTTTGTAATTATCGATCGCTTTAAAATCGCGTTCAACATTGCCATTAGGGAAATAGTTTTTATACGTCTTAAGCTGACCATCAATATAAAAACCTTTATGCAGAAGGGTTCCGGTGGTATAAAAATCCTCCACCCAGCTCTGGCAGGCATACGATCCGCATAGACGAATGGAGTCGCCTTCACTATGTGGATTCAGTCGTTCGTACATCATGATGCCATAGGTGGAATCAATCACGTTGGCAGCGTCAAACTTTTGTTTTTCGGGTAACTGCTTCTTAAGGTTGAACTGTGCAAATGCAAGTTGACCGGACAGAAAAAAGGCAGTAAGTAGGCTGAGTTGTAGAAATGACTTCATGTATTGTCCGGCTTTAACAGGTTGAAAATACGAAAAATCCGCTTTACGACGGTTATTATACTTTACCTTGCTAATTTCGTTCCAAACTTTTTTCAACAATTTATGTTTCAGGTATCCAAAGATATACGGGAAGCGTTCACTCTTCCTGGCGCATTTTACAACAGCGAAGAAGGCCTCGAATTGTGCCGCAAGCGTTTGTTTCACCGTTCATGGCAATACATCGCAGATAGTGAGGTAATCCGATTGCCCGATTCTGCCTATCCATTTGATTTTATGGAAGGTTTTATCGAAGAACCACTTCTGTTTACCAGAGATAAACAGGATAATTTGCACTGTTTTTCCAATGTTTGTACCCATCGTGGTAATATCCTGATCGACCATCCATGTACCCTTAATTCGGGTATAACGTGTTCGTATCATGGCAGAAGGTTTAATATCGACGGCACTTTCAAAAGCATGCCTGAGTGTGAGGGGATGAAGGATTTTCCAACTCCTGAGGATGATCTCTCAAAATTGCAGGTAAAACAATGGAAACAATTCATGTTCACCTCGATAGACCCCGCGTTCCCTTTTGAAGCAGTATTCGCAGAAATGGAGGCCCGGGTGGGGTGGATGCCTGTTGATAAATTTGTTTTTGATCCTACCCGTTCACAGGAGTATCTGGTACGTGCGAACTGGGCTTTGTACTGCGATAATTACCTGGAGGGTTTTCACATTCCCTATATCCACAAAGATCTTGCCCGCTCGCTCGATTATCAGGGCTATGCCAGTGAGATCTATCCCTGGTCGAACCTGCAATTGGGTATTGCAAAAGGTGGTGAGATGGCGTTTGATCTGCCCAAGGATTCGCCCGATTACGGTAAGCGGGTTGCTGCGTATTACTATTGGTTGTTTCCCAATATCATGTTCAATTTTTATCCATGGGGATTATCCCTGAATATTATTCGTCCGCTCAAACATAACCTTACGCGTGTCATCTTCCGTTCCTATGTATGGGACCCCTCCAAACTCGATCAGGGGGCAGGTGCATTGCTCGATCGTGTGGAGCGGGAAGATGAGGCCATCGTGGAAAAGGTTCAAAAGGGTACGAATTCATTATTGTACAATAAAGGCAGGTATTCACCCAAAATGGAACAAGGGGTACATCATTTTCATCGGCTTATTACTGAAATGTTGAGTGAGAAATGAGAATCATTATATATGTAAAACCGATTTCTTATTAATCATTATTATGAAAAAGAATGCTTGGATATTGTTTTTGCTTTGGAGTTTCGGTGCACAAGCACAGATTCAAACGCTGACCTATAGTGATACTATCGTTGGACCGGGACAAATTATCTATGATGTTAATTCCGACGGTACCGATGATTTTCAATTTGAAATTATCACGCTTTCTCCGGGGGGATTGGCGCAGCGAATTGTTCCCTTAAATTTTTCTGCTATCCTCGATAATTCGACATTCGGTTATCCCGATGCCCTTTTGTTTGATGATACTGTTGCTTCGTATTTTAACATCAATCCGGGTGTATTGGGAACCTTCGTTTCTTCTGGTCAGTTTAACGGAATGGGAAATCGCTATCTGGGAATGCGCATCAATGCAACTAGTGATGCTTTCTATGGTTGGTTTTATATCAATTGCAGTTACAATCGCGATACCATCATCATTCGTACTGCTGCTTACAATTCAACTCCATGGGAAGGAATCAATGCCGGACAAACGGTTATTACAGGTTCAGACGAAATCGCCGCTTCCGGGATGCAATTTTCACTTTTTCCGAACCCGGCAAATGATCAGCTTTACATTTCTTCCTCCTCATTCGCATTTCCACTTGCATACAAAATTCTGGACAGCCGCGGTAGTGTGGTTTCTTCGGCTGTTACAAACGGAATCGTTCAGCTCAGCGATTTACCCAATGGGATTTATCATTTGCAACTGGAAGGCAAGGATCAATCTGCCGCTAAAACATTTTTGATCTCCCGCTGATTATTCGATGCGGTAGACCGGATAACGGTTATGGCTTTCTTCGTAATAGGGAGAGTTGCGGTAAATGAAAAGCAGTTGTGCAAATCCATCTTTTGCAAACGAAGGATCATCTTTTTTTCGCTGTTTAAATCGTGAATTCAGGTCTGCATCTTTTCGCAGTAATTCTGCCGCGAGATCTTCAAATACGTAATCCGAAAACCATTCTTTTTGTTGTAAAACAGCATCAAAGAAATTCCAGTTGAAATAAGAATCAACCGAGGCAGGCTCAAGTGCTTCAACGATATATCTCCAGCCTGCCTGTTTGGTGCCGACAATAAAATCGCCTTTGTGAAAATGCATGATTTCCTGTTTGCTGTCGGTTTGTGTTTTGTAATGCAGATAATGTCCTTCGTACGGATTCCTTACGGTTTCGAAGCTGCGAATGGTGTAGCTTGTAACGGTAAACTGGGTGTCCTTTTCAATTTTTTTCAGTTTTATTTTATTCCATTGCAAGCGGTCAATAACGCGCGACCATGCCTGAGGAATTACGTAAGCTTGTGGCACCTTTATCATAAGCGCAGGAGTAAAACGATCGTAATAACGAATCTTTTTTTTGTAGGGTTTGGTTCGATCGTATTTTAAGCGCATCATCCCGGAGATGGCACTGGGTTCGTGATTCGCTTCGTAACCCAGAAATTCAAATTCAGAAAAACGGTTGGTGTCCGGTTCAAAATTCAGCGGATGAAAATGTGTTTCGTTTTTCACAATGGATGTCATCCTCATTTCTTTTCTGAATTCTTCAAGCTGCTTGCTG
Source organism: Flavobacteriales bacterium UBA2798 (assembly GCA_002351955.1). Lineage (GTDB taxonomy): Bacteria > Bacteroidota > Bacteroidia > Flavobacteriales_D > UBA2798 > UBA2798. Next base: position 75,564 of record DEHO01000025.1, read on the forward strand.
TAAATCGTTGCGGTGGAAACAATGGTTTCAATTAATGCGATGGTGCTTTTTACCCGCTGGGGATACGCTTTGAGCATATGTGTTTCGCTGGTAATTCCGATGCATCCAAAAAGTGCTGCATATCCGGTTGCAAATCGTGGAGTTTCCAAAAAATCAACGATCCCGCTTTCGGGTGTTTCTCCTTTTGTATTTACATAAGGAGTCATCGGAAATCCTTTTTTCTTCATNNTCATCTCCTCGTACAGGCGTGGTGTAATTACTTTTCTGCAATATTCTCCCTGCGGACCAAGTTTGTCGGGTTGGGTCATCAATAATGTCATGGTATATTGATAATCTGCTCCATTCGAAACATGGGTGTCGATGAGCAAATGGGGATCGAAAAAGTGAAAGATTTCAGTAAAGGATTGTGCGTTTTTGGAATCGCATTTAATAAAATCCCGATTCAGATCCAGATTGCGTGAGTTGCCCCTGAATCCGTATTCCTCCGGACCATTTTGGTTGGCCCGGCTGCAGCAGGTTCTGTTGAGCATACCGTCAATATTGTAGGCGGGAATAATTCCGATCAGCACATTATCAGGCAGGGATTTTTTATCCAGCCATTTTTGCGCCAGATAAATGCATGCATCAATACCATCCGGTTCTCCGGGGTGAATTCCATTATTGATTAGGATCCTTACTTTTTTGGGATCAGCAATTTCACGATGCAGATCAGTTGTTTTTCCAATAGTGAACAGAAGCAGTGGGCGACCGGCATCTGTCATTCCGCCTTCATAGATTTTACAATTCGGGTAACGTTGCTCCAGATTGCGGTAGGCCTGCTCAACCTCGGGATAGGTTAGAGTCTTATTTTGCTCAAAAACCGAATGGTACTGAGCCTCCAGATTCATTGTTAAATACAGGGTGAAAAGGAAGAGAAGGGGAAAGCGCTTCATTTTTTTTTGACTTGAATTAGCGTATACGACTCAAAATAGGTAATTTTTCAGCAAAATCAGGAATATGTCACAACAACAAGAAGAATCGTTCATTATCAAGTACAAAAAGGAGCTAGGCATTGGTCTTATTGCCATATTGATGTTGCTCTTTATCGTTTGGAATGCAAAGCCGGTTGAATTCTCACTGGTGTTTTTTACCATCCAGATTTCAAAGATCTTCCTAATCGCATTGTTTTTTGTATTGGGAATGATAACCGTTTGGATCCGATTCCGTGCATCCAATAAAGAAAAGGACAAGCGCATTAAGGAGCTTGAAGAAAAATTGAAAAAAGCAGAATCGGGATCCACCACAGTTGCCTGATATGCGGGTCACTTTTTTGGGTACAGGAACTTCGCAGGGTATACCTGTAATTGCATGCGACTGTGATGTCTGCCAATCAACCGATACGCGCGATTGCAGATTGCGGACCTCTATCATGGTTGAACATGCCGGAAGAGTAATTGTAGTGGATACAGGTCCCGATTTTCGGCAGCAGATGCTTCGGCATCATGTTAAGCGTTTGGATGCTGTGCTGTTTACACATGAACACAAAGATCATGTAGCAGGATTGGATGATGTACGTGCATTTAATTTTCGTCAGAAGGAAAAAATTGAAATCTACGGAACACTGGCAGTTCACGATGCGCTGCGACGGGAATTCCATTATGCGTTTTCTGATTTCAAATATCCCGGTGTTCCGGAATTAAGTCTCAATGAAATAAAAAACGAGCCCTTTCAACTCCTGGGTTTACCTTTTGATCCGGTTGAGGTTATGCATTACCGAATGCCTGTTCTTGGATTTCGTATCCACGATTTTACCTATATCACCGATGCGAAAACCATTGCTCCAAATGAAATGAATAAAATGAGGGGGACACATACGCTTGTGATCAATGCTCTCCGAAAAGAAGATCATATTTCTCATCTTACCCTAAGTGAGGCTTTGGAGGTTATCGCAGAAATCAATCCTGTTCGTGCTTACCTTATTCATATCAGCCACTTACTGGGTAAGCATGCCGAGGTGGAGGAAGAATTGCCTCAGAATGTGCAACTGGCCTACGATGGGTTGGTGCTGGACTTTCAGATTTAGGTCTGCAGTAACCTGATCCTTAGCTGATAATTTTTTGAATTGTTTAGAAGGAGAATCAAAGTGAAAATGCTGAATAGCTTTGGTATATTCGCGTGAATTTTTTGAGGTATGAACGCAAACCGGAGGGGATTTACATTTTATCGCTTTTCGATATTTTTATTCCTGACTTTTTTTTCATTTATAAAAACTTCCCACGCCCAGGAGGTAAAAGATTCTATATCGCTCTTAAAACATGATGAGTTTTATCTGGATCGTTCCGACAGGCTTTATCTGGGTGTGTCGTATGCTCAGTACAACTACACGACCATCTTCCGGCATATTTCTGCCAATCTGATTGGTGATTTGTATACGGATGCGGGTGATGATAATTTCCCAAAAAATATAACCCGGTGGAGATTTACACCTTCCGTTCAACGTCAGTTTGCATCGGTTTCACTTTCCTCCCGATACGGTTCTTTTTCGCATTCCAGATCTGTCGATTTTGATGCAGTTTCGCAAACTCAAATGGCAACCTATAATTTTTCCATTCCCTATAGGAATTGGAGTTTTACATTGGATTATCTCAAGTATACAGGTATGAACCGTACCGATCCGGTTTACGACAGTACGAAGTTTCTGGAGGATATGGTAGTTCGTCCTGTTACCGCAGTTTTTGAATACACCGGTAAGGGAACAAAACACATTCGGGCATTTAGTCGTTTACGCGGAAATTTACTGAACACACCACGAAAAATGACTGCGGCTTTGTCAACCTTATTCGGGTATTCTTCAATGCTGGTTCAAAGCAATTCCGATTTTATCCCCGCGCTTCAGTATGCGAGTTCGGCCAATGATCCCAATGCCATTCTAATGGTCAACGATAAATACCTGAATAAATTCACCAGTACAAGTGTGTTGCTGGGGTTTCGTTGTTCGTATTATTTGCCATTGCTGAAATATGAAGGGCGAAAGGAGTTCCGTACGCTATACCTGAAAACCTGGATCATGTTTTTGTATAATGTTCAGGTGTATAAATTCTATTCGCTGACCGATGATTTCAAGAATACGCAATTTAAAAGTCACCAAAAGGGAAATTTCCCAACTAACAATCTTTACGGATTTGCCAGTTTGGTATGGGATGCGCATCCTTGGTTTGTTAGTGCCGGTGCTAATTTTTATTCCTTGTTGTATGGTTCGGGTTCAGGAGCTTGTTATAACGGCAATAGTGTTCGCGATCAACGTTATTCCTTTCATCTCACTGCAGCATACAGAATTCCATTTGCAGGGGCAATTCGTAAGGTAAATAAAGTGTTGAAAAGGTAATTCCGGATCTAGAAATTTACCATCGCAACAAGAACACCGGAAATAATGGCGATGAACTTGTACAGATTGAACCGATGATTTTCGGAGGATTCGAATAATATGGTGGTTGAAATATGCATAAACATACCAACTACCACAGCCAGAACGATCTCAAAAAAGTGCTCAAGATTACCGGAAATGCTTTCTCCGAAATGGTGACCGGTGAAAGTACCTAATGGACCCATTATCGCAAATATTCCTAAATAGAGAAAAGCTTTAGTATTGCTTAATCCGCTCTTCAGAAACATGGTCATAAGCGCAATGGAAACAGGGATGTTGTGAAATACGACTCCCATTANNAGTGATCGCCATGGTGGTGACCGTGAAATGAATTTGCTGCATCATGATAGTGAGAGTGAATTTCCCGTTCCAATGGAATTCCTTCTACGAATGCATGAATACATAATGATAGCATGATTACAATTGGAAATTTTCCTTTTACTCCCGCCTCCGGGTGAATATGTACGTGTCCGTGTTCGATTCCTTCGCTGAAGAATTCAAGGAGCAACTGAAAAACAAATCCGATCAGAACATACACACCGATATTGGCCGGACCATGTTCGTATACTTCAGGAATCAGGTGGAGAAATGAAACGCCAAGAAGGAAGGCTCCACTGAATGCAAGCATCAATTTTAACGATCGCTCACCGGTAGGGTTCATAAATGCAACTGCCGCGCCCCCAATTAAAACCGAGGCGGTTAGTGCGATATAAACGATCAGATCTTCCACAAATCAGGACTTTCGGGCAACAACGATGCAGCGTTCGCTTTCTTCGGTATGTGAACCCAGGTGATAATCTCCAAAGGTATTAATTATTTGCAATCCTGTTGCATTCACCATGCTGCAAAGTTCATCACGACTGTATAAATGAACCTTTTCCGAATATTCAAAATCCTTGTTTTCGTTACGGAAACGCACCGTTTTTATTACATTTTTATTGTCAATTTTTTTATTCAGCTCGAAAATTATTCCGTCAATTTTGCGCGTTTCTTCAGGAATCAGATTTTTTTCAACCTGAAGAGGATTCAAAAAGTCTACGATCAAAAAACCATCGGATTTCAGCGCATCTGCCATGTGTTGCAAGGCTTTCTGATCTTCTTCCGGGCGATCGAAATATCCCAGACTGGTGAATAAATTCATTACCGCATCAAAGTCCTTTTCTGGAAATGGTTCCAGCATGTTGTGCACCCGAAAATGAAGTTCGGATGTTTCAAATTGCTTCGCAAAAGCAATACTGTTGCTGGAAAGATCCGCACCGGTTACATTGTATCCTTCTTTCTCAAGGAAAACGGAATGACGACCTCTTCCACAGGGAAGATCCAATATGCGCATGCCCGGTTGTAATTTCAGGTGACCAACAAGCCGATGCAAAAAAGCTTCGGCCTCTTTATCATCGCGGTGACAATAAAGAATGTGGTAGTACTCACAATCGAACCATTCTTTATACCACATTGTTCATGGGTGAAAGGTGAAAGGTGAAAAGTGCGAATAAATGCGAGAATTTTCCGGGGATATTGTGATTATGAAATTCCTGTACCGATAATTCATTTTCCATACACCGGTTAAAGAGGAGTACTTATTTCCCCACTTTTTCATTGCACTTATTTCTGCTGTTCCCATTGGTACTATCCGGAATTGAGGCTTAAAAATTACTGATGTCTTTATCCTTCGGATATTTTACACTGTATGCAAAGCGAATAGTTTTGGTTTCACCCGGATTGAAATCAAGTGACCAGGTAAGCGTTCCGGTTTCCTTTTTTACTGTGGCCCCGCCATTTTCAATTAATTCTACTTCAATTTCCTTATTCCGTGTTACCGGATACTGGTCTTCGAGGTCGAGTTTAATGGCTGAGCTGCGTGTATTTTTTACAATCAGTTCAATTCCCAGCGTAACTTTTCTGGTTGATCCGGAAAGACTGGGTTTGGCGTAATCTTTAATTTTCTTTCGTTCCAGTAATATACTTTTATCTCTGCCCAATGAAAGTTCAAGCGAATCAAGTGTAGAGCTTGTATTGAAATATGATTGTCCGATATAATTATCCCCAAAATAAACACTTGCCATTCCGCTCATCAGATTGAATTTTTCCCAACCACTGATGTAGCTTACCAAAAATGCAGAGTTGTCGTATTTCGGAGAAGCATAATAACGGTAACTGGCATTCAGTTCGTGGCGTGCGATTTCAACCGTATAATCTTTTCCATCAGATGCAATAGTGTAGGGAATGGCAATCGAAAATTCCAGACTTACCGCATCTTGTTGAACGGTAGTCAGTGAGGCTGTGCTTTTGGATTTATCCTTGCTCACTGTTTCTTCTTCCTCTAACATATCTACTTCAGCACCTGCCATTGAAGGAGCTCCTGCTTCAGCAGTTTTCTCACGTTTTTTTGAAGCTTCTTTATTCTGGTAACGGTTTTCTTCAGCTTTGCGCCGGCGCTCGGCTTCTTCCTGATCGTAACCACTCAATTGCCAGGTGGCTAGTGTAGGACGATTATTATTCCTTGTTGGATTTCCGGTGCTTAGTGTGAGTTTGATGTTCTTCCAGTCTTCTCCTGTTGTCTGAACTACTTTTGCTTTGTAGGTAAGCGAAAGGGGATTTTTTACATCAATCGCTTTTGCATCATAGGCAGATGTCCACCCTGCATTTGAGGTTACATATTTGAATGACAGTTCAGTCTCAGTTTTTGCAGGAGAGGAAAGATTTACAATGATATCAGAAGTGTACAGGTTTTTGCCTGCAGTAACTACTTTCATTTGGTCGCGGTGTCGCTTGAGATCTTTTTTTAGTTCCTTTTCTTTCTTCTGGAATTCAGCATGGTCCTTTAACAGCTTTGCATATTTGTTCTGATACAATTCGCTCATGTCCATCATGTCATCCACTGTAACAGATTTATTGGCTCCAATAAATTGTTTGTTGGCGAGAATCATTTCCCTTTCTTCCTGGTTGGCATTCATGTCGATTTTGAGCAATTCCAATTCTTCCGTAAGCTTGTCAATTTTTGCCTTTAATGGCTTTACCTCCGGCAATTCATCGGCGTCGTTAAGGAAATTGTGACGGTGATTTACCGATACGATGGTGAACTTATTGCTTCCTTCTACCTGAATGCTGTTGGGGTCGATATAATACGACAATCGGCTGAATCGGATAATATTTGTACCCGGCTGAAGATTGACTGTAGCCTTTCTGTTGATCTGAGCTCCGGAAAAGAATACCGTTACCGCAGATATTTTTGATTCAGTTTCACTTTCCTTGGATTGAGCAGTAACAGTTACCTGCATCAAAAGAGCGAAAATCGGGATGAGAATTTTTGTTTTCATGTCCGTTAGCATTAAAGGTTACCAATTACATAATTCTTCGGATACTTCACGACATAACTCAGTTTGAGTTTTTTCGTTTCACCGGGTGGGACGCTCAGTTTCCAAATGAGTTTTCCGTTTTCCTTGTTGTATTCTGCGCCTGAAATCTCGAGTACATCAACCGTAATTTCTTTCTGTACGGAAAGTGGAATCTGATCTTCAATTTCAATTCCGATTGCAATAGATTTTGTATTTCGAATAGTGATCTCAAAATCTTCCTGTTTCTTTTTTGTGTTTCCCGTAGCCGATTTGGATTGCATTTCCGAAACATTCTTGCGTTGAACAATTACACCATCATCTGCTCCAAGCGAAAGCTCCAGTGTATCTTTTGTAGTATTCGTTTGCAGGTAGGATTTACCAATGAATGTTCCCCTGAAATAAATATTACTGTTGGCAGGAAGGAGACTGTATTCATTCCATCCTGTAATGCGGGCCATCAAATAGGATTCCTGGCGTAATTTAGGTACGGTGGAGTAGCGGTAAAGCGATTTGAAATCGTACGCTCCAATTTCAACTACATATTCAACACCGTCTGAAGGAATGGAATAATTCGAAGCAATTTTAAATTCTGCATTCAATGTGTTTTGGGTAAGCACGGCTTGTTCTTGTGCTCCTTTTCCTGAGGAAGTATTTCCTGAGATCAGGTAGCCAGTATTGGAAGTAGCGCGAACATCATATATCGGATTATCCTGTGCAAAATCCAAATACCATACAGGTATATTCGGTTTTGTATTGCTGATATTGGGATTGGTGGTGGAAAGCGTAAGTTTTACATTGTCCCAATCGCTCCCGGTCGATTGCCGAACGTGGGCTTTATACGTGAGTTTAACAGGGCCTCCCACTTCTTCTGCACGAATATCGTAGAATGGTTTCCATCCTGCACTGTAGGTTAAATAGGAAACCTGTACCAGGGTGTTGGTCATTTTGTTCTTGGCATTGATGCTGACCGTTATTTCTCCTTTTGCACGTTTTCTTCCGTTTACGACTTGCGTAACCTGTGCATTTAGTTTCTGAATCTGTTTGTTGACTTTTTCTTCGGTTTTACTCAATGAAAATAATTTGGTATCAATCGCACGTATCCTGTCGGCATTATGCTCAGAAATTTCATTGAGATCATCCACCGAAAGGCCGTTGTTGTTGGCAAGCCTGCGGTTATTCTGAAACATGGATCGTTCTTCGGTAAGCGCAGATTTCTCGGCCTGCAAAAGGCTGTGAGCAAAGGTTAGCGCTTCCAGACTATCCCTCAATGGAGCCAGTTCAGGATCTTCTTCGGTTTCTGTCAGGTGGTTTTGCTGAAAATTCAGTGAAAGTATGGTGAAATCAGACACCCCTTTAACCTGAATTGAATTCGCCTGAATATCGCCGGGTAAGCCAATAAATTTCAGAGTGCTGTTGCCGGCCGGAATGTTGATCCTTGCAGATCGGGTTTCCTGCGCGCCTGAGAGGTACAATGTAACCTCCTTAATTTCTGATCGCACTTCTATTTCTTCACTTTGGCCAAATGCGGCTAAAGGCAAGAAGAAAAGTGCAGCAAGTAGTTTTTTCATGCTAATGGAATAGACTTCAAAAATAAGGGTATTTCTGCCTGAACGGACGATATTTCTTGCCTGAGACAACAATAGCGCCTGTTATTTGTTATTTTGAGGTGGATTTTATGAAAAAAATACTTTTTACAACCGCTTCCCTGGCCACTGTTCTGCTTTTTATGGCAGGATCGTGCGGTTCCTCAATGGAAGCTGATAATGCGCAAATTATGGATGAAAAGGATACCCTAAGTTCAAATGGGCTGGAGTCGGCAACTCTTGGAGCAGGTTGTTTTTGGTGTATTGAGGCCGTTTATCTGGAACTGAAAGGAGTTAAATCCGTTGTTTCTGGTTATGCAGGTGGACATGTAGATAAGCCGACTTACGAAGAGATTTGCAGGGGGACAACCGGTCATGCAGAAGTAGCCCGTATCGTTTTTGATCCGAAGGTGATTTCCTTTGATGAATTACTCGAAGTTTTCTGGCAAATTCACGATCCAACCACGCTAAACCGTCAGGGGAATGATGTGGGGACGCAATACCGCTCTGAGATTTTTTACCACAACGAAGAACAAAAAAACAGTGCAGAGAAATATAAAATGCAACTCGATACAAGCGGGGCATGGGATAAGCCGATTGTTACAGAGATTTCGCCATTAACGAATTTCTTTCCTGCTGAAAATTACCATCAGAATTATTACAACAATAATCCAAATCAGGGGTATTGCCGTTTTGTGATCGCTCCGAAAATGGATAAGTTCAGAAAAGTGTTCAAGGAAAAATTAAAATGAATCGGACCGAAGTCTGCATTTAACGGCAACGAATACTGCTGAATTTTTTGTTTCGGGTGAATCGACATTAATCAGCACCAACTACCTTGGAAAAGTACTCGCACAAATAAGAAAATCCCTGTGCAATTGCAGGTGACCGACGATTGAATTTAAGATGGTTGTTGTCAATTTGCAGCAGGTAAACAAAGTTGGAACGACGCTCAATTTGCCCTGAGATACCGTCTGTTTGTCCAAACCTCAAGTCATGGAACAACAAAGTGTCGTTTTTTGTTTCGAGCGCGTAATACCCTTTACTGATTCTGAGCAGGTCCTGATATAGAGAATGATTTCTGAATGCGGAATCCAAATCATGATTTTTTGCAATAGCTCTGAAGCGGATATTCTCTTTTTTTCCCAGTAAAGAATAATGGGCATTGTAAAATTCAGCTTCTCCTTCTGCAGTACACTCCCAATACAGGTTGGTAAAAGGCATGGGTTTAACATCGATTGACCGATACGCGATCTCCTCCTCATTTAGTCGCGCCTCGAATGTGGATTTTGCAATTTGCCTGAATCCCAATCCGAGAAAAAGATAGGCCGTGCTGATATACAAGGCAAAACGCGACAGTTTTTTTCTGCGTAAAGATTCACGGGGCAATCGCATACAAACGATCAGAAAGGCCAAGAAGGGCAAAGTGTAAAGCGGGTCGATCACAAATACCCCATTAAAGGTGATGCGTACATCGAAAGGCCAAAAGAGTTGCGTACCCCAGGTTGTAAAACAATCGAGTAGAGGATGCGTTACCAGAGCCCACCAGCACAATACCGACCATTCCTTTATGGTTGCATTATTTTTTTTGCTGATTTTATGAATCAGCCATCCCAACAGAGGAGCAAATGCTGCACAAAAAACGATGGAATGCATAAACTNNAAAGCTGCAAGAACATCCAGATCAGGAATGGTTCCTGCAACGGCACCCCATAGCATGGCTTTGTTCCCAACTTTTTTGCCAAGAATTACTTCTCCAACTCCTGCGCCTAAAACTATTTGTGTTAGAGAATCCATTGGTGGTTGTTGTACTGTTTATTGGAGATGATGCAATCAGGATTTTTCATCGCAAAATATCCAAACGTTCGGAATCCAGTTTTAATAACAGGAAGATCAGAATTGAAAATGCCATTATCGATGAACCTCCATAACTGAAAAATGGAAGCGGAATACCAATTACAGGTGCAAGTCCGATGGCCATTCCAACATTGACAAAAAAGTGGAAGAAAAGTATCGCTGAAACACAATAGGCAAAAATGCGCGTAAAGGGCGATCGTTGTCGTTCTGCCAATAACACAATTCGCAACAACAATAACACAAACAAAATGACAACGGTTAAGGATCCCGCAAATCCCCATTCTTCGCTTAGCGTGCAGAAAATAAAATCGGTGCTTTGCATAGGCACATGTTTTTGACCTCTGTTGGCGAGCGTCGATTTCATATACCCTTTTCCGCTCAATCCTCCGGAGCCAATTGCTGCCATGGATCGGTCGATATTGTACGCTTTGCCATCAGGATCGTCGATCAGCCCCAACATGATGTCGATTCGTTCCTGCTGGTGACGCTTCATCACATTGTAGAAAGCATAATTGGTTCCAAATACAATTACAATCGATGAAAAATAGGCTAATACCAACACCAGAATTGCAGTTTTACGTCCGCGTTTCATTACGAATTGGCGGATAAGCAGTAATACAAGTAAGGCAATGATGGTTAGAATAATCACCAGACCAATATGTCCTGCTACTTCTGTTCCAATAATGGGTAATTCCATTGTGCTTTCTTTCAGCATGAGCGATAAAATGGAAAGCACAAGTACAAATAATCCGAAAAGCAAAAGGTTACCCGACATTCCTTCTCTGTACAGCACAAAAATAAAAGAGATAAATACGATAACTGTTCCTGCATCCGGTTGTAAGAGAATTAATGCAGCAGGAAAACCAATGAACAATGCGGTGTACAATCGGGTAGTGGTGTCTTCGAAACGGATTTGCGGTGTGCTTAGAAATTTGGCCAGTGCAAGACTCACTCCGATTTTTGCAAACTCCGATGGTTGTATTCCAAACTGACCAATTCCAAACCATGCTTTCGCACCGTTTTTTTCTTCACCAACAATCAATACCGCTACAAGAAGAAATGCCATTACTCCGTAAAATTCATAGGAGTATTTTTTAATAAAATTTCCTTCAAGGAGAAGGATCAATCCCCCAAGTAAGAGCGATACTCCAATCCAGATTATCTGTTTTCCGTATTCCATACTGAAATCGAAATGCGATGGATGTTCTGGATTGTAGGCTGATGAATAAATATTGAAATAACCTATCGTTACCATGATCAGGTAGGTGATCAGTAAAAAGCGATCAATTTTTCTAACGGGATTATCGGTTCTCATATCCCCAGACGTTTTCTGCTTTTCGCGTTGGTAGTGGCTTTGTCTTTTTTCACATCGAGAATCACTGCATTCATCATGCGCTGTTCTTTAAGTGTATCTGTAACGCTGCCTTTCAGGTATTTTTCAATCATTAAGCTCGCAATCGGTGCTGCCCATACTCCTCCAAAACCTGCATTTTCAACGTAAACTGAAATGGCAATTTTGGGTTTGTCCATTGGGGCGAATGCAATGAATACCGAATGGTCTTCTCCATGCGGATTTTGTGCGGTACCTGTTTTTCCGCAAACCGTAATATCTTTTAAACGTGCACTCGATGCTGTTCCACCGGGTTCTTCAACAACTGCTCGCATTCCTTCAACCAGAGGATCATAATATTCACGGTTAATACGCATCTGGTGTTTCTCTCTGAATTTTTCAGGAATATTTCCAATGGAGTCAATACCCTTAACGAAATGCGGAGTATAATAATAACCTCTGTTGGCAATGTGTGCAGTAAAGTTGGCCATCTGAAGCGGTACCACCAGAACTTCTCCCTGTCCAATCGAAATGGAATAGATCGTTGAAAATGCCCAACGTCCTTTTCCGTAATACTTATCGTAAAACTCTACTGTGGGAATGAACCCTTTCTTCAGGGATGGAATATCAACTCCTAAGTCAACTCCAAAACCGAATTCATGCATGTACTCGGTCCATTTGCGCAATCCTAATTCCGAGTCCTTAAAAATACTCCGCGATTTTCCCTGCTGAATAATGCGTTGGGTGGCACGGAAGAAATAGGGATTACATGAAAACTGAACAGCTCGTTTTATGTCGCTTGCCGCAGGATGGTTGTGACAACCTACCAGACTTTTATCGCAGGGGAATCCGGTGTTGATCGTTATCACTCCTTCCTGCAAACCAATTAGTGCTTGTGCCATTTTAAAGATGGAACCTGGTGGATACATCGCCTGAATGGCTCGGTTATAAAGGGGTTTTAAGGAGTCATTGTTCAATAATCCATAATAATTTTTTCCTTTTTCCCTTCCGGTCATTAAAGATGGATTGTACGTTGGCGATGAAACCAAGGCGAGAATTTCTCCGGTTTCCGGTTCTATGCAAACAATACTTCCTTTTTTGTTTTGCATCAACTTCTCTCCGTATTCCTGCAGATCTGCATCTATCGTACAATAAATGTTTTTTCCCTGAACCGCCATGGTATCGTACTTTCCGCCTTCATAGCTTCCGCTTTCCTTACCAATGGCATCTTTCAATAAATAACGAACCCCTCGTTCTCCGCGCAAAATCTCCTCATACGATTGCTCCAGGCCCTTTTTTCCGATGTAATCGCGGGGACGGTAATAGGGATTCTTCTCGATGTCTTCCGGACTGACTTCACTGATGTAACCAAATACATGCGCTCCAATTTCTTTACGATAACCACGCATCGTACGCTCCTGAGCAAAGAATCCGGGATATTTATACAACTCCTCCGAAATCAATTCGAAATTGTCGGCTGAGATCTGTTTTTCAAATTCGGATGGAATATGCTGGGAATAATTTTTTGCAATGGTTATTTTCTTAATGAAATCTTCTTTCGTTATTCCCACCAAACGACAAAATGCGATGGTGTCCATCGGCCGCATTTTTGCCGGCGTAACAACCATGTCGTAAAACGTTTTATTTTCTACAAGCTTATTTCCATACCTGTCGTAAATGATTCCCCTCGGCGCATAGGTGTAAAGTTTATATTCCGAAATCTGTGNNAACAATAAGCGGATAATGAAAATCACCGCGACCGTTATATAGATCAGCAAGAGGACGAACTGGCGATTTTCGTAGTTTCTCATTTACCTGGTTTGAGGTCGGAGAAACAAATACTGGGCAATGATTGCAAGGAACAACGTAAAACTTGCAGATCCGAGGCAACGAAGTAAAGTGTGTCCGATACCTTCAAAACGGAATGCTTCGAGCAGGAAGAAAACAATATGATGCATCAGGATAAGTGATCCTGCATAGGAGATGAACCAATTGAAACCATAGGCCTGAATGCCGGGTAATGTGGCAGCATCATAACCATCTCTTGGAGCGAACAGGCGAAGAAATTGCGGACGATTNNTGCTGATGCATGTAGTCCATAGGTGTTTGTAAATGAATCCAAAATAAGCCCATAGAAAAAACTAAGTGGAAGGATCATCCAGTTAGGTGTTTCAAACGGAAGAAGAATGATAAACATCACGTACAAATACGGCTGAAAATAAGTTCCTAGAGGAAGATTATTCAAAACCAATCCTTGCAATAGCAGAAGAAAAATGCCGCGTAAAATAGTTATGCTGTAATCGCGAATCATGGTTGCTTTTCTCCTTTCAGCAACTCTTCCAGTTCCAATTGCTCCTTCATCCGGTGATTTTCTACAACATAAACGTGATATACCGAATTAAAAGGAGTTGATAAACGCACAATTATAGAGTGATGCATGGCGCCCGGTTTCTGAAATACTTCTTCAACTATCCCAACCAAAACTCCTTCAGGAAATCGTCCACTGGCGCCGCGCGTTACAATCGTGTCGCCGGTTTTTGCAGGAGCGTCAACTGTAATGCCGTTGAGCATTACACGCTGTGGATCCTGACCTTCCCATTTGATCAATCCGTGATCATTGGTCTTTTTCAGTTTTACGCTTAACACGAAATTTTTATTGAGTACAGATACCACAGTTGCGTAATGCTCCGATACATCTTTTACAAAACCAACAATGGAAATGCCGTTGGTTACACCCATGTCCGGAGCAATTCCATCCCTGCTGCCTTTATCAATTGTCAGAAAATTATCTTGTGCGTAAACAGTGTTATTAATGACTTTCGCCCCCCGGAAAGTGTATTGGGTATTTCCTGTGCTGTCTTTCTGAAAAATGGTCTTGGTGCTATCAGCAGCAAAGATCTGCATCAGCATGTTTTTTAAACGGACATTTTCATCAAGAAGATTTCGGTTGGCGTCTTTCAGACTAAAGTATTCCGAGAACTCTGTTTTCTTTTCCATAAGGAAGCCAACAAAAACCAAAGACGAATTCATGAAGGTACTTTCCTGGTAATTGTTGCTGCTGACCAACATAGTAAGTGCAGTAACCTGAAAAAACAGGAAAAGGAAAAAGAAATAATTCCTGATGATGAACAGCCTCAGGTTCCTCATTCAGCAGCAGGATTAATCGCGAATAAGAAATTGGAAGCGGTCGATGTTTTTCAGCGCGATTCCTGTACCACGCGCAACTGCACGAAGTGGATCGTCGGCAATATGCACCGGTAACTTGGTGCGCATTGAAATACGTTTGTCAAGACCACGAAGCAATGCCCCACCCCCGGCAAGATAAATACCGGTTTTGTAAATATCGGCAGAGAGTTCAGGAGGTGTCATTTCAAGCGCACTTAAAATCGCTTCCTCAACTTTAGAGATGGATTTGTCCAAAGCATGCGCAATCTCACTGTACGAAACAGTAATCTCTTTCGGAATACCGGTCATGAGGTCACGACCACTTACTGCGTAATCTTCCGGACCATTTTCCAATTCAGGTAATGCCGCTCCAACTTCAATTTTTATGCGTTCAGCGGTACGCTCTCCAACCAAAATGTTATGTTGGCGACGCATGTATTCTTCAATGTCGCTTGTAAACTCATCTCCCGCAACACGAATGGATTTATCACAAACAATTCCACCAAGCGCTATAACCGCAATCTCAGAAGTTCCTCCTCCTATATCAATGATCATGTTCCCCATTGGCTCTTCCACATCGATACCGATACCGATTGCTGCTGCCATTGGTTCATGAATAAGATATACTTCTTTTGCACCTGCATGTTCTGCACTGTCGCGTACCGCTCTTTTTTCCACTTCAGTAATACCTGATGGAATACAGATCACCATGCGCAAGGATGGATTGAATAATCGCTTACGCGGATGCAGCATCTTGATCATTTCTCTGATCATGTGCTCCGCTGCATGGAAGTCGGCAATTACTCCGTCTTTAAGCGGACGAATTGTTTTAATGTTTTCGTGTGTCTTTCCATGCATCAACTGTGCTTTGCGTCCAACACCGATAATTTTATTTGTAGTTCGATCTACGGCAACAATCGATGGTTCATCCACAACAACTTTATCATTGTGAATAATCAGTGTGTTCGCTGTGCCTAAGTCGATGGCGATCTCCTGTGTGAAAAAATCAAAAAGTCCCATGCTGCTCCTCCGGTTTTATTTCTTATAAAGATAAGTTTTTTTTAATACCGCAATTAGTGACGGAAATGTCGCGTTCCTGTAATCACCATTGCCATCCCCTGTGCATCGCAATAATCAATCGACTCCTGATCTTTGATCGATCCGCCTGGTTGTACTACAGCATGAATTCCCTCTCCGTGTGCAATCTCTACACAATCTGGAAATGGGAAAAATGCATCACTGGCCATTACTGCACCTTTCAGCTCAAACCCGAAACTTTTCGCTTTGGCAATGGCCTGACGAAGAGCATCTACTCGGCTGGTTTGACCGGTACCGCTAGCAAGTAAAGTGTTGTTTTTTGCAAGTACAATGGTGTTGGATTTCGTATGTTTTACCAATACACCGGCAAACTCGAGATCACTCAGTTCCTGCTCGGTTGGGGCGACTTTAGTTGCGGTTTTATAATTCGAACGGCGGTCCACAACGCTGTCCTTGTCCTGAACCAGGAATCCATTCAGCGCTGTTCTTACCTGACGTTTTGGTAATTCTACCTTGTTCTGAATCAGTAGAATACGGTTCTTTTTTCCTTTAAGAAGTTCCAATGCATCTTTCGAATAGGAGGGTGCGATCAATACTTCAAAGAAGAGTCGGTCGATCTCGCTGGCGGTTGCAAAATCGATTTCAGTATTGCTGATTAGTATACCCCCAAATGCTGAAACTGGATCGCCGGCCAATGCTGCCGTCCAGGCATCAAAGAGACTGCTGCGAATGGCAACACCGCAGGCGTTATTGTGTTTGAGAATGGCAAATGCAGGTGAACCTTTATCGAGGTCGGTCATCAGGTTTACTGCTGCATCCACATCGAGGAGGTTGTTATAGGAAAGCTCCTTACCGTTAAGTTGGGTAAAAAGTGCATTCAAATCGCCATGGAAGGTTCCTTTTTGGTGTGGATTTTCACCGTATCTGAGGACCTGGCTGTTCTGCTCGCTGATTTTAAGGAAGTCGAAACCGGTATTGAAATAATTGAAGATTGCGGTATCATAATGCGAAGAAATATGAAAGGCGTAGGCCATGAATTTCTTTCTGTCATCAAGACTCGTTTTGCCTTTTTTGCTTTTAAGAATTTCCAGAAACTCAGCATAAAGATCACGTGATGGGACAATCACTACATCCTGAAAATTCTTTGCAGCAGCACGAATAAGTGAAATTCCGCCAATATCTATTTTCTCAATGATGTCTGCTTCTGCAGCACCTGATTTTACAGTTTCCTCAAAAGGGTAGAGGTCAACAATGACCAAATCGATCTCAGGAATTTCATATTGCTCGAGCTGCTCAATATCCCCGCTGTGAGCTCTCCTTCCGAGGATCCCTCCAAACACTTTAGGATGAAGCGTTTTTACACGCCCCCCAAGAATGCTCGGATAAGAGGTGAGGTCCTCAACCGGAACAACATCAATTCCCATTTTTCGGATGAATTCTTCGGTACCTCCCGTTGAGTAAATAGTTACACCCAAAGTGTTGAGCTCTTGCACAATAGCCTCGAGTCCGTCCTTGTAATAAACAGAAATAAGGGCGGATTTAATGGATTTTTCTGACATGATTTTGATTTGTAAGCGACGAAAGTAGCAAGAATCAACTCATCGAAAGAGGCTCTTCCATTAAGTGTTGAAAAATGAAGCGGGAATGTTGAAAGGTGACGAGTAAGTGAAGCAAAGAGCTATTTCCAGAGCAAATAGTCGAGCATAAAATTATCGACCCGCGCTGTTGGTACCTGTTTTCCCTGTGATTTTTCAGCGACTTCCTTTACAAGGTAGCGTTGGAGTTCCTGACTGGTGATTTGTTGATCTCCATTCAGATCGGCAGATTTGTTTTTCAGTCCCGTTAAGAGGCAAAACGTAAACAAGCCGTTTTTAAAGGAAGAAGATTCCATAGCAAGTTCTGTTCCGCCTGCACTTGAAATGGCCGTGATCCCTGTTCCCTTTCGGAGGTCGGCAAAGAGTTCCCTCATCATTTTTGAAGCCCCGGCTTGTTGTGCATCCTTGAAGTCGATGTTTTCCCCTGCATTGCGAAATTGTACATCACCCGTCTCAACTGCATTGGTAACTGTTGATTGAACATCGTCTTTGTCCACTTCCCCACTGTGGCAGGTGTCCATGATAAGAATTTTCCGAATGGATTTAACCGCAGCTACCAGTGTTTCGAGCGATTCATAGCTGATACCTTCACGTTCGGGGTGGTTGAAATCCATCAGGTTCGGAGCGAAATAGTAGTTGAATTGCTTGTCGAGCACCCCGTGCCCCGCAATGAAAACCATCACTACATCGTTCAATTTTGCTTTGGAAAGGAAATCCTTCAGGGAAAGAACATTTTTTTTCGTGACTTCCGCGTCGGTAAGGATCTTGCTTTCCACTTTGCGGAAGACATTGTTTTGGTTAAACAAGGCTGCAATATCGCGGGCGTCTTTGGCGGCATACTGAAGATTGAATTTTTTGTCCTTGTAATTGGAAACACCAATGGAAACGAGGTACAGATCGACCGGAACATCATATCGGGCTTCGATACGGATGGCCTCATTCAGGCTTTCGTTTCCTTTGCCATTAAATGCAGCACAGCGGATCTCGTTGATTCCATTGATGAGAGGAATCTGAATGGTGGTATCGGCTTCCTTGCGGTTTTTCGTTTTCAGGATACGTGGTCCGAACACCGGTACATTGTTGATCCAAAATTGAAATCCGCTGATCCCTGAGCGTTCATCTGTAGCTTTGATGTTAAGCGTAATTGCATTTTCGTTGGTGAGAGCCGGGATATCGGCGCGGTTGCGGATCTCGGTTACAGGTAGTTCTTCAATTGCGAAATATGCTTTTTCCGCTCCCATCCGTTTGAGTCGCTTCTCACGGGTGGTCTGGTAGAGCTGAATCAGGCTTTTGTTGCCTGATCCCAATGCCTCAAGAACGCGTGCAGGCTGATTGAAATAGAGATCAAATTGCTCGAAGGGATAGGCTTTGGATCCAACACGGAAAGTCACCAGATCGTACCCTTCCTTATTGACTTTGTAATAGTTGTCGCGGGTCTTGATGATTCCGTTTTCTCCCTCGGTAACCATTGTGGCAATGTGTTCTCCTTTTGTGGGTTCGTACAGGCGAATTTCACCCGAAACGAAACTGAGCGCAATGCGTCCGCCCGGACTCACACCTACACAGGTGACTTCTCTGCTGTTGGATGGAATGAAGAATTCGGTATTGTAGACCAGATCATAGACGTTCATTCCGGTTTTCTCTCGGGAAAGGGCAAAATTCTGCGAGCTGTTCATTGGCAGGACTTTTCCTTTTACATGGAAAGTCTTTGCTTTTTCATCGAGGAAACTACCCACACTTACTTTGCGCAAGCCGTCTGTTCCATTGTACAACAGGTATTTCGAATCGCGGGTGAAATTCACTAATCCCCCATGAAATACAGATAGCGTAACCGGCATAAGGTTTTCGAATAGCACCGAATGAGAAGTTGCATCCAGAACAAATAGTTTTCCTGTATTCATGACCACCGCAAGCAGTTTTCCGTCGTTGCTGTAACAGATATCACGCAATTCAGAAATGTTTTCGGTACCTGAGGGAAGAGGAAGTCGGATCGATTTGATCAGGTTTCCGTTTGAAATATCGCAGATGGTTAGAAATTCATTTCCAATTCCACCACATGCAACCTGTGTTTCATCCGGCGAAATGGCAATGACGTTCAGTTTGTGTAGATCATGTTTCAGGTAGTGCTGGTATTGTGGCGCACCATTGTTTACCGAGTAAATCCTGATTTCATCTTTTGGCAATTGGGTGATCATGTATTTTCCCAAGGCAGAAAATAGAATTACGGGATCGTTCTCAACCAATTTATCGAGATTACGTTGGGTTGCTTTTCCGGCCGATTTGGCTGCTTTTTTTGCATTCAGATTTACGTTACCACTTAATACATTTTGCGCGGTATTCACTGCCGATCCTGCATTATTAATGGCATTATCGGCTGCATGTTTCATTTTCGGGAAATATTCCCTTTTGGCTTCCGGTAAAGTGAATGTTCCTGTTTTTTCGCCCAGATCGAAATCCCAGAAACTGAGTTCCTGACCTTCATGAAGTATGGCAATACGATTCAGTTCAGGAAAAAATCCGAAAGCAATAACCGGTCGTACGCTTCCTTTAAGTTCCGAATACAATTCTCCGGTGGAAACCGACCAGACGCGAATGGTGTTCTGACTTTTTGATGCACCCGAAAAGAAACCTCGTTCCGTTTTAAATCCTGTTGTTGCAATGGTGCTGCCGTCTGGACTAAATGCCAGCGAGCGAATGGTGTTTTCGCCATGACCTTCTCCTGCAGTGATTTCACGGGCTTCAACTTGCAGGTTGTCGGTCTTGTAAAGCCTAACCTTATGGTCTTTTCCGCAAACAGCAAGTACAGAAGTTTTCATGTTGAAATCGCTTGCTGTAACTCCTTGTGGAGAATTGGTGGAAAGGAGATTTTTCTTTTGCCCTGTATCCCACAGACTGATCTTTCCGCTTGAATACACAATTAGAAGTTTACCGTTTCCTGTTGTGTACATTGCAGAAGGAGTGTCTTTTTCCGTAGGAAATTGTGCGGTTTTTTTGTGACTGTTCAGATCCCAGATCTGCAAACCTTTAGTGAGTGTGTGTGCAAACAGAACATCGCTTTTTTCATCGACAACCAAAAGTTCAACCGATTCTTTTCCTGATAGGAAGGTATCGTTTTTTTGCAATCCTTTTTTTCGAATCAGGTGTATTTGTCCTTTAACGGTACCTGCAATCAGATGATCTTTCCAAAGCGAAATGGCATGAACGTCATCACCGAGAGAGAGGCTGTCACTTTGTTTCCAGTTTTCAAGATTCCAGGATAGCAGTATCCCTTTTTTATCTGCACTGAACAAATGCCGTCCATCGGTATCGAAGTAGATCACAGAAATTGGATGATCGTGTCCGTAGAGATTTCCAATGATTTTTCCGCTTCGGGTGTCCCATACTCGGATGGAATGATCATTTGTGCTTGCTGATGCAATAAAATTACCGGAAGGAGAATAACTGATCCAGGTACTCGCTCCGGACTGTCGGGTTTGGGTGATGAGTTCAACCTGCGCTTCAGCGAGATTACACAGGAAAACAAATGCAGAAAGAACGATCNNAGGGCATGGCCGGCCATTATGTGACCAATTGCTCTAACCGTCATTCGCTTTTCATTTGCAATTCCGCTCTTCAGCAAATTTTCCTGATCAAAACTTTGGTAAAGTGCAATCGTACTTTTTCTAACGATGCTAAACTCTTCCAAAAGATCCTTCAGTGTGCGTTGTGCAGCATTGCAATGAAGACCAAAATGATTTTCATCAAAGCCCGGTAGCTCGGTTTTGTCGTTGCGTGCAAAGCGTAATGCACGGTAACTGTAAATGCGTTCGGTATCGATAATGTGAATCAGGACTTCCTTTACCGACCATTTATCCGTTTCATATTTAAAATCTGCTTTTTCGTTGGGAATGGAGGAAATAAATTCAAGGATTTGATCTCCTGTTTCCGTCAATACGCTAATCATTTCGCCGGGACTCGATAATCGGATGAATGGTTCGTAGTAACCGGGGTATTCGTCGTTTTCCGGAAACATGATTTATCGTTTTTGGTGAACCAGTTGTGCGTAATCTTTAGCGAAATAAGTCAAAATCACTTGTGCTCCTGCGCGTCGGATACTTAGCAGTGTTTCAGGCATAGCTTTGTTGAAATCGAGCCAACCGTTTTTGCAAGCTGCACTTAACATGGCGCATTCTCCGCTTACATGATAGGCAGCAATGGGTAAAGTGCTTTGCTGATGGAGCGATTGAATAATATCCAGATAATGCAATGCGGGTTTCACCATTAGAAAATCGGTACCTTCACTTTCGTCAAGCAATGCTTCCTTTAATGCTTCGCGTCCGTTTGCCGGATCCATCTGGTAGGTTTTTTTATCCCCCTTTTTCGGAGCAGAATCAAGCGCATCGCGAAAAGGTCCGTAAAATGCACTCGCATATTTTGCTGTGTAACTCATAATGGATGTGTCAACAAAACCATTGTCATCCAATTCTTCTCTTATAAATCCAACTCTCCCGTCCATCATGTCGCTTGGACCAACAATGTCAATTCCAGCTTCTGCCTGTGCAAGCGCCATTTTTGCGAGAATGGGCAACGTTTCATCATTAACGATCTTGTCGTTTTTTACAAGGCCGTCATGACCATCACTGCTATATGGATCCATGGCCACATCGCTGATAAGTGTACACTCAGGGAAACGTTTCTTGATCTCGGAAATGGCTTTCAGGTAAAAATTCTTTTTGCTGTAACTGTGACTCGCAGTTTTATCCTTAAACGCATCTTCAATGGCCGGAAAAAGAATGAAGGAGTGCAAACTAAGTTTCATGCACGATTCAATTTCTTTTAGTACCAGATCCGGTGTCCAGCGAAAATTTCCGGGTAGTGATTTTACCTCCGTTNNTCCATCCACCAGAAACAAGGGGTAAACAAGGTTGTCGGTACCAAGAGTGGTTTCACGAACCATGCCTCTGATGGATTCCGATTTACGGTTGCGACGGGGACGGATCAACATGTTTTTTTCTTGTAAAGATAAGGTTCTTTTTGTTTGTGGTTTAGGGGGGCGGTTATCGGTTATCGGTTATCAGT
>DEHO01000025.1:97960-115004 GCA_002351955.1 Flavobacteriales bacterium UBA2798
CCTGTCCCGACCGATCCTGCCCCTACCGATAGCGTAGGGGAGCGTCGGGATCACTGTTCACCGATCACCTAAAATTTCCATTGCCCTTTTTCTCGTTTTGGAACCGGATCATGACCGTGGGTTCCCCACGGATGACAACGTAAAATGCGTTTCATTCCCATCCATCCNNTGAATGCTGAACAGGTGGGCTGATGCCTGCAACTCGCTCCGGTAAGAGGAGAAATGGTTAACTGGTAGAATCGAACGAGTCCGATGAAGATGTACTTCATTACCGTACAAAAATAACCATTTCCATTCTACGCATTGTGAATTCTGTCATGTTATGGATAAAAGGATTTGACGAAAAATATCCGATCGCTCAAAACCTTACCTTCATAAAATGGATTTCGGTGCAGGATATGCCGGTTTGTTTTTAGGTTGTTTTGTTTCGGCTACCATTTTGCCGTTTGCATCCGAAGCGTTTGTTTTGGCCATGCTCTTAGGTGGCTTCGATCCGGTTGCGGTTGTTCTTGTTGCCACTTTGGGAAATTGGCTCGGAGGACTAACCAATTACCTGCTCGGCTATCTGGCCGATTACCATGTTCTTGAACGGCGATTTTCATTGAAAAAGGATAAAATCGATCGTTTTAAGATCTGGGTCGACCGTTACGGTGTATGGGTTGCCCTCATTACATGGGTACCGGTAATTGGCGATCCGCTCACTTTGGTGTTGGGGTTCTTCAGGACATCCTTCTGGAAAATTGCAGTTTTATCGCTAATTGGTAAATGCGTTCGGTATATCGTTATGGCCTGGATCACTTTGCAGTTTTAATTTTATGGAATACGCCTTCTTATTGCATCCAAATGGAAAGATCCTTTCCCGCGGTAAGCAATAGTTCGCAACAAAGGCCATTCCGACGTGGAGGGGATCTTTTCCCTTTTTTACAAGGCCCGACAAATGCTTAACTTGCCGTCCGAATGCATTTGTTTTATTCCACCACGATTCAACATAACCGGGTTCTCCTCGATGAAGAAGAAAGCCGCCATGCAATTTCTGTATTGCGGTTAAAAGCGGATGATAATTTTCAGGTGACAGATGGCTGCGGATCATTATTCCATTGCAGGGTAGAAGAGATCACAAAAAAAAATGTTGTCGGTCAGATCCTTGAAACGGAAAAATCATCAGTTGCCCAAAATCTTCTGCACATTGCCATTGCACCTACAAAAAACACAGATCGGCTGGAATGGTTTTTGGAAAAATCCTGTGAGTTCGGCGTCGGAAAAATCACCCCAATAATATGTGAACGATCAGAACGCAAGGATGTGAGAATTGATCGGTTAAACAAGGTATTGGTTGCGGCCATGAAACAATCGCTTCATTTGTGGTTGCCCGAACTGAGTGAGCCGCTACCACTGAAAAAGTTATTGGCAGAAAGTGATTCAGCCGAAAAATATATTGCGCATTGTGTTCCCGGTAACAAACAACAATTTTTTGATGCCGTTTCTCCGGATCAGCCTACCTTAATTCTCATTGGGCCTGAAGGTGACTTTTCCCCCAATGAAATTCAGTTGGCCATTGAACAAAAATTCAAGCCGGTTAGTCTTGGAAATAGCCGACTAAGAACAGAAACGGCAGGCATTGCAGCAGCTCATATTTTCGCAATCCGTTCCGAAAAGAAGTAATGAATTCAATGGAAATTGATTGATGTCCGGAATGGAGGTTTCAATTATTGAAACAGACTAAACGGTTGTTTAATTGATTTTACAATTAAAATTTCACGCTTAATTTCAAATTCACTCTTCTCGAAGTTAGGTAATTGGGAACAGCATATTGCCTGTTGTTTACATCTTCAATCCACATGTACGAAATGGTATTATTGATGCCCAAAAGATTAAAAACCTCAAGACTCAACCACATATCGCTGAGTTTACTGAAAAAAGAACCTGGTTTAATTTGCTCTTTGCGTGTGAGAAATTGTTTGGAGAAACCAATATCAATCCTTCTGTATGGAGGAGTGCGCAAAACATCTTTGTACCTTTCAAATCCGGGTGGCCCATACGGTAATCGCGTTCCGAATAATGCATTCAGGTGGACTTTAAACGTTGGCCAGTTGGGCATTTCGTCCTGAAAGAATAATCCGAATGTCATGAACTGATCTGTTGGACGAGGAATGTATCCCGGTTCTGTATAGGTGGAATCAACAGCGATGTTATTAAACGTATAACCCGGTACAATCACTTCGCCATTGCTGTTGTAGTAGGTGTAATAGTAATCGTCTTTAATATCTTCCTGCGTTTTAAGAAATCCCAATGTTGCCCATGACTCTATGCCTTTAATGAATTCACCGTTAATTTTAAAGTCCCAGCCTTTCGCGTAACCTATTGCATTGTTATTGGCATAATAGCGGATTCTCACATTATCCACTTCGTAGGGATTTAAATCGTTCAACATTTTATAATACAACTCGGTGCTGAACTTAAATGTTCGGTCCCACATTTTAAAAAAGAGATCGCCACCCAGTACAAAATGAATGGAACGTTGCGCACGTAAATTGTAATTGATATTTCCACTCAGATCTCGTAACTCCCTGTAGAAAGGCGGTTGGTAATATACTCCTGTCTTAAAACGAAGCACCGCATTGATCCTGGTAATGGTGCTGTCTTTAATTCGGAACCAACTGGGTACGTAGGTAATTCCTGCCCGTGGGGAAATAAGCAGCTGATCATTAAAGTCCCAAAAATTTCCTCTCGCGCCAAAATTATAATCCCATGAACTGATGCTGGTGAAGGTACTGTCTCCCAACTTAATTTCTTTTTTTCGGTCGATCGATTGACTGTATTGCAAATGTCCGGTATATCTGCTGGAGGATAAACGGATCTTCGCCTTGATGACATCGTTGAGGATGATCTGATCACTTGGTATTTGCGGAATTGAAAATCCTGCCGAATCCAACATGTTCCATTCGCTTAGCTTGTCGTTGATCCGTTCTCCCTGATAGCGTAATCCCCAATTAATTTTTGCACCGTTTTTAAGTTCGTGCTGACCTAAATGCGAAACATTGTAAACAAAGGCATCCAACCTGTTGCGGGCATGATTCAGAAATGTTCCGACCCCACGGACAAATAAAACTTCACCAAAATTTTCTGATCCAAGATCACGCTCCAATTCCGAAAGTCGGTATTGTCCCTGTATATCGAAGGATTCTGATTCAATACTGCGGTACACGGAACCAATGAATTTAATGGTGGTTTTTTCAGAGAGAATGTGCTCCGATGTTAAAGCGCCGGTCATCGTTTCGAATCGTGTTATCTCCTGGCCATCGAAAAATACAGTAAGACGCAAGGCTTCGTTTACCGTTCCGAAATCTGTTTCTCTTGTTTCCGGAATCATGCGGTAGAGGTTGTTGGAATAATGTCCCAAAAAGGAAAGATTCCAATTCTCCCTTGCCTTGTAGGTGAGTAGAAATTGTCCGTCGGCAAATACCGGACGATAATCACCTTTTGTAGGAAGCGCATTCAGAACATAGGAATTCGAACGNNTAGGAGAAACGTTGCTTGACCTTACCTTCGAAATGCACGGAACCACCGAGCAAACTCATGGATGCAGATCCTTTTTTTTCGATGGGCGATTTGTATTTGATATCCAATACCGACGACATCTTATCGCCATACCGGGCTTCAAACCCTCCGGATGAGAAGTAGATATCTTCAACCATATCTGAATTGATGAATGATAATCCTTCCTGTTGACCACTTCGCACGAGAAAAGGACGATAGATTTCAATGTCGTTTACATAAATTAAATTCTCATCAAAATTTCCGCCGCGCACCGAATATTGTGCACTCATCTCATTATTGGAAGAAACTCCCATCCCAAATGATTTGATAAGATCTTCCACATTCCCTGTCATTGTTGGAAGTTGTTTAAACTCGATCTTGGGCATTTTTTCAATCGGGGGACGTTTCACACCTCCATCAACGGTTATCTCGATGAGGGTTTGAAATTGAAGCAGTACGTTTTGTGTTTTTTCTTCACCCTTTTTTAGCCGAACAAGAATTGTTTTTCGTTCATGACCGGAATATGAATAAGATACAGAAAGCGAAGAGTCAGAAGGCAGAATGAGCAGATAGGTTCCATCTTCATTTGTTGTGGTACCCGTATGCAGCGGCGTAACGTAAATGTTGACGTCTTTGAGTGGCTTTCCTAATTCATCCACAACACGGCCTTTCAATACACCGGAGCGCTGTGCGGAAACACTGCATACCGGGATCAAAACGGAAAGGATGAATAGAAAGCAAAATCGCATAGAGGTCAAAAGTAGCAAAACCACTCTAAAACGGGGAATAGGCGAGATATTGTGTTGATCGCTTTTTTGAAGATAAGTCCCTCACGAAAAAAAGGAGGGGCAAAAAAGTGAAATAAACCTCAAATGAGGATTAGGGGTAATAAGCTGAAAAAGCCGAATTTACTTCTGTTTGAAGTCCCCGTTCTTCCAGGCCTGAACAAACTGATACCAGGCAATTGGATTCAACAGATTGTTGGGAGGAACCTGACCGGCGTAATAGAGTTTGTAGCGTTCCATGCGCATAGCCTGGTAATAGGCCATTTGTGCATCATTACTCATGGCGATAGCTGCATCTCGGACTTGTGCATCCTGCATGTTTTTATAGGCACGAGCCATGTAATCATCCTGAAGATTCATGTTCACAAAAGCCTGCGCAAATTGCTCTTTCGAAGGCCAGGGATACACTGTTACCTGAGGCAGGACAATTGTATCGGGTTGCATCATCTGAATTAGAGAATACTTGTCTTCCGTTAACGTATCCGGAATTACGAAGCGAGAACGTTTAAAGCCAACTGAAGAAAATATGATGGTGTCTCCTTCCATCGCAACGAAAGAGTAGAATCCATAATAATCCGAAACCGTTCCGCGTCCTGTTTTCTTATCGAAAATATTTACAAAGGGAATTGGTCTCAGACTATCTGCAGTGACAATAATACCGGAAAATTGAATGAATTTCCTTTGCTTGGTGGTATCTGTTTTTACCGTGGCTGTGGTAGCAGGTCGTGTTGTCTGGGCATTGACTTCCGGCAGGAAAAACACAACGGTAAATAGAAGTATGGAGAATAGATGCTTCATGTTCAATCTGTTTTGCAAAGATAGGCCCTTTTTTAGCAACGACCCTCCCATTCCCCGAAAAACCGTGCCATCCAGAGTTCCATAAAGGCATGACGTTCATCAGCAATTCGCTTTCCCTCAGTCGTGTTCATGCGATTTTTGAGCAAAAGCAATTTTTCATAAAAATGGTTAATCGTATGACCTTCNNTTCATCTTTTCGGTAGGAGTCAAAATCATTGTGTAGAACGGGTTTTTTATCGGGATCGTATAATGGACGACCTTTCGATCCTCCGTATGCGAATGCCCGGGCAATTCCAATTGCGCCAATGGCATCCAACCGATCAGCATCCTGAACACACGCTGCTTCAATGGTGCTTACAGGAGTGGCAACACCAGCGCCCTTGTAACTTATTTCTCCAATAAGTTGAATGACCTTTTGAATGCTTTTTTGATCGACAGCATATTTTTGCATCATCGCTTGCGCATCACGCTGATTTTTTCCAAGATCGTCGGGATGAAATTTGTGATCGGCAATATCGTGCAGCAGAGCACCAAGAGCGCAAATAAAAGGATCGGCATTTTCTTTACCCGCAAGAATTAGCGACAAGCGAAATNNCCCTTTCGATGTGATGCCAGTCGTGCCCAGTTCCTTCTCCTGCAAAAAGTGATTGGATCTCTTGACTGATCTGTTCAATTATTGCCTCTTCACCCGGATTCATCAATAAAATACGATTTTGCGGGTAAGCAGATGATCTCCGCATCGTATTCTGGCAATATAAGTGCCTTGCAATCCGGACCCATCTACAAAAAATGCATCACTGTTGGGTTGAATATTCCTAACACGTCTTCCACCAAGATCAAATAGTTCAATCTGATCGATCTTATCACCGCACTCGAATTTTACACTTCCGTTTGTACTTGGATTCGGGAAGATGTTAAGTAGGGGAGATGCAACCGTTGCTACAGACTGAAATCCGCCAATCAGCAATGCTTCTGCAACCAATACCGGCGATTTGTCGGAACTGTTGTACATTCCCTGAAACAGACTTATTTCGGGTGAGGAATAACTAAACATTTCACTCAGAAATCGTTTGGGAACGGATTCATAATAAATTTTTGCGCTCACATTTAATGCTCCTGTATACCCGGAAAGTGGAATATGGTATCGTATAATATCGGCGCCGGTTCCTTCTGTTGCTCCGTTGCGGTTAAAATCCGGATCGCTAAGTGCACCTCCAATGATCTTACAGGTATCGTAAGCAGGATGTCCAATTGTAAATCCTTCAGGTACCAAACGGTTGTCCTTAAGCGATGATTTTCCTCTTTCCAGAACAGTAGTTACATTATCGTTCACATCACCCATTACCATTTCGTAAATCTGAATTTGTTGTTCAGAGTTAATCATGGTATAATGTGGTTCGTACGTTGGATTTTCATTTACCAATTCATCGTTTTGCCTAACACCCGAACGGAATAGCGTATCTCCAAGATCATTCCTTACCACAAACTCCACATAAATTCTACGTGAAGGATATCCGCTTGGGAATTTATGTCCTGCTTTGTTGGTCAGTTGCAAATCATAAAATGCGGTATCCAGAGTACGGGATGTTTCCTGCAAGGTCAGTGAGAGGCTTTGTTGTTTCAGCATTCGTTCTGTGCGTACAATACTTGAATCGAGTTGTCTTGCTGTTGAGTATAACCCAAGCGCAGTTGCATTATCTTTCATCAGCTTTAGCATGAAAACATTTGCACCGACCAATTCATGTTTTCCGAATGGTGTTCGTGTAAGGTTTGGCGGACCTGTAGAAAGTTTCACAGGATCATTGATTCGGGGAATATGACATCCCTGACAGGAAATACCCTGTGGATTGGGGATGTCATTGTTAAATCGGGAATTCAGCCATTCGTGATACGTAGCCTGCTCAATAAAATGATCGCCCGTTAAATTCCCGCTGAGGTCGGATGTTTGCGTAATGAGTGTGTGACAACCGGCACATAAACCGGCTCTGTTGATGTGTGGACTGTAGGTTGGAGTGAATCCAGTATTTCCGGCCATTGGTCCTAAAGGGTTGGTATAAGGACCGTAAACTGTCTTATCGGTTGTGAAAAACAATTCTCCGGAAAAACGTTTACCGATAAGAGTATCGCGTTGTTGATGGCAGGCACCGCATGAAACACCATCCAGCCCAACAGAATCTGTGCTTAATTCGGTCATTCCATAAGGCTGACTCAGGTGTAATGCATTGTATTTTCCCAATGGAGCATGACACTTTACACAAGTTGATTCCAACGCATTCTGGTGTGCCGGATTGACCAAAACTTCATGACTCACTTTTGCTTTCCAAAGCGGATCTTTTGCCGAATTAGCCATAATGGTTCCTGCCCAGGCATCCATAACATTTACATCATTCCCCATTGCGTCAACAGAAGCGAGCTGATCGATATCGTACCCATGGCATTGGGAGCAGATTCCTGCAGCAGAAAATAAAGTATTGCTCTGATAGCCCCACGCACGTATTTGCTGGTGTGAACCGACTTTCAATAAATGCTCATCAATGGAAAATTGTTTTGCATTTTCCTGCGCAGAAAGCAGCCAGACGGAACAGGAAATGATTCCTAATACAAGCAGAAGGGGACGTTTCATACCTGCTAATATAAAGAACCCCGTGAAAACCTTTGGCGAGGTTTGTCACGGGGTTCGTTAATGCTTGAAAATGATTAGAATGCGAACATCAAAATGTAGGTGATCGCGCCTCCAATATACCCTACAAGAGCAAGAGGAGCAATCTTTTTGAGGTACCAGCCAAAGCTGATGTGTTCAAGCCCCATAACAGCAACACCTGCAGCCGATCCGATGATCAAACAAGAGCCTCCAGTACCTGCGCAATACGCAAGGAATTCCCAGAAGCTTCCACCTGCTGCAAATAATCCCTCAGGGGCAATTTCATACATTCCCTGAGCAGCAGCTACCAGCGGCACGTTATCTACGATTGCAGAAAGCAAACCGATGGACATGTTGATGGTGTAGATGTTTTTATTCAGCGCATGGTCGAGGAATTCAGCAGTAGTGTGAAGATGACCAACAACCTGAAGTGCTCCAACAGCCAAAAGAATACCAAGGAAAAACAGTACGGATGCAGTATCAATTTTCTGAAGAACACCAATAACCGAAACAGAACGACGCTCTTCCTTATTCTTGGAGCCATGCATAATTTCAGTTACCACCCATAAAACACCCAATGAAAGCATCATTCCCATAAAAGGTGGAAGGTGGGTTACCGTTTTAAATACAGGTACAAAAAGTAATCCGCCTAAACCTAACAGGAAAACAGTGTAT
This sequence comes from Flavobacteriales bacterium UBA2798, assembly GCA_002351955.1. GTDB lineage: Bacteria > Bacteroidota > Bacteroidia > Flavobacteriales_D > UBA2798 > UBA2798. Next base: position 106,397 of record DEHO01000025.1, read on the forward strand.
TTCTCTCTGTTNNCACTTTAACAGGACGCTCGATGGTGCTTTTACGTAATACGATCGGAGCGAGCAAAAGAGGTACAATAAGGCAAACAATGGCGGGAATGAAGAGGTGCATGATCATTGAAGGAACATCAGGCAATTGTCCTTTTATCCATAACATGGTTGTGGTTACGTCACCAATCGGACTCCAGGCACCTCCTGCATTGGCGGCAATGATCACAAAACCGGCAAATACCCATCGTGTTTCAACATCTTTTATCAGCTTTCTAAGCAAGGATATCATTACAATAGCTGTTGTAAGGTTATCCAAGGCGGCTGACAGGAAAAAGGCAATAAATGAAATTGCCCAGATGAGCGTGATTTTATTGGTAGTATTTATTCGGTCGGTAATTACCGAAAAGCCTTCGTGCGCGTCTACAAGTTCAACAATGGTCATTGCTCCCATAAGGAAGAAAAGAATACTTGCAATCTCGGAAAGATGGTGCATCAAGGAAAGTTCAACACCATGATGGTCGGTGTATCCCCCAAAAACATAAAGTGTCCAGCATAAAACGCCGGTGAGCAACGCAGAGGCCGCCTTGTCGACTTTGATAGGATGTTCCAGCGCAATGGCTGCGTATCCTACAACAAAGACAACGATCATCAAAATAGCATAGATGTCCATTGGATTTCGATTTTCTGGTTTTTAAATCGGGGTGAAATTAGTCTTTTTTTAATTGGATAAAAGCAGAGGGCTGAACTTTCAATTGAGGTAATTGACTATCAGCGAAAGCAAGGTCATGATGGCTCCAATAACCATCAGGAAAAGGAAAAACGATCCCTTTCCTTCGGAAGTGTTGTTCTCCATTGGGAAATAAATTAATGCGATAGGAAATAGGTCCTTCAGAATGATTAAGCATGCATTCCGCATCCGGTGCCGGGACAATTTTCGGCGCATAATTCTACCGGATGTGAGGGCTTCAGATCTGCAAAACGCAGTTAACCAGTAAAATAGATTTTGCAATTGAAGGATGTTGAGATTCTGAATGAAGACAGAAAGCCTTTGAGATTCCATCGGACGACAACAATCCCGGGAACCTGGAGTCTGGCAGCGGAAAGGTGGGAGAAAAGGATTCGAATGAAACAGCGGCAGACCCGGAGGCCTCTTCTTTGAAAAGGGTACCTGCCGGACAAAAATCGCTTTGGGAAATCTGGTAGGTTGAGGTGGCAATTTCCTGAAAAGCAGGCGGGTGTCCCGAAACAGAACCCCAAAAGGTAATCACTACCAAGCCAATTTGAAACAACCTGATCACGGGCTCAAATGAAGTCTATATCAGAATCGTTTCCAATTTATTGGTAAGAAATTTTAATTTTTGCACCTGTCGCAAATAATAAATACCCTAAAGCCTTTGGGGGAATGTATTTTTTTCTACTTTTGCAGCCCAATTCACTTATTAATTAACCGGGTTTCGGACCCTTTTAAAACAATTAAAAATGGCAACTAAAATCAGACTTGCCCGTCACGGTAAAAAAGGAAAACCAGTTTTCCACATTGTAATCGCCGACAGCCGTTCACCACGTGATGGCCGCTTTATTAAGAAGATCGGAGTTTATAATCCTACTTCAAATCCTGCAACTATCGATATCAACTTTAACGAGGCTTTGGCTTGGTTAGAAAAAGGAGCACAGCCTTCTGAAACATGTCGTGCAATTCTTTCTTATAAGGGAGTTCTTTATAAGAGTCACCTTAACCGCGGTGTTAAAAAGGGTGCACTTACTCAAGAGCAGGCTGATGCTAAGTTTGATAAGTGGCTGGCTGATAAAGAATCTAAGATCGAAAGCAAAAAGAGCAAGCTTGCCGGTGACAGAAAATNNAAGCACCTGCTGCCGAAGAAGCACCCGCTGCTGAAGAAAATACAAGCGAAGCCGAAGGTTGATTATGAAAGGCACGTTCTCCAAGGACGATTGCTTCAATCTCGGGTACATCACCCGCTTACACGGATACAAAGGGGAATTCAACATCTTTCTGGATGTGGATTCCCCTTCTTTTTATGATGACCTTGATGAAGTGCTGGTAGAAATGCCACAGGGTTTGGTTACCTTTACATTTACGCGATATTCTCCTGGAAATAAGGGAACGGTGCTCTGCGCATTTGAAGGTGTCGATTCCGAACAAGAAGCTAAAAAACTGATTGGAAAAAATTTATGGTTGCCATTGGCCGAACTGCCACCACTCGATGGAAATAAATTTTACTACCACGAGGTGATTGGGTTTGTAGTTGTGGATGCAGTTAAGGGAAATATAGGCACAATAAAGGATGTTTACGAAGGTGCCGCTCAAACATTGCTATGCATCATTAATTCCGGTAAGGAAATATTACTTCCTGTTTTGGATGCAACCATTGTTTCGGTCGACAGAACTGCAAAGCAATTGCATGTTTCGGCGCCCGAAGGGTTGATCGAAATGTACCTCGATCCAAACATCAACAAGGGTGAAAAGGATATTTGAGTTCACCGAAAAAATACGATAAACCATTTCGTTTTCGTCAGTTCGAAATCTGGCAAGAGCATGCCGCCATGAAAGTGGGGACCGACGGTGTACTTATAGCTGTCTGGTCCGGATTATTATTGGATCCTTCCCATATTCGTTCTGTACTCGATATTGGTACCGGAACGGGAATGACGGCAATCGTGCTTGCACAACGGTTTCCTCAGGCTCAACTAGTGGCCTTGGAAATAGAAGACGCTGCAATCTTAGATGCACAACGTAATATTGATGCATGTCCATTTCATCAACGTATTCAACTTGTTCATTCTGCAATCCAGCAATGGGAAACAGACCGTAAGTTTGATCTTATTGTTTCCAATCCACCATTCTTTGAAGACGCATTACTAAATCCGGATTTGTCGCGGCAATTGGCGCGTCATGCGGTTACACTTAAAATGGATGAACTCTTTTTCCATGCAAATCGACTGTCGAATGAAAATGCACATTTCGCAATCATCCTTCCGTTTTCTCAATGGAAAAAGGCGCAAGAAGTTGCTGAAAAAAACGGATGGAGCTTATTCGTAAAACGTACAGTAAGTTCTTTTGAAAACACAGAACCAATCCGCATTTTACTCGGGTTCTCAAAATTGAAATCGACTGTTTGTGTCGAAGAGTTCATGTTTCTGTACGATGCACCTTTTAAACGATCGAAATCATTTAATGAACTAACAGAAGATTTCTACCTCTGAGAAATGACAATTGGTATAGGATCGCCAAGGTATTTCGGTCCCGTTCCAAGAACATTTAAGTCCAATACTGCTTTTCCTCTGGCAATGTATTCCCGAAGTTTCGAATTGAAACCACGGTACACCGGCCTGGCGTTATAGGCAATACAATTTAAACCCAGACATTCTGCAATATACAAGGCTCTTTCGTTATGAAATTCCTGCGAAATGATCGTAAATGAATTCAATCCAAATATTCCTTTCGCTCTGAATATCGAATCGAAAGTGCGTAAACCTGCATAATCGCAGGTGATGGAATGTTCCGGAACTCCAAATTTCATCAACATGTCTTTCATGTCGCGGGGTTCGTTGTAACTGCGACTTGTATTGTCGCCGCTTACAATGATGTGTTTTATTTTACCTCCACGGAACAGCTCTGCCGCTGCAATGATTCTTTTTTTGAAATAGGGATTGATTATGTCACCGCGCAAGTATTTTGAAGTTCCCAGTACAAGTCCAACATCATTTGCCGGAATTTCGCTAAGCGAATTGTAAAGTTTCCCTTTTGCATTAGCACGAATATGCCCGTCTGCCCAAAGGCAAAAAAACAAAAATGCAATTCCTGTTACTACAAGGAATCCGGAAAATCGGAGGATTAATTTCGACCACTTCATGGTCTAAAACTAGCTCAATAACGGGGAGAATAGAAGCTGACTTGAATAACTGCAGACTTCTGTTTATTATCTGCCTGGTAAAATGCATTCGAGGGTTTAGTCTTCCAGCAACACCAATGCTTCTTTCAATTCCCTCAACGTTTTCATCTCGTTTTGTTTTTCGGCCAGATCACATCCTTTTTTGTAAATGTGGATGGCTTCTTCAATATTTCCTTTTTCCTCCAGCAATTTGCCGTATTGAAAATAAACCGGGAGATAATCTTCATGATCGATCATCAGTTTTTGCATCAAACCAATACACTCACTGATGTTTCCTGCTTTTTTGTATTCCAAAGCAGCTGCATACTTTAAAAACGGATCATCCGGATTTTGATCCAGCATTTGCCTGATCATGGTTAAACGCTCAGCTTTCATGACTCAGATCTATGATTTTATCTTTAGGAAACGAAATACGTATTACCTCATCTTTTGTATACGGCTGGTCGGAATGAAAATGGAGTTTACTTCCGTTCAAGTCCAATTCCAGATCATAATGATCACCATCAAACCTGCAGGAAAGAACGGTGCAGGAGAAATCGTTACCGGGGATAATATGCTGTGGACGAATACCGAATTTCTTTAATCCACTTAACTGACGTGCGATCTCTCCTTCCACAATATTTACTTCACCAAAAATTCGTGCTACATAACTGTTACACGGTTGAATGTATAATTGTTTCGGATCTCCTTCCTGTAATAATTTACCATTGCTCAAAACAATGACTTTATCCGCCACTGCCATACAATCGCGGGTGTCATGGGTTACAAATACTGCAGTTGTATTCGTCGACCGGATGATATCACGGATTTCTCCTCTTACAGAACTCCGAATGCTGTCGTCGAGATTACTGAATGGTTCGTCCAGTAACAACAACTCCGGTTCTGCAGCGAGCGATCGAGCAATGGCAACGCGCTGTTGCTGACCACCTGATAATTCGTGGGGATAACGTTTGCCCATTCCCGGCAGACCGACCAGTGCCAGCCATTCATTGGTGGTACGTGAAGGATTTTTTTTCTGCCCAAATGCAATGTTCTTCTCAATATTCAAATGTGGAAACAATGCGTAGTCCTGAAAAACGAGACCGATATTTCTTTTTTCCGGATGCAGTGATATCTTTTCATCGCAAATGGTTTTCCCGCTGAGGTTTATGGATCCTTTATCCGGTAATTCGAATCCTGCTATTATGCGGAGCAATGTCGATTTGCCTGAACCACTCTCGCCAAGAAGTGCAAGTATTTCACCTTTTTGCATGGAAAAATTGATTCCGCTTAACGCAAAACGATTTTTCCCGAACGACCGCGATATGTTTTTTAGTTCAAGTCCCATGCTTCTCTGTCATTAACCGGCTTAACACAAATACCGGAATGGCGCCAATAAAAATAAGGATTAATGCAGCACTTGAACTTTCCGGAACAGATTCCATTATTTTGGCGTGTCTGTAGGTTTCTGTTGCAAGCGTTTCAAAATTAAAGGGTCTGAGAATTAGCGTAAGTGGCAATTCTTTCATTACATCCACAAATACCATTATAGCAGCAACTAAAACGGTGTTACGCAATAAGGGTAATTCAACAAATAATAGAGTGCGCAAAGGACTTTTTCCCAGCGAACGGGAACTTTCTCCGAGGGAACCGTGATTTTTTTCAAGTCCTGCTTCCAATGGCTGGTAGGCAACAGCAAGAAAACGCACCAGGTAGGCAAAGATCAACATGGCAATACTTCCAGTAAAAAACAAACCCTTCGCAGAACCAAAATGTGCAATCATTGCATCCGACCAACCCGAGAACGCAAGTACTCCTACTGCAATTACAGCACCGGGAATAGCATAACCTACGTTAATGAATTGAGCGATAATTTTTCCGCTGAACGATTGATGCAATTTTCTCACATAAGCCAGAATTAATGCAACAACTACAATAACAATAGTTGCAATGAATGCAAGCTGAATACTGTTCCAGGTTAGCACAAAAAAATGATCATTCATTATTTTGGGAGCAGTTTGCATTGCCCAATAGCCTAAAAAACTAAATGGAATCAAAAATCCAAATACAAATGGAATGCTGCATAAAAATGTTGCAGTCCATGCACGAAAACCCTTTAAAGGTGTTATTGGTACATACGATTGTCTTGCTGTGTTTTGATAGCGGGCTTTCCCTCTTAATAAGCGTTCTGCAATGAGGAGGCCGAATACAAAAAGTAAGATCCAACCGGCAAGTAAAAGTGCAGCCTGAATATCATAACCCCAGGTGCGGAACAATGCTGTAGTGTAAGTGCGAATTCCAAAATAACTGGCAGCACCGTAATCGTTGATCACTTCCATCATAACCAGAAAAACTCCGGCAGCAAGTGCGGGCCTGGAAAGGGGTAGGGCGATCTTCATTAAAATACTCGATCCCTTTTTTCCAAGCGACCTTGCACTCTCAATTTGGCGTGCCGACTGAATAGAGAAAGCGGCTTTTGCACTGAGGAAAACATACGGAAAAAGCGCAAGAGCAAATAACAATCCCAACACAGGAAGATTCATGATATCGAAATGCAGCGCTTGTGCTCTATCCTGGCCAAATTGATTGCGGATTACAGTTTGCAGTGGACCGGAAAAACTAAATATTCCTGCATAGGTAAATGCAAGAATATATCCGGGAATAGTGAGTGGAAGTGCCAGCGACCACGAGAAAAATTTACGCAGAGGAAATTGGTACTGTGTAACGAGCCATGCAGTGCCTCCACCCAAAAACAAACTTACAACTGCGGCAATTACGCACAACGCAAGCGTATTGAAAAATGCTTCTCCCGGTAATGTTTGTTCGAGAATAGCTTTACTGCTTTGTGGTGTGGTAAATAGCGATGAAAAAAGAATGACAAGAGGAATCGCGATCAAAAGCAGAAGTACGATTCCTGCCAGGAGCCAGCCTTTGTAACTTGAGCGGAGTGATCGTATCATCGACATTTCTCAAAAATAGTCTTACAAAATCGTATTTTCGGTAGAAATAATAAAAAAACCATGTCCGAACACCGCAACGAAGCACTCGACCGCCTGGGAATTCCCCGGAACAATCGAATTATACTTTCTCTGGATGGAGGAGGAATAAGGGGCATTCTTACACTCCAGCTGCTCAAAAAAATGGAAGAGGTTGCAGGCTATCCCTTACACCGCTTTGTTGATATGGTAGCGGGAACATCAACCGGAGGAATAATGGCAGGACTCATTGCTTTGGGATATTCTGCTGAAGAAATTGAAAAGAAATATGTAGAACTCGTTACCGAAGTATTCCTGAAAAGAGGAGCATTGGCCAATAGGTTTCTCAACCCGCCATTATACTCCAAAGCGAATTACCGCAGAATGCTGAAAGAAATTATTGAAGATAAAACACTTCAGGACACTGTGATCGCTACCGAAACGGATATTATGATTACCGCAAAAGACCTTGCCGCAAGCGAAGAAACTTTTTTCTCCTGCTTTTCCAGAAGCGATGGATACAATGGAACATATAAGAATGTTTTGCTTCGTGCAGTAATGGAAGCAACAATGTCGGCTCCGACGTATTTTACTCCTCTCGAACGCTTTGTTGATGGCGGTACTACTACTTACAATAATCCTACCCTTGCAGCGGTGATGGAGGCCGTGGGTTATGGTGGAAAGGGGAAATACTCTTCCGATCAACTCACTGTATTCAGTTTTGGTACAGGTACCAGTGTGAAATTTGTAAAGCCTGAAGAAACCGGAAACCCGAAAGGAATGGATGTTGCATTTTGGTTGAACTACATCATGGATGAAGCCAGTCAGGATGCCGCAGATATGCAAATGGATGTGTTGCGCAGCGGACTTATTTCAGGACTCGATCTTAGGCGGTTTCAGTTATCGCTCGACCAAAACTCCATTCGTCGATTGCCCAACCGCAGAATAAATCGTGTAAAAGGGATTAAAGCAAAATGGATGTGGGATTTAAGCAATGAAGAATTGGACGGTATTGGTTTGGATGAAGTCGGGAAATTTGGATTGATGCAGGAAATTGGAGAAGCAATGGCCGAATATGTATGTCCGACTCACGATGTTTCGAGGGAAAAGGGGAATTGGTTCCGAAAAGACCTCATCAATGGAAAAAGGCGCGATGAATTGGTATCAACCTTTGGCGATATTGAGCGGATCAAAACTCAAATGAGTGATCCCGATTGGCTGGATGCGTTTCCGGAATAACACCATAATTAGGCCTTTATTACCGAGCCGTTTCCTCTTTAAACCCGACCGTTTCTAAAATAATAAAAAATTTATACAGCTGTATTTCAGTGTTTTAATTTGAGTTCGTAAGTGTTTTGTTTAACCTTTTATCATTTTGATTAAACAATTCTTCATCTGGATATGTTGTTTGTACAACTATTAACCAAAACCAATCCAGATGAAAAAGAAGTACTTATTACTAGTAGCGGCAACAGCAGGTTTGCTATCTACTGGTGCCTTTGCCCAAACTGCCAGGGTGCAGGTCATCCACAATTCTGCAGATGCAGCAGCTGCAACAGTTGATGTTTATGCCAATGGTGCAATGTTTATTGATGATTTTGAATTCCGTACGGCCTTCGGATTTGCCGATGTCCCTGCCGGAATTCCCCTTACAATTGATATCGCTCCCGGAAATTCTACAAGCGCTGCACAATCTATAGCATCGTTTCCGGTAACATTTACAGCCGGTGAAACTTATGTAGTGGTTGCCAA
>DEHO01000032.1 GCA_002351955.1 Flavobacteriales bacterium UBA2798
TTGGAATTATGGGGTAGGTACATATCCAGATATTTCTTTTTCAATAAACCCCAAATAATTAAAATATTTCTTTTGAGTACATTTTGAGCTTGGTTCTTCAAAAGAAATGCTTCTTAATTGATTGTTTTCGTAAGAATAAACCGTTAGCTCTTTTGTAGTAGAAACATATTGCTTTTCTAATAATCCGTTATAATTGAAATAGAATAAAGTACTATCATTATTTGGTGAAGAAATTTCAATAAGCTTTTTTATATTACCTTTTAAGTTAAAGTCAGCTGGTTTATATGTGGAATTTAAAGCAAATAGTTTATCATAAAAAGTTAGTATCGGTGTATTATTATTTTGAGCCCTTATTTCAAATCTTAAAAAAAGAATTGATAAACATAACATTATAAATACTTGTCTTTTTTTCATTATTACTGTCTATTGAACAGTTGTCTAATACACTTGCTGGAAACTAAAATAGTGGCGCATTACCCTCCTTAAAAATAGGTATAAAATAAACAATTTAGTTACCGTTCATTACAAAAAAGACACGCAAAAGTTGAGGGTTTGGTTTTATTATTTCATTTCTACATTCAATATTCTTCTTCGGGGTAGCATATTTATTGATTATTCAGTGCGAAGACAAAATCATCATATCGAAGCCAGAAATGAATTTAATTAAATGGTCAATTCCTCTTACAAATGGGAAAATTGAAATGATTCAAAGTAAAAATTTTGATATAAAGTGATCTAGCTTCGCACCAGACACCCTGATCGTTATTTCATCTGATAGACCCCAATAGAGTATTAGAGCGCTTAATAAAAACAATAAAATTGAAATAATTAACAAACTCCTAAATTCTTATATTTTAATAGTTTCCAAAATACATTCTAATAAAGCTTATTTCTTGAAAAGAGCTTTTACCTTTTCAGAATTTTCGTTTGTAAAGCCAACTAATGCATTTGGAAATTCTGATTTTACATAATTTATTAGTTCATCAGGTGATGTCCTTCTATTTATAACCAGTTCCATCGTTTTATTCATTTTAGTAACAATCACAACGTTATTTGATTTTCCAACCTTTACTCCTTCAACATTAGAAATTATTTCCTTGATGTAAATCCATACTATAAAATTTTTATCGCCGGTTTTTATCGCATTTAAAATAGGATGAGAGTCTGATTTTAAACTAGAAAGATCTCTTATAGGCTTTATTATCATAAATAAACTTAATCCAATAAATAGTAAACCGAATATCCAATAACTCATTTTACTTTCATCATAGAAGTTCGCTCCTGCAATTGGTAAACCTATAAAAAAGATAACTATGCCAATAATGAGAATCTTAACACTAGATTTTTTTAACACTGATTTAAACTCGAAATAATTCATAATCTTTTAATTGGTAATTCAAAAATTTCTGTTTATCCCAAAATTCATTAATCAGGCTAAAACAATTGTTACCATTTGTTACAAATTTCGCACAGTTAATTTATTTGAATTTCCATAAACACTTTGTCTTCATACTACCTTAGTCGTGCTCCAACTTTGCAAACATCTCTTGGGTGGAAGGCCCTTATTGGCAAAAACTTCCTCATTCACTGCGTTTCTCTCTGACGGACAAGCCGGTGGACAAGTCGAAGGATACCATGATCAGTAAACAGAAAAATAACGCCTGAATTCGTCATCGTTTCTCGTCATCGTCATGTTATTTCCCCACTCCGATCACGCAGACATCTATCGGGTGAACAGTGAACGGTAATCAGTGAACAGAAAAAGAAATCCTGCACTCGTCTTCTTTCCCTTGTCCGCCGGAATGTAATGTAGGAGGATCGTCGCGCCCCTTTCGTAGCCTTGGCGAAGAAGGGATCGTCTTGTTATATCCCCACTCCTTTCACGCAGACATCTATTGGGTGAAAGATGAACAGTGAAAGGTGATCCCGACGCAATTGGTCGGGACAGGCCGGTGAATGGAAAAATAGATCCTGCACTCGTTCCCGTTCTCCGTTCCCGTTCTCTTAAATGCCCACTCCTTTCACGCAGACATCATCAATACTGACGCTCCCCGACGCTATCGGTCGGGGCGGGTTCGGTCACCATTGTGATGTCTAAGCGCTCCCGTTCGCGGGCTAAATGCCCACTCCGATCACGCAGACATCATCAATCTGTTCGAGGTCGCCGCGCCAGGTTTCGAACATTTGATCGAGGACACGTTTTTGTTCTTCCATGGGGAGATCGCAGTTCTCGATGAGGAGATCGCGGAAGGTGGAGTACTTGAGTTTTTTGCCTCTTGGTCCGCCAAACTGATCGGCGTAACCGTCGGAGAAAACGTACAGACGATCATTGGGGAGAAGATCAATCTCTTTGTTGGTGAAACGAAAATCTTCTTCGCCCACAAAATTTCCGATGGGTTGTTTGTCGGCTTTTACTTCAATGACTTCATTGTTGCGCACAATGAAAATCGGATTGTTGGCACCGGCGTATTCGAGTTTGTGGTTTTCGAGATCAATGCTGCACACCGAAAGATCCATTCCGTCGCGGATCTTGGATTCTTCTGCGCGCTGTTTGAGTGTTGCCGAAATGATGCGGTTGAGATTATTCAGAATCTCCGCAGGCTGAGTGATGTTGTATTCGTTGACGATCTGATTGAGTCCGTTGTAACCAATGATACTCATAAAGGCTCCGGGAACGCCGTGTCCGGTACAATCCACTACAGCAAAAAGTATTTTGTTCTCCTTGCGTTCGATCCAGTAAAAATCGCCGGAGACGATGTCTTTTGGTTTGTACAACACAAACGAATTCCGCAAATGCAGTTTGAAGACATCCTCCGGAGGAAGAATCGCTTCCTGTATTCGTTTGGCGTAAACGATACTATCGGTGATGTGCTTGTTCTTTTCCTCGATTACTTCTTTTTGTTTTACCACCTCAGCTGTCCGCTCCCGCACTTTGTATTCGAGGTTCTCATACAATCGCGCATTGTCGATTGCAATCGCTGCAGAGGCGGCTAAACTGCGTAAGAGATCAAGATGATACTCGGTATAGGCATTGAGTTCGTAAGACTGCACGGTAATCACCCCTATCTGTTTGCCATTGGCCATCAGCGGAAGATATATAATCGAAGTGGAGTCTTTTCCTGAGATTGCCTTTTTTATTCCGGTAATGTATTTGGAGTATTCTTCATAGTAATTATTGATGAAGATTTCCTTCTGATTATTGAAGCACCATGCCGCAAGACGGTTTGGATCGTCTACACTATAGGAAAATTCTTCCATGCGTACACCGCTCTCAATAAAACCGGGCATGATGATGTGACGCGATTCCTCATCAAAAATTCCGATCCCAAAACTGGTGGCGTCCATCAAGGTATTTACATTCTCGTAAACCTTGGAGATAATTGTTTCCACCGAAAGCGAAGAAATAATATCCTGCTGAATCTGTGCAAGCAACCGAGTATTATCGTATGCTTTTCTGATCTCCGCTGTGCGTTGCTCCACTTTGTCTTCCAGTCCCTCATACAATCCGGCATTATCCAAAGCAATTGCCACGTACACTGAAAGATTTCTCAATAAGTTGAGATGGTATTCAGTATAGGCATTTTTACTGAAGCTCTGTGCGGTGAGGACACCGATTTTTTTATTGGTGGTTTTTAGCGGAATATAAATCACCGAATTCGGAAGGCGCCCTGCTACGGCTGCTTTTCTTCGTGCAACATAATTGGTAAGTTCTGCATCGTAATCGCCAATCATTATTTCGCGTTCCTGATTGAAACAAAGCCATGCCAGCCGATCCTGATCATCGGAGGTATAGATAACTTCCTCTTCCAGTCCCTCTTCAATGTATCCCGGAAAAACAATCGCATCCTTCGCAGCATCATACAAACCGATACCGAATGAAGGTGCGTCCATCATCGTATTTACTTTCTCAAACACCTGCTGATTGATCGCTTCAACACTCAGGGAAGAAGTAATTTCCTGTCCGATGGCACTGAGCAATTCGGTATCGCGGTGGTTCTTTTCGATCTCTTCTTTCTGCGCAACCACCTCAAGCGTGCGTTCGGCAACTTTTACTTCGAGATTCTCATACAGATTGGCATTCTCCAGCGCGATGGCAGTATACGTTCCAAGCGTCTTTAAAATATCAATGTGGTACGGTTTATAGGCAAACTTTTCGAAGCTCTGTACGGTAATTACACCCAACACTTTATCGCCCACTATCATCGGATAAAAGATCAGGGAGTGCGGCATCTCGCCGGTGGGGACAACAATCTTGCTGGTGTATTTGTGGTATTCATTCTGGTTGTCGTTCAAAAACACAACTTCCCGGTTACGCACACACCATACTGAGTAGTTATCGATGTTATCCATCGAAACGGAAAATCCTTCCGTATCCACTACTCCACGTTCTACTTCGTATTTGTATTCAATAACGTGTTCCTCCGGTTTGTAAATCCTCACCCCGAAACATTCGGCAGGCATGAGTTTGTTTACATTCTGGTAGAGCTCATTAAAAATAACAGCAATGTTGAGCGTAGATGTGATCTGCTGACCAATCTCCGAAAGCAATTGGGTGTTGTAATACGAACGTTCAATTTCTTCCTTCTGGCGAATGACCTCAGCAGAACGTTCCTGAACCATTTCTTCAAGACCTTCATACAATTTGGCATTCTCCAATGCGATACCTGCATAAACAGCAAGATTCCGCAAAAGATTCAGATGATATTCGGTATAAGCATTCTTATTGTAACTCTGTACGGTAATTACGCCGACTTTCTTTTGGTTGACTTTTACCGGAAGATAGATCAGAGATGTAACATGTCGTCCTGCAACGGGAGCCATTTTTACCGGCACATGCAGTTGCAGTTCTTTTTCGAGATCTCCGATAAGAATTTCCTTCTCCTGTGAAAAACAAACCGGAGCAAGGCGATTGCCATCGTTAACATCGTATTCGGAATACAGTATTTTTCCGTCTTCAATGTATCCCGGAAACTGGATCATGTTTTTCACATCATTGTAGATACCCATTCCAAAGGAAGGAGCATCCATCATGCTGCTGAGCGATTCGTAAATGATCTGATTGATATCCTCAACAGAAAGCGACGCAGTAATTCTTCTTCCGATCTCGCTTAACAATACCACATCCGAAAAAACGGTTTCCAGTTCTTTGTTTTTGTTCTCCAGCAATTCCTTTTCCTTCTCCATGCGCTCCATACGGAACTGCATTTCTAGCGAACGTTGTTTTTGCGACTGACGCTGAGAAAAATGTTCTTCTTTTAGCTGGTAGTATTTTTTGAGGTGATCGATCTGGCGAACAAAATCACCCTGCAATTCGAAAAATTCAGATAAAACTTTATGCGTTCTGTAGATCGTCTCCTTCGCATCCACCTCGGTAGCGAGCTCAAGTGCTTCGGTAAGGTAACAAAGAGCGCTTTCGTATTTTTGCAATTGGAAATAGGTCTCTCCCAAATGCAAAAGCGTTTCCGCCTCACCTGCGCGGAATCCCATTTCTTTACGCAAAGACAAACTCTTTTCGAAATAGCCGATCGACTCCTCGAATTTTCCCAATCCCGAATAGGCTTTGCCAATTCCATCGAGTGCATAGGAATGAACCTGCTTGATACCTAAGCGCTGTGCAATTTCAAGGCATTCGAATTTTACCCGCAATGCATTATCAAAATCACCAAGATTGTAATAGGCACTTCCTAATCCATCCAGAATTTTTGCCTGAATCTGTTCTTCGCCCAGTTCCTTTGCAATTGCAAATCCTTCTTTGAGATGTTCAACTGCCTTTTCATTATCGCCGGTGGTGTAATAAACTGTTCCGATACCATTCAGCGAATTAGCTTTACCTATTCTGTCGTCGGTTTGTTCGGCCAGACGATAACCTTCCAGAATATGCTTTAGTGCATTATCGTAATCGTTGAGAAAATAAAAAACACAAAAAACAGAATACTGCACCGAACACATCTGCTGTTTGTCATTCAACTCCAGCAGTAAGCGCAAAGCTTCAAACGAATGTTCGAGCGATTCTTCATAGTTCCCCAGCCAAACCTGACAAGCACCCCAATTGGAAAGTGCATAGGCTTTTCCCTTGAGGTATTCATTTGCTTCTGCCAGTTCAAAAGCCTGCTTGCTCAACTCAACACCACGACGAGGATCGGTGCGATTGATCTTCCATGCTTCTGAATTGAGCGAATCAATCAAAGCAATGTCGGTAGTGGTATCCTGAAGTGGCTCCTGCATAATTTTGGGACTCTCAATTTGGTGAAAATCCGTCTCTTCTCCAAAAAGAAACGAAGAAAGTAAAAGGAAAAAGCTCTCGAACGGGAAAAAGTTGCGAATCGGAGCCTAAAAGGATAGGTTTGGGTATCAATCCGCCAAGGAAAACAATTTGTCGAGGTGAGGCTGTTAAAATAGAATTATTTTTGCGGCATGGATCTGGAACTTGAACAACGCTACCAACATATACTGAGCAACCTTGAAAAAGACCTGGGTGAAAAGCCCGATATGCAAACGGTCATCTTTCTGATTGGCGTGCAGGAGCTCAACAAAGGCTATCAAAAACTAAGCAAACAGGAAAAACTGGAAGTAATGCACATTGGTGTTTGTGTGCTGCTAAGTCCGTATGGATTTTATTCTCCCTTGGGACGAGACGAAGAAGGATGGCCGCATTTTGAGAGCAAAAAAAAGCTGCCCCCCTTAGACGGAAGGCAGCAACAATATCTGCTCAAACAAGCGATTGTCGACTATTTTACTGAATAGAAACTTTCGCTTCGTTGTTGACTTGTTCTTCAACTTTGATAATGCCGTCGCCGGTCATACCATTCTTTGATGCTTCCACCTCAAGCACTGCAAAACCTGCAGCACCGCGCTTGTAAAGATCATTGAAATTAAAGGTAGCCTGGCCACTTCCGTTGGTCTCGGTCTCACGATCGATACGGCAGGGAGTGCTGTTGCAACCTCCGTTGGAATCATAGCCCACAACACGAACAAGTGCACCCGGCACCGGTTGGTTGTTCACATCTAATACTGTAATGGTAGCAGTGGTATCACCCGACTTCCCACAAGAAACGACTGCAAGTGCTACTAGCACTATAAAGAGTCCGGAAAACAGCTTGTTACGCATAGGTCCGATTTTTGTAAATTTGTACGCTATCTATCAAAAATAGCAAAAATAAGGATATGAAACAAGTTATTCACACCTGTTTATTTGTCAGCGCGTTGATATTCAGCTCGTTTACACTGTTTAAAGCCCCTTCGGGAACGGTAAAAATCAAGGTTGAAACCCCAATGGGCAACATTGTGGCGGTGCTCTATGATGAAACACCCTTGCATCGCGACAACTTTCTAAAGAACATCAAAGAAGGCGTGTACAACAATTTACTCTTTCACCGCTGCATTCAGGAATTTATGATTCAGGGAGGAGATCCCGGCTCCAGAGAAGCCAAACCGGGACAGGTTCTTGGTAACGGCGGATTGAATTACACGGTGCCTGCAGAATTCCGCAAAGAGCATTTCCACAAAAAAGGCGCGCTTGCTGCTGCGCGGATGGGTGATGATGTGAATCCACATAAAGCTTCCTCTTCTACGCAATTTTACATTGTACAGGGGAAAGTGTTTGAAGACAATGTACTCACCATGATGGAAGAGCGCAACAATCAGCAAATCCGGAATGCTATTTTTAACGAAATACTCCAGCGTCCGGAAAATGCTGAAATGCTGAAAGAAGCCATTGCTGCATCGCAAAAAGGAGATCAGGCAAAAATTCAGGAAATCGTTACCAAACTTACTCCGGCCATCGAGGAAGAATTTGCAAAACGTAAATTCAGCTTTTCACCTGAACAACGCAAAGCCTACACCACAACCGGAGGCGCTCCACATTTGGACGGTGCTTACACTGTTTTCGGTGAGGTGATTGAGGGTCTTGATGTGATTGACAAAATCGCAGCAGAAAAAACTGACGGTAATAGTCGTCCGCTTAATGATATTCGTTTTTCAATCAGCATTGTGCAATGAAAGAAACCATAGAAAAATTACTCAGCGAAGTTGAACAACTCAGCGCTGCCAATGCAGAAGAAGCGGAACAACACCGTATTCGTTTACTCGGAAAAAAAGGAGTGATCACTGCGCTCTTCGATGCGTTTAAAACGGTAGGACCCGAACAGAAAAAAGAATTCGGAAAAATTCTGAATGAATTAAAAAACAAGGCTT
Source organism: Flavobacteriales bacterium UBA2798 (assembly GCA_002351955.1). GTDB lineage: Bacteria > Bacteroidota > Bacteroidia > Flavobacteriales_D > UBA2798 > UBA2798. The sequence continues at coordinate 8,194 of DEHO01000032.1, forward strand.
CAGAAAAAATTGAGGTCTTAAAGTCATCCACCGCTTCAACAGCAGCATCCCACAGCGAAGGCGATTTAACGCGTCCCGGCGAACCCCTTCCCCTTGGAGCGCGTCACCCATTATCATTGGTACGCAAAGAGATCGATGCGATTTTTACGCGACTTGGATTTGTGATTGCTGATGGTCCGGAAATAGAAGACGACTGGCACAATTTCGGCGCATTGAATTTTCCGGAGAACCACCCGGCGCGCGACATGCAGGATACTTTTTTTATTGAGACCGCCGAACGTAATATTGCATTACGCACTCATACATCGAGTGTACAGGTCCGCATGATGGAAAACAACAAACCACCCTTGCGCATGATCATGCCCGGACGTGTATATCGCAACGAAGCAATTTCTGCGCGTGCGCATTGCTTTTTTCATCAGGTGGAAGGATTGTATATCGACGAGAATGTTTCGTTTGCTGATCTTAAACAAACGCTGATGTATTTTGCACAGGAAATGTTTGGAGAAAAAACAAAAATACGTTTGCGTCCTTCGTATTTCCCCTTTACCGAACCCAGTGCGGAAATGGATGTATCTTGCTCCTTGTGCGCAGGCGAAGGATGCAATGTATGTAAGCACAGCGGCTGGCTCGAGATCATGGGCTGCGGCATGGTAGATCCTGCGGTACTCGAAAACTGTGGTATCGACAGCAAGAAATATTCGGGCTTTGCATTTGGAATGGGCGTAGAACGTATAGCACAATTGAAATACCAGGTGAAAGACCTTCGCTTGTATTCGGAAAATGATGTGCGTTTTCTAAAACAATTTACGTCTGTAGTATAATCGTATTGAAGCAGTTTTTATTTTTTAAAGGAACAGCGATCGCAGCATTTCATCCCGATGAGATGGATCCTCCTTTTGGGAGTGGTCATGTCGATTTAATTCCTGCAGACAACACCATCATCTCCGGCGCGCAGGAATATTTACAATTTACCATTAAGGAATTTGAATTGAGCGATACAAGTAAAGCTTATGCTCAATTTGAGAAAGCGCTCGAATGCGATTATGCCGATTGGTATTTATCGACCGAATGGAGTATTGGAGAAAAAGCAGAAGGGGCGTATTCCATTTTGCAACCGATGATGAGCAGGGAGGGGTATTTGGTGTTTACGGTTGGAGAGGGAGGCTATTGAGGGAATGTGATAATGTGCTAATGAGGGATGGGCTAATGGGGGAATGTGATAATGTGTTAGTGTGCTAATGGGATAATGAGATAATGGGGGAATGAAGGAGGGGGAGATGGAAAGGGAAGCGCGAAGTGAGGGAGGGAGAACGAGGAAGAGGACGAACGCTAAGATGGACAGGCCCCAAATAGCTGAAGATTTCCTGAATTAACGCATACTCTATCATACAAATAGGCATAATCTGATGCATTGGCTTCCTTTTGTTCTACAGCAACTCTCATCAGAACCAAAAGTTGCTTCTTAAATTCAGGATTCAAATCCTGATGCTGAATTAATAACCAGAATTTTCGTGCTCCTGAAGATCCAATAATTGAAATACCGGGGAATCCATGTTTTTCTACAGTTTCTTTCAAGAAAACAAAATTTATACTATCAACAGAATGCATTTACAGTACCAAAGAATCAATGAAATGCGAATTAGCGCCTGAATTAAGCGCTGACCTTAACTGTAATCGAATTTCCTGATCATCCTCTACAGCTTGATTCAACCTTGAAATCAAGAGACTATCCTGCGCTTTTGATGTTTTCGTAGAAGAGAAAAACAGTAGTATGATTACTAATACAATTCCAAGCTTATTCATAAATAGAACAATCCTTATTTTCAAATTACCCACTTATCCACCCCATTTCCTTTCTTCATATATACCTCCATTAGATATAAATAATTTCTTTTCAATTCGTAAGTGTGTAAAACAAATGTCCGATACCCGTCCTGTTCGATTCTTAAAATAAACTTCTCCATGGGTAGCTTCAATGTATAGGTGCCTTTATACGACCGTATCTGCTGAACAAGAATATTGTATTCTGTGTACACAAAAAGGGAATAATTATCCTGCAAACAAGCTGCCTGTTGCCAGTAAAAGTCGTGGCGACGCGAATACCCAAAGACAGAGATTCTAATGACAATTGAATCGTTGGCATCAATGGCATAACTATCTGCGACGCCTATTACACTTTTATTTCTTGTAAATTCCGGTCCAATTGTTTTTGGGGTTTTGCAAGAGAATAAAAATACAAGTGGAAAAAGGAAAATTACCCAACGTTCCATTGATGGAGTAACGAATAAAATACAAGCTTATTGCCTTAGAAATACAATTAGAGATACAAGCTTCTTTCGGTCTGCTTCTAAATCTGCAACATATTGTTTTGATCTATCGGAATTACCCGGTTCACATTCATTGCGTAATTAAAAGCGATAAGTTTTCGAGTGTCGATTTTACCTGATAGCACAAAATAGTCGACAACAGATTGAGCATTTCGCTGTCTTGATTTTAGTAAAGAGCTTTCATCATTTCCTGTTCCGTAAGACTTTACTTCTATATGATCAATGTATTCGAATGTTAGCCTTGTAAACAACGAATCAAGAATCAACATCGATTCCTGGGTTAATACTCCGTGGTTATATGCTAGTCCTGAAATTGAAATATGTTCACTGTCAATTTGCAAGTCTTCTGAATAGTATCGGCCATTTTTAACAAATATCCCTTCAACGCAGGACGTCAAATTTTCCCCCGGAAAAAATTGAGCCAAGAAAAACAAAACAATGCTAGTTGCCCGATTCATTTTAAGATAAGACAAAACCTACAATCCTAACAAAAAAACATCCGGACTCATCACCTGTATTCGGGCTTTTTTGTAATCCTTAAGGTTGCGGGTCAATAAAATACTGATTCCGCTTTCAAGCGCAGTATGGTACTGAATAGCATCTTCAAAATCAGGAAAATCTGATGCAATGGAACGATCAATGATTTTACTGTCAACCGATAAAACCGAAACCAATGTCCTGAATTTTCCTATGATCTTTCGGGAATCGGTTTTGCTGAACTGCGATTGAAGGATATAATCAATGTTTGAAAAAGAGAGCGATGAAACACAAATTTTTAGTTTACCTTTTTCAGCCAAGGTAAATAATTGTTCCGCCTTCGCGTTGAATGGTTGTCGTCCGGATAATAAGTCCAGGCAAACATCGGTATCCACAAAAACTTTTACCATCTAACGCGAATACTTTTTCTTCAGGTGCGCCTTATACGTTTTCTTGTAATCTTTTGCAGCGTCAGGTTCGAGCACCCCGGAAATGCTTTTCACCAATGGGCCGGCCTCAGGATACTCAGAAGCCCCATCGGTTGTCAGGAATTCCAAATAGCGCTCGATCAGTTTTGATAAGCTGATATTTCTGTTTTTGGCATACCTCTTTGCTCTTTCAACAATTTGATTATCAATACTTAATGTGAGTTTATAATCCATCTCTTACCATTTATACGTACAAATATAAATGATTTATACGTACGACTAACTGAAAGGTTCAACCCTCCTCTTTACAAACATACCCCTCCGGATTCTTACCTATAATGAGTTGGGGTTCGTGATTTAGCTTCAGTTCAGCAGACAGTGTTTCGCACAATTTTTTGGCGGGCTTGTATTGATCGTATTCGCGGATGAAGCATTTTTGTTGCTTGGGACCAATGAGGAACACCTCGTAATGTCTGGCGCTTGAATCGTAAAAATGGGTATCAGCACCTTCATATTTTCCTCTATACAAATCACTGGAATCATAAAACACAGCAATACATTGGTACAAGGTTGAATCGTATTCCTTGCCTACTCTAAAAACAAAATAGTCTTTGTAGATGCAAATGATTCCGGTTTCCTTCGAGAGACTGATGCGCTCAACGCAAACCAGAAAAGGGATTCCGGAAAGGAGAAGCAGAAACGAAACGGAAAGGAGAAAGTAATTTGAATCTGCTGCAGAAAAAATAAAGAGATAAGCACCGGCAACGAAAAGGAGAATCGCGATAAAGATGGTTCGCGGATTGAGGTGAGTGACGGATTCGATGTGTTTGTATCCCTGATGGTTCAATGCATGGTTTTTCATAAACTGAAGCAATGCCGTCATTTAATTTTTCGAATGTAGATATTCAAAATTTCTGAAGTAATTAACATGATTAAAATTAGTGATAGACTGCCGTGCATTTACTGAAAAAGTGGCGTATTCATGATCACTAAACTCCGCAAACTGCCGCATTCGTTTTTCGAAATCAAATCGTGAAGAACAAAAATAACCGTTGTATCCATCGACAACTACAGTATTGTTCTCCGGTAAATTTGTGCTTAAAACGGGTATGCCATTGTTCATGTATTGTTTTGCCTTAATACCCGATTTCGACAACTGCAATTCGGTATTTGTCAGTGTGGCAATTCCAATATCAAACGTTACGATTCGCGATTGAATTTCGTTTTCATCCTTCCAATCGATTTCAAGTGGAGTATTGATTTCAATAATTTGGTTACTGCTAAAATAAGCATTGATAAAATCAATATCCTCCTGTTTTCTTACTCCAACAATGGTGAATTTCACCGGGAAATTCATTTGAAGAATAGCAGGAAAAACCAATTCGATCAGACTGGATTTATGATCGCCACCAAATCCTCCGATCCAGCCGATTGTAAAAACGGAATTACGATTCTTCTTGACAATACCAAGATCAACAGTTGGGGAAGTTGAAAACACAATAGAAGAATTATGCGCGGATAAATGCCTTTCAATCTGAGCACTCCCCGCGAAAACCCTTTCGCAGTTCTTCGCAAAAAAATACAACGTAGAAGGATTGATCTCCAGATAATCTGCGTCGTCCAAATCATAAATCGTATTCTTCTTCCTTACCAAAACCAGCAGTTTCAACAGTCGGGCATATATGAAATTCGATTGCACCCGTTGAATCACAATCAAGGAATTCCGTTTTCGAAAAAACAATGCAGATAAATAGGCTCTCAAAAACAACAGTATTTCCTTTGGACGGTAGCTTGGTACCACAAAGTAATTATCGATGCCCTTTTCCTCTTTAATGAAATCAAGCGGAAATTTTCCTCTGTATCTCACACTTGGAGAATCGAGATTGTAATAGGCAAACCAATAAATAAACTGCGTTTTCATTTAGCTTTTCTCCAGTAAATTGCCTCGAGATCAATATCAATAGTCGGCTCAGTGATTCCTGCCTTCTCCCGAAACTCATCGACTGCCTGCTTACAGTTTTTGAAAGCATAGTAATCATCAACAATGACAAACCCTCCGGGATAAAGTTTGGGATACAAATTTTCCAGCGCCTGCCAGGTGGATTCGTACATATCCGCATCCAAACGAATTAAGGAAAGTTTTTCAATAGGAGCTTCAGGCAAGGTGTCTTTAAACCATCCGGGCAAAAACTTTACCTGATCATCTAACAGATCATATTTCTCAAAATTATGTTTCACTTCATCCATCCCAACATTGAGAATTTTTAATCGATTGAGACGATTCCATTTATCTGCTTTATAATTTACTGCATCAGGTTTAGGTAATCCCCGGAAAGAATCCGCTAACCATACCTTTCGATTTGTAACGGAAAGCTCTTTCAGCATTGCACGCATAAACAAGGCCGCGCCCCCTCTCCAAACACCGGCTTCGATCAGATCGCCTTCTACTTTATCCTGAATAATGGCATGAATACATTGTTCAATATTTGTCAGCCTGTTATAACCAATCATAGTAAGCGCCTGAGCCGGCCAGTCGTAACCGTTCATTCGTTCTTCATGAATAACTGGTTTCCGCTTTGCAATAATGAAATTTCGTTTTCGCAGTAATTTATCGACAGGATACAAAAAGGCTGTTTTCCAGTTTGCGTTCTCGATAGGTAACGGGTAATATTCGAATTCGCCAATATTCCGGTGATCGATCAGCACTTTTTTTAAAAGTTCAATGTAGTTGGATGTTATTGGTGTTTTTGATGTCGTATTCATTGCATCAAAAATTAGTGTGCTGTTGGCATTGCAATCAATTTCCGGATCAAAACAATCTGACCAAGATGATAATAACTGTGTTCAATGAGTCCGTCTATATTTCGCAACCATGTCCCGTATTTTTCTGCAAAGAAGTCCTTGTCCAACTCCTCCTCTTTAAGGCGTTCAATTTTATCTGCAAAACATTCTGCATTAGCAAGAAATTCAGTAAGCAGTTTATTCCAGTCCACATCTGTTGTTACTTCAGGACCATCGAAACTGTATTGATCACGGATATCCAGAATTCCACTTTCCATGGCATTCAGTATACCTACCAGATAATAATTGATGTGATACGTAAGGACAGCAATTGAATTCAAATCTCCTGCTATATGGGCGGCCTGATCAGCATTTAATCCGGATAATTGCTCCTTGTAATTGGTATTTGCAATCCATTTACCATTAAGATAAACTTCCCGGATCCGATTGGCCAGATAAACGCTTCGACTCATCGTGTAAACAGGTTCTCCTTGCGGAACAAAATCAAAAACATCACCAGGTTTAATCCAAGTGTAATCAGATTTACTATCCCGGCAAATGGAGGAGCTCCTTCGGGCCAAAGTTGACCTAGTAATACAATAGCATTTAAAACTAGCATAACAATCAAAATAGCCTTTTTCATATTCATTCTATTTAATAATAAACCTACTCAAAATGCTTTAGAAAATCCCCATCAATGATTAAAAGTTTTACTCCGTTAATTGATTGAGAACGATGTGAGCTCAGGTTATCCGAAACTACAAATGAATCCCCCGCCTTTAATACGTCCTTCTCACCCGACAAACGCTCGGAAACAAATTCGCCTTCCAAACAATGAACAATATGACCCTTCTCACACCAATGGTCCGCCAGATACCCTTCCGAATATTCCACAATCCTTATTCGAAGCCCCCCTAATTGTAGGGTTTGCCAGATTGCAGTTCCGGTTTCACCGGGATATTCTTCTTTTTGAATTGCGCTCCAGTTGATTGTTTGAAAGGGGATGTTGATCATTTAAAAGTTTTTTTGCGTTCTGTTTAAAAGCAGCGTTACAAATTTATCTAAGGGAACTGCATTAATGTAATCTACAAAATAGTTGGCAATCCCTTTCCCCCAAGGCACCTAATTTCCTTCAACCCGACATATCTATTGAGACATTGTTCATGCATTAGCTTATTGATTCTAATCAGGCTATTGCAGAAACACCTTCCACATCTCACATACCTATCTTTACTTTACCATCTGCCCTACCCAATAAACCGGTAAAGCAGCAGAATTCTACTCTCATTCCCACCTGTCCTTACCAAGACATCAGGGTTCTCCGCTACCAAAAAAATTCCTGTTGCCGTTGAACCTCCCCCTGCTTGGCGTGTACAGACTCCTGAACCAACACGAAAAAGCATGTCTTCCATCTACATTCCGGAGCCCTGTCACGAAAACTGGGCGGCTATGAGTCCAACCGAAAAAGGACGTTTCTGCGCCATTTGCACAAAAGAAGTGGTCGATTTCACGCGAAAGACTGAAAAGGACATTCTGCAGCATTTGGAACAAGCCGAAGGGAAGACGTGTGGCGTATTCCTTCCATCACAGCTAAGCGAATCACACATGAAAGCTAAACCGGCTACTGCAAGAGAATTTCGTGTAAAAAAATGGCTTGCTGCCTCATTGGCTTTTCTCGGATTATTCAATCTCGGCAAAGAAGCCAAAGCACAAAAAATGGGAAAAGTGGCGATCAAGGGAGATGTTATGCCCATTGAAACACACAACGCAAATACACAACCAAGTATCATTCACGGACAGGTTACAACTCCCGATGGGAAAGCCGTTGCACAAGCGACTGTTATTATCAATAGCGGAGATGAACAAATCGGAGAAATAAAAACCATGGCTAACGGTTCCTTCCGAATTGAAATTGCTGCCGGAAAAATAAAAAACAACTCCATTAGTATAAGTGCATCACACGATTTCAGATACAAATACCTGGAACAGGTGTACATCAATAAGGCGAGTACTCGTGTTGGAATTGTTCTGGAAGAAGAATATGCATTATTAGGAGAAGTTGCATGGGTTGAGCCACAGGAAAACATCGATACTATTCCACATGCAGAATACACCACAGTAGTTGAGGAATCATTAATTACAAAAGTTGATTCAACATTTGTGTCGTGCAACGTAATTATGGGGGATACAGTTCTTGTACATGAAAATCTTCCGGAGGAAATTGTTGCTCCGGATATTCTGGAAAAAGTTGAAGAGGTAATCGTTGATGCTGCGATTCCATTGGAGGAACGTCAACCCGAAACCGAAATTGTTCAATTGGAACATACACGAATTTATCCCAATCCGGGAAAAGAGCAACTCTTTATTGAAAGCGATACAGATGCATTGCATCAGGTAACCATAAGTGATCTTCAGGGCAAGATCATACACAACGAACAATTTTCGGGAATGAGAACATCCTTTAACGGATCCACTTTAGCTCCGGGAATTTACCTCATCCGTATACAGACGGGTGAACAAAGCGAAACCCACCGCTGGGTGGTGCGCTAAATTTTTCTTTAGTCCTTCCGAGGGGGGATCGGATCAATATCCTGCGCGCGCGGATTTGGTTCGGTCCCTCTGCCTTTTTGGTGAATGGTGATCCCGACGCTCCCCTTCGGTACGGTCGGGACAGGCCGGTGAACGGTGAACGGAAAATTGAACCTGAAGAAGAAATCTCCGTGCAGTCGATTTCGCTTCAGGGCCGTTTACCCTTAAATGACGTCCGTTTCTGAAAATTTGTATATACACCAATGATTGATAATCAATTATTTATCTTGTTTTGTTAAAGCTTTTTAACAAAATAGTTCAACAAAAACTTGGTGGTTTGTTTAATGTTTACGTAGATTTGTTCAACAAAACTAAACGCCATGACAGCCATCGAATTCAATCAGCATGTTATTATGATGCGTCCCCGACTGAAGGCTTTTGCCGTTAGTCTCACCTCCGATCAGGAAGATGCAAAGGATTTGCTTCAGGATACTATTCTGAAAGCATTTACGTACCGTGAAAAATTTACGGATAGCACCAATCTTGGGGCCTGGTTGTTTACCATAATGAAGAACACCTTCATCAACAACTACCGCCGCCGCAAAAAAGCGAATACCATCATCGACGGAACAAAAGACTTGCATTTTGTAAACATCCCTCAAACGAAAGGAAGCATTTCGCCTGAATCAACCTATTCGGAAAATGAACTTCTTAAAGGGATCAGTGAATTGTCCGACGAATACCGCATTCCTTTTAACATGCATCTCGAAGGACATAAGTACAAAGACATCGCAGACGAAGTAGGTGTACCAATTGGCACAGTGAAAAGTCGTATTTTTCTTGCACGGCAGATCCTTATGAAAAAATTTAAAGACTACCGCTACAATTAAGATGCAAAAAACAGCGATAGTTATAGGAGCCGGTTTCGCCGGACTTTCCACCGCAAGTTGCCTGGCCAAGCTGGGGATGAAAGTCACCCTTTTGGAGAAAAACGAACAGACAGGCGGACGTGCACGTGTTTACCGCAAGGATGGATTCAGTTTTGATATGGGTCCGAGCTGGTACTGGATGCCTGATGTATTCGAAAAATACTTCGCGCTGTTCGATAAGAAACCATCAGATTATTACGAACTGGAACGCTTATCTCCTTCCTACAGAATTTATTTTGCGCCCAACGATTTTATGGATGTTCCATCAGACATGAAAGAACTGGAAGCGATGTTTGAATCGTACGAAAAAGGTGCGGGAGAAAAACTCAAAAAATTTCTGGCTGACGGTGGATACAAATATGATGTCGGAGTAAATGATCTTGTTTACCGTCCCGGATTATCCATCACCGAATTCCTCGACAAGCGTGTAATGGGCGGATTGTTCAAGATGCATTTGCTCAAATCATTCGCCTCCTATATCCGGAAATACTTTTCGCATCCACGACTGCTTCAACTTTTAGAATTTCCAGTCCTCTTTCTCGGTGCAAAACCGGAAAACACTCCTGCATTGTACAGCCTGATGAATTATGCCGACATGCAACTCGGCACCTGGTATCCAAAAGGCGGAATGATGAAGATTGTGGAAGGAATGACCTCGCTTGCCAAAGAAAAAGGTGTTGATGTACGTCTGAACACACCTGTAACACGACTCGAAACCAAAAACGGAAAAATTGTTGCGGTACACACACTCAATGAAATACTCACAGCCGACGTAATTGTTGCCAGTGCCGATTATCATCATATTGAGCAGAAGGTGCTGGATAAGGAAAGCAGAAAATACACCGAAAACTATTGGGACAAACGCGTGTTGGCGCCATCATCGCTCATTTTTTATCTCGGTCTGAATAAAAAACTAAACGGAATGCTTCATCACACATTGTTTTTTGATGAAGATTTTGGTCAGCACGCCAAAGAAATTTATGACAATCCCCAATGGCCGAGCAAACCTTTATTTTATACTTCTTGTCCATCGGTAACCGACCCCACCATAGCCCCAGAAGGACACGAAGCCTTTTTCATTCTCATTCCGGTTGCTCCCGGATTGAACGACACAGAAGAGATCCGCGAAAAATATTTCAATCTGGTTGTTGATCGTTTTGAACACCTCACCAATCAGAAGATCCGCGAACACATTGTTTTAAAGCGCAGTTATGCACACAAGGATTTCATTGGCGATTACAACGCGTTTAAAGGCAATGCCTACGGACTCGCCAACACCTTGCGTCAGACTGCGATTCTTAAACCAAAAATGAAAAGCAAAAAAGTTTCGAATCTTTATTACACAGGTCAGCTCACGGTTCCCGGTCCGGGCGTTCCTCCAACATTAATTTCCGGACAAGTAGCAGCAAAAGAAATAGCCAAACAATTCCACCTTCCAACCAAACTCTAATTCATGGCCGATAAAGCTTTTTTCGACACCGTATCGCTCCGTTGCAGCAAGATGACAACGCGTGCATACAGTACATCTTTCTCCATGGGAATCCGCTTCCTGAACAAACGTTTCCATGATCCTATTTATGCCATTTACGGATTTGTTCGTTTTGCGGATGAGATTGTGGATACTTTTCATGACTACGACAAGGCCAGGCTTCTGGAGAAATTCAGGAAAGACACTTACGAAGCCATTGAAGAAAAAATTTCATTGAACCCCATTCTTAATGCTTTCCAGGAAGTAGTTAACCGCTATCGCATTCCCCGGCATCTTATCGATACATTTTTGAAAAGTATGGAGATGGACCTGAACCAAAATGTTTACGACCAATCGGGATACGAAGAATATATTTTAGGTTCAGCTGAAGTTGTGGGATCGATGTGCTTGAAGGTTTTTGTTGAAGGAAATGAAAAACTATACAACGAACTTGAACCTTACGCAATGAAACTGGGTTCTGCCTTTCAAAAAATCAACTTCCTGCGCGATCTGCGTGATGATGTTAACGCATTGGGACGTGTATATTTCCCAGGGGTAGATATGTCGGAATTCAATGAGGAAGTCAAAAAACAAATTGAAAAAGACANNATCGAAGTTGACTTTGCACGTGGCTACGAAGGCATACAGAAACTACCAAAAGATTCCCGCTTTGGCGTTTATGTTGCTTATGTATATTATTACCGCCTGTTTGCAAAGATAAAAGCGCTGCCTGCTAACAGGATTCTGCAGGAACGGGTCCGTATTCCCAATGGGAAAAAATACAGTTTGTTTGTTACCTCCTATGTTCGTCACAGTTTTAATTTGATCTGATGCGAATAGTTTTACTCTTCCTCTTTACTTGTTTCACGTTTACCATTCACGCCAACGAGCTGAATAAAATTCGTGCCTTGTATTTTGAAGCAGGAAAAGATTCTAAAAAGAGTGAACAACTGATCAAGGCTATCCCGGAAGATAAAGCAGCTAAAGATCCTTTACAAAAAGCCTACCGAGGTGCTGCATTAACAATTTCAGCTGATAATTCCATGAATCCGTTTGAGAAACTGAATGTGTTCAACAAAGGGAAAGCACTTTTGGAAGAAGCCATCAAAACGGAACCAGCCAATACCGAAATGCGATTTTTGCGATTTAGTGTGCAGTCTGAATGTCCTTCGTTTTTGAATTACTCCATGAACATCAGCGAGGATAAAAATCATTTGCTTAACCACTGGAAAACATTCAGTCAGCAATTTGCCGGCAGCACGTTTCTGAATAATGTAAGGGAATACCTGAAAGCCTCAAAAAAACTTTCCGCCGAAGAAAAGGCCAAACTTTCGTAAATTGCATCCAATGAACCTTCCCGAACAGGAATATGTAATTCTTGTTGATCGTAATGACCAACAGGTTGGCACCATGGAAAAAATGGAAGCCCATCGTCTCGGAGCGCTACACAGAGCATTTTCTGTATTTGTGTTCAACAGCAATGGTGAAATGCTATTGCAACAACGAGCGCTCGGAAAATACCATTCGCCCGGTTTATGGACCAATACCTGTTGTTCACATCCTCGTCCGGAAGAAAAAACTCCGGATGCTGCACAGCGTCGCCTGAGTGAAGAGATGGGATTTGTTACACCGTTGGAAAAAGCCTTTAGTTTCATTTATAAAGTTCAATTTGAAAACGATCTGTTTGAACACGAACTCGATCATGTTTTCATTGGAGAATATGATGAAGAGCCGAAGATCAATCCGGAAGAAGTAGCAGCCTACCGCTGGACACATCCCGATGAAGTGATGCAGGAAATGCAGGACGATCCTGAACTGTTCACTGCATGGTTCCGGATCTGTTTCGAGGAAATGTACGATTGGTACAATGCCCATTTAAAAAACAAAAAAGCATCCTGAAAATGAATTGTACCCTATCCCGTAAAGCATCCTTCAACGCTGCACATCGTTTGCACAATCCGAAATGGAGCGCTGAAAAAAATCAGGAGATCTTCGGAATCTGCAACCGACCAAATTACCACGGACACAATTACACCCTCATTGTTTCGGTAACCGGAGAGATCGATCCTGAAACGGGTTATGTGATGGACACCAAAATTCTTGCTGATCTTATTCAGGAACACGTTGAAGAACGCTTTGATCATAAAAACCTCAACCTCGATGTTGCGGAATTTCGTGATCTTAATCCCACTGCCGAAAATATTGCTGTAGTGATCTGGAACATTTTGCGTCCGCATATTGTTAACAGTATGCAACTCAAGATCACACTCTATGAAACTGAACGGAACAGTGTTGAATACGGCGGAAAATAATCTGCTTGTTTACGAAGAAGAAGGCAACGAACATTTTTTAACCGGCATCGAAACACCACTGCGTGATGATGCCTTCGAATTAAGCGATGAAGAAAAGATCACTGCCATCACTCACCATTTCCGGGCCATTATGGAAACACTTGGCCTCGATCTCCGCGACGATAGCCTGAAAGGAACTCCTCATCGCGTGGCAAAAATGTATGTGCAAGAAGTCTTCAGTGGATTAAATCCTGCCAACAAACCCAAAATTGCGCTCTTCGAAAACAAATACCGCTACCGGGAAATGCTGGTGGAAAAAGACATCACTTTGCATTCATTCTGCGAGCATCATTTTGTTCCAATTATTGGTAAAGCACACGTTGCTTACAAATCCAATGGAAATGTAATTGGTTTATCAAAGATCAATAGAGTCGTTCAATACTTTGCAAAACGTCCGCAAGTACAGGAGCGACTCACCATTCAGATTGCGGAAGAACTAAAACGTGTTTTACAAACCGAAGACGTTGCCGTGATCATCGATGCGCGACACATGTGTGTTTCCATTCGCGGAATAGAAGACACCAACAGCAGCACCGTAACGGGTTCTTACCACGGCGCCTTTCTGGATGAATCTGTCCGCAAGGAATTCCTGCACCACATTTCCCATTGAGCTCATCCGCGATGTCGCCGCGTAATTCGGGAACCGGGGAAAAAATTCTTCGTCTTATTCTTGGTGATCAATTGAATCACGATCATCCCTGGTACAGCGATGGCGAGGATGCAGAATACGTCATGATGGAGATCCGTCAGGAAACGGATTATGTAAAACACCACATTCAGAAAATTGTCGGTATTTTTTTGGCTATGGGGGTCTTTGCGGATGATCTTCGCAAAAACGGAAATACCGTTCACTACATCTCTATTGATGATCCGAAAAACAAACAAAACATTTCCGAAAATATTCTCGCTGTTCTTCAAAGAGGAAATTTTTCAGCCTTCGAGTATCAACTTCCGGATGAATACCGTCTTGATGAATACCTGAAATCCTTGTGTAAGGACATAAACATTCCGAGCCGCGCAGTTGATACCTTCCACTTTCTGACAGAACGTTCAGAACTCGCCCAATTCTTTGCAGGAAAAAAACAGCTCCTGATGGAAAGCTTTTACCGCTATATGCGAAAGAAACATCGTGTGCTGATGAACGCCGGTGAACCCGAAGGAGGAAAATGGAATTATGATCACGACAACCGCCAATCGATTCCAAAAGGAACGCTCATTCCTCCTCCCGCTTTATTTCCAAAAAATGTGAAGCGTGTTCTTAGCCGAATAAAAAACTCCGGCATTGAAACCATGGGAAGAATAGCCGAAAGCGATTTTATTTGGCCTGTTACGCGACAGGAGAATTTACAACTACTCGAATGGTTCTGCGATTTTGCATTGCCTGTTTTCGGTCGTTTCCAGGATGCGATATTGCGCGATCAGTGGTCCTTGTTTCATTCCCGACTTTCGTTTGGTATGAACATTAAACTGATCTCTCCTCAGGAAGTCATTGATGCCGTTATTTCTGCATGGAAAAAGAATCCGAAAGAAATCTCCCTGCAACAGGTGGAAGGTTTTATCCGGCAGATTTTAGGGTGGAGGGAATACATGCGGGGAATCTACTGGAAAGAGATGCCGGGTTTTGCCCGACTCAACTTTTTCAATCATGAACATCAACTACCCCATTGGTACTGGACCGGAGAAACGAAAATGGAATGCCTGAAACAATCCGTTAAGCAATCGCTCGATTTCGCTTATGCGCATCACATTCAGCGACTCATGGTAACCGGTAATTTTGCCTTGCTGGCCGGAATTCATCCCGACGAAGTGGATCAATGGTACCTCGGTATTTACATTGATGCTTTTGAATGGGTGGAAATCACCAATACCAGAGGAATGAGTCAGTATGCCGATGGTGGAATTGTGGGAAGCAAACCTTATGTAAGCAGCGCGAACTACATCGATAAGATGAGCAATTACTGTTCCTCCTGCCATTACAACAAAAAAGAAAAACTGGGAGAGAAGGCTTGTCCGTTTAACGCCCTCTATTGGCACTTTTATGCACGTAACCGACAGCTCCTTGAAAAAAATCCGCGGATCGGAATGATGTACTGGGTATGGGACAAAATGAAAAAAGAAGAGCGCACCGCCATTCTTGAGAAGGGAGATGCGCTCCTGAATCAACTAAACAAAATCTGAATCAATCTGATTAGAAAAACAGCATATACGCCCCCTTATTCAGGGAAATTTTTACCGACTCAAACTCGTTAAAACTAAAAATAAAAACCCTTCCCTTTTCTCTATACAAAAATTCAGCCGCTAAAAACGATTGACCATCCTTTGTTACCCCTTCTTTCCATTCGGTTAAACGGGCATAAATTGATTCCTGATCATCAATACATAACCTAACATCACCCTTACTGTTGTAGTTAAACTCCAGCACAAAAACTCCAGCATAATTCTGATATTTTTCAAATTCATCACATAGTTGAACATTTCTGTATCTAAAAACATGTTTACTCTCTGCAAGTAGCATAGAAAATCAAGTATTGAATGTTTTTCAACAATGAAAAATCATCTCATCTACCCCCCCTTAAAATGGTTGAAAAAACCAATGAAAGATCTAAACCATTTATCACTAATTCCTATTGTAAGAATTTTGGGGTCCGTTCTAAAAAGTCTTATCATACTCTCCTTCTTTTGGTTTAAGGTCGCCGGTTATGATTAAAATCAAATCAATTAGTGCCAGAGTCAAAGCAAAAAGTAAAATTTTCTTCATTGTTTTCATTTGTTTTAGCAGACAATAGAATAAATCCCTATTGGATTTACTTCAAAAACTCAATTATATCTCCGGTAACAGTAACCACCACTCGCTTGGGATTCTGAATCATATCTACACTAACATTAACAAGCGTTCGACTACCCGTTAGCTCTACGCCGGCAGATTTTGCATTCTGAAGAAGATTCTTCCGGGCCTCAGAGATTAATCCTTCCCGATCCTTAATACTCAGCTTCATCTTTTTAATGGATGAGATTCCACTAAAAGTACCAAGGTGTTTGAAATTCGACGTAGATAGTACGACCTGAGTTTGGTTTAACTGACCATAAGACCCTGAATAGTATGTAGCCTTACATGATGTAAGAACTAAAAAAAAGAATAGGATGTTTTTCATGGATATTACTTTAATCCAAAGCGGGCAGAAACCATTTCGTAATTGCTCCAATCCACATCCGGGTTAGCGGCTTTAACATTGGGCGTGACTAATACGAACCTTACTGCATATCCATTAAATGTAGATGCCGGTACTGAGCCAGTGAAGGAATATCCCGATGCATTCACCTTAATGTTTCCTGAACTGAACATAAAATTGATGTTTACTCCAAAATCTTCATCCGCATAGCCATATGGTAATGCAACCCAAACACCTGCGTCTTTTAAATATCCTGTCAATGCTCCCTTGTCAACTGCAGCCTGATTGATAGCATCCCATGAAACTGAGGCCTGATGCTCATAATTAACACCATCATTGTAAAGTTGAACCCAATTATTCAATACCAATTCATTGGAAGAAATAATGTCTGCGTCACCGTACTTATCCTTTTTACAAGAGGAAAGTGTCACAATCAGTACAAGAGCAGAAAAAGACCATTTAAATTTTGAAATCATACAATAAAAATTAATTATCTCCCTACTCTATTTGGGCTTTTCGGGGGTCGCCATACAGCAAATATAAAATAATTCTATAAATACTAAAATTCTTTTATTTATTATAAACATCTGAATCCCAAGCTTAATGGAACTTTGCATTATGAGCAAATCCATTCAGATCGACCGGGCAATTGGAAACTACCTGCGTGTATTAAGGGCAACAAAAAACCTGAGCCAGGAAAACCTGGCAGACGAACTTAAACTATCCGTAGCTGCCTATTCGAATCTGGAACGAGGTAAAACAGAATTTACTATAGGTCGGATCATGCAAATAGCCAGAATATTCAAAATCGATTGGAAAGAATTAATTGATGCCGCAATACAGGGAAATGACCAAAAGAAAAACCCCCTCTACCATTTGGAAGAGGAGGTTAAACAATTAAGGGAGGAGATGTCCGCGATTCGTAATAGCATCAATAAAACAACACCCAGACCCTACAAGAAAAAGAAATAAAAACTCTTAAGAGAAAATGTGCGTACCGTGCATGGCTCCAATCAAAAAGGCGGTCAAACCAAGTAGGAACCCGATCCATCCCAACTTTTCTTTTTTAATCCCGGCAACAAGTCCAAGCAAGGCCGTCAGTGCTCCGCCAAAAAGAACGATGTAGCTAAAATTCATTTTCTTTTCATGAGCCTCAAACCAAAGCATGCGGGTTGGGCTTGGACCGATTTCCTCTCCGCTTTGCATGCCCGAAATAAACTCGAGGTTTTCGAGCGCCTCAAGAGCATCGGCAGAAGGGGCAAGACTAAATTGAACATACAATGCAAGCACAGCAAATGCAGCGCCCATTGCAACAGAAATAATGGCTAGTTTCTTCATGGTTGTTTGGTTTTGGACTACAATTTAGAAAATAAACCACTAAGACACAAGGCCACTAAGATTCACTAAGAAATTCCTCACTTCACATATTGAAGGATATTCTTGTCGGTCTCTTTGGATTTAATGTCATTTATCAGCGCAACAATTTTCTCACTCATGTTTTTTGCCCGTACAGCATCTGCCTGCGCCTGGTCAGCGTCCATTGTTTTGCCTTCCTTGCGTAAACTTTCAGCAAGGGTAGTCATTTCGAGCTCCTTTTTTGAATAATGCGACTGCAACATTGAAAGCTGCTGATACCCCGAAAACTTCAACCACCAGGGACTTCCGTTGCGTGCAACATCTTCGAAAAGTGCCAGACCCTTTTCTACTTCGGTATCGTTTTGGCGACGAATATAATTTCCGTAAATAGAAATGAATTCATAGCGGCTAAATCCTGTGAGTGCTTTATATGTGCTAAGGAAAAATTCATGCTCGGCAGCAGTACCATGTTCAGAGTAAATTTCTGCCACTGTCATTTTTATCTCGCTGTTCTTTTCGCTTTCGTACTTACGTGCCATTTCCATGGCTTTTTTGCCGTCTGTTTTTGAAATACTTTCCAAACCGGCAGACATAACATTGTACGAAGAATCGTTCACCGCTTTTTCATAAATAGGAATAAGACTTGCATCTTCCGGGAAATTTCTTCCCAACTGACGTATTGCAGTTGCACGTACCGACTTCCCTTTGTTGTTAAGTGCAATTTCAGACAGACTCGATTTGATCACATCTTTTTGTGTTTTAATTGCCTTCTTCATATTACGCATGGCAAGTTCCTGCAAAAAGGGCGATTTATCATTAAGTGCTTCCACCAATAATTTATGCGCTTCCTCATTGTTGCTCTTTCCACACTCCTCAATAGCTTCGCGGCGGTCGAGGTACCTTGGCGCATTTTTATATTGGTGAATCCACTGCTCAATAGGCTTAATATCATCTTTCTCTCCCAATAAGCGTTTTTGCGCATCAAAATTTACAAGAAGAGGTGTTCCGCTAACTTCAATTCTAAACGTATCTATTCTGTTTTCAACTTTTACCGAGTGCGTGGTTTTTCCGGTTGCAGTGTATACATCGATATCAACAGGTAATACATAAAGCGGAACCTGATCGAGATTCTGTTTCTGTTCAACAATAACAGATACCATTTTCTTTTGCTCGGAATATTCCTGAGTAATCTTCAGTATCGGATGACCCTTGGCAAAAAACCACTGATTGAAATACCAGTTCAAATCCTGACCGGTAACTTTTTCAAAAGCCAAACGCAACTGATGCATTTCGGCAGGTTGAAATTTGTTTTCGGTAAGGTAAACTTTCAGCGATTCAAAAAATGCAGCATCACCAACGATACCACGTAACATATGAAGGATGCGCCCTCCTTTGTTGTAGGAGTGTGCATCAAACATCTCTTCCTTGTCGTGGTAATTATAGCGAACCATGTCTACATAACCACCCTGACGAGAGCTCATGATATAACCACTCATTTCTGTAAAGGCATGATGATCCGCTTCATCTTCACCGTGCTCGTATTCGTCCCAGAGGTATTGACTGTAATTGGCAAACGATTCGTTGAGCGGTAGATTAGCCCATGATTCGCAGGTTACCAAATCTCCAAACCAGTGGTGAAACAATTCGTGTGCAATAATCGACTCGTTATGTCCATCCAACAATTCGCGACGTGTACGGTACAAAAATTCACCATGAATAGTTGCTGTTGTATTTTCCATCGCACCGGATACATAATCGCGTACCACCACCTGTGCGTATTTGTCCCATGGGTATTCTACCCCCAGTATTCGTGAAAAATAGTCGAGCATTTTCGGTGTTTTCCCAAAAATATCGCGCGCATATTGTTCGTACTCGCGTTCCACGTAATACGTCACATCAATTTCCTGACCGCTTGGCTTTCTCCATTTATCACGAACAACAGCATAATCTCCCACCGTCATCATCACCAAATATGGAGCGTGTGGTTGTGCCATTTTCCAATGGTCGGTCCGCATTCCGTTACCGTGTTTTTTGGAGGCGATCAAAACTCCATTGGAGAGGGAAACAAATTCTTCGCGCACGGTAATGAAAAGATCGTGTGTCATTTTTTCATTGGGCTTGTCGATTGTAGGAAACCAACAGGAACTTGCTTCAGTTTCGCCTTGTGTCCAGATCTCTACATGCTTGCCTACCTCACTGCTGTCGGGATTGATAAAATAGAGCCCCTTGTCGCCCGCAATTGCAGCACTGCCTCCCATATCGAGTTCGTTTGGTTTTGCAGTGTATTCGATATAAAGCTGATACGTTTCTTCTTTCGTGTATTTGCGATCGAGAGTAATTTTCAAAACTTTTCCATCGTAACCAAACAACAAATCCTTATTGGCAGCACTCTTCATTTGTACCTTATGGACATCGAAACCCTTGGCATCAAGCTCGATTTGGGTTACCGGATAAAAATACGGACGCACATCGATGGTTGCTTTTCCATGCAGATATGTCTTTTTGTAATCGAAGCTCACTTCGAGTCGGGTGTGAATGATATCATTAACTCGTGTAACCGATGGGTTATAATGTGGTTGACGTGGCTCTTCCTGCTTTGGTGGAGTCGCATTTGTTACCGGCTTTTCGGTGCTTTGCTTGGGATCTTTGCCCCCTTTGGTGGTAGATGTTCCACCGGTACCGGTCTTGCAGGATGACACGGCCAGTACTGCAACAGCAAGTAGAAAATGTATTCTTTTCATGATAATCAGTTAGTTCGCAAATATCCGATTTTCACCCATACGGGGAACTTTCTTTGTATATGTGGCAAAATGTTTAGTTTAGCGTTATAAAACAAGTATCAACGGTGATCAAGGTAAAAGTCAACGGCAACAAGGAGTTCAGCATTGTTCCAAAGTCAAACGGCGAAGGAGAGCTCAACGGTGCGCACTATGTCTGCAGCGAAACAGAAGTGAAGCCCGGAACCTATCATGTGCTTTACAAAAACGGAAGCTACACAATCGATGTGCTTCGACATGATGCAGAAAGCAAAACCATGCAGGTTATGGTGAATGGCACACGCTATACGCTTGAGTTGAGGGATAAGTACGACGAGTTGCTTCAATCCCTTGGAATGAGTGCCGGAACAAAAACCATCCGTGAGATGAGAGCTCCAATGCCCGGAATGGTAATCCAGATCATGGTGAATGCGGGCGACACGGTAAGCAAAGATCAACCACTACTTATCCTCGAAGCGATGAAAATGGAAAACGTATTGAAAGCTCCGGGTGACGCTGTTATAAAATCGATAAACATTTCGAAGGGCAACGCTGTTGAAAAGAACCAGGTACTCATCTCATTCGAATAAACCCAATTTTTCAAGATTATGAAACGGATCCTTATCTCTACTTTATCTGCATTTGTACTTATCGCTTGCGGAGGCGAACAAAAAACAGAAACAAAAACCGGCGACACACTCGCGGTTGAAGAAACCAAAGCGCAGGTGTGTACCTACACTTACCAGCACGATTCTACACGCGTAGAATGGATCGCCTATAAGTTCACCGAAAAAACCGGAGTTAAGGGACGCTTTCGTTACACCGAGGTAAACAATACCACGAGCTCTACTTCCATGTACGATGTGCTTAAAGGTGCGGCAATTTCCATTCCTATCGATAGTCTTGAAACCAACGATAAGGGCAGGAATGAAAAAATCGTAAAATTTGTTTTTGGTAAAATGAACAATACAAAAACAATCACCGGCACATTAAAGGGATTTGCTGAAGATGGTTCAAGCGCAACGCTTGTCATCAAGATGAATGAAATCGAAAAGGAGATCAACGCTCCGGCAAGCTGGGAAGGCGAAAAAGTTACATTGAAAACAGATATCAATCTGGGCGATTTCAATGCGCTATCCTCTGTTGATGCCATTACCAATGCCTGTAAAGAAAACCACAAGGGATCAGACGGCATTGCAAAGGTTTGGCCGGATGTAACCATCATCGTTTCTACTACGCTCAAAAAAGAGTGTGCGGAATAATTGAAGGTGGAAAATCATTACCGTTTCCTCGAACAACTCTATTATCGTGGTCCGATCAACGGACTTTTAAAACAGAGCATTGAAGTACGTGCTGACAAATGTGTCATTACTCACGAAGTAGATCCCCAATTTTTTCATGCAGGAAATGCATTGCACGGCGCCATGTATTTTAAACTGCTGGATGATTCCGCCTATTTTGCCTGTGCTGGAAGAGAAAAGGAATTTTTTATTGTGACCATTTCATTTACGCTGGATCTAATGCGTCCGGTTGACTCAGGAAAACTTCGCGCAGAAGGATGTTGCACCNNACCGGAGAAGAAAACGGAATTCTACAAGGAGAGTCGATACTTTACAATGAAGAAGGAAAAGTAGTTGCAAAAGGAAACGGAAAATTTGCACGATCGAAAACGAGAATTGCTGACTTGGCTGAATAACCGTAAAAGCTGCAATCACTTATTTCCTTGGAAGTGCAACTCTTTGCGCAATTGTTTTGATGTCTTTCTGCTACCATCATGACTCCATCCCGGAGG
>DEHO01000078.1 GCA_002351955.1 Flavobacteriales bacterium UBA2798
TTGCGTGATCGGAGTCCGCGTGTAGAGAACGGGACTGGGAACGAGAACGAAATTTGACATTACTTCACGGTTCATTTACCGTTCACTGATTACCGTTCACTGATTACCGTTCACCGTTCACCGTTCACTAATTACAGTTCGCCGTTCACTGATTACTGTTCACCATTCACTGATTACTGTTCACCATTCACTGATTACTGTTCACTGATAACTGTTCACCAAAACATGATTGCGTGATCGGAGTCCGCGTGTAGAGAACGGGACTGGGAACGAGAACGAAATTTGACATTACTTCACCGTTCACTGATTACTGTTCACCATTCACCAATACATGTTTGCGTGATCGGAACATGGGTTTGATTTATCCCCGCAATTCTGAAATAGTTGCAATAGGATCTTTTGCACTGAATACAAAACTTCCCGCTACCAGTGCCTGAGCACCTGCATCAATCAACTGTTTTGCATTGGCGCTTGTTACCCCTCCATCCACTTCAATGATTGCCTTTGAGTTCGTACGTAACACCAGTTCTTTGGTCTGAGCTACTTTTTTATAGGTATTCTCAATGAATTTTTGTCCGCCAAAACCTGGATTCACACTCATTATCAAAATAAGATCTGCATCTGCTGCAATGTCCTCCAATACACTAACCGGAGTATGCGGATTGAGTGCAACTCCTGCTTTCATTCCTTCTGCTTTAATAGCCTGAAATGTGCGGTGTAAATGGGTGGAAGCTTCGTAATGGACCGTTAAAATGGCTGCACCGCATGCTTTAAATTCCTTGATATAGCGTTCGGGTTGTACAATCATCAAATGGACATCCAGCGGTTTTTTAGCATGTGTGTGAATGGCAGAAATTACCGGCATTCCGTAACTTATATTTGGAACAAAAACGCCATCCATTACATCAATATGAAACCATTCTGCGGCGCTTGCATTTACCATTTCGCAATCGCGCTGGAGGTTGCCAAAATCTGCTGCAAGTATTGAGGGTGCAATAATAGGTTTCATGTTCAAACAAGATATACGGTATCGTTACCGGATTTAAATTCTACTTCTATGTGTTCCTGTATAGTTGTGCTTAGTGTTAGCCCGACAAAATCCGCACGAATAGGGAAACGGCGGTGACGACGGTCGACAAGGCAAACAGTATTCATTTTTTTTAAGGGCGACTGCAAAAGATACTGCGCCGCATAGATCAGTGTTTTTCCGCTGTTCAGTACATCATCCACCAAAACAAGTGTTTGATTGTTCAGTTCTTGTGGATGAATGCTGAGGTTGATGGAGCCATTAAGCGGGTTTTCCTTGTTCATGGTCAGTTTTCCCAATTCAACCTTCATGTCACCGTTAACTTCCTTCATGAGTTGATGCAAACGTTCGGCAAGCGTATATCCTTGTTCTGCAATACCAATGAGAATGATTTTTTCTTCCTGATAGTTGTGCTCGTAGATCTCGTGAGCAATTCGGCGGATCTTCTGTTGGATCTGGTCGTGGGTAAGGACGATCGTTCGGTTCGACATTCAGGCGGTTTTGAAGGTACAAAATACGGGAAAAAAAGAATAAGATCAGTCTTTGCGACAAAGCTCAAAAAACAATTCCCTTCCTGCTCTGGGTTCGATGCTGTACGGGGTAATATCCATTTGTAAAATCTCAAACTTACGGCTGNNTTGGTCCTGATTAAGTGGGTCATTAAAAAGCAATCCTGCCAATGTACCACCAGGGACTAAGAGTGCCGCACATTTATCCACGTATTGATCACGAAGTTCGGGGTTGATGGCGCAGAAAAATGTTTGTTCCAGAATCAGATCAAATTGTTGCTTGATTTCAAAGAAATCACCTTCCAGTAAATGTTCCTTCGGGAAATCCGGTACACGTTCGGCAAATTTTTTCAGTGCTTCAGGGGCATAATCAGCAGGAAATACCTGTGTGAAACCCATACGGTGTGCATATTCTGCTTCATACCCATTGCCGCATCCCGGAATGAGAATGGCAAGATTCGTTTTTCCCTCGGAGGCGAGTTTGTTGAGATACATTTTTAGGGGAAGAGAAACGTGACCGATATCCCATCCGGTATCGGCACTGATATAACGTTCGTTCCAATAATTGTTGTCGAGTTTCATGCTGTAAAAATAATGTAATTTTTTTCCGGTAAACTGAGAGGTTTTGTGGTGACGAATAATCTCTATCTTTACCTTGATGATCAAAATCCCCAAGAAAAGCACCCCGCGCTGGATTATTTTCTCCATTGATATGGTGATTTGCCTTTTCTCTTTGGGGATTGCCTACCTTATTCGTTTCGATTTCAATTCCTTTCCAGTCGATGAAGAATGGCCGGTTCTTAAAGTGGCATTGCCGTTTTTCCTGATTATCAGAGCTGCCTCTTTTTATTTCGGAAAGACTTTTGTTGGAATAATCAGATACACAAGTACTGAAGATTCCAAACGGATTTTTCTTACAGTTACTGCCGGTACCGTTATTATGGCTGTTCTGGTTCCGGTACGTTATGCAATGGATGGTTATTTTTTCCTTCCGATTTCCATTCTTGTAATGGATTATTTGCTGACTACTTTCCTCATGATCACCTTTCGCATTGCAGTGAAACTGATGTATGCCGAACAGGTGAATCCATCTGGCGATAAAACCAAAGTGGTTATTTACGGTGCAGGAGAATTGGGATTGATCACCAAGCGTACACTCGATCGCGACGGTGGAACACGGTATAAAGTAGTTGCCTATATCGATGATGATAGTAAAAAGGCAGGCAAATCGCTGGAGGGGGNNGATTCATTCCTCTGCACAACTTGAAGATATTCTTGAGCGTAATCAAATCGACCAGCTGATTGTCGGAATTCTTCATCCGGACGCAATTAAGAAAAAGAATATCATCGAAATTTGTATCAAACATGGTGTTTCGGTGCTGAATGTTCCTCCGGTGCAGAAGTGGATCAACGGAGAATTGAGTTTTTCCCAGATCAGAAAAGTGAAAATTGAAGATTTACTTGGACGCCCTGCAATACAGCTCGATGAGAAAAATATTCAATCTGCTCTAAGCGGAAAACGGATACTGGTGACCGGTGCTGCTGGTTCAATTGGAAGTGGAATTGTTCGGCAATTGATACGGTTTCAGCCCTCAAAAATAATCTTACTCGATCAGGCCGAATCTGCATTGTATGATCTTGAAATGGAGTTGTGGCGTAATGGACATTTGTCCTTATGCGAAGTCGTGGTTGCAGATATTACCATTCCCGAACGAATGGAACGTGTCTTTTCTCATTTTAAGCCTCAGGTTGTTTTCCATGCAGCCGCCTATAAGCATGTCCCGTTAATGGAAGATAATCCTTCAGAAGCGCTGAAAACGAATATAGAAGGCACACGTATTCTGGTTGATCTTTCGCTGGAACATGCGGTTGAACGTTTTGTGATGATCTCAACGGATAAGGCGGTAAATCCTACCAATGTAATGGGTGCTACAAAACGGGTTGCAGAAATTTATGCGCAATGTGCTCACGGCAATCATACACGTTTTATCACCACGCGTTTTGGAAATGTATTGGGTTCAAACGGTTCGGTAATTCCGCTTTTCACAAAACAGATAGAGGAGGGCGGGCCTGTTACTGTTACAGATCGTAATGTAACACGGTATTTTATGACTATCCCTGAAGCTTGTCAGCTGGTACTCGAAGCCGGAGTAATGGGGCAGGGGGGAGAGATCTTTGTATTTGACATGGGTGAGTCTGTACGAATTTATGATCTGGCAGAAAAAATGATTCGATTATCCGGACTCGAACCTGAGCGGGATATTCAAATTAGAATAACAGGATTGCGTCCAGGTGAAAAATTGTACGAAGAAGTATTGAGCGATAAGGAAACTACGCTCCCAACGCATCATCCTCAAATCATGGTTGCCAAAGTCAGAGAGTATCCGCGAAAAGAGATTGTTGAGAAAGTGAATGCCCTTGTAGATCTTTTCAATACTCAGGATAACATGCTCATCGTATCGCGATTGAAAGACATCGTTCCGGAATACCTTTCGCAAAACTCTATCTTTCAAAAACTGGATAGTGAAAAGGATTAAGATCTTAAAGTAATCCGATTTGTATGCTGCTAATCTCTCTATCGAAATTTTCCTTTCAGAAAGTTAAAACTATTTAATAGCGTTTAAATCGTTCGATGATTCATTTCGCTTAGTGAGCTTCCTTTTTAATCAGTTATCAGTTATCAGTAATCTGTAATTAGGTAATTGGTAATTAGGTAATCGGAAATTGGTAATTAGGCAATCGAAAATTGGTAATTAGGCAATCGGAAATAAAAACTTAATCACCTCCACATCCTCCACAACCGCTGCAACCACCGCATCCTGATGCACTGTCGGATGAAAAAACACTGTCGTTCCAATCTGAAATAGAACTTTCACCGGAACCTGTTTCTCCACTGAATGAAGCGTCATTATAAAATTCAGTTGAGCTGCTGTAGTGGTTACCACCGATATGGATATACCACCATCCATCTTCACCCGACGAAGACTTTTCCCTTATGTAGTTGTCGAATTTCTCTTCCAACTCTTTCAATTCCTGTTTGGGTAATACCAATAACATGTTTCCTTTAAGTGCAGGGGCATAATTCAGCAATTGGACCAATTTCTCTTCGCTCCCTGAAACTTTTAATGATTTCAGGTAATCGAATTCTTCTTTTAAATGATTTTGAATGGTAATAGCTGAAGGTGTTGGTCTGATTGAACTAAAGAAAAATAAAAATCGGGTTATTGTAAAGAGCGAGAACAATTCTCTTGATTTCATAATTTCTCTCCGCAATGCTTTTTCAAATGGAGCATTCCTTAAACACATGCGGATATAGTTGATCATTAGGATTTTTGCATTCGGATTTTTTTTGAAGGGTTTGATGAAATACTCTTCATGTTTATGCGGTAAAAATCCGTAATGCCTTTTACCAACCGAAACATAATCAAGTACTTTTCCTTTTAGCTTTCCGCTTTCCTGTTCTACTTTTTCAATTTTCAGAACATCACGAATTACAAGATCCAAAAATGTGTATTTCAGCAATTCTTCTTTTTTTGCGTCTTCATAGTTTTGAAGGACCAATACTTCAGCTGGGGTCAGGTAAGTTAAAAGATGCGGAACTCTCATAGGAAAAAAGGTTTTGGGATGATCCAGTTTGTTTTGGTATTTGTACGCCTGAAGTGAATATCCGAGAACCTGTTTTTTACAGAAGGCCAATATTCTTCAGGAGCGGAAATGCCAAATTCTTCTTCATAATTTCTTAACGTTCGCTCATACATTACTTCAAATTTTTCCCTTTCCTTATTTCCCCCTTTGGTTGGACCATGATGGATTTTCCGTCCAAGTATTTCAGTACAAAGCTCGTCCCAATACGATTCGGTATAGAGTAAATGAAGATGCCACACCTGATCCACTTCATCAGAGGGCGTTAATGCGGTATTACTTACACAGATCAGGTAAATGAATCGCTTGTATTCTTCAATTGCTCCCAAAGCAAACTCCAGCGACCATCCGTTCTCTCTTGCCAGTCTTCCGGAGAAAGTGAGATCAGCCTGCGGATCATCGAGTTCCAATCGCTCAATTTTATTCCATAAACCCGGATCTTTTTTCATAGACCAGCCAGCTTTTTACAAGGGAAAATTCAGATTCTTATACCAATAACACATTGGTCGTCCACTTGTTCAAGGTCACCTGTCCAGGCAACTATTTCTTCGGAAAGGAGTTCTTTTTGTTTCTCCATATTATGCGGAATTATCGCTTGCAGATAGTCGCGGAACTTGGAGTATTTGTATTTTTTCCCTTTGTCGCCCCCAAATTGATCTGGGTAACCATCTGAGAAAATGTAAAAAGTATCGCCCTTTGATAAGATGAATTCGTGTTGCGTGTACGGCTTTCTGTCGTCGAATGCTCCAATGGGTTGTTTATCGGCTTTCACTTCTTCCCATTCTGTTCCATTTCGGAAAATCCAAAGCGGATTGTTTGCAGCGGCGAATTTTAAAACTGCTGTTTCATTATCCAAATATTCGAGGGAACAAAGTGTGATGTCCATTCCGTCTTTGATATTACTGCTTCCTTGTTGCTTAAACGTATCTTCAACCAATTCGGTGAGCTTGTCAAGGATTTTGGAGGGCTCGTACAAATGGAATTCCTTTACTGCGCGGTTCAATCCGTTGTAGCCTACAATGGAAACAAATGCTCCCGGTACGCCATGGCCGGTGCAATCTACAGCGGCAAATAAAATTTTATTCCTGCCATTTTCCTGTATGGGTAAGGACCAATAAAAATCGCCGGAGACAATATCCTTTGGTCTGTACAATACAAAAAAGTCGCGAATATGAGCCGACATTAAATCGTGTGCCGGTAGTATCGCTTCTTGAATTCTCTTTGCATAACGAATAGAATCCATGATGTCGCGGTTCTTTTCTTCGATGATTTCCTTTTGATGCGTAATCTCATCATTGAATTGTTTCAGCTGATCGTTGTAGGATTGCAATTGTTCGTTTGCTTTTTGCTTTAAGCGATAACGGTTGTACATCATATAAGCAACAACCAACAATACAAAAATGATGGCTATACCGGAATAAACAATCACTTTTCTGGTATACTCCTGTAGTTTTCTTTCAGATTCAATTTGTGCTTCACGACGCTGTGATTCGAGGGATGCTTCAAGTTTGGCAAGTTTTTTTGAAGCTTCCTCACTTAATAATTCATTGAAAACTTCATTATGCAGATCCAAATAAAAGAATGCACTGTCGAATTGCTGTTCGTAATGGTAGGCATTACTCAAACCCAAATAAGCATCTTTCAATTCTTCCCGAATGCCAATTTCTTTTGCCAGAGTAATTGCTCTGTAGAAATAGTTCCTGGCTTTTGCAGCGTCTTTCTGATTGAGATAGAGATTTCCGATATGAATAGAGCAAAGTGCAATTCCCTGACCATCCTCCAATTGCTCTTTAAGTGCCATGGATTTTTGAAATTCGTCCATCGCTTTTTCGGATTCACCGTAAAACGCATCAATCCTTCCCAATAAGTAATAGCAATCGGAAATGATGTAATTGTCTTCGTTTTTAACGCCTATCTCCAGTGCTTTTTTGAGGTAGGTCTCTGCTTCGGTGTAATTGTTTTTTTCAATGAAAACCCTACCAATATACAATGAAGCATCGCCAACGCGGGTTTCATCGGCTGTAACAAGTGCCTGATTAAAGTATTTTAATGCTTCTTCATAATTCTTCTGGTAATAGTGAATCAACCCAATGTTATTGTTCACTCTTGCCAAGCCAACGTTGTCTTTGATCTTTTCAAAGTGTTTCAGCGCTTCAAATAAATTAGTTAAGGCATCGCCATATGCTCCTTCAAGCGTGAGGATCTCCCCGCTGGTATTAAATACATACCCTAATCCTTTTTCATTGCCGGTTCCTTCAAATATTTTTTTTGCTTCGCCCAGATTCTTCTTACCTTCTTCATATTCGTCTAGGTAATAATTGATGTTTCCATAATTATAATAGGCAAAACCCATTCCGTCTTTGTAGTTGGCTTTTTCGGCGGATTGCAGTGCTTTTGTAGCATATTCACGAGCCTGTTCGGGGTCAGAATTTACAACGATTAATGCAATTTCATTGTAGAGATCACATTTTTCATTTTCTGATTTTGCATTTTCAAGATTAGCGTACAATTGATCCAATTCAGCTTGTGCATAGGACCGGTTTGTAGATAACAGAAGAAATAAAATCAGAATTCTTTTCATGATTAGAATTTTACAATTCTTGAAATGGTAAACCCGAAGCGGAATTCACCTTCATTCAGTTTCGAATAAGTATGTGGCAGATATTGTGTTTCACCTAAACCTGCAGAGTTGGTAAGATTGAGCTGAAATGTATGACCTCCGGTATCGAACAAAAATCCAACAGCCACCGGATCGTAATAAGTGGTACCATTTACTACTCGGTTATGGTCGAATAAATAATGGTATTCTCCTACCAGCGAGAACATTTTAGTGATCTTGATCCGCGCTCCTGCACCAATTGCCATTAATCCGTTTTTATCATCAAATGCAACAAAATTCCTGTGTATGTAGGAGGGTACAATTTGCATAGAAAAGCGATCAGAGAATTTTCTGGCTATAATCAGTTGAGTGCAATACGAAAGACGTTGTGTCCATTCTCCCTTATGAAATGCAACCGCCGAACTAGAATCGGTGGATGCCTGCATCATACTGAATGAACTTGTCCCCAAAAAAGTCATGGATACTGGCATGGTATTATCTTCGGTCTGTCGAAGCAAATTGTATTTGAAATAGCCGTCCAACAGTTGGGTTTGCGGTCCTGCTCCTTTGCTTCTTCCAATACCAACATTCATTGTATTGGAAATTCCATATTCAAGCGCAATCCGGATGTCCGATGCATTATCGAGACCAAACATGGTGCGTGCAGCTCCCGGGGTTGCCATATCTCCAAATCGGTGGGAAATTACTACATCCAGCGATCGTCCCCACAGGGTTTCTACACTGTGTCCATTGATTAGTCGTGTACTGTTAAATGTACGCACACTGGTTTTTTGCGGTGGATCAGGTTTTGTCTGCTGTGCAATTAATGTTCCTGATACAACTATTGCAAATGCGGTATACAGTAATTTCATTTTTCTGCTTGTTGATGAATATAAGATACAAGATCCTCGAGCTGTTGTTCACTCAATCGCTCGCGGGTGTAATTGGGCATATACGGACGATAACCGGGTTTTGCATAGGTCCCGTTCAAAACATGATGATAGACCGAGAAAAATTCTCGCCGCTTCATATGTCGTTTTAAAAAGCGAAATGTATTCTTCTCTTTGTCAAACTTGAAATTTGTTACTCCACCGTTTTTGTGACAACTCATACATGCGAATTCATAAATGAGTTCTCCATTTACCGGATTGCCGTTTTTTCCGTAGGAGGGTCCGTTCGGACCCTGATCTGAAACGAAGTGCGCCGGTGATGCCTGCAGGTACTTTCTTTTTACTGATGTTCTGAACGATTCATCAGCCTCGGTATTTGATTTATCGGCATTCCCCATTGTTTTTGCATACTGATAAAAATAGGCCAGTGTATCCGCTTCGGATATGTGATCACGAAAATTCAGGTCGCCAATGGTCAGCTGAATCGACCACAGGTAATGCAACACAGCTTCCATTTCAAATGCATCCAATGCTCTGCCCTGACTACATTGAGTTGCACAAACCTGAATAGCTTCCTTTAAATTATTGCGGGCAGGTAAAACAAGAGCACCGTATTTTTTTGCGTAATCATCGTTGTACCACGACTCTCTGTTTACAACTCCATGCAAGGTAGTGGCAGGTAAAAGCGGTAGATTGATAGCGCTAACATATTTGAGGCGTGCTTCCGGATCAGAGACGCTGAGATCGGGATCTTCGCGTTTTGTGTTATGACAATTGGTGCACACAAAATGGCGCGATTGCTTGCTTGTTTTTTTTCCATTAGCATCGGTTGTCCTTCCGGTCTCAATGATCTCTTTGCCTTTCAGCGCGAGTTCCGGTTGAATCGGAGCGATAAAATGATCGGGTTTTTGTTCTCCCATTTCGAACAATAATGCAGCAACCGGTAAATTACTATCCAACCGTGCTGATGGCCGTTCAGTTGAATAGGAACCACTGTACCAAATGCCTCCTGCAATAAGCGTTGTTGTAAGAAAAGTTTTTGCAATCATAAGGGTCAATTGTTGAGTCGACCTTGTTCTACCCAGCAGCTAATGATGCGTATCAGGCTATCGGGTAATTTATTCGCCGCAGGTTGAAACGGATCGATCCTTGGCATTGGAGTATTTCCTTCGTGTTTGATGGCACGTAGCAAATTATGGAAGCGAACAGCGGTATCGACCTGACCATAGCTTAGCAGCGTAAATGGCGCATTGGCATTTGTACCGTGACAGGCATTAATAGCACAATTGGCCTGAATGATGGGTTGAACATCGGCGGAAAAGCTATAGGTGCGAAGGGAGCAACTTTCAGGCGAAACTGCTTTATCCTTTCTGCAGGCAATAAAACCAATAGAGAGTAAAGCAATGAAAATGAATATTTTCGGCATCGTGACGGATTTTGATCCAATATATAAAGAATCTGTAAATCCATGAAACGAAGGCGTGTGGATTATATCCTTAGCTCTGCAATGCGAATCGTGCTTTGATACTTTCCCCCCGGATAATGATCATTGTAATCGAAATTGAGCCAGACTTTATGGTTTACATCGACATGATAAAACAATGGTTTCCCTTCGCTTTCTTTTACAAACAGGACTTCCTTAACCAGATAATTGATGTTTTCGAGATCCTTCTGATTGCCAACCAATACTTCGGGATAAACATGCCCCATCGACATCCCACCCACATCTACTTGTGTGCGGACCAACCTGACTTCTCCTCCAACAGCTTTAATGCAAGCTCCCATCAGGATGGAATAATCATCACAATCGCCTTTAAATTTCCCGTCGCTGCGTAATTGCATTACCGTTTCTGAAGCTTTTGCGAAATAATCACCATCAACTGGATCAAAAACATACCTCCATCGTTTACGGATCTCTTTGAAAATAGAGAAGAACTGCACAACTCGAAGATTGTTTCCTGTTGCATAGCGTTCAAAGTGCATTACCGCAATTTCTGCAGCATAATTGCGCACCAATGGATTTTTATAATCAACTGCATTTCTGAATTCACCTGCTTTCGGAAAAATCATATCATCCGGATCAACTTCTTCTTCAAATTCGAACCGAATAGCACTTTGATTGATACTGTAGAGGAATGAACGGTAATCCTTAATTACTTCTCCGAAGGAATACCTGCCTATAAAGGATAGAACAATCATGGTGAATATTCCTGTAGCGAAGCAAAGAAAAAGCATGTGTCGGATTCTTCTTGCGAGATAATATACGCTGAGAAACACAATTATGAAAGTCAACACATGATCAATCCTCAAATCGGTTCCCGGAAAATGAAAGGGCGGAACATGATTGTAAATGATGATGAATAAAGGAAACACCATCAGTAGCACGATCACAATGAGCGGTATCAACTGCCATAGGGTCAATTCTCTCTTATGGCGTGGGGTATGTTCTGTGCTTTCGCTCATTCGAACAAAAATAGGCAATGCGTGTTAGCTTAAGAACGAAAAAACTGTTTATTTCGTTATCTTATTCACGAATCTTTTATTCAGCGGTATGCCTTTTCTTGTAAATAAGTCGGATGAAGAATGGAAACGGGAGTTAAATCCTGAGGAATACCGGGTGCTTCGCCTCAAAGGCACTGAGCGTCCTTTCACCGGAGAATATGCGATGCATTTCGAAAATGGAAATTATTCCTGTCGCGGTTGTGGTGAAGTGTTGTTTTCATCTGCTTCCAAATTTGATGCCCACTGCGGATGGCCCAGTTTTGACAGTGAATTGCCAGGTAATAAAATATCCAAGATTCGCGACACTTCACATGGTATGATACGGACTGAAATTGTTTGTGCAAATTGCGGTGGACACCTTGGTCATTTGTTCGATGATGGTCCAACCAACACCGGTCTGCGTTATTGTGTAAATTCGGTTTCTATCCGATTCATTAAGGGAGAGTAGTTAATATCCTCCAGTGCGAAGCAATACCAGAGTGCAGGCCTCTTCCCATGCAATACCTTTTTCATTAAGCAATTTCTGAAGCTCTGGATTTTCTGTGCCGGGATTGAAAATAACACGACCGGGTTTTAAGGAAAGAATGTAAGGGTAAACAGGGACCTGATTTTTTGGACCGAGATACAATGTTACAGTATCCACATTTTCGAAATGGGGTGTTCCGGTTTCGATTGGAATTCCGTTCACCATTCCTGCCTTGTTGCCAACTGCAATTACAGGGTGACCATATTCCTGCAATAGTTTCATTGCCATATTCGAATACCTTTCGGTGTTTTCACTGGCACCAATAACGAGTGTCGTTTTCATAATGAGATAAAATCAAGTGTATTCACAAGTTCAGGCTGCAGGGCAAATGGTTTTCCCTTATGAATACCATAACCTTTAAACGGATCATTACTGATTAGAAAAGGACCGTCGAGATCTAGCATATCTGCATATTTTGAAAGTGAGAGAGCATGACTCACTCCCAATGTTGATTCTGACATACACCCGATCAGACGAAACAGATTTTTTTCCTTAGCAAAACGAAGCATCGCCTCCGCCTCTAGTGGGCCTCCGCATTTCAGTAATTTAACGTTAACACCCGAGAAAAATGTATGTCTTTCGTGAAGATCATCCAGATTTTGGATGGATTCATCAGCAATGGAAGGCAATGGACTCGACTCAAGAAATTGTGCGTGTTTTTCCATTTCATCCTTGCCAAAAGGCTGCTCGATAAGTACAGCACCCTGATCTTTTAACCAATGCGTAAAGTCAAGCGCCTTTTCCACATTTGACCAGGCCTGATTCGCATCCACACAAAATGGAAGATTGCTGTGTTTTCTGAGTTGCAGCACAGGTGTTCGATCCGAATCTGAATTCAATTTCAATTTGAGGAATTTGAAATGCGCTGCACTTGTAAGTTTATCCTGAAGTACCTGTTCATTTTCGCACAAACCCAAGGTAAACGTACAGGGAACTTTCGATCGGATGGGGTAACGGGAATATCCCCCAAGATCGAGTAATGCTTCTTCCAATGCACATCGTACAAAAGAGTGATCGTTGGAGTAACGGTGAATTTGTTGCAAAGCCTCTTCAAAATCCCTAATGGGGCTAAGCCCGTCAAGGTCTGTATCTTTCAACCAGTTGATTACGCTTTCCGGAGTTTCTTCAAGATAGGGTGGGAGTGTAGCCTCACCGTAACCGCTTTTTCCCTTGAAACTCAGTCGTACAAAGACACTTGAAGTCCCTTCCCTTACACCGTGTGCCAGGCGGAAAGGATGATTGAATTTGAGTTGATAGTTTGCGTAGGCAATTTTCACAGGGTAAAAATAAAAGAGTTGAGCTTTGTTTAGGCGGAATTTAGACCGAGGTTGTTAACCGGATGTGGCTTAAAAAAAAGAGAAAAGTCGGCAAATCTCAGTTTTGTCTATTGCTTTATGCTCTAATTTTGCAACGATGAGCCTTGGTGGAGATATCGAAAAGCGGATTATTCAGGATCTAACCTGGATAAAAGGAAAATTCAGTTTAATGCGAAAAAACCTGAGTAAGGAATTTCGTAAAAGCAAAGTTGTTGCCGGCGATTTGCGCCATAATGCCGAACAGGCCCTGACAGATCTTCGGACTGGAAAGGTGTTTACAGACGATCATGCGCTTGAGAATTTACGCAACACACTGGGCGATTCGCTGAAAGCTGCAGGCATGACAGGGATATTTATTCTTCCCGGAGGTTCTGTCGGATTGATTGCTTTGCGTAAGATGCTTAAAAGCAAACCGGCTGAAAAATTAGGAATCGAAAATCTGCTTACGCTTACCGTTGAAGAAAGCCGGAAAATTGAAGAAGAAAAAAAGCAGGAAGAAGAAGGAAATGAGCAACCAAAGGATGAAGAAGAATAATCGTCCTTTCAGGATAAAGTGTTTTTCAACTGTTGTATTGTTTTAGATTTAGAAGGAATGTTTACCTATGAAATACCCAATTGGTTAATCATTGTTGGAGCAATCGGACAAATGTTTACTGCTGTGGTGTATCCTTACGTACGACATGTAGTTTTTGATTGGTACAACGATATTAAAAAGCTAAAACCACTGAATCAGGAGATTGCAAAAACCTATGGTAGGTACATTCAGGGTTTGAACTTTTCGTTTGGATTGATATCAATTTTGTTTACCAATGATCTGAAAGACCAATCAGGTTTGGCAGTGGCGCTAACCGGATTAATTGCTGCATATTGGACAGGAAAGGTAATCACTCAGTTTTCTTACTATCCGATGTATGAAATACCCAATAAGCCAATTATCAAAATCGGAGAACTGTTGATGAATACCTTGTTCATTACCTTTTCATTGCTTTTTATCTGGCTTTTTATATATAATATCACCGGATACCTTGCTACCGAATAAATCACATTTTTTTCTTTTTTTCCTTTAGCATGATAAGGGTTTGTTCAATTCTGCGAATACGGGTTTCTGCCTTTTTTGCTTCATTAATCCATTTGCAGAATTCTTTCTTATGAGAAGGCGCTAAACTTTCGAAAAAGTGTTGTGCGTCTTTGTTCTTTTTTTGTGAAAAAGCTTTATTCAATTCAGACGGCAGGTTAATCGAAATAATCGTTTTTGGACGTTTCAATTTGGGGGCACTTGAATTGCTTTCATTCAATTTCATGGCCTCCCGAATCAGATGTTCGAGATGTATTTGCTTGGGCAGATCCTCTATTTTTTTGAGTTTTCCCAGATTTCCCATGGCAGTTTTTCCAATCCTCTCAAGCAATCCTTCCGGATCAGGTAGTTCAATTCCTCTCCAGAATCCAAACGTACAATGCTCCTTAAATGCGGCCATACTGCATAAATTTCCCTTGTATTCGAAATTGGGGAATCCCCATTTTATCACTTCAACAGCTTCAGGACAAGTTTGGTGAACCAGATCCCGTAAGTGATTCATTATCGGTTGTGCAAAGGGTGAAGATTTGGCAATGTATCGGTCAACTTCAGGTATTCTTTTAGGCATGATTTTGGCTTTACGTATGTTAAAATAATTAAATTTTGAAATCGAATCCTGGTCAAAAACAGTTTGATTTTATAAATTCTTTACCTTTCCATTATGGCATTTGTCCGCATTTTGTTCTTACTGCTTATCCTTCAGCTGTTCAATGGCGGGAATGCTTTTGCCCAAGGTGACACGATTCGCATAAAAGTGAAAGTGACAGACGCGGATAATCCACATATCTGGATGAATTTTTTTGCGGTCAATAAACGCTCCAAGCAAGGAACATTCGGCGATAGATGGTCGGAATTCGATATGATTGTCATCAAAACAGATACGATCACCATTAAGTCAAACGGATATATTCCCGTACTATTTTCAATGAAGGATTCTGTTTCAGCACCATTAAAGGTATTTACGGTTAAGATGCATAAAGAAGCCATACTTCTTCCGGAGGCTACCGTTGTTGTAGTGCGTGAGTTCAAGGAGATTGAGAAGGATATTAAGCGCCTGGAGATGAAAAAAACTTCACCTTATACCGGTAACTATACTAAGATTGCCAGTCCGATTACTGCCTTATACGAAGCATTCAGCAAGGTAGAACAGGAAAAGCGTAAAGCTTCAAAACTGGAATACGAAGACCGCAAACGTGAATTGTTGAAAGAGTTGCTCGCGAAATATGTGAAAGGAGATATCATTACCCTTTCCGAATCGGAGTTTGACGATTTTATTGCATTTGCCGATCCTGATATGGAGTTTCTGCAACGCGCTTCGCAATACGATCTCATCATGTATTTCAAGACGCGATTTATGGAGTATGATTTGTATGTAAGAGTAAAAAATCTGGAACCGGTTAAACAGCAAAATAAATAGTTGTTGGTTTAATTCCGCTGGTTAATATTTTGTAACTCACATCTTATACTTGGTAGACTATTGTTTTGCAATTTCTTTTATGAGATAACCTAAGAAAGGTTTTGCATTGCAAATTTGTGATGTGAATGTTCCATTCAAAAAAAGTGTTTTTCTCCCCACTTACTATTGCTTTAGTGTATAATACTATCCTTAATTTTTTGTTTTTGAATAAAGAGTGAAATTTTTTTGTTTTAAATAGTTGATTTTCAAAAATCTATAGAATTTTTGTTGATAGATTGTCAGGTTAGAATTATAAATTTGTTAATTTTTTGACATAATTTTTGTAAATTGCGTCAGTTAAATGACTTTATTTATGTAAATTGCGTCAAAATAATTTTGCAATGCAACCTGTATTTATACCGCGTGCCTTTGAAGCAGATTTTTTGAACTCTATTTTGCCACAAAAAGTTTTGATCATTTTGGGAGCAAGACGAGTCGGGAAAACGCAATTCATTAGACGACTGTTAGAGGAAAAGTTTACAGGTGATTACATGTTGTTTAATGGTGATGATCAGTCAACCATTGATGCATTCTCAGAACGAAAAATTGAAAATTTCCGCCGACTTTTTGGAACCCGTGAATTAATTGTGATTGATGAAGCACAGAAAATTCCGGACATCGGACAAAAATTGAAACTCATCGTTGATGAAATGGCGCATATTAAGGTGATAGCAACAGGATCATCTTTATTTGACCTAAGTAATAAATTGGGTGAACCATTGGTCGGAAGGGAGAAAACTTTTTATCTATTTCCTTTATCACAATCGGAATTGAATTTTTATGAGGATCCGATTCAAACAAAAAACAAATTGGAAGAACGTTTGATTTTTGGGTCCTATCCGGAACTCGAACAAGTTTCTGATTGGAAAGACAAAGCCGAATATCTCAATGGGATTGTCAATTCCTATTTATTAAGAGATATTCTTGAAATGGATGGAATCAGGAAGTCTGATAAATTAATGGATTTGCTTCGTCTCATTGCGCTTCAAATTGGAAAAGAAGTGCATAATGATGAGTTGGCTAATAATTTGAAAGGCATCAGCAGGAATACAGTTGACCAATACCTTGATCTACTTTCAAAGGTTTTTGTTATTTACAGGGTTGGTGGATATAATCGAAATCTGCGAAAGGAAATAACAAAATCCAGTAAATGGTATTTTTATGATAACGGAATCCGTAATGCTATTTTACGAAATTTCAATCGTATTGACTTTAGAACTGATAAGGGAGAATTGTGGGAAAATTATCTTATGTCTGAACGAATCAAAAGAAATCACTATCGAAGAAATTTCATCAATTCTTATTTCTGGAGAACTTATGATCAACAGGAAATAGATCTTGTTGAAGAATCCGGTAATTCGTTGAACGCATTTGAATTTAAATGGTCAGCAGAAGCTAAAGTAAGAGTACCTGGAGCATGGAATAAAGCTTATCCTGAAGCAACATTTTCAGTAATTCACTCTGGTAATTACCTGCCATTTATAACTGAATAAGAATTCCTGAAGTTGGAAAGATGAATCCACTTCCATTATCTTCCTATCCCCAAATCCTTATTCAGATCAATGTCTTTGGTGTACTCGCGCAGGGTTGCATCGTTTCCTACCACTTCAATATAGGCAACATCGCCCAATGAAATGGTTTGCCAGATCTCTACATAGAATCCATAGAGCGTGAATAAATGCACATTGAAACTCTGGTAAAAACGCGATGCCACAAAATCGCCATCCTTTTGCAGACGATTGAACCGTTGCTGAATGGTGAGTCGCTTAAATTCTTCAGGACTTAGCATTTACATTCGTATAAATCGTGCCGAATTTCCTTTGTCATCACGGATCAGGTACATGCCTTTTGGATAACCTGAAAGTGTAATCTGAGATGCGTTTGAAAAATCGCCCATCCATTTACCGTTAATATCATAAACAGTAAAATTTCCAGGACGATTCAAATAAAGGATCTCATCGCCGTTGGGATTGGGGTAGGGAATGAGCTGCATTGATTGATTCAACTCTTCAATAGCCGTCATCGCATTGCTCATGTTTGGCGTGGTGTAATTGAACCAAACAAATTCCGGTGCACCATCCGGGTACCTTCCAAAAGAAACATCACTTACCATTGCTGCATAATTGATACTGTCCACCAAAGTGATTCCATCAGGAGCAAATAAATACAGACTTCCTCCGGATGCTGGTAAATTGAAATTGGTGTGAAAATTTCCCTGAACAGGCTGATTGTCGGCCCAGACCAATTTGAATCCAAATGGTGCAATTTTCGTTGTTTGTATACCGGATAAAATCTGAAACTGTGTGGGCTGACTTAACGTTCGTGAAATGAAATATCCATTCAGATCAACAGTGTCTGATGAATAATTAAACAGTTCGAACCAATCGTCGTATTGCGAAAATTCATCCTGAATAACAGAATTGTTCATTGCCATTACTTCATTGAATCGAATACCGAAAGCAGGATTGTAGGTTGGGTCAGGTGCAAACAATGCGGTGAAGGTTGTATCCGGATTTAAGCTTACCGTTATTTCATTTGTTGTAATTCCTGTCCCAAGCCATTCAACAAACTGATATCCGGGTAATGGAATTGCAGTGAGCTTCATAGGGATATTCTCAATGTACAATCCTTTCCAGGGATAGGTTGGTCCCTGCACTCCGGGAAGTTGCGGATGAATCAAAATACTGTTGATCTTAATTCTTCCCATCAATGTGTCGTTTACATTTAGCGTAACGCGAACACTGTCTGATAAGGTGAAAAAATTAATAAGCTGCGTTCGTTGTACCGTTGGTCGTCGGCTTGCAAAAGAATCGAGACGGTAGATAATTCTGTCCCAGGCTTGCATTCCGGGTATTTCTGTGTAACGATCTGCCAATGTTACCGACATGGATGGATATCTCCATCGTTCTGTATGCTCGAGAATTTCGGGACGGTAAACNNAGATCGCAATACCTTAAAATGAATTGGGCTTTAAAATCCGGATTGTTTAAGAGTCCCCGAAGAACTCGTGTATACGAATTGAACAATGGGGTAGTAAGTGTTGCCTGTTGCAGCCCATTCATTCCCGGAAAAACATTGTTACAGGTACCACCATAGCCTCCGTCCAGATCGAAAAAGATCCAGCGCCATTTTCCATCGTGTCCATTAGGAACATTGGAATTTGCTCCTGTGAATTTTCTCCACATTCGGATATTGCTGTTGGGCCAGTCGCCATTTCCAAAATAGATCTCTGCCAACTGATAATTAATATAATTATCAATATCCATTTGTGTTCTGACCCAGGCATAATTCGCAGGTATTGTCATATCTGCTGTGTTAATGAAATCTTCCATGGCCTGGTACACAAATTCATCTGCCGGATCACCTTCTTCAACATCGCCTTCTTTGTCGAGTATGGTTATTTCATCTTTTGGAATACTGTATTTATTGGAAAAATAATCGGCATTCATATTTTCCTTGATGGTGTGAATTCCCCAATACTCTCCGTTGAGTAAAACAATTACCGGACGTAAATGCATATAATCAAAGGGCAGTCCTTCAACAAGCATTCCTGAGAGGTCATCACGTGGTATGCAATCCGGACGGTGTCCCGGTCCACGAAGTATTAGATCATTGAATTTGTTTTGCGTTTTCATTGGGAAAACCAAATGATTCAACTGATCCGTTCCATAAGCATTACGCAAATTAAGTTTCAGACTTTTTTGCGTGCTGTGTCTTCCTCCGCCTCCATGCGTACGAATGCCCAGGTAAAGCGAAAACTCATGATCACCATTGGCAGAATACAATTCGAGATGTGCTTTTCGCTCCCATAAATCGCCAAGTTCATTGTAGTTTCCGTCGATAGCATTTCCGTAAATATAAATTCCATCTTCCGGCCCAAACAATCCGGTGCTGTCGCTTACCAAAGAAACAACGGGTAATGTAAAACGATTGTTCGCAAGCGGATCAATAATAAATGTCCTTGTTGAACTTTCACTGGGCAAAGCTCCGGGATAAGTTGGGAATGCACGGGTTCTAATGACATGCGCCTTAAAGACATTTCCATAAGGAGGAACCCATCCGCGTGTTTGTGCCCGTAGAGAATCATAACTTCCCTGCGGATAATTCAAGGAAGGATTTGATGGAATAGTGCTCCACCTGTTTGCTTGTCCATTTGTGAAACCCAATGTAATAGGACCTGTATACACCGGAGAAAGTAAAGTAGGTTCAGATCCGTCTGTTGTATACCTGATGATTGAACTGGTATCGTAATGACCAATACTTACCTGAACGGGATTGGAATAGTAACCGCCTGTAGTTTGAAATCCCGGAGCTCCGAGTATTCCCCAATAGCCGTTAGTTGGATTTGGCGCACCAGGACTTGCGGGTGTGAGAATGGCAGGATTACCGTTGTTTTCCCTTCCGTATGTATAAGGATGTGGAACATTTGGTAAAACAAGCGAACTCAATAAACCTGCACTTGGATGGTATAAGGTGATTACTTCGCCTGGACTGATAGAAAAATTTGTATGTAATACAGGTCCCGATCTGTCCTTACCGGATGCAAAAACAATTAAAAAGCCATTTGCGGGAATGGTAACATTTGGCATTATCCATTTTTGAGGCAGATTCAGATTATCGCTAAGCATGTATCCTGCAAGATTCACAGGAGAGGCGGTCATGTTGCGGAGCTCAATCCAGTCTTCCGCATCTCCGTCTTCATCGGTAAACGTACCAAGATTGAAAATTGCAGCTTCTTCTATTCTTACCTGACTCTTCGCATGGAATGAGATAAGCATGAACAGAAACAGAAAATGAAGAATGTGTCGCACGAAATAAAAATAAGAAAAATTCAAATTCAATTAACAAGAAGGAAATGGCATTTCGATCAGTCGGAATGACAGGTTGATTCTGCTCGTTATAAACCCATTTCTTTGGCGTGACGGGAAGTTTTTGCCGGATTCCATGGGTCTTTGTAGGATGCTTTGAAAAAGATCTCTGATAAGTAGGCCACACTTCTGACTAACCTGAGTAAGTAGCCAAAATAAAAAACCATCAGAGGAATATAAATCAGGAAATAATGAATGGGCGCATGTTTGCGTTCGCGGAATGGGCTAAATAAAATGAATTTAAAATAGTTGTTGAGCGTGTACAAAAAGAAATTCATGATGATGATGTACTTCAACTGGGATGAATAATTGAATATCATATCAAAAAGGTATCCATACCAAAAAATATTAAGGACAAGATTATAGGTTACATTCTCTGCAAACGAAACAAAATTGCCCAGCTTAAACGACTGATTGGGCAGAAATACGTCGCGGTGTTTACGCAACCGGAAACGGATCAATGATTTGTCCCAACGCAAACGTTGTTTTATGAGTTTTCGGAAGGTATTCGGAACACTTGTCAAACAAACAGCAAGAGGTTCGAAATGGATTTTGTACCCCAGTTTTCTGATTTTAACGGTAATGTCGCCATCTAATCCCGGACCAATATCCCAACCTCCAATACGTTGCATTACATCTGAACGAAAGGCTCCGAAAGCGCCAGAAATTACACGATAAATACCAAGATGCGATGTAACAATCCTTCCAACAGAAATAGTGTCGGTGTACTCAATAGCCTGAAGTGTTGTGCAGAGACTTTCCTTATAGTTCCGCACCATTACATTGCCCCCAACTGCGCCAATGCGTTGATCGAAATAAAATGGAATAATGATGTTTTCAATTGCATCCCGGTCGTAAGAACAATCTGCATCGAGGTGAATGATGTACTTGCCTTTTGCAAAACGTAATCCAAGGTTAGCCGCCGAAGCTTTTCCCCCACGAACATCATTGCGCAAGAACAGAGTGATCATTCCGTTTCGCTCCAGATTCTTGCAAATTTCCGGTGTAGCATCATCCGACCCGTCGTCGATAATGATGAGCTCGTAATTTTTGTAGGTCTGTTCTCGTAACGATTGGGCTAGTTTGAAAATGTGTTTTCCTTCGTTCTTTCCCGGTACTATAATCGACACCAAAGGGGATTCATCCCACATCAGTTTGCGTGCTTCCTGCAGTGCCTTTCGATTAACACGTTGTTTGAATTTCCATGAAAACAAAGCCAGCGTTTCTAAAAAAATGTACCTGAAGAATTCAAACAGAAAATAGAACCAGAAAATCCGGACAAGCTTCATGTAACCGACCGAAGCCAGGTAAGAAAAAAAGTCGTCCCAGAATTCAACCATTAGTCAACAAAATCTTTTGTTACCTGTTGTATTTGCAATTCGTGCGATAGGCGGGTATTCAACTGATGAACACTATAACGGATATCTACATCGAAATTCTTAAAGTTCTGTTTGATCAGTCGGCTAATGATATTGATGATTTCCTTAAGGATATTATCTGCCACTTTGGTTGGAATTTCATTCAGCGAAACAAGA
Source organism: Flavobacteriales bacterium UBA2798 (assembly GCA_002351955.1). Lineage (GTDB taxonomy): Bacteria > Bacteroidota > Bacteroidia > Flavobacteriales_D > UBA2798 > UBA2798. The sequence goes on from DEHO01000078.1 coordinate 21,946, forward strand.
ACAATGTTTACATTCTGAAACGTAATCAAATCGGAAGAACGAATGTTTCTTCTTACAATTTCAACAAGGTCACGTAAGAGTGCCCGCTGTGAACTTGCTCCGATCATGGAATATAGTTCACCTGCATTTTTCAAGTAGATACCCGCAATATTCGAATTGTAATCGGTTTGTTTAAGACGCTCGATCTCATATTTGATCATTGTCTTGAAGGTTTCCAGTTTTACTGTTCCAATAAATTCTTCGATGTCTTTTGAAGTGCTGATATAACCGGTCTGTGCGGATGTTTCACCTTTTTTCGTCATCCTGTACATCTTCACATCACGCGGAATGAGGTATTGCACCTCTGCATCTTTTGTGCACATCATGCATTTTGCGCGCACACTGATATCCTGAAATTTACTGTTGCACTTCCCGCACGTGTAAATGATTGAGGGTTTGTCATAATCAACGCCAATGTGTCGAAGCATTTTATTGCATTTCGGACAGTTTAACTGATTGTCAATTTCGTTTTTAAAATCGCTGATTGGTCCGATAAAGGCACAGGGGAAATGGTGAATGAGATCTTCACTGCTTGCGTTGGTGGATGCGCAATGCGGACAAACTTCACGATAGGATAAAAATCCACCGCTGCAATTGTTGCAGAGGTAAATGCGATCAAGGTATTCACTGGCAAACAAACCTTCTTTTTCTGCAATGTCAAGGATATCGAGCACTTGCCATTCGTCCATGTAACCAAAATTGATACTTGCCTCAGGAAAAGAGTACCCGATACCCGAATTGAAGTAGGGGATAGGTTCAAGTTCTTTTTTGTCGCGGCTGTACATCATGTTCAGGATCTTGTCGATCATCTGAGCTTCGAATGATAACGAACGTGTAAAGCTAAGATCTGCCACTTTCAGATAGATCTGTTCCATAACCGGAATAACAAGCTTTACCTGGTCGAGCGAATAAATTACACCATCGGTAAGGTTGTTTACAAGAGGATCATGTTTTTCATTTCCTTTTAAAAGAAATATTGGCTTTAGGTAAAGCTCCGGGTTGAGGTGACCACGTATTTTTTTTAGGATATGAAGGGTATAATTCAAATCACCTGCNNAATCAAGGCCTGTTCCGTTTTTAATGATGTGCCCTGAGTGGCAACAAAAAAACGATGGCCTTGAAATTCCAGAACATTATCTACAACCTGGTATAAGGTATCCTGATTGTTGTTTTCCATGGCTTAGTATTTGGATTTTATCAGGGTGACACTCATTTTATAAAAAGCTTTCCATTTCGAAAGTTCGGTTTCATTCAATGGATAGATATCCGCAACCAGACTACGAGTTGTTGGTTCATATTTTTTCTGGAACTCTTCCGGAAGTGTGTTTGTAGCAAAATAGAAGCGACGGATATAACCTATGCTCTTTGTTCCATCCGGGAAACATACCTCAAGTTGATCTCCTTCTCTTAGTTCATTGATGTCTTCCTGTTCAAAGAACCCTTTTATGAAGATATCTTCCGGCTGGTGAATTGACATGATAACTTCCGACTTCAAAGCAACTTCGAAGGGTTGGAAATTGATTTTGGTGATTGTTCCTTTTAGCGGCGAATAAAAAACCTTTTTACCCTCATCATCGGCTGCACCACCCCCTCCTGTAGAACTGATGTTTGCATGGTCAGGTTTTGATTTTCCACGTATACCGTATAGTTGACCAAGAAAACGTTTACTAACCTGCATTTCACTTTCAATACGCTCAACATCGAACTTTAAACCTGCAATGCTGTTCTCCAGTTCCTGCAATTTGCTGTGTGGTAAAATATCAAGTATAACTTCATTGCGGGTACGCTCGAGTTGACTTTCCTTCAATTGAATTTCTGCTTTTGCTTCCTTTAGTCGAATTTCATTTCCGGCTAATTGACGCTGGATGGAATAGATTTCACGTTCCACCCATTCAGGATCATTATTTCTGGTAAGTGAAGCAGAACTACCACCTGCTGATGTATATCTTCCAAAGGCATCTTCATCTTCGAAAAAGGTAAAAAGAGAATCACCGATTTCCACAGCGTCACCTTCTTCAACATGAAATGTAAGAATGCGACTATCATCTGTATTCATGATATTAACACGCTCAAACAGCACCTGGCCATCAGCCTGAATATAGATGAATTTGTTATAGAGGTAGCGAACAAAAAAGAATACAGCAACAACTAATATGATGATGTAAATAAATCTGTCCCAATTAAAAGGTACACGCGATTTTTGATCCTGTTCCCAGGTTCTTATCATTGGTTTTCCGCGTTGAAAATTGATGTTTTTCATCGCTCAAGGTTTTTTTCGTCCATGCTGATCAGGGTCTCAATATCATGAATGGCAATCTGCTCAATACCGGTGCGGTGGTAAAGATCGATCAGGTATTTTTCAATTTGAATTCTGTTCTGAAAATCTTTTGTGCGAACTGCAACTGCCAGCTTCACTTTTTGTCCGGCATAAGGAAGTAGTTTTCTGTCGATGTACTCAGGCTTGATATTTTCATACGCCATAAAAATGACCTGATCGCAAATGGAAAATATTTTGTTGACTGTTTCTTCGGGATAATGCAATGGGATGGAGACACTGAGTTTCCATTTGCGCTGATTGCAGAAATTGCGCACTTCGTTTAGCATTTGCAGGTAACTATTCATGTAGGCTGCCTTTTCTGTTTCCCAATCGGAAAAGGTGTGTGGCTCAACATCCAGGTGAATTCCATTGATTGTGGAGTCGGTTAGACCCTTGCATAAATTTTCCAACTCTGTGGCAACAGATCCTGTTTTACGAATCAATTCGTTGTCGCCGATCATCAACTCAACGTCGATATTGTTTTTCTTAACCAGTGGAAGGAGTTGAACTAGTCGGTTTTTATGCTCTTTGTCTGTATTGAGCGATACAATGAGTTTGTCGAACTTGTTGTAAACAAGGTACTCTGAGATGAACTGAGCAGACCGTTTTGCTAAACCGGCCGACCACAAATAGCCGCTTCGGTTGGTAAATGTATCGAAGTCGAAATAATTCGGAAGCGAAAATACTTCTGCAATTCCTGCAATATCAGATGTGCCGGTTCTTACATACATTCGAAGGAGTTTAAGATAAAGACTCTGACGGATATCTGTCATCTCCATTTGTACAGCGAGCATGTCGTCGAGCAACAACAAGCCTTCGATCGGATTGAATCGCTCCGGTTCAATGTTGCTGGTTGCATTAAGGCGACGAATCAGTTCTTCATACAACAAAAATTTTTGATGGAAGCCCACATATTGTTTGAGCTTATAGCGGTATTCATAACATTCATTCAGCAGCTCTTTTTCCTTACCACGTAATTGCTGGTCGATGTGGTACATCGATTGTTTGGTTCTGGCCTCGTTTAATTCTCCCCGCAAATTCATTTGGAATGGAATAGGAATGCTGAGATTTACTCCCAGCGAAAAGAAACTTCGGTTTCCGGGTATTACCAGATCATAATAGTTGTATCGCAGTTGAGTGGATAAGCGAACATCGCTGATCAGTTTGTTCTCCAATTGGATATTTCGGGCAACAAGCCGGCCAATACTATCCCGCGAACTGGAGTCGAGACCTGATAGTACTTCAATATAGCGAATGTCAGGTACCGGGAGCTCGTCTGCATTTATTTTCAGTGAATCTGCCGATGCACTGAATTGCTGATTATAGTCGTAGTAAATATTGAGCAATGCATCGATCTCTGCTTTTCTTGAAAGAATGCGAAGATAATCTTCGCGTGTTAGGTATCTTGATAGATGTAGTTTTTCAGCTTCCGTACTTAATGATTCAATAAGATCGCGACGTTTTTCAAGTGTGGCAATTTTACTTTTGTTAAATACATAAATGATCTGGTTCCACCGTAAACTGTAATCGTCTTCTTTCCAGTTATTGGCTTCCAGAAAGCGACGTATTGCGATGGAATTGTTGAGTTGCTCGCTGCGTATTCTATTCTGGTAAAAACCACCTTCAAGGATATCCCAGTTAATCCCTGCCTGCAGTCTTCTCTGGTAAATGAGATTGTCATCATCTTCATTGAAAGAAGGTGTGAAATTTTCCAGGTAAGAAGCACTTGCAGATAATCCTGGATCTGTTTTGTACATTCTCGCTCTGATCCTATCCACTTCATCATCTGCAGAAATTCCTGCACTTGGATTTAAACCACTATGAAAAAGACCCTCGGCTTTTGCTAAATTGGGCTTTACGGCGGGACTCTGTACTTTGGGCAGATACTGATTCCAGTATTCAGTCAATGTTTTTACCTCCTGACGAATGCTTTGCGCGTTCACACCAATGCAAAGCAGTACTGTCGGAATTGACAATAGCCGTGGAATAATTGAAAGAAATGTAATCGCTGTTGGCACAAGTAGTAAAACGGGGGGCAAAAATAATGCCTTTTTATCGATAAAACACTGATTTTATGGGAAAAACCTTCATTTTTACAGGATGAATCAAAACACTTCTCAAGGTGGAAAAAGATGGCTCATCCAGCTTTGCTTGCTGGGTACTTTGCTGTTTTCCCTTGTAGTGTTGGGCTATTTCGCAAACAGAAGTATATTTTGGACGATCGGAATTCCGTTTTTGATTGGGGGATTGGCCTATTACATGATTGCCATAAATGGTCAATACCGGCTGCGAAGTCCGGGTGCAATTCTACTAACCGGATTAGTCCTGCGCCTGGTATTTTTGCTTGCAGAACCTCGTTTGACCGAAGACCATTATCGTTTTTTTTGGGATGCAAAAGTTAGTTTGTCGGAATCTTCGAAAGGCGTTTATGGTTCTACTCCTGGAGAATTGATGTCGGACGGCAGCAAAGTGGCAATAGAAAACCGCGATTTGTACTGTGTTTTGAATTCTCCCGATTATCCTACCATTTACCCCCCGCTTGCACAGGTGTTTTTTGTTAGCGCAACAATAACCGGAAAATCGTATTTCGGAACATTGATCAGTTTTCGGGTTTTCCTGATTCTTTCAGAATTGATATTAGTATTTGTTCTGCTTCGTCTATTCAGAAAATTTAAAATTGAACCCTCAGGTATTGCTGTCTGGGTGTTCAATCCCGTGGTCATTGTTGAGTTTACAGGAAACCTGCATTTCGATGGATTAATGATACTTTTTCTGGTTGCTTCCATTGGTTTTCTTCTCGAAAAAAAATGGATACCGGCAGCAATCCTGCTCAGCTTTTCTGTCGGAATAAAATGGTTAACCCTGATTTATTTTCCACTGTTGCTGACTGTTGCTGGATGGAGAAAAACAATGTGGTCCGGACTCATTGCCTGCGGTACAATAGCAATTCTATTTGTGCCTTTTATACGAGGGAATGACATGAATTATCTCCTTGATTCATTTGGATTGTTCCTTCAAAAATTCGAGTTCAATGCTTCCATCCATTACCTGACCAGCGCAGTTGGAAAAAACCTGGTTGGATTCAATCCCTTGTATTATTCCGGAATCTTTTTCTTTTGTTTGGTTTGTTGCATTCTTGCTTTTTTTGCAATGCGTAAACCTAAGGATAGCAATGGAATAAATTATTTCATTGCCGCCGGTGGAACAGTCTATTTTTTACTACTGCTTTTTTCTTCGGTTGTTCACCCCTGGTATGTTGTTTTATTGCTGATTCCGGCTATGTTTCTCGATTGGAAATTTCCAATTGTTTGGAGTTTATTGATCCCTCTGAGTTACATTTTTTACGACGGTGAAATTCATTTTCTCTATCCTGTTTTTGTGGGATTGGAATACCTCGTTGTGCTGATTTTTGTTTGGAGGGAAAGAATAAAGATTGCTCAGGATCTTTTTATTTTCAGCAAGGGAAAAAGTTCTTTGGAATCCATTTCCTGAACATCGCCCGGTTGAAGTGTTCCCAATTTAAGGTTTGCAATTGCCGATCGCACTAAACGCAATGTCGGAAACCCTGTTGCTGCTGTCATTCGCCTTACCTGTCTGTTTTTTCCCTCTGTAAGTGCAAGTTCCAGCCACGAATCCGGAACATTTTTTCGAAACCTGATCGGCGGATTTCGTTCGGGTAATGCTGGTGCCTGAATTGCTTTGGCTTTTGCAGGTAAGGTTTTGTGTTTTTTCCCGTTGATGCTGATTTCAACACCGCTCTCAAGTTTGCCTATCGCTTCTTCGTTGATGTGTCCTTCCACCTGCACCCAATAGGTCCGCTGGTGTTTATATTGTGGATCCAGGAGTTGATGATTCAGTCCTTTGTCATTTGTAATCAGCAACAATCCTTCCGAATCATGGTCGAGTCTTCCAACAGGATAACAATCTTTTGGGAAGGAAAAAGCTAAATCACTTAAAGCGGGGTGATCTCCTTCGCGACTGAACTGAGAGAGCATTCCAAATGGTTTGAAGAGTATAAAGTAGCGGAATGAAGCCATGCTTTTTACAGCAGATAATCGTCGAGCAATTCGCGTACACATCCATCACCTCCGTTGCGACGGGTAACAACAAGTGCATGCCGCTTAATCGCGTCCACTGCATCAGCCGGACAAGCAGAGAGTCCTACTGCTTTGATACAATCCAGATCGGTAAGATCATCACCAATATAGGCAACCTGGTTCAGTTCAATTCCGAGTTGCGAACACCATGCTTTGAGAATATCCAGTTTTGGAGTGGTTCCAACTTCAACAAGTTTCACATCGAGCAACGCAGCACGCCGACCAATCAGATCTTTGTTGATGCCGTGACTGATAATACCTGTATGTATGCCCTTTGCTTGTAATGCTTTAATGGCCAATCCGTCTTTTGCATTGAATTTTTTGAATTCATCTCCACTCTCGGTATAAAACATACCACCATCCGTTAAAACTCCATCAACATCAGTTACAAAAAGTTTGATGTTTTTCGAACGAATCTCATCGATTCTGTAAACAGGAATTCGAATCAGATGATCCAGTGTAATTTCAAAATGATCGGCAATCCTGGTCAGATCATCAGGTGTTGGTCGGCGAAGATCGGTAAAGTCAATTCCGATGGTATCCGCCAATGTGCTTTGGTCGGTTTTGTGTTTGCGGCACAGGTATTCGATATTGCGGATGTAATTGGAACTCATAGTCAGGAAATTTTTCGTCCTACTGCTTGTGCAATGGGCTGCAAAGATGCAACAAGATCGCGGAATTGTTGAGGAGTGAGTTGTTGTGATGCATCGCTAAGTGCATTGGCAGGATCGGGATGTACTTCAATGAGCAATCCATCAACTCCCATAGCCGTGCATGCCCGGGTAAGGTCGGGAACACCATAGGCATAACCCATAGCGTGACTGGGATCGAGTATTACAGGAAGATTACATTTCTCTTTCAGCCAGGCCACTCCGCATAGATCGAGTGTAAATCGGGTTTTGGTTTCAAATGTTCGAATTCCTCTCTCGCAAAGCAGAACCCGAAGGTTACCGGCCGACATCACAAATTCGGCTGCCTGAACCAATTCCTGTAGCGTGGATCCGAATCCACGTTTGATCATTACGGCCTTATCCGATTTTCCGCAGCGGCGCAAAATTCCCTGATCATACATGGCTTTTGCTCCGATCTGAACAATATCTGCAGCTTCAATGACTTCCTCAATATGGGTGGAATCGCGCACTTCTGTGATGATGTTTAGTCCGAATTCCTGTTTCATTTTCAGAAGCAGTTCCAATCCCTTTTTGCCCAATCCCTGAAAAGTGTAAGGCGATGTACGGGGTTTGAAAGCTCCGGCACGTAAGGTTCCCAGTCCTTGTTCCACAAGCATACCTGATATCTCGCGGATCTGGTGCTCCGATTCTACGGAACAGGGACCGGCCATAACAACAGTGGTTTTACCATTGCCAAAATGACTATTTCCAACGATAACTTCACGTGTAGGCTTTTGCCAGCTTCGGGAGGAGAGTTGCATATCATCCGTAAAGGTCTGAATCCTCTCAACGTAAGGTTCTGTTTCCGGATCGGCCTGGTGTTGTGAAGAAGAAGTTACGAGGAGAAAATGCCCGCCATCGAAGACACAAAAGGCCGAGAATCGTTCGGCCAGTTCATGTGCTAATTGTTCGGAAGTACCGGGTTTAAGTTGTAGAATCAAATGCTTTAAAATTTAAACGCTGCATTTGTAAATAAACGCCGGCGGAATATTCATGGGTGTGAAATCGAGCTTCACGGTTTTGAAGTAGGATTTAAGCAATTTGTGCGCATTCAGCGAATACTGAAACTGAATAAAAATACCACCCGGTTTAAGGCATTTAACAGCCTGTGAAAGGATAGTGTTTTTTATTTGCGATGGTACTACGGTAAACGGGATGGAGGAAATGGTGTAATCGGCATTCTCAAGGCCGTTTTTCTGAAGGTATTCCTGAATTTTTTCGGCAGAATCATTAATCAGAATCATGCGTGAATCCTTAATGTCGCGCTCTATCATCTCGCAGAAATTCTTTTGTGTTTCAAACACGAGAAGCTTTGCATCCGGATGAAGCTTCTTAAGTACCTCCTTGGTAAAGATGCCGGTGCCCGGACCTAATTCCACAATGACTCGTGCCTTTTCAAAATCAATCGGAGCCAGCATTTTTCTGGCAAGAAAAATTGAACTGGGAGAAAGCGCACCTACCGTCTTTCTCTCCTTTAGAAATTCTTTGAAAAATCGTAATCCTTTACTCATCGGAACATCCTTGCAGGTAGAAACACAAATGTAATAAAACCACAACGCGAACAGAAGGACTAAATGGATTTTGTTGATTAATTGGTTTTGTTGAAAAAAAACTCAGGAAGCTTTAACAAATGGTTTAAGGATCATGCACTTCGCCTTGAATATTGCTGTTGAGGTATGGTTAATAAATCAGACCTGAATCGGTTTTCGGTTTTTTTACATTCTCAGCCTCTTTCGTGAATAGCGGTCCGGAGTTTGCTATGCAACTTACAGTTGTTTAGATTTGTTCTATGTTCAAAAATCTGATGTTCCTCTTTATTGCATTAGGATGCATGGCCTTGTCGAATGCGCAGGACCGCAAAAAAGCGGCTCGNNGCTCGGTTTTTTGAAGCCGGAAACTTTGAAGCTGCTCTCGAGGAGTATATTCTGCTCTATGAAAAAACGCCAGCAGATGCTCAGGTCAATTACCGTATCGGCGTTTGTTACCTGAACACGAACATCGACAAAACCAAAGCCATCTCTTACCTGGAGTTTGTTACTTCACTCGCACAGTACGATCCCAATGCGCTGTATTTGTTAGGACGTGCCTACCATTTTAATGGGGAATTCGATAAAGCTATTAAAGCATTTACCCGATTTATTGAACTGGGCAGCGGTGCTCCGGATAACCGCAAAGAGGCGGGACATTACATCGATTATTGTCAGAATGCAAAAGAATTGATCAAATTCCCTGTAAAGGTTTCCTTCGAAAATCTGGGTAGAAATNNGAAATGTCAATTCCTCCAATCCCGATTATCTGCCATTCCTTCCCGTCGATGAAAGTTTTATTCTCTTTACTTCCCGAAGAAACGATGGTTCGTATGAACGTACCAATGGTGGTTATTTCTCAAATATTTACATCAGTACCAAACAAGACGGCAAATATGGAAAAGCAGTAATGCTCGAAGGGGTTAACCAGTTCGGAACAGAAGAAAATATTGTGGGACTCTCCAATTCGGGAAATGTGGCTATTATTTTCAGGGAGAACCCGAACGGAAGTTCAGAGTTACGGATGGTTTTCAGGAAAGATGGAAAATTCGGACAGGAATTACCGCTCGATGAAAAGATCAATTCTCCTCGTTATACCGAAATTGCGGCAACACTGAGCTCCGATAGCAGTGCCATCTATTTTGCCAGCGATCGTCCAGGTGGATACGGTGGTATCGATCTGTACGCTTGCAGAAAACTTCCCAATGGAAAATGGTCGGATCCACAAAATCTTGGTCCCTCCGTAAATACCTTGTACGATGAGGATTTCCCCTCTGTTTCTCCGGATGGCAATACACTTTATTTCTCCTCCAAGGGACATACTTCAATGGGAGGATACGATCTGTTCAAGGCCACATTCAACGAGGAAAAACAACGTTTTATGGATGTCCGTAGTCTGGGTTATCCCATCAACACCCTTGGAGATGATATGAATTTCAGGGTGAGTGAAGACGGAAAATACGGGTACCTGGCAGCCATTCGACCGGAAGGATTTGGAGATATGGATATCTACAAAGTCAATTTTCTGGAAGTCGAAACCAGATACACAGTTTTCAAAGGTGTTATTCGTTCTGCCGATTCTACCCTCAAACCCAACGCAACCTTTATCAGTGTAACCAACCTGGCCACGGGTGAATTGTTTGGAGAATACCAACCTAACAGCAGCACCATGAAATACGTGGTTATTCTGCCTCCCGGTCGGTACAGCTTTTTTGTGGAATCAGAAGGATTCAGCGGATTTCAGGAAGAGATCGAAATAAGCGATGATGGTCAGAACCGTTTTGAGATCATTCATGATATATTGCTTCAGCGCGAATGATGCAATATGATATCACAACTTTACTTGTCGCAGCCAATGTGATAGTTTCATTGATGTGCTTTCAGAACAAGGATCTGTTTTATAAGCTGTCACTCAATCCCTACAGCATAAAGCACGACCGACAGTGGTACAGATTGATCACGCATGCTTTTGTTCATGCCGATTTTTTCCATTTGTTCATCAATATGTTTGTGCTTTACAATTTCGGGAGTATTCTCGAAATCCTCTTCAAAGCACATTTTGGCGACAAAGCAACCATGCTCTTTATCCTGCTCTATACCGGAGGAATTGTTTTCGCCACGCCAACAGCATTAAAGCGGCACCAGGATAACCCCGGTTATAACGCCGTTGGTGCTTCGGGGGTCACATCTGCCATTGTGTTTTCCTTCATTGCATTGTTGCCAGGACATTACCTCTATTNNAATTCCCGCATTTGTATTTGGAATACTGTATCTTGTTTTTGAGGCAGTAATGGATAAAAGAGGTCGGGGAAATATTGCCCATGATGCCCATTTCTGGGGAGCAGTATTCGGATTTGTCTTTACTTTGCTGATGGATGTAGAACTGATACCGGAATTTTTCCGACAGATCATTCAGTTTTTCGAATCACTATGAAGGTAAAAGCATTGTTTTTGGACCGCGATGGGGTGATCAATATGGAACGCGGTGATTATACCTGGAAAAAGGAAGATATTTCCCTGTTACCGGATCTAATTCCCTTTCTTAACAGTGCCAAGAAAAAGGGATATACCTTCTTTGTAATCACCAATCAGGGAGGTATCGGAAAAGGGATATATACCACCAAAGAATACCTTGAAG
>DEHO01000037.1 GCA_002351955.1 Flavobacteriales bacterium UBA2798
TCTCCGGCACCTGCTTTCGGACTGGATGTTTACGATATGGGTCGCGAAGCAGCCTTGGTTCCTGCCAATACGGACGTTCTTGTTGTGCACGGTTCAACTGATGCTCCTACAGTAGATGTGTTTGTGCCTGGAGCAGGTACAATTGTAGACGATGCTGCTTACGGAGATTTTGCAGGTTACCTCGAATTGAATACTGCAGATTACACGCTCAACATTACAGACGCTTCAGGTGCAGTTGTGGTTCGTTCTTACCAGGCTCCTTTGAGCACGTTGAATCTTGATGGAGAGGCTTTAGTTGTTGTTGCATCCGGATTCCTGAATCCTGCAAACAACAGCAACGGTGCAGCATTCGGATTGTGGGTTGCCCTTCCTTCCGGTGGAGCACTCGTTGAACTTCCGGAATCAAACGCACGTCTGCAGGTGATCCACAATTCTGCTGATGCTGCAGCTGCACAGGTAGATGTGTATCTGGACGGTTCACTCTTGCTTGATAATTTCGCATTCCGCACAGCTACGCCCTTTATTGATCTTACAGCCGAAGTAAGTCACTCTATTGCCATCGCTCCTTCTACATCAACAAGTGTTGCGCAGGCAATTGCTACATTCCCTGTTGTATTGGAAGCAAACGAAACGTATGTAGTTGTAGCCAACGGAATTGTAAGCGGAACAGGGTATTCTCCGGCACCTGCTTTCGGACTCGATATCTATCAAGGTGCGCGCGAATCTGCGGGCAATGCTGCCAATACAGATATTCTTGTTGCACACGGTTCAACCGATGCTCCAATTGTTGATGTGAAGGCGGGTTCAGTAACACTGGTGAACGATATCGCCTATGGAGAATTCGACGGTTATCTGGAAGTTCCAACTTCAAATTTAACGATTGATATTACCGATCAATCAGGTTCTGTAGTTGTTGCTTCTTATGCAGCGCCATTGCAAACATTGAGTCTGCAAGGTGATGCTATAACTGTTGTTGCATCCGGATTCCTGAATCCTGCAAATAATAGCGGTGGCGCTTCCTTTGGCTTGTGGGTTGCATTGTCAACAGGCGGAGCACTTGTTCCACTGGGAAATGTTACTTCTGTTGAAGAGGAAAATGAAGTTTCTCAAATGGAAATTTTCCCAAATCCTGCAAACAACAATTTTCAACTGGGTATCACAATCCTGAATGAATCCCTGGTAAGCGTCAATATCGTAGATATGCAGGGACGCATTGTGTTTGCTGCAAATCATGGAGTATTATCAAAGGGAAATCATGTTATTTCTTTAGATGCATCTGAACTTTCTGCAGGTACATATGTTATTACTGTATTAGCGAATGGATCGACAAAAAACCTTCGACTGATGGTTCAACACTGATCTACTTGCTGATTTGGTTTGGAAGGACCCCGGCGGAAACGTCGGGGTTTATTCTTTTTACAGACTCAGATCTCCTTTCCAATTTCCTGTTTGCAGTTGAGTTACGGATTTTTTGTAAATTATGATCTTTATCAGTTTTGTGGTATGACCCTACTCATTCCGCCGGCATGTTGATTTGCTGAAATTTCGAAAGCAATTTTGTCGGATGAGATTTAAAGGCCTTCGCAACATATTATTCGAAACCGGGGATATTTCCCGATTTGCAGGTCGCTTTTTTGCTGAGGCTTTTGTCCCCCGTTACGAATTCAGGGAATTTCTGCGTCAATCGTATTATATCGGTTACAAATCACTACCACTTGTAGCATTAACTGCATTTATCATCGGTCTGGTAATTACTATTCAGTCGCGACCAACATTGGTGGAATTTGGTGCTGAGGCATGGTTGCCGCAAATGATTTCTGTTTCACTGATTCGTGAAATTGCTCCGGTAATAACGGCTTTGATCTGCGCTGGAAAAATTGGTTCCGGTATTGGCGCAGAATTGGGTTCCATGAAAGTGACCGAACAGATTGATGCCATGGATGTATCAGGTACCAATCCGTATAAGTTTTTGGTGGTTACGCGTGTGTTGGCAACAACATTGATGATTCCGGTTTTAGTGGTGTTTGCAGACGCAATTTCATTGTACGGCGGCTATCTGGGTGCCAATATCAGAGGTGTGGTGAGTTGGGATCTTTTCTGGAATCAGGTTTTCGAGAGTGTTACCTTCAATGATCTTTTGCCCTCACTACTGAAAACATTTTTCTTTGGTTTCGCTATCGGAATAGTGGGTTGCTATAAGGGATTTTCAACTCAAAAAGGTACAGAAGGTGTTGGACGATCTGCAAATTCTGCTGTTGTTGTTTCATCTATTCTCGTTTTTATTATTGATCTGATCGCAGTACAAATTGCCGACTTGATGGGACTAACCTGATGATGGAAAACAAAAACATAGCAAAGGCTATTCAGTCGGACGAAATAGTAATGTCAATTAAGGGACTTTGCAAATCATTCGGCAGCAATCATGTATTGCGCGATTTTAGTCTTAATCTTTTCAGGGGAGAAAATATTGCAGTAATTGGAAAATCCGGCTCAGGAAAATCAGTGCTGATTAAATGCGTGATAGGTTTGCTAAAAGCAGATAAAGGTTCCATAACTGTATTGGGTGAAGATGTCGGAAATCTGAACAGACGGCAATTGGATGAAATGAGGGTAAAAGTTGGATTTCTCTTTCAAAGCAATGCACTGTACGATTCAATGACCATCCGCGAAAATCTTGAGTTTCCATTACGACGTCACCGACGCAAAGACAAACCGGAAAACGTGGATGATCTTGTAATGGAAGCACTGAGTAATGTTGGTCTTGAGGAAACCGTCGATATGATGCCCTCAGAATTATCCGGAGGGATGCGGAAACGGATTGCATTGGCACGGACATTAATTCTCAAACCGGAAATTATCCTTTACGATGAACCAACCACCGGACTCGATCCGATTACCGGAAGAGAAATTAGTCAACTCATGGTGGAGATTCAGAAAAAATACAACACATCTTCCATTATTATTTCGCACGATATGAATTGCGTAAAAATTGCATCCAACCGCATTGCAATGCTCATCGATGGAACAAACTATGCAACCGGTCCATTTGATGAGTTAAAAGAATTTAACGACCCTAAAGTCAGATCATTTTTCTAGTATGAGTAACGACGTATCTAAAAATATCCGCCTCGGTGTATTTGTAATTGCCGGAACAGCATTTCTGATTGCCGCATTGTATTTCATTGGAAACAAGCAAAATTTTTTCGGTAACACGATAACGATCTCAACCCGCTTTTACGATGTTGGTGGATTGATGAAAGGCCATAATGTCCGATACTCGGGTATAGATGTAGGTACAGTGAAAAACATTGAAATAGTCGATGATACTTCAATTTTGGTTACAATGGTTATCGATAAGGAATCTGCCAAATTCATTAAGAAGAATGCCTTTGCGAGTATTGGCACAGATGGACTTATGGGGAATCGTCTCGTAAACATCAACAGCATTGCCGAGCCATCCTCTTCTATCGAAAATGGTGACCAAATACAAAGTATTCGTTCGGTGGAGATGGATGAAATGATCCGTACTCTGGCAATTACCAACCAAAACATCATGCTCATCACTGCCGATCTTAAACGAATGACTGAGAAGATTAATAATTCCAAATCGCTGTGGGGACTTCTGGCAGATACCACTATGGCTGTAAACACAACCAGTATCCTCGATAATTTGGCAGCATCAAGCAAAAATGCAGCGGTGTTTTCAAACGATATGATCCGGATATCGCAAGGATTAAAAGCAGGAAAAGGCTTGGTTGGTGCTTTACTTTACGATACTGCATATGTATCCAATCTTGCTCAAACGCTAACGAATTTTCAAAACGCAGCAGATTCGGTGCAGATGATATCCGGCGATATTCGACAGATTACCTATAAAATTCAGTCGGGTGGAGGAGTAGCATCATCAGTTCTTTCCGACACATCCCTTGTAAATGATCTGGAAGCAAGCATGAAAAACCTGAAATCAGGATCTGCGTCTTTCAGTGAGAATATGGAAGCGATGAAACATAATTTTCTTTTCAGAAGATATTTCAGAAAGCAGGCGAAACAGAAGGAAAAAAAGGAAATGAAAAAATAATCGTTCCTTTTTTCTTGTTGAGATTTTTACTGATTATCCAACTTTTATAAAATGAAAAAGCCCGTGGCGATGTTTATCTGCCTCGGGCTTTTCTGTGATTCCGCTGGGGCTCGAACCCAGGACCCCAACATTAAAAGTGTTGTGCTCTACCAGCTGAGCTACGAAATCAATACACTTTCCTTTGAAAGCGGGTGCAAATATAATGGCTTGATTCTGTTTTCCAAAAGCAGAATGAAAAAAACATGAATCTGTATCGAATCTCACCCTAAAATCCCTGAAAAATCAGGAGTTTCGGTAAAAGCATTAGTTTTGAACATGCGTTTATATCTCGTCGGATTCATGGGTTCTGGTAAATCTACAGTAGCAAAACTGCTGGCAGAGGACATGAATTTGACTGCTTTCGACCTCGATCAGATCATCATAGAGGAAAGTGGATTACCTGTTTCTATTCTTTTTAAACAAGAAGGAGAACAGGCTTTTCGAATACGCGAATCAAAACTGCTGGATCAGTGGATAAAATCAAACGCGCATGGCGTTTTGGCAACCGGTGGTGGTACGCCTTGTTTTTTGGGGAATGGTCGTAAAATGGAGATGTCGGGTGTGATGATTTACCTTAAAACTTCTGCGGATACACTCTCCCGGCGGTTAAACGATCAAATGGAATCGCGTCCTTTATTGGCAGGATTAAAAGGCAAGGAGTTGTTCTCCTATATCGAACATACGCTCGCTCAGCGCAGTGAGTTTTATGAACGAGCAAGAATTATCGTCAATGCTGATCAAACAACAAACGATATTGTAAACGAAATAAAGAACAAGCTGAAGGAGGTTGATTTATGAGCGTGGCCCTCGGTATTGATTATGGAACCAAAAGAGTAGGACTTGCCATTTCAGATGAATTGGGAATGATTGCGAGTCCCTTGGAAACGATTCATTCTACGGAGCTGACTGCCTGGTTAACACGCAACATCCCTCTGCGAAAAATTAAAACTGTAGTTGTTGGTGAACCTAAAAAACTGGATGGTTCCGATACAGATTCCACTCAATTGATCAATGAACTCTGTGTTCATTTGCGACGGACATTTCCACAGGTTGAAATTGTGCGTGTCGACGAACGATTTACCTCATCCATAGCAATGCAGAGCATGATTATTGGAGGAGCAAGTAAAAAGCAAAGGCAGAATAAAGGTGCAATCGATGCTATCAGTGCCGCATTAATTCTGCGCTCATGGTTGGAATCGCCTAAGCGATGAACTATTTTATTTTTAGTTCAAGCACGGAAATGTAATCGCGACCTTCTTTCAGAAATCTATTCAGCTTGTCCTTAATTTCTGGTTCCATGTATTTTAATAGAGGCTGATCAACTTTTTCAAAATAGTCGAATGCACTTTTTATTGCTGCATCCCATTTTTCATAATTCAGATCGAGGTCCGATGGCTGCAATTTTTTTCGGCATCCCGGTTTTGTGCATACCAAGTCAATTTCCCAACCGGAATTAAAAAGTCCGTATTCATCGGTAATCTCTTCTCCCGCCTGTATATCGCGAATAGCAATCTCAAAACCGTATCCGGTGCTAATGATATTGCAGTTGCAACAGTGGTTAACATATCGGCCAATATCCCAGCTCAGCACAAAATTCCCATTGGGTTCGGTGTATGAATATTTTTCAATCACATCCTTGTAAAGCGGATCATTCCTTCGCGGATCATCAGGAGGAATTACAATCTCTAATTTGTCCTTAATATATACGATTGTTCCCTTGGGAATAAACGTAGTGGCGAAAACGCCGTTTCCAACTTCGTTACTAATAAAGCGGAGCTCAGTGCCGGGGTGGATCATAGGTCCTTATATCGCCACCAAATTAAATGGAAGAACGATTACTTTTTTAGAAAGCCAAAAATTTTCTTTCCAATCCTGACCCTTGCTCAAAAGGAGTTGTACTTTTATAAAAAATGGAAGCATGGCTAAGGCAATCACAATCGGAAAAGAATCGGTAGCTCCGGGCGAAAGCAAGATTATCAATTACGATATCGCACGTCTACCATCCGGAATGATGATCAATATGCCCGTGTTCGTTTACCGAAGCAAGGTCGAAGGACCTGTTTTACTGCTTTCTGGTGGATTACATGGCGATGAGGTGAATGGAATCGAGATTATTCGCAGAATGACTTCAGAAGGTATGTTTAACAAGCTGATTGCCGGTTCTATTATTGCCATTCCGGTGCTCAATGTTTTTGGATTCCTGAACTATTCGCGTGAAGTTCCCGATGGGAAGGATGTGAATCGCAGTTTCCCCGGCGATTCGAATGGTTCCTTGGCAAGTCGTGTTGCGTGGCATCTCACAAAAAACATTTTACCACTCATCGATTACGGAGTGGATTTTCATACCGGTGGAGCACAACGTACCAATTATCCGCAAATGCGCTATTCACTGGTCGATAAAAATTCCGAGCTCATTGCAAAAGCCTTTGCTGCTCCTTTCACCCTCAATTCTGGATTAATTCCCAAATCAATCCGCCACCAGGGATCGAAAATGGGGAAACCAATTATCGTCTTCGAAGGAGGAGAATCCATGCGCTTTGATGAGTTATCCATAAGCGAAGCAATCGATGGCACCAAGCGTTTACTTTGCTATTTGGGAATGATCAACGAGAAATACGAAGAGCGAAAAGGAATTCTCCTTATGGATAGCTCCTGGATCAGAGCCAACCGCGCAGGATTATTTAAACCATTTGTGGATTCCGGTGATCCCGTTCAAAAAAATCAACCTGTTGGGGTTATCAACGATCCTTTTGGACAGTATGAAATTAAAGTCCTTTCCAAATACAGCGGACATATCATCGGAATGAACAATAATCCCGTAGTCCACCAGGGAGATGCATTGTTTCATGTAGGATTGGAAGAGGGGAGATAAATTCCTGTTAAATAAAGCCTTAATTGTTTTTCAGACAATAGATGGTCTCAAAAAAATCAGGTTTAAAGAAAGTACTGAATAAGGGAATATAAATTCCATCAGCACATTGCTTGATATCAAAGCGATCTTTGCCCATCACCGTTCCATATGTGAAATAGGCCAATTCAATACAATACAATTGCGAGGAGTCATCCGTATTGTAATCATAATCAAACGTACGGCGCTCTTTCAGATAGAGTTGGGCAAGATCCATCATCTGACGAATCTCTTCTTTTGTCATTTTGGGACGAACAATGCAATAGTTGCTATCTGCAACATCGTTAGCAAATGCCCGCAGTGATTGGGTCTGCACACCATCTCGTCCCGACATCTCTTCGGAAACGGAATGGATGACGCGCAGTTTACCATTAATAACACCTACCATTCCAACATGTGAGAAATGGCGTTGTTCCCCCATAAATTCAATAATCTTCTCGCTGAAAGCACCACCTCCCTGACGGAGGATGAAATCGCCTTCTTTTACGGAAAACACAACAGAATCGGGGACCAGTGGCGCTTTTGCCACCGGCTCTAAAGAATTATCCCCGCTCAGGTTACAACCTGAAACGGGGATAATTAATAGAAATATAGCAAGAATTTGTATTCTCAAAAGCTATTATTCAACTGGAGCAACTTCACCTTCAGTAGCTTCACCTTCAACGTCAGTTGGTTCTGGTTCTGGCTCAGGCGTTGGCTCCATGTCTCCACCGCCCATGTTACCCATTTTGCTGTAGTCAACAACCCACTTGTCGTTTTCTTTCTTCAGGTTGTAAACGGTTTCTTTTCCGCCTTTTTCCTTACAAGTACATGTAGACTCAGCTTCTTTAGTCTCACATTTAACTTCTTCGATTTCAGGAGCAGCAGGCTTCTCAGCACCACCAAGAGCACCCATTGATTCTGCCATACCTTTAGCAGCATCTACTTGTTCTTTACCTTTTGTAGTTGCAAGATCCTTAGCAGTACCCCAATCTTGGGTGGTGATAGCTGTGTGGAATTTTTTTGCAACATCTTCGGGGGTTGACCCGCCACCGCAAGCTACCATGATAGCGGCAACTGCAGAAAGAGCTAAAACTTTAATTTTCATTGTTTTGGTTTTTTTTGGTTTTCTGTGAATGAATACGGCGCGAATATCGGAGGTTTTTACTTACCACGCAAGCCATTGTTAAAAAAAAGCGAATAAAATCGGGCATTTTAAGCCTTCTTCCTAATGATATAGCCGCGGAAAGCCTGATAAAGCCTACCTTTGCGGCCAGTTTTACAATATTTGATGTTATGATCAGTACCTCCAATTTAACCCTGCAGTTCGGAAAACGAATTTTATTTGATGAAGTTGATGTTCAGTTTACCGAAGGGAACTGTTATGGTGTTATCGGAGCCAACGGAGCCGGAAAATCAACTTTCCTGAAAATACTCTCCGGTGAGGTCGACCCAACCAAAGGACAAGTTAATATCCTTCCAGGAAAACGAATGGCTGTACTGAAACAGGACCACTTCGAATTTGATGAATGCAGAGTGCTGGATACAGTCATAATGGGACATAAAAAATTATGGGCCATTTCGATGGAAAAAGAAAGCATTTATGCAAAACCTGAAATGACAGAAGCAGATGGCAACCGCGCCGCTGAACTGGAATCGGAGTTTGCAGAAATGGATGGTTGGAATGCCGAAACCGATGCTGCCGAAATGCTGTCAAATCTCGGCGTAAAAGAAGAATACCACCACCAGCAAATGAAAGATATTGCAGGTAACTTAAAGGTTCGAATTCTGCTTGCACAGGCTTTATTCGGAAATCCGGATATTCTGATCCTCGATGAGCCAACCAACGACCTTGATGTTGAAACCATTTCCTGGCTCGAAGACTTTCTGGCAGATTTCAGAAATACAGTGATCGTTGTTTCGCACGACCGTCACTTTCTCGACACGGTTTGTACCCATATCGCAGATATCGACTTTGGAAAAATTACTCTTTATACCGGTAACTACACATTTTGGTATCAGGCTTCTCAGCTTGCACTCAAGCAGCGAACAGAACAAAACAAGAAAGTAGAAGATAAAAGAAAGGAATTGCAGGAATTTGTTGCGCGATTTAGTGCCAACGCAGCAAAAAGCAAACAGGCAACCAGCAGGAAAAAATTACTCGAGAAACTGCAAATCGATGATATCCGACCTTCTTCAAGAAAGTATCCTGCCATCATTCTTAACCAGGAACGTGATGCCGGTGATCAGATTCTAAGAGTAGAACACCTCACCATTAGTAACGAAGAAGGCGTTCTCGTAAATGATATCAGTTTTAAAGTGGATAAAGGAGATAAAATCGCCATTCTCTCGAAGAACTCAACAGCAATTACTGCCCTGCTCGAAGTACTTGCCGGCGAACGCGAACCTCAATCTGGTAGTTTGGAATGGGGTATTACCATTAAACGCGCATATCTTCCTAATGAAAACTCACACTATTTTCAGGAGGACCTTTCTTTGGTCGACTGGCTGCGTCAGTATTCCGTAAATAAGGATGAAGATTATATCCGCGGTTTCCTTGGAAAAATGTTGTTTTCAGGACAAGAAGCACTTAAGTCAGTGAAAGTATTGTCGGGAGGAGAAAAAGTGCGTTGTATGACTTCACGTTTGATGCTGATGCAAGGTAATTTCCTTTTGCTTGATGAACCAACCAACCACCTCGATCTCGAATCCATTACAGCATTTAACAATGCATTGATTGATTTTAAAGGAATGGTGATGTTTACTTCGCATGACCATGAGTTTGTTCAGACTGCAGCAAACAGGATCATCGAAATTACTCCGGGAGGAATTATTGATAAGAAACTGACTTACGATGAATACCTGGCAGATCCTAAAGTAAAAGAACTTCGCTCCGCAGAGGGAATATTGGTGTAATTACTGTCGTTTTTTTACGACGGTATCAACGATTTTTCCATCCTTATACACGATCTCACGGGCGAGTTGACCATCGGGATGGTATTCTTTCCATGTGCCGTGTTCAACACCGTTTTTCCAGTATTCCTTCGCTTTTATATTACCTGATGGATAGTAGTAAACCCATTCTCCATGTTCTGTTCCGTTTTTAAATTCTCCGGTATATTCCAGTTTGCCGTTTTCATAATAGACTTCTTCCTTAATTTTTTCGGCATTCATCTCTTTGCCTTTCAAATGGTAAATCACTTCCGGTTGACCACTCGGGAAAGTTTTGATGACAACCTTTCTTACCTGGGCTGACGATGATAGAAATACAAACGAAAGAAATAATGTGAATACAATACGCATAGCGGCATTCGGTTTAATTAGTTAAAGCAAAAACTCGAATTCAAGATGTTCGAGCGATTTCAATTCGTCAAGAAACTCATTGCTGATTTCAACACCAACATTTTTACTGGGCATATCAATCCTTATTTTTTCAAGACTGTCCAGCAGCGTAACCCGGTATCTGGTTTTCCCCTTATAACGTTGTAAAAGACCATCCAACTCATCAACAAATCGTTCGTCCACACGGTACGGATTAATGCTCAGGTTGATGCCTTTTACGTATCTCTCCCTGGCGTCGGCAAGCAAATCGATCATTCCTACTTTAAACTCAAACTCATCTTCTTTGATCTCGTTTCCGAATCGTCGGTTCTGTACTTTTCCACGAATGAAAATGAATGTGTTCTCTACAAGGTATTGTCTGAATTTCATGTAGTCATCACCAAATAACATGAGGCGTGCAGTGCCTTCATAATCTTCCATTTCGAAAGATCCGAATGGTTTTCCTGTTTTGGTCTGACGGTGTTCAATCTTAGTTACAATTCCGGCAATCCTTAATTCGCGGTGCAATTGATCTTTGCCTAAAATTCCAAGCATTCCGCAATGAGCGCCTGGCGTGCAGAGATTATCGAGATCGTACCTGAAATCATCCAGCGGATGCCCTGAAATGTAAATTCCTACCACTTCTTTTTCCCTGTTAAGCTGGTACAAAGTGGGCCATGGTTCGCTTTTGGGAATGTTGGGCTCAGGAGTCATTTCTGCGCTCTCTTCACCAAACAAACTAACTTGCGATGATTGCGCTCCTTCCTGCAGCGAAGTTCCAAAACGGATCGCTTTCGACAAGAAGGTATTGTTATCGCCATCGTCGTGGAAATACACAGAACGGTAAATACCAAAATCATCAAATGCTCCTGCCAAAGCAAGATTTTCGAGCGTTTTTTTATTGGCAGAACGAAGATCTATTCTCCGGGTAAAATCAAAAATAGAGAGATATTTTCCGTTTTCTTTTNNTGATGGCTTCAACCGCATTTTCACCAACGCCTTTAATTGCTCCCAACCCAAAACGCACCGCACCTTGAGTATTAACTGTAAACTTAAGTTCCGACTCATTTACACTTGGTCCCAGTACAGGAATTTTCATTCGCTTACACTCTTCCATAAAGAAAGTGACCTTCTTAATATCACTCATGTTATGGGTCAGCACCGATGCCATATACTCGGCAGGATAGTGAGCCTTTAAATAAGCAGTTTGGTATGCGACATAGGCATAACAGGTGGAGTGCGATTTGTTGAAAGCATATGATGCAAACGCTTCCCAGTCGGTCCAGATCTTATTGAGTTTATCTTCAGGATGACCTTTTTCTTTGGCCTTTTCTACAAACAATGGTTTTAGCTCATCCAGTTTGGCGCGAATCTTTTTCCCCATCGCCTTGCGCAACTCATCCGCTTTTCCCTTAGAAAAATCCGCAAGTTTTTGAGAAAGCAACATCACCTGTTCTTGGTAAACCGTAATTCCGTAGGTCTCCTTGAGGTATTCTTCCATTTCCGGAAGATCGTAGGAGATGGGTTCTATTCCGTGCTTACGTCGGATAAAATTCGGTATATATTCCAACGGACCGGGTCGGTAAAGCGCATTCATGGCTATGAGATCCGCAAACGTATCTGGCTTGAGTTCGCGCAGGTATTTCTGCATTCCCGGACTTTCAAACTGGAAGGT
>DEHO01000020.1 GCA_002351955.1 Flavobacteriales bacterium UBA2798
TTTTCAACCGCTTCCGATAATCAACCTTCTGTAACGATCCACGTTTTGCAAGGCGAACGTCCAATGGCGCGTGACAATCGCACTATCGGTCAGTTTAACCTGGATGGAATACCACCGGCACAACGCGGTGTTCCACAAATTGAGGTAACATTCGATATTGATGCAAACGGAATTTTAAATGTTTCGGCCAAGGATAAGGCAACTGGCAAAGAGCAAAAGATTAGAATTGAAGCAAGTTCAGGCTTGAGCAAGGAAGAGATTGACAGAATGCGCAAAGAAGCAGAAGCCAACGCCGAAACAGATCGTCAGGCAAAAGAATCTGTTGAAAAACTTAATGCTGCAGACAGTCTGATCTTCCAAACAGAAAAGCAACTCAATGAATTTGGTGATAAGTTGCCGGCAGATAAAAAAGCGCCAATAGAAGCTGCCCTTGCAGATCTGAAAAAAGCATATGAAACGAAAGATATGCCAAGTATTGAAACAGCCATGAATCAACTCAATCAGGTGTTTCAATCGGCTGCGCAAGAGATGTACGCCAATACAGGCGGCGCTCCCGGTGCAGATGCAGGAAACCAAGGTGCGGGTGCAGGTGATTCAGAGGTGACAGACGTCGACTTTGAAGAAGTGAAAGACAAAAAGTAATTCTTTTAACCGATAGAAAAAGGCTGATGCAATGCATCAGCCTTTTTTATTTTACTCCTTCTTCATTAACTGTAATATCCCTCGTAGATTCTTCAACCGGTGCAGCAACTGAATCTACAACAGTATCCTCCGAACCGGAAACTTCCTCAACTTTTGGCGAAGTACTACCAGAAGATTCTTCCGTTTTATCGGAACCACATGATTGTGTAAGCATCGCCGAAATGTAAACGAGCAATAAAATAGGTTTTTTCATATTAAGACTTTCCATCAAATTTACGAAAAAAGATACCCTTGTCTTCCTTTCCTTTCGCACGCTATTTCATTCCATTTCTAATTGGATTACTTACATCCTCTTTTTGGTGCGAAAATGCTATTGTTCCGATACTGTTATCTACCGCTTTTCTTGTCCTGTCGCTTGTTGTTACGCAATTTTCATCTCCTGAAATCAGATATAAAATCAATACCCAAAGGGGTTTATTTCTGTTTGCCGGAATTTTTTTCTTTGGGTCTGCAGTAAATACCTGGCATAACCAACGTTGGAAAAAATCGATAGACTCGGAACAATCCGGCATATACCGCTTACGAATCGAGGATAATTGGCAACAAAAAGGAAATTATTCCTTTACGATTTGCTCAGTGCATCAAAAACTAAACGGCGAAAATTGGGAATTCAGCAGAAAAAGAGCGCGAATGTATTCCAGGCTTCCGGATTGCAAACTGCCCGGAATGGGGGAAATCATCCTTTACAAGGGCATCCTGAATGAAATCTCCTGGCCGAAGAATCCTTTTGATGTGAACTATAAAAAGCTTTCTGAGCGAAAAAGAATTCATTTCAGCATCAGTCTCGACTCTTGCAATTTTAAGCCGGAAAACAAAAATGAAACCTCAATAACAGAATTTGCAGTTGGAATCAGGGAAACGCTAGCCCAAAAACTTCAGTCTACACTGAATGATTCGCTGGCTTTCGGAATAGTTTCTGCACTTGTACTTGGATCAAGAAGCGACCTTGATCAGGAAATTCTACAGGCGTTTTCTGCAACAGGAACAATCCATGTCCTATCCGTTTCCGGGATGCATGTTGGATTAGTTTATTTTGCTATCGGCTTTTTATTAAGATTATTGCCTAAAGGACGAATAACACTTAACCTTTCTACCTCCATATTCATCATTTCGCTTTGGATGTATGCACTAATAACAGGCTTTTCTCCTTCGGTGCTTAGGGCTGTTACCATGTTAAGTCTTATTATTCTTGGCAACGCGGCTAATATGCGTCCCAATATTTACAATACACTTTCTGCAGCAGCATTTTTACTGTTATGCCTGGATCCGCAATTGATCTTTCATGCGGGATTTCAGCTTTCGTTCCTTGCCGTTTTAGGAATAGTGGTAGTCCATCCACTCATCTATCCTTTGGTTTATGTAAAAAGTAAATGGCTGGATAAAATTTGGGTACTAAGTTCGGTATCACTTTCAGCGCAACTCATCACTTTTCCATTGGCAGTCTACCATTTTGGAGTATTTCCAAACTATTTTCTTATTGCAAACCTTTTAATAATTCCACTCGCAACAGGAGTCCTTTTTCTGGGCATATCAACGCTTATAACAATTGAAATTCCCGGTGTTGGAGATTGTTTCGGTCAACTCTTAAAATGGAATGTTAATCTGCTTACAACAATAACTAAATGGTTCTCCGAATTACCCGGTTCAGTTAGTTACTTCCACTTTTCTGCAGCAGAAAGTGCTCTGATTTATGTCGCGATATTCTGTTTTATTGCATTTCTTCATTCCCAAAAATGGCCATGGGTAAGGGCTACATTGCTTTTTGTTGGGTGCGCCATGATCTTACGGTTCATTGTTTGGAACATCCAAGTGCACTACTCTACGTTCACCATTGCATCATTAAAAAACGGGGTTTCTATTACCATCAACGATCAAAAAATCCATCATAGTTTCTGCATTACCAATGAAAAAACAAAACTCCATAAAACCAATGATGCAATTACCAGAGAAAGCATTCGCTTTAATTCAACCTTGCCAACATTCATTATCGTAAATCACAATCAATTGGACACAGTTGTGATGAAAACACCCCTTTTCCGTTTTGAGAAAGGAGTGCTGCACTATAAAAACAAAAGAATTGCTTTAGCATCATCGCGGAGAAAATTTCAGAAAAAACTGAATGTGGACATCCTGTTGGTAAGCGGACTATTTCCGTTTGCAAGCATAAAAGACCTGGAAAATTTTTCACCCCAGTTAATTATCCTGGATGAAAACTGCAGTTCAAAACGAATTGAAAAATGGGAGAAGCTTGCTGAAGAAAAACGGATTCCCTTTTACAATATCAAAGAGAAGGGGGGGTACAGAATTTATTTGCCCTTGTTCTTCTTATAAAGAATAACGATCTGGTCGTTTTCTTTCCCGATGGATCCGGTAATTTTTGCTTCTGTTATCTGGTATTTTGGGTCGAGAACGATATGATGTACATAATAAACAGTTAAGGCATTATTCACCATAATATTTGCCCAAAAATCAATCTCGAAACTTTTTACCCTTGCTGTATTTGAGGTCATGACCTTTTGAAGCGAATCGATTTTTCGGTCAAGCTTCTTCAATTGCAAATCAAATTCTTCTTTGGTTTTCTTTACCTCCCCTGCAGCGAAATTCTGTTTGAGCTCTTCCCTGTACTCCTGTAGCGCATTTACCTGGTTTTCCAATTTAAAATACTGATCAGAAGGAACCATCAGGAACTTCTCAAACCGCGGACCATCATAAAATTCAAATGTTTTATCCGCCCATTCCAAAACAGCTTTTTCCACCATCTCCTGATCGAGCGTTTTTCCTCCGGGCGAATAGTTGGAATACCATCCGAAACCGAGACCAATAAATGCGGAAAGTAACAGTGCCTTCATGCAGCTTGAATGGTTAAATTTAATTCATCCTTACCGGCTTTCAAAATACCGGTCGTAAGGTGCTTCTGCAATCATTGTGCCCGCTACAACAAACCAAGGGTCAAGTTCAAAATATAGGCACCGTAGCTCCGGCATTCCCCCTTCTCCTTTAACACTAAACCTGTGAAATACAGAATATCCCACCAAAACATCCTTACCTGAAACGGTTTGGTACAAAGCCTCAATTTTTGAAAAATCGCCCGGCATATATACCGGAAAATCGGCTGGACGGCGCTTCATATAGTTCTGGATAACAGCCGATGCAATGGAAGCCGGATTGTATTTTTGCTCCACACGGATAACATGAATTGCTTCAAGTATGGCCAAAACCAATTCGGATTTATCTCCCTGAAACGACTCAAGACGGGAAGAATAATGATCGTAAACA
Organism: Flavobacteriales bacterium UBA2798; assembly: GCA_002351955.1. Lineage (GTDB taxonomy): Bacteria > Bacteroidota > Bacteroidia > Flavobacteriales_D > UBA2798 > UBA2798. Next base: position 3,979 of record DEHO01000020.1, read on the forward strand.
GCAGCTGACCGGATAACATTTTCCTGCTGAGTACCTGTGTAAAAAAGCTCAGAACCCTTGATAAAAAACAAAAACCATTCGTTTTCCTCAAAGGTCAGATTTACATCCATTTTTAAACGAACATCCTTTACCTTAAAATTGGCACTAAGAAAAAACTCCCCTTCCATTAAACGGACCTTTTCCTTTGATTTTAGCGAAAAAATATGCGTGATTTTATAATTGTCCCGGACCTTTTTTTCCTTAATAACGCGTTCCTGACGACTGATAAGTGTATCATAACTCCTGAGCACGCTATCGTGCCTGTTGCCAAAGTATTCTTTCATTCCTTCAGCAGTTTTTCGCCCTTCGCGTAATTCGTTGAGGTATAAAATTTCTCGGGGAATGAGCACTTGCACGTCGCCAAAGCCGTAACCTGAATAGGTGCCCAACGATTGCATAGACGAACGAATATGCTTTTCAACACTCGACTCTGCCATCGCCTGCTGCGCCTCCAAACGATTACCCGTCTGTGCATTTAGCACCGAAGTGAGGGTAAACAAACCCATAAAAAATGTAAAACACAGAGACCTCATGAAAACTGTTAGACAAGAATCATGCTAAGAAACAAAAAAATGCCGTTATATTTAGTGAAGGAACTATTACTATGAAAAATTTAATCGCGTTTTTAACTGTCTTTCTAATTGCGTTTTCGTCAAAATCGTCAGACACCTGCAGGATAACAGTTGATTTGGTAAATGTTGTTAACGACAAGGTCAAGGTTGTTTTCTATCCTGCAAAAACACCTGAACAAAATGCAGAGTTTGTTATGCCATCAGTCATCCCCGGATCCTACTCGAGGAAAGACTATGGACGTTTCATTTCGGGAATAAAAGCTTTTGATGCGAAAGGCAAAAAACTTTCTGTAAAAAAAACGGGGAACAATGTGTTTAAAATTCCCAAGGGGGATTTACTACATCGTTTGGAATATTTCGTTGACGATACCTGGGACGCCTCTAAAGACAATTACATTTTTCAACCAGGTGGAACTAATATAGACGCAGGAAAAAACTTTGTACTCAATCATCAGGGCTTTTACGGTTATCTGGAAGGACAAAAAATGTATCCCTACAAAATTACCTGTAAACGTCCTTCTGATTTGTATGCATTTGGAGCCCCGGAAATACGTCGTGGAAAACTAGCAGACACAATTGTTGCAACCAAATTATGTGCATCTGGTCGATAGCCCGGTAATGATTGCCAATCTGGACACGGTAAGTTTCACCGCAGGAAATATGCGGGTTTTCATTGGGGTATATTCTGAAAACGGATATGTGCGTTCCGATGCTATTTTTAAAGCAATTGAACCCTTGGCAAAAGCACTGAAAAACTTTTTTGGTGAATTGCCTGTAAACAATTATCATTTCATTATGTATTTCCCGACGAGGGGACGATTTGGAATTACTGAAAACGGTGGGTTTGGGGCTTTGGAGCATTCCTATTCCTCCTTTTATTTTCTACCTGAAACCAAGGACAGAGGACAGTTAATTGACATGATTCAAAGTGTTGCAGGACACGAGTTTTTACACATTCTTACCCCACTGAATATTCATAGTGAAGAGATAGGCAATTTCGACTTTCGTCATCCAAAAATGTCAAAGCATCTCTGGATGTACGAAGGTGTAACAGAATATTTTTCGCATCTGATCCGTGCAAAAAGTAAGCTCATCGATGAAAAAGGTTTTCAGGAAGAAATGCTGGGGAAAATCCGCGCTGCAGAAAAGTATCCCATCGTTTCTTTTACCGAAATGAGTAAGAACATCCTGGATGACCCCTGGAAGGAGATGTACTCGAATGTTTATGACAAGGGAGCCTTACTGGCAATGCTACTTGATATCCGACTGGTTGAACTAAGCAAGGGAAATCTTGGAATGCGAGAGTTAATGATGCTTTTAGCAAAAAAATACGGTCCTGAGGTGCCTTTTGTCGATGATGAATTATTCGCAGTTATCGTTCAAATGAGCTTTCCCGAAACCAAAGATTTTATTTCGAAGTTCATTGAAGGGAAGGAAGAATTGCCCTACAAAAGTTATTTTTCATTAATAGGGTGGGAGTTTTTTAAGGATGAAGAAGTTGAGTACCTCACTTTTGGCGATTTTAAACTTTTNNTGAATGCTCCAACAATGAGAAACAATTTCGGACTTAAGTCCTATGATAAAATACTGGAAGTTAACGGGATAAAGATCAAGCCTGATAATGACAGTCTTTTCGACCTGCTGGAAGAGCCGGTAAGTAATGCTGAAATCAGACTAAAAATCACCCGGGATAAAGCAGATCAAATTCTTCAGGCACGCCCCCATTCCAAAAAAGAAATGAAAGCGTATTACCTGAGGAAGAGCCCTGTTTTAACAAAGTCNNTAACAAAGGAACAAATTGAGTTCCGCAATTGGTATTTTAATCGCTGAGCCCTTGGCCTTTTGTGCTATTTTTGCCGCTTATGACAGCCGACACTAAAGAAATGTCCTTTTTTGGCCACCTGGAAGAATTGCGCAAGCGACTTTTCAGAATGGCTGCTGCCGTAATACTTGTTGCAGTGGTTCTCTTCTTCTATACGGAATGGATTATCGATACGGTTTATATAGCGATGTCGAAACCCAATTTTATTACTTATCGTGCGTTTTGCAAAATCGGGAAGTTATTGGACCTTCAAGACACCCTTTGCGCAAATGAGATCAAACTTCAGTTTCAGAGCATTAAAATGACCGGGCAGTTTTCCACTAATATTTATTTCTCATTTGTTGGCGGAATTGTACTCTCCTTCCCCTATCTCTTTTTACAAGTGTGGGGATTTGTAAAACCGGGATTGAAAAAAAATGAAACCTCTGCAACGAAGGGTATTGTTCTTTGGGCATCGCTTCTTTTCCTGTGCGGTATTTTCTTTGGATACTTCATTATTGCACCACTCACTGTCCAGTTCTTTGGAAATTACACCATGTCGCAGGACATCATGAATATTCCAACCATCGGCGATTACATAGGTATTATTACTGCAACAACCTTCTGGACAGGTTTACTATTTGAATTACCGGTGGTGATTTACATTCTTACCAAAATTGGAATAGTTGGCCCGGAATTCCTTCGTACTTATCGCAAGCATGCTATTGTTGTTGTACTCATTCTGTCTGCAGTAATTACTCCTCCTGATTTCTTTAGTCAAATTATTGTTTCCATACCCATTCTGATTCTCTATGAGATCAGCATTTTTGTTTCTGCACGAACAGAAAAAGCGCGCATAAAAAGTAAGGCATGAGTAACCCCATCGACGAATTCAACGACTACCGAAGCAGGATGAATGAACGCCTGCTGGCAAATGACAATCTTGTTATAAAACGATTCTTCAACCTGGATACCAATTGTTATTCAGAAGGGATTCTGCCGGTAAAGACAAAAGAAATGCTCGGACTTGTAGCCTCTGCTGTTTTGCGTTGTGATGACTGCATTAAGTACCATCTTGAAAAGTGTTACAAAGAGGGCATTACCCGAGAAGAAATGCTGGAAATTTTGCAGGTGGCACTGGTTGTTGGCGGCTCTATTACAATTCCCCACATGCGAAGGGCATATGAGTTTTGGGAAGAGCTTGAAAAAAGGGCATAGGGAACAAACTGTTTTTCATTAAATTTATACGAATCATACTCCATTTGACCAAGCACCTGAGGCATATTCTTTTACTTTTCACGACCATTGTTTTGTCGGCACATTTCGCGCACACGCAAACAACAAGGGTAAGCGGGAAAGTTATTGATGCAGAAACAAAAGAACCGTTACCGGGTGTTCATATCGTGTTTACGGGAACGAAAATTGGTTGCGTTAGCGATCCGGACGGCAATTACTTACTCGAATCCTACTACTCGTCCGACTCCGTTACAGCAACTTTTATCGGCTATAAACGGCTAAGTAAATCCATTAAAAAAGACAAAATCAATATTGTCAATTTTGAAATGGTATCGGACGACAATATTCTTGACGAAATCATTGTAAAAGCGCCGGATGTGGATCCTGCAGTTTTGATTTTTAAAATGATTATCAAAAACAAACCTGTAAACGACAGGGAAAAACTACAGAGCTACGAATACAATGTGTACAATAAAGTTGAATTTGATCTAAACAATTTCGATGAGAAATTCATGAACAGAAAAATTCTTCGTCCGATAAGTTTCATTTTCGACAACATAGATTCTACCAACGAAAAACCCTATTTGCCACTGTTTATTACGGAATCTGTATCTGATTATTACTTCAGAAAAAACCCAAAATCGAATAAGGAGTTCATTCATGCCACAAAAGTATCAGGTATCGAGAATGAAAGTGTTTCCCAATTCCTGGGCGACATGTATCAAAACATAAATATCTACGACAACATCATTAGCATTTTTGGAAAGAGTTTTGTGAGTCCGATCTCAGACCGCGGAATGCTTTATTATGATTATTACCTTTTAGATTCTGCATTCGTCGAGGACGATTGGTGTTATAAAGTACGATTTGTACCGAAACGGAAACAGGAACCCACTTTTGTTGGGCAATTTTGGGTTAACGACACCACGTTTGCAATACGAAAAGTGGAAGCCGGGCTTGCAGATAATGCGCCAATCAATTTTATTACCTACTTCGAATTTGTACAGGAATTCAAGCAAGTTGAGAAGGAAGTCTGGATGCTTAGCAGGGATTATTTGTTGATTGATTTCAAACTCATCGACAGTAAAAAAAACATGGGCTTTTATGGCAGGAAAACGACATCGTACAAAAACCATGTGATCAACAAGCCAAAAGAGAGTAGCTTTTACAGTGGTCCAAACAACATTGTTGTTGCAGACGATGCAGACGAAAAGGACAATAATTATTGGCTCAATGCACGTCACGATTCCCTCACTGAAGCAGAAGCAGCAATTTACCAGTTGATGGATACCATTCAGGAAATCCCGCAAATCAAATCAACGATCAATTTAGTGAGCATGCTTGTAAACGGATATAAAGTGATCGGACCGGTGGAATGGGGACCCTATTTTACTACTGCAAGCTTTAACCGCTTTGAAGGACCACGACTTCGATTTGGGGGAAGAACATCAAATAAGTTCAGCAAACGACTAGAGTTGAACGCATATGTCGCTTATGGTTTCAGAGACGAAAAATGGAAATACAGCGGAGGTTTTCGTTACATGATTTCTAAAAAACCTCATCGACAGGTATTGAGTTTTCAATACAAATACGATTTGGAACAATTAGGTATTTCAGGAAATGCATTCCGTTCCGACAATTTACTTGCTTCTGTATTCAGAATAAATCCGGCGAACAAACTTTCGATGGTGGAAGAATACAAAGGCGCCTATGACTATGAATATTTCCCGGGACTAAACAACATGGTGCTATTCCGAAGAAGAGCGATTTCTCAATTACCTGACACCAATCTCTATCAGAAACAAATCAGTCCAACAGAAATTGAATATCTGAAAAACGTTAATATTACCGAATTCACTTACTATCTGCGTTACGCAAAGAATGAAAAATTCTTCTCCGGCGAATTTGATCGCGTGAGTATGGGGACCCGTAAGCCTATTTACGAATTCCAATATGCAATTGGAATAAAAGATCTTTTTGGCGGGGATTACAATTATCATAAACTTGTTGGAAGTATCACACAGTGGTTTCCAATTGGTACTTTAGGATGGGGACGTTACCGTTTTGAAGCCGGAAAATTCTGGGGTACAGTTCCTTTTCCTGTTTTGGAAATACATCGCGGAAACGAAACCTACTATTGCGATGAGCAGGCGTTTAACACTATGCTCTATCTGGAATTTGTAAGCGATCAATACTTCAGCGCATTTTATACCCATCATTTCGACGGTTTCTTCCTCAACCATCTTCCTTTGCTTCGCCGATTGAAATGGCGAGAAGTTGCCGCTATTAAAGCATGTTGGGGAACCATTACTGAGGCAAATAAAAGAGAAGTTCAATTCCCAACCTATCTTTATAATTTCAGCAATGTGCCTTTCCTGGAAGCTTCCGTTGGTGTAGAAAACATCTTTAAGTTTCTACGTATCGATTTTATCTGGCGAATGACCTATCTTGATCACCCCAACATCGCTAAGTTCGGATTACGCGCTAAATTTGATGTCGACTTTTAAGCCTATGAAACTCTGGACAAGAGAAATATTCAAACAGTACAAAGACAGAGTGGTTGTAAACGGTGTTTCCGTTGAGGTCAACCAAGGTGAAATTGTTGGCTTGCTTGGTCCAAATGGAGCAGGAAAAACAACTTCCTTTTACATGATTGTTGGCCTGATCAAACCTGATAAAGGCTCCGTTTTTCTCGATAATGAAGAGATCACAAAGGAACCTATGTACAGACGTGCACAAAAAGGCATTGGATATCTTCCGCAGGAGGTTTCTGTTTTCAGAAAATTAAGCGTTGAGAACAATATCTTGGCTGTACTAGAAACCAGAAAACTCAACAAGAAACAACGGAATGATCGGTTAGAAGAATTATTGGATGAGTTTTCATTGCAACACGTGAGAAAAAATCTTGGAATTCAACTTTCCGGAGGAGAAAAAAGAAGAACTGAAATTGCACGTGCCCTGGCATCAGATCCTAAATTCATTCTTCTTGATGAACCATTTGCCGGCGTGGATCCCATTGCTGTTGAAGATATCCAAAGTATTGTTGCGCAATTAAAAAATAAGAACATTGGAGTTCTTATTACCGACCACAATGTTCAGGAAACATTATCTATCACCGACAGAGCATACCTGTTGTTTGAAGGAAAAATTCTGAAACAGGGGACAGCCGAAGAACTGGCAGAGGATCCCGTTGTGCGAAAAGTGTATCTCGGACAACACTTTGTTTTGAGACGCAAAACGTACAATTAATGATTTCGTTGCAATGATGTCATGATGCGTTTCATGTCATCATTAAACCAACTCGTCTTTTGAGCAGAAGGTGTCCAAGCTGTTTGAATCAGAAAATCATCTCCTGCATCTACTACCATCACAAGATAACTTACTTTAGGTCCAAATTTTGATTTTCCTCCAACCTGAAAATGCTGCGCCTGCAAATCACCGCATTTCAAAGCTCCCAGATCCTCTTCCCAGGGACTTTTCATCTCTTCTGTCATTGAGCTTCTCAAACTGGCAGAAAAAGCCTTCAAATCAAACATAACGCCCGCTTGTTCCAATTCAGATTTGGGGCGTACATCCATAACATAGTACAATTCCCTGTTTACATTTTCCAATTGAATTTCAGCATCAGGCTTGATCGCCTCTGAAATACTCATGTAATCAGGTTTTTCAAGACTAAACCCGGATGGAAAGGTTGTCCTTTCCCATTGCGTTTCTCCGCAGGAAACGAAAATCAATGCAATCAAAAAATAGTACAAACTTTTCATACCAACAAATTAAGATGCAACCTGTAAGCGAAAACCAACTCCATGAACATTAGTTATGGAAACAGACGGGTCATCTTTTAGGTATTTGCGAATCTTACTAAGAAACACATCAAGGCTACGGCCATTAAAATAATTATCGTCTCCCCAAATCATATTCAATACCAATTCCCGTGGTAAAACTTCATTTATGTGAGCACAAAGTAACTTCAATATTTCAGATTCCTTTTTTGTGAGGCGTTGCTCTGTTCCCCCAAGTTTAAGTGTGTAATTGGATGCATCAAACGAATAATTGCCAATTGCAAAATGATCCTTCTGAACCGATCGTCCCGGTTTGCTGCGTTTCAAAATTGCCTCGATCCGAAGCAATAGTTCCTCTGTGCTGAATGGTTTGGTAATATAATCATCCCCACCTGACCGAAACCCTTTTATTTTATCTTCTGTCATGGATTTTGCAGTGAGAAAAATAATCGGAATTTCAGCATTGGCTTTTCGAATATCCTCGGCAAGACTAAACCCGTCTTTGTGAGGCAACATTACATCAAGCAGACACATATCAAACTTACCCTCATTAAATTGTTTAAGACCTTGCTTCCCATCAGTTGCCAGAACAACTTTGTATCCGCTCATTTTCAAATTATCCTGGACCACAAACCCAAGATTCATGTCATCTTCAACCAGCAACAGTGTAGCTTTTTTGTCTGTCATAATCGTATTGTTAATGAAAAGGGAAATACAATTCAAACTCACTGCCCTTGCCTGGATGGCTCTTAACTGAAATTGTGCCGCCATGCTGCTCCGTCATCACTTTCACATAGTAAAGACCTAATCCAAATCCTTTTACATTGTGAACATTTCCGGTTGGTACGCGGTAGAATTTTTCAAAAATATTTTTCAATGCATCCTTTGCAATCCCAATCCCATGATCGATGATCTTTATTCGAACTCCATTAGCATCACTTTCTGTACGAACAATTACTTCGGGCGATCCTTCAGAATATTTCCGGGCGTTGTCGAGCAAATTGTAGAAGATATTTGTTAGATGTACTTTATCCGCTTCAATTTCATCTGTTGCAGCATTCAATTCGAGAGACAACGATCCGCCGTTTGCCTCAATTGGCACTCTGAAATTTGAAACACAACTCTCAAGTAAGTCGTGAATATGAATATTCGTTTTCTTCAATGATATTTCTTCTTTATCCAGCGTTGCGATTTGCAAAACCCGCTCCACTTGATTTTCCAAACGCTTGTTTTCGTTGTAAATAATCCTTGCGTATTGATTTACCCTCTGGGGATCATTACAAATACCGTCTTTAAGTAGAACCTCACTCGAAATTGAAATGGTGCTTATGGGTGTTTTCAATTCATGAGTCATATTATTGATGAAATCATTCTTTACATCAGCCAACCGCTTTTGGTGCATAATCACATAAAGGGAATACCCAAAAAAACCGGTAACAATCAAAATAATAATTGAAGTATAAAACCAGGCACCCAGAGGTTCATCAACCTGATGCGGAGTAAAGCCTACCCTGTTTGGAAAAAACACACTAAAATAATGACCATCATTTGCCATTTTTAACTGCGGACGCTGGCTAACATCATTGGAATTGGATGCGTCCATGTCGATATACTTTCCATATCGCAATGAATCAGAAAAACAATCATAAATGCCGTATTCAAAATCTTCCTTGATGTTGTTTTGATCAAACTCCATCCGAAGCATCCGCTCTAAAAGGTAGGGATGCAAGGTGTCATTCATTCGTACAATGAAATAATTTGATTGCTTTTGTTCAACAGCATTATACAGATCAGAATGATCGTCGTAATAATCCATGATCTGTTCTGCGACATTGGTGAGCGCAATTGTTACACGATCATTAAAAATTTTCTCCTGCTGCGAATACTCTTTGCGCAAAAGAATCTCCTGATTCTCCTGAATTTTCAATGTACTGTTAACCCAATACACCTGTAAAACCACAATTCCTATTAACGAAAAAGTAGCAAGTAATACAAGCGTTCGGAATATTCTGGGCTTCATTGAAAGTATTAAGCACACAAAATAACGAAAAAAGCCCTGCAGATGCAGGGCTTAACAAGTCGCTAACAGTTTTTTACTTTGCCTTTGCTATTCCAACTATTGAAGCCGGAATTCCAACAACACACCCTTCCGGATTTGGCCGCCGCAACGGATGATAGGTAAATCGTACCTCTAGTCCGTCGATGTCAAACTTACCAAGTGATTGAGTAGGGATCAATGTCAATGTATCACCACCATTTGGCGCAATGATAACCGTCGGACAACCTCCAGCTCTGTATTTGTGGGATACTGTTCCAATAATTTGTTCTTCGTTTGATGTTTCACTCACAGCTTTCGAGTTTTTGCACGCTACTGCAAGCAGCGCCAGAATCATAATGGTTAAAATCCGTTTCATAAAAGCAAATAATCAATTACTGTACCATTACTTTAATTACTCTTTGGTAATGCTCATTTCCAATCCTTACAAGGTAGGGACCCGCTGCAAGACCGGAAACATTTATCGATGTATTAAATGCAGACTGCACCGGTAAAACGACCTTTTCACTGATGGTTCTTCCCTGAATATCGAAAAGGTCTACATGAGTTTCCCTATCATTTAGCAGACTATGCGCATCAACAATCAAATCCATTCCATCCTGAAATACTTTAATTTCCCCTATTACTTGTTCATCAACCCCGGCTGCTCCTGCAATTCGGAATGAAAAAATACGTGTCTTTCGTCCGGCAGAAATATATTCTCCGGTGTGCCAGAAAGTCAAGCCATCAGGATCAAGTGATGTTTGAGAATAATCGCCAAAACGATTCACACCTGTTTGCACTGAGGTTCCGGTAGCACCAACCTGTTCAATAAAAGTCATTTGCCCGAGAGGATCTGTTGCCAATCGCCCCGTATACCGAATACTGGGAAAAGTACTTGAACCTGAAACAGCATAGGCCATTCCGATATTACCCTGCTCATCCATTGCAATACTACCGCACCATCGGCTTTCATTTGTTGGTGCATAAGTGCCTTCCTGGTAAANNTCTCATACCAGCGAATTCCGGCCTGACCGGTTGTTGCATCAACCTTTACTACGTGGCAAAGTGTTACTGTGTTGTAACCTGTCCAACGCAGGTACTGTGCCCGATAGGTGAGAACTCCGGCAATGGCATCAAGTTTTTGTGTAGTACCGGGTTGTTCAATATCATTCCACGAAGCATTAAACACCGAATTAAACGGCTGTGCGGGGAGAAGTTGATTGAGCGTAAAATCAATAGTAAGTGCGGACCAATCGCAACTTACATTGTAAACACGAATGCGATCCGCGCTTCCGGAAGCCCATGCATCATCTTCGAACGAAAAAACAGGACAAGGAGTTCCCGCAGGAGGCAACTGACCATCAGCATCTGCTGGAAGCGCACAGAAAAAACCATTGGAAGGTGTAGAAGGCATATTGCGAATAAGCATTCCTGCTGTCGGATCTCCAACCAATATTTTAGCGCGATCAAATACAACTATACGTTTAGTTGAATAATTGGCTGTCATGTAATATCCATCATGCCATATTGAAAATTTAGGGTAATCTGGAAACTGCGAGGCCACCGGAATAAACGAATATGCATAATAAGTTCCTGTTGGATCATTTGTTGTGGAAACAGCAATTAAGATAGCATTGTTTCCGGTTTGAAACTGGCTGATGAACCATCGGTCGGCATGGCGATCGTACATTACAATCGGATCACCGGAATTTGAACTGCCCGACCAAAGACTGCTAAGGTTTGCGGAGGCGGTCAGCGTTCCTCCTGTCTTATTGTAAACTCTCCAGCTCGTGTTTACAGCCTGAACATAATGATTTGGCCCGGCTGCGCCGGAGGGATCGGGAGGGGTTCCGCCATTCATTCCATTCCACTGAACCAATGGAGCGCGCTGCTGGAACATACGTTCCCCCATGTTAAATTGTGCTATAGGATCAACGCCCTTAGGAAGTGCATCAGGGTTTGCTGCTGGAAATGCAAGTCGGTTATTGTGAATAATCCGATGATCATCTCTTTCATCAAATTCAGGAATCAATTCCGCTAAATCTCTCAACGGCGGTGTTATTCTAAATCCTGAATTTTTCACAAACTCAGTAGCGCCTTCGATTGGGGTGTTAACTGATTGCGCGCTTATCTGACCAAATAAACTCAGCGTAAAAAGCAGAAGCACATTCTTTTTCATAGCAAGTATTGTTTCGTAATTATAACGAAAAAAGACCCCAATCACAAAAATTACGGTATTAGATTAGCGTACGCAAAGTAATGCTGAGGAAACGGGCGTTACAATTCTGCTATTTGAGCCTGTAGGGTTTCCCATTCAATGTAGGCAGCATCGATTTGTGACTTAATAGCATCATATCCGGAAGTTAATGATGCTAATCGTGTACTGTCTGAATAATCAGCATCAGCAAGTTCCTTTTCCGCTTTTTTCAGCTGCTCTTCTTTCTTGCTGATTTCCTGCTCCAGTTTTTCAAGCCTGCCTTGTAAACGTTTTTTATCCTTGTCCTGTTCACGCTGATTATTCGAAGCACTACCTTTCACTTGGTTTTCCTTCTTCGCCTGTGCTTTTTGGTATTCATAATCCGCAATACTGGCATTCTTCTTCATCTGTAGGAACTCATCCACACTCATGTGATGCACACTTACTTTTTGATCTTTCATTTCAAAGATTCTGCTTGTAAGACCGGAAAGAAAATCGCGGTCGTGCGAAACCAACAAGAGTGTTCCGTCGTAATTTTTCAGTGCATTCTTCAGCACTTCCTTACTGGCAAGGTCAAGGTGATTGGTGGGCTCATCGAGAATCAGAAAATTAACCGGCGACAATAACAACTTACACAACGCCAGCCGTGTTTTCTCTCCACCTGAAAGAACACTTACTTTCTTTTCAATATCATCACCACCAAACAAAAACGCCCCTAATAAACCACGCACACTTTTTCTGATCTCACCTTGTGCTTCATCATCAATGGTTTCAAAAACCGTCTTGTTCCGGTCCAGTTTTTCAGCTTCATTTTGTGCAAAATACCCGATACTAACCTGGTGGCCATGACGAATTTCTCCTTCAAATTTCTCCTGACCGGTGATTAACTTTGTAAGTGTTGTCTTACCTGCGCCATTCTTTCCAACTAAGGCAATTTTTTCACCTTTTCCGATGATCAAATCAAGGTTTTTAAAAATAGTTTTGTCACCGTAAGTTTTTGTAAGCGACTGTGTCTCCAATACTACTTTTCCGGAATGTGGCGCAGGCGNNACTCGAAATCATCAACCTCGATTTTCTCCATTCGATCGAGCTTCTTCATTAACGATTGTGCAAACGCTGCCTTACTGGCTTTTGCACGAAATTTATCAATGAGTTGCTCTGTCTCTTTAATCGTTTTTTCCTGATTTTTACGTGCATTGCGCTGCAATTCGATTTCTTGTCTGCGCAATTCAACATACTTTGAATAAGAAGCCTTGTAATCGTATGCCTTTCCGTTGGAAATTTCAACTGTCCGTTTAGTTACGGCATCAAGAAAGCGACGGTCGTGCGAAATTAATATAATTGCTCCCCTATGCGAAATCAAAAAATCCTCCAGCCATTGAATGGATTCAATATCCAGGTGATTCGTAGGTTCATCCAATAGCAATAGTTCCGGACGCTGTAATAATATTTTTGCAAGCTCAACCCGCATTTTCCAACCACCACTAAATTCCGACATCTTTCGAGTCAGATCAGTGCGTTCAAATCCCAAACCAAAAAGCACCCGCTCTACATCTTCATCAACATTTCCCGCACCAATCATGTTCAATCGCTCATTCAGATCACTGATAAGATTTAAAATCTCACCAAATTCTTCCGATTCATAATCTGTACGTGTAACCAACTCATCATTGAGCTGATCGAGTTTGTTGGTCACCTCATTAAACTCAGCCAATGCCGATTTCGCTTCTTCAAAAATTTCTGCGTCTTCCTTGTGCTGCATTTCCTGAGGAAGATATCCGATTGTCAAACCTTTCGGAACGGAAATGGATCCGCTGTCAGGCTTCTGAATGCCTGCAAAAATTTTAAGCAGTGTGGATTTACCTGCACCGTTTCTTCCGGTTAGACCAATTCGATCTTCCTTGTTGACCATAAAGGACAACTCATCATACAACACACGGTCTCCAAAATGAACCGAAATCCCATTAACTCCTACCATGGCGCGAAAATAATCATTCGCCGCTTAAAAAAAGACGAAAGCTCAGGTAAACTACCCCAGCTTTCGTCTCGCCGATGTGCTTTATTTGCAAATGTTCACCAAAACATCTTAGGGTTTAACCCTTAATGTCATATTCGGAACACGAATCGGACCTGCCGGTCCCTGCACACTGATTCCTACAAATGAAACCAAGGTGCCGGGCGGTGCAATCTTGATAAAATCGGTCATCTGCTGATTTAATTGCGCACTGTTTGATTGAAATTTTCTACTGTTCCCATTTACCATTACAGACATTTCGAATGATTTTACTGTAAACTTCACTTTTGAAGGATCAAGTGTTACACTGGGATCATAAGCAACCCGTAAATATTGTGCATTATTCTTTAGTTCCGTGATCGAAACATCTCCTTGATTTGCGCTGATATTGCCAAGGTAAGATGTTGGTATGGGAAGTGGTTTCACAGTGAATTCTGGCCCGCTAAATGATTTGGTTGTACCACCATCAGTACGTACTGTTATAGATGCTTTTATTTTCTTGTTGATTAAACTTGCCGGAGCCACAACAGAAAATTTACCGCCGCCTTTTGGTGTTGTTTTCACTCCGGGAACAGAAAGCGAAACACGGTCTTGCGGATAACCTGAAACCGACGCTGAAAACGTATGATCGTACCCCGCGTAAATAACTGTCAGATCTTCGTTTGCAATTACTCCGGTTGGTTCCCCAACTTCATAGGAATAGCTCCAGGGTTTCCATTTTTCAACTCCATTTTCTTTCACTGCAACCAGACCACTCATCATATATGCACCGGGCCTGTTTCCTTTTACAGAAATTGTTCCGGTATGACTGATGTAATTCGCCTTATTGGTGTCATTAACTGCGAATCTGATTTTTGCCACTTCGTTTGAGTCAAATGCGGCAATCATCACATTCAGATTCATTGAATCGCCCACATTCAAATAACTGGTCCGTGCAAATGCCAAGGGTTCTATTTTATTAAAATTAAAAACCGGGACATTTACTTTTGTCAACAAATGTTCTAAGGCTATGGATTCTGCAGTGCGAACATCGTTGCGTAGTGAAGTAAACATCGCTGCTGCTGCAACTACCGGAGCATGATCAAACATGCCGGCTTGCCATGGAACTTCTTCTTCATGGTTTTTCATTGTTTCCGGTAAAGTCAGTATTTTATACAACTGTTTAATTTTACTTGTATCCTCCGGATTTGCTCCTGTCAACGCTGCATTTAATACCTCCTCTGAAAAAGTATTGCCATTGTATTCCGGAATAAAGGCAAAGTTTTTCCCGTTGAATTCATAAGAAGAAACCAGGTAGCACAAGGAATCGCGGTAGAGATGCATTTTTCGTTTAAGCTGCTTTCCTTCTTCTACAATATTATTGGCATTTCCCACAAATAACCGTGTTGCAGCATCATAATCGTCCTTTGATCCAATATCCATTAAATTGGCCAGCTTTCGTTTACCACCTTCTTCAATGATCCACTCTTTTCCTTCCCCTTCAACTGCCTTGATCAATCGGTTTGTTTCTTCGAGGTAAAAATTGTGCGCATCATTTGCCAGCGCAGAAATCCGGAGTGCTTTTTCCCTCCAGGATTTTACTTTTTCCCGTGTTTCCGCAACATTGTACATGCGGTCGAGATTCTGATACACCATATCGTTTTTGTATTCTATTGACATAGTAGATTGATCGAGCTTATCGTTCAATGTGATGAATGCAATCACAATTTCTTTGGACACATTGAGCGCAAGCAATGCTGTAAGCACCAGATACATCATACCGATCATCTTTTGCCTTGGGGTTTCTTTTCCTCCTGCCATAATGTTTCGTTTTTGAGTTAGTATGAACCTACAATTCAAAAACAAAAGGAAAGTAACAGAGAGCGCAAAGCATATTGAACCACCCAACCCCTTGCCTACTTAAATAAACCTCTTAAAACACATGAAAACCGTTTTTTGAGGTATTCGGATTTAGTCTTATACTGAATCTATCATTGAAAAAAGACAATAAACGAAAAGCCCCGGCAAAATTGCCGGGGCTTTTGAAAAATATTGGTTGAGATTAAATATCCCAAACGTCGTGCTCGATATCCTGCATTTGAATACGAATCTTCTCGCTTTCGAGTAACGCATCAATGCCTGAAGTGTAATCGATAATCTGACGATCATAGATATTGGACTCTTTCTTTATGTAACTGTTGAACATACGCTTCCAGAATAAGTCATCGAAAGACATACGCTGCGCATCGTTCTGGCGGTTGTACACAAAATAGTTTTGAATGATGTAGCGAAGTTCAGGGAAATAAATCCAGAACAACTTACGGGGAACGCCAAGTGAGTTAACGTTTTTGGATCCGACAATCGGCGCGATTCCGATAATGCGAACATCCATTACCGAACGTTGCTTTTCAAAGAACCAGTCTTCCTTAACCTCCCAGCCAATAATATCCTCAGCACTGTAGTAAATGGTATCACGACCAGGCATAATAGAGTCGCCTCCGCGTGGTGTTTTACCGATTACCTTATCTGCAGGGTGATATTGGTAGATAGGATATCCGTATTCATCAGACCCCAGAACGATTTGGTTACCGTTTTGGTCAACCATTGGAGTGGTTGGTGGTGCTTCCGGCTCACCGAAAAGGGCATTTGCCTGTTCGCGGTAATCAGGAAGTGACGGAGAGATGGGATAGAAGAACATGTCTCCACCGTACTCCGTCAGGTCAGGTCCAACGTAGTTGTATGGAATAATTTCTGCTGCAAGGACGTGTTTACGCAGAATATCAAAAAGGTTTTCACGATCTGTGAGACGCTTTAATGGATAGTAAAGCGGGAAGTTAATCTTCTCACGTGTATCAATTACACGCCAGATACGCTTTTCCCACATCACATCCGCTTCACGAAGATGCGGATACTGAATCAGCTTCTTGGTGGGAATGTGCTCCTTCACATATACCCCATCAAGGACGTTCTGTGCGCTCACCGGAGTACCGAGAGCAACCAGCGCCATAACTATGAGCAAATACCTTTTCATATTTCTGGTTTTTATTTCCTTTTGCAATTATTACTTCACTTTGAACACCATTGGTGGTACACGCACTCCTCCTGCGGGACCTTGTGCCGAGATTGAATTGAATGCAATAACTGTACCCGGCTTAGCCAACTTGATAAAGTTCAACATATCAGGAGTAAGCTGTCCACCCTTAGCAGGGAACGACTTACTTGCTGCCCCAACAGTTGCAGTCATTTCAAATGAATTCACTGTAAACTTCACTTTAGCAGGGTCAAGAGAGATACTTGGATCGTAAGCAACACGCAGGAACTGCGCATTCGTCTTCAATTCTCCAAGTGATACATCTGATTGCACCGAACTTAGGTTACCCAGGTAAGAACTTGGGATAGGCAATGGCTTAACAGTAAATTCTGGTCCGGCAAAAGATTTTGAACCTCCACCATCTGTTTTTACTGTAACTCCTGCTTTGATCTTTTTGTTGATCAAGCTTGCCGGAGCCTTAACCGAGAATTTCCCTCCACCTTTAGGTGAAACTGAAATACCGGGCAGTGAAAGCGAAACGCGATCCTGTGGATAACCGGATACTGAAGCAGAAAACGTATGCTCGTAACCTGCGTAAATAACCGTAAGATCTTCGTTGGCAATTACACCGGTTGGTTCACCAACTTCGTACATGTATTTCCAAGGCTTCCACTTTTCTTCTCCGTTTTCTTTAACTGATACCAAACCATACATGGTATAAGCCCCCGGACGACTTCCTTGAACAGAAAGCTTGCCAACGTGATCCTTATAGTTTGCAGGATTGGAATCGTTCACAGCGAAACGAATTTTTGCAACTTCATTAGAGTCGTATGCAGCAATCATTACGCTAAGATTCATGGAATCTCCAACGTTCAGATAACTTGTACGAGCAAATGCAAGTGGTTCAATTTTGTTAAAGTTGAACTTAGGTGCATTCACCTTTCCAAGAAGGTGATCGACCGCTACAGATTCTGCATTACGAACGTCGTTACGCAGTGAAGTAAACAACGCAGCAGCAGCTACAACCGGTGCGTGGTCGAACATACCTGCCTGCCAGGGAACTTCCTCGTCATGATTCTTCATGGTTGCAGGAAGAGTCAGCATGCCGTAGAGCTGCTTGATCTTTGCAGTGTCTTTTGGGTTAGCCGTTCCTAATGCAGCATTCAACTCTTCAGGCGACATTGAAGCACCATCGAATTTCGGTGTAAACGTAAAATTGTTTTTACCCGATTCATAGGTAGAAATGATGTAGCAAAGTGAATCGCGGAAATTGTGCATTTCGGTCATCAACGCTTTACCAGCTTCAACAATATTGGAACGATCACCTACGAATAAGCGAGTAGCTGCGTCGTAGTCATCTTTCGATCCAATATCCATTAAATTGGCCAGCTTTCTTTTTCCACCTTCTTCCTGAATAACCCATTCCTTAGCATCACCTTCAACAGCTTTGATCAGTTTATTGGTTTCATCAAGGTAAAAATCATGTACACGATTGGCCAATTTCTCAATCTGTTGAGCTTTCGGTCTCCAGACCTTAACCAATTCTCTGGTTTGCGGTACGTTGTAGTAGTTTTCAAAATCCTGATAGCCGACCGCGTTTTTATACTCGATCGCTGCAGTAGATTGGTCCAGTTTATCGTTTAGCGTAATGAACGCTACAACAATTTCCTTGGATACGTTAAGTGCCAGAAGTGCGGTGAGTACCAAGTACATCATACCGATCATCTTCTGACGGGGTGTTTCTTTACCTCCAGCCATAGTTTTTAGTTTT
The DNA here is from genome assembly GCA_002351955.1 of Flavobacteriales bacterium UBA2798. Classification (GTDB taxonomy): domain Bacteria; phylum Bacteroidota; class Bacteroidia; order Flavobacteriales_D; family UBA2798; genus UBA2798. Next base: position 22,439 of record DEHO01000020.1, read on the forward strand.
TAGGGAATCTCCTGCTCTCATCACAAAAAGTGATAAGCTTGGGAAATTTACCCGCGACTTCCGGTATTAATGTTCATTGCTGCAAGCATGTTGCCGTAAATTGTATTCAAGGCAGTCAGGTTGCGTGCAAGGTCAGACATGTTCTCTTTATACTTCTTGGTATCTTCAAGTGAATCGTGCAGGTTCTGCATGAGTTCATTGATTCCACCGTAAAGCTTAGATGTAGCTTCGAGGTGACTAGAAGAACCTTTGAGCTGCATTTCGTAAATATTGTTCAACGCAGAAAGGTTAGTTGACAATTTCTGCATCTGTTCTCCGAAAGAAGCACCTTCAGATTGCGTGTTGGTAAGACCCATGATCGATTCAGAAGCCTTAACATAAGAATCTGAAAGCTGTTCAACTTTCTTGGAAGCTCCACGAAGACTGTCGATATATTCATTTGTTGCAACTGATGCGTTCGATACATCACCAATTTTGTGGGTTGCATCGGTAAGTGAACGCAAACCGTTACCAAGACTCTGAATGAGTTCAGGTTCGATTTTCGCTTCTTCAAGCATCTTGTCTAATTCTTCAGTAACTGAACCTTTTTTACCGTGATGCTCGATAGCACCGTGACCATCATGGTCATCCATATGCCCAAGAGCAAGCTCAGGGTAAACAAGTTCCCACTTCGGATCTTCGTGAATTGGTTCGAAGGCCGAGAAAATAAAGATGACCGCTTCAGTCGAAAGACCGATAACGAGCATCGCTCCTGCACCGGGCCAGTGCATAATTTTAAACATCGCCCCGACAATTACAACCGCTGCTCCGAATCCGTACAGCTTGGCCATAAACACTTTCCACGCTTTGCTTCCTGGTTTCATAGTTCTCTTGCTTTATTTGGTTTTACATTGTTTGATTGCTTTTCCGAAAATTGTTTTGACCATTAACGAGCTTCCTCAGCCTGGTCAGGTCCACCACGACCCAAATAGGTCATTACACAGCGGTATCCTACATATGATTTAGCAGAATCCTGGTATTCGAATGAACGACTACCTGTCTGTAAATAGTAAGCGATATCCTTCCATGAACCCCCACGAATCACTTTACGCTTTTGCGCTGGTGGGTCATGGTCAAGTGCATCGTAACGACGCTCTGGATTCAAGTCGTGAATGATCTCATAGTTCGATTCATCGTAGGCTGTTTCGCACCACTCAGATACGTTTCCTGCCATACAATACAGACCGAAGTCGTTAGGATGGTAAGACGTAACTTTTACTGTGTGGAATCCACCATCTTCCATGTAACGTCCGCGCATCGGCTTAAAGTTACCAAGGAAACATCCGCGTGCATTACGGATATAAGGACCACCCCAAGGGTATGGGCTTAAATCAAGACCACCGCGTGCACCGTATTCCCATTCTGCTTCTGTAGGCAAACGGAAATCCTGTACGTAGAATTCTCCCATCGACTCCAACCAGAAGTTGAGCAATTGAGTACGCCAAACACAGAACGCTTTTGCCTGAACCCATGTTACTCCCACCACCGGATACTCATCATAAGCCGGATGCCAGAAATACATGTTGGTCATTGGGTCATTGAACGAGTAGGTGAAGTCACTGATCCAACAAAGTGTATCAGGATAAACGTTTATGATTTCCTTAATGATGAAACGTGAACGATCGGTATGGCCACGAATAGCGTTATTCTGCCCCTTTTTGTTTCTATAACCTAAATCCAAGTCACGTCCAACAGGATCTTTTGTGATGGGGTCTTCAGGGTTAGATAAGGTACGGTGTTCCGGATCCTCAGGATTTGTTTTGATGTTGTAACGACCTTTTTTAGCAGCTGCCTGCAGGTCGATCCAATAATACTCGAACATGAGTTTACGCACATCAAATTCCTTACGACGATAATAACGTTCGTGGTCGGGAAGGTACATTTCCGATAACAAAGGCATAGAATCGGGGTCGAAGTACTTTAAGCGGGCAGACCAGTTAAGATCCCACTCAGAAGCATCGAGCTCATTTCCTTCGTCATCATAACGCGGCATCAGGAATTCCTCGGGGAATTCTTCTGCCAATTTACGGCGAGCAATAGAGTCGCGAACATAGTACACGAATTGACGGTACTCGTTATTCGAAATTTCTGTTTGATCCATATAAAAGGCCTGAACAGAAACCGTTTTTGAACGATTCGTGTGCGCCCAGGGCACATCCTGATCACTGGCTCCCATATTATAGCTACCAGCGGGAATATAGAGCATCCCATACGGGGTGTTCTGATACCAACTCGGGCGGGGAATAACCCCTACCAGTTCACCGTTGTTCCCAGGGGAACAGGCAAACAATGTCACAGCAATTGCTGAATAGAACAACAACTTTTTCATGCTACCTCCTTAAATTGTTTCTCCGGGTTTCGCAACCTCCTGAATCGGAAAGCCCGTGAATGCCTTTAACGCTTTCAATTGTGCGATTGTTACAATTATTTATAAAAATCTGACTGTCTTTGACTTAGTAATCTTAACCGGTGGTTTTAGGTTAAAGCAATAGCTCAACATGATCTCATGGCTACCACTGCTATAATCACGAATCTCACTAGTGGTTACATCATAAGAGTAACCAATTCTGATCATCCCCGGCATCTTGTCGTTCCCTAAAGGCTGCTGAAAACCTAACATAGGTACAATTGCATCCTTGATACGGTAACTCAAACCTCCCCAAACCATGTTCTTCCAAAGCACATTAGCATTGAAATCAAGCTGAGTGGAAGTGAAATCAGATTCCAAACGGAAGGAAGGACGAATCATGATATCAGGATTGCTTGGCAACTGGAAATCATATCCTCCCAAAACATAATAGTGACGTGCGTTCTTTACATTCAGGTTTACAAGATCCGACTCCGTTAAGTGAGTTGCAGAAAGGCCTGCATACCAATTGGTTGATTTATAATACAGTCCAAAAGCAAGGTCATAGGTCGATTGTGTCTGACTTCCGTCGGGAATCGAGTTGTCCAGATTAACGGGATCGATAGCAATCCAATCAGGCTTAAGAGAAACTTTCATCAATCCCGCAGAAATTCCAATCCCTAAGATATCACCATTACCGATACTCAAGTGATATGAATAATTCAAGCGAGCAGAAAAATTATTGAAGAATCCAATCTTATCGCTAAAGAGCGATAAACCTACACCACCTCTTAATAGGGGTACGGGACCATGAATGTTCATTAGAAAAGTTTTTGGCGCTCCATCGAAACCAGACCACTGGCTGCGGAAGAAACTGGTTGCGCAGATCTTGTTGTCAATCCCAGTGTAACCAGGGTTGATCGACAAACGATCATACATAAACTGAGACAATTGATAATCCTGCTGACCATAGGCAACAGAACCCATTACAATCGCTCCCATAGAGAGTAAAAACTTCCTCATATAAAGTAGATGTTACTTTATTTACACGGTTTAGATTTGGATGGAATACTCCATTCAAAGTCCGGTAAAGTTAAGTAAAAATTATTCCCGAAAAAAAATTTCGCAACATTTTCACAAAATTTTGAACAATCTTTTAAGAATCAGGAAAGTTTTTGATAAGTCCTCCACCAAAGGTCAGGCATCTCACCCTCAGAGGCTTGCAGATAATCCTGNNATATGATGCCTTTCGAACTTCAAACGCTTGTCCGGGGGATAGGGCACATCCATCCACCAACGGTCTGATCTGTTGCTCTTAAAGAATAAAATTTCGTGGTCGAACTGCGGACTGGTCACCCTGTATTTAGTAAACAGTGAGCGGTCGCCAATCGGGAAATCCTTCTTACGGTTGTAATACCCATCAACCAGGTACCATATCATCTGGGCAACAAGATGGGTGGTTTGTCCATGACTATCCCGTGCAGGGTTTAATTCATAAAATCCTGCTGAGGTCAGTTTATCACTCATCCCTGCATATCTGCAAAGCTGACAAGCCTCCTCACCGAATAGCCCATTAGGTNNTGTCGGCATGGCGAATCGCCGAAAGATCGAAGGACAAGATATCTGCATTGCGAATCAAAGGTTCACAGGCGGTAATATCCTTTCGCAGTTCGCCCAGTCGGTAATTATCGAAATACAACTTATCCATTAACTCCAATGATCTTGCGTCGGCGAAATGGGACTGGAGCGCAACATTACAATAATTGAAAAGGTAATTGGGCTGGTGCATGATAATCTTCCCTAAAAAGGTTCGGGAGGAAATTTGATCTTCAACATCACCCAAATTGATTCTGGAATCAATGGTTACCATGTTAATGGTCTGCTCCAGTTTTTCGTAAGCGAGATAATTGGCAAAAGTGATATCCTGACTACCTCCAATAATGATTGGCAAAATATTCCTCTTGATGAGAAATGCAACTGATTGGGAAACGGCGTACCAGGTATCTTCAATTGTTGCTCCTGCTTTTATATTTCCAAGATCAGCAATTTTGTAATCATGTCCGGCCGGCGAGAGTTCATAGAGAAACTTACGGACTTCATCAGGAGCCTTTGAGCAACCCTTATTGGCATAAGAATTTCTCTCTTCCATTACACCGATAATGGCAATATCCATCCCGTTTAAATCCGGAAAATCTCCACTCCGATGGAAAACAGTATGAGCAGACAAAGTGCCCTGAATTATGCTTTCAGAACGAAACTCCGGAATAAAACCCGGCTCAAAAAATATTGAGATGTCTTTCATTCTATTTTACCTGCGTGTAGTTTTTTTTCTGACAGCAGTGGTTTTCTTTTTTGCAGCAGCAGTTGTTTTACTTCCTGTGGTTTTCTTCGCAACAGACGTCTTTGCGGGTGCCTTTTTCGCAGGTGCCTTTTTTACAGAAGCCGTTCCGGTTTTCTTTCTTGGTGCACTTGTTTTCTTTTTTGCTGCAGGACGTTTGGATGCTGCCTTTTTTAAAGTAACTCCATCACTTTTTCCTTTTTTCAACTCTTTAACTCCTGCATCACCTGCTAATTCCATGCACTTTTCAAGCGTAAGTTTTTCCGGCTCTAGATCTTTGGGAATACGGAAGTTTTTCTTTCCGATTTTCAAAAACGCTCCCCAACGACCTTTTAAAACCTGTATTTCACTATTCTCAGGGAATGCTTTGATGATTCGATCTGCATTAGCCTGACGTTTATCTGCCAGTAAAACTTTTGCTCTGTCGAGAGTGATCGTCATTGGATCATCTCCATCCGTCTTTTTGATTGAAGCAAACACACCATCGTGAGCAACATAAGGACCAAATCGTCCAACATTGGCTACGACCTTCTTGCCATCAATCATACCGAGATCTCTTGGCAACTTAAATAAATCAAGCGCTTCTGCCAAGGTGATCGTTGCAATACTTTGGTCCTTTCGGAGTGATGCAAATCGTGGTTTCTCTTCGTCTTCCGCATTTCCAATCATCACCATCGGTCCAAATCGTCCGATTTTCACTACAATTTTGCGTTTGGAAGTTGGATCTACCCCCAATTCACGTTCACCGGTTGCGCGGTCTGAATGTTCCAGCGTTTTTTCTACATCCTTGTGAAAGGGTCCATAGAAACGTTTGATCATCGCATTCCATTTCACCATTCCCTGGGCAATATCATCGAATTCTCTCTCGATGGTTGCAGTAAAACTGAAATCCAACACATCGCCAAAATGTTTAACGAGAAAATCATTAACGACCATTCCTATATCTGTGGGGAATAGTTTTGATTTTTCTGCGCCTGTATTTTCCGACTTAATTTCCTCGGTGATCTTGCCCTTTTTCAGAGAAAGTAAATCATAATCACGACGAACTCCTTCTCTATCCTCTTTCACTACATATCCACGATTCTGAATAGTGGATATAGTAGGTGCATAAGTGGAAGGTCGGCCAATACCTAATTCTTCAAGTTTTTTTACAAGGCTCGCTTCTGTATAGCGTGGAGGATGGTGAGTAAAACGCTGGGTTCCGGTGATTTCGGAAGGTTCAAGTGCTTGACCAACTTTCATTGGTGGCAGCATTGCTTCACCATCTTCTTCGGTCGACTCATCATCGGTCGACTCCATATAAACCTTTAGAAAACCGTCGAATTTTAATACTTCACCCTGAGCAACGAAAAGCTCCTTGGTGGTAGAGATATCAATAGTAACTGTTGTCTTTTCGAGAAGTGCATCTGCCATCTGAGAGGCAATGGTTCTCTTCCAGATCAACTCGTATAATTTTTGTTCGGATGCATCACCCGGAACATTGGGTTTATCCGGATAAACAGGGCGAATTGCTTCGTGTGCCTCTTGTGCTCCTTTAGATTTTGTCTGGTATTTGCGAGGATTCGAATACTTCGCTCCGAACATTTTTACAATCGCATTCTTTGCACCATCAACAGCAGTATCAGAAAGATTCACAGAGTCTGTACGCATATAGGTAATGAAACCTGACTCGTATAGTTTTTGTGCGATTGTCATTGTTCGTGCAACCGAAAAGCCAAGTTTACGCGATGCTTCTTGTTGAAGAGTAGAAGTGGTAAAGGGTGCGGCCGGAGATTTTTTTCCGGGTTTTGTTACCAGATCACCAACTTTGAATTTTGCCGGATTGCATTTTTCAAGGAAAGCGAGAGCTTCTTTTTTCGTAGCGAAACGCTTATTCAACTCAGCCTTAACTGTATGTTTTCCATCGACAATGAAAATTCCGACGAAACGATAAAAAGTTTCTCCTTTGAAACCGGAGATTTCGCGTTCACGATCAACGATCAGCCTTACAGCAACTGATTGTACGCGTCCGGCAGAAAGCGAAGGTTTTACTTTCTTCCACAATACGGGAGAAAGTTCAAACCCGACCAAACGATCTAAAACGCGACGTGCCTGTTGGGCATCCACGAGGTTTTTATCGATTTTCCGCGGTTTGGAGATCGCCTTTAGAATTGCGTTTTTGGTAATTTCATTAAAGGTTATTCTTCGTGTCCGGTTCTCAGGTAATTCAAGCGCTTCCTTTAAGTGCCATGAAATTGCCTCTCCCTCCCGGTCCTCATCCGTAGCAAGCCAGATCACTTCTGCTCCCTTGGATAGTTTTTTCAACTCGGTGATCACCTTCTTTTTATCTTCAGAAACCTCATAATGAGGAAGAAAGCCATTATCAATATCGATTGATAAGCCACTTTTTGCAAGATCGCGCACATGCCCGAAACTTGATTTTACGATGTAGTCCTTACCAAGGAAACCCTCAATGGTTTTCGCTTTGGCGGGGGACTCCACAATAACCAGATTCTTTGCCATGAATATTTATTGAATTTGGTGGACGGAACCCGAAAGCCGGGTGCCGGGGGGTGCAAATAAAGCGAAAAGGAACCTTTGAAAAAAACGCCGGGTCTCAGCATTTTTTATAAACAAACGTTAAAAACCCAATTTTAAGGGTCTGTCATTTTGACATTAACCCCTGTCTTACTATCTTTGCATTCCTTGAAAAATCAAGGGGTTTAATTCATGCAAAGGGAAGATTCAGAAATGTTGGAAGAGGGTCGCCAGGGCGAGGCTGTCATGGTAAATCCCGACCCGTCGAAGTTAAAAAATGGCCGAAAATTGTTGCTGGAGAGCTACGGATGCCAGATGAATTTCTCGGATTCAGAGATCGTAGCCTCGATTTTAACGGGCGCCGGGTACACCACAACACGAGATATGGAGGAAGCCGATGTGGTATTAATGAATACATGTGCTATTCGTGATAATGCGGAACAAAAAGTGCGGAATCGTTTGCNNTTCTCGGGTGTATGGCTGAGCGGTTAAAAGCCAGTTTACTGGAAGAGGAAAAACTTGTTGATATAGTTGTTGGCCCAGATGCCTATCGTGATCTGCCCAATCTCATTGAACAGGTAGAAGGCGGGCAAAAAGCAGTGAATGTACTTTTGTCAAGAGAGGAAACGTATGCAGATATCAATCCCATACGCTTAGACGGTAATGGAGTGAGTGCTTTTATCAGCATTATGAGAGGTTGTGACAATATGTGTTCCTTTTGCGTTGTTCCGTTTACCCGCGGAAGGGAGAGAAGTCGTGATCCGGAATCCATTATTCACGAAGCAAATTACCTGTTTCAGCAAGGTTATCGTGAAGTGACATTATTAGGACAAAATGTTGACTCTTATAAATGGAATATGAATTCGAAAGGAGAAATCCTTGATGCAGCCAAACCTACACTCAATTTCGCCGGACTTCTTGAAAGGGTAGCACAAGTTTCACCGCTATTAAGGATCCGCTACAGCACCTCGCATCCTAAAGACATGACAGATGAGGTTTTGGAAGTAATGGCAAGGCACGACAACATTTGCAAATACATCCATCTTCCTGTGCAATCCGGAAATTCGGAAATCCTAACAAAAATGAACCGGGGATATTCGCGCGAATGGTATCTCGACAGGATTGCTGCTATAAAAAGAATCATGCCGGATTGCGCAATTTCTACTGATGTTATTACGGGGTTTTGTTCGGAAACCGATGCACAACATTACGATACGATCCGCTTAATGGAAGAAGTTCGTTTTGATTTTGCGTACATGTTTAAGTATTCCGAACGACCTAAAACACTTGCCGAAAGAAAGTTCGAAGATGATATTCCGGAGGAGATAAAAACCAAACGGCTAAATGAAATCATTGCGTTACAACAAAAGCATTCACTTGAAAGCAATCAGCGAGCAGTTGGGAAAGTACATCGTGTATTGGTTGAAGGAACGTCAAAAAGATCAGATCAACATTTGTTCGGCAGAAACACCCAAAATGCAGTTGTTGTTTTTCCAAAAGAAGGATACAATAAAGGCGAGTATGTTGACGTCCTTGTTACTGAATGCACGGCTGCAACACTGCGAGGTGAGGCCGTAAAATAATTTTAGAATGAATATTCAAAATATTACAAGCATAAAACAGCGCTTTGGCATTATTGGTAATTCCACATTGCTGAATCGTGCCATTGAAATTGCATCCCAGGTTGCAGCAACCGATCTTTCCGTTTTGGTTACCGGAGAAAGCGGAACTGGTAAAGAAATCATGCCGCAGATCATTCATAATCTTTCTTCAAGAAAACATGGTCCTTATATCGCTGTCAATTGCGGAGCGATTCCCGAAGGAACCATCGATTCGGAATTATTTGGTCATGAAAAAGGTTCGTTTACCGGCGCTCATGAAGCACGAAAAGGATATTTTGAAGTTGCAAATACCGGTACGATTTTCCTGGATGAAGTTGCAGAATTACCGCTTGCCACGCAATCAAGATTACTCCGGGTACTGGAAAGCGGAGAATACATGAGGGTTGGTTCATCTAAAGTGATGAAAACCGATGTTAGAATTATTGCAGCTACNNTCCTGAAGCTATACGAAAAGGAAAATTCAGGGAAGATCTTTACTACCGATTAAACACAGTTCCAATTTTCATTCCTGCTTTGCGCGAACGGAAAGAGGACATCATTTTACTATTTAGAAAGTTTGCTTCTGATTTTGCTGAAAAATACCGCATGCCTGCTGTTCGTTTGGATGAAGAGGCGACTCAAATTCTACTAAAATTTTCCTGGCCGGGTAATATTCGTCAGCTTAAAAACATTACCGAACAAATTTCAGTAATTGAGCAGGAACGAGAGATTCGCTCGAATGAACTTTTGCAATATTTACCCAAAGAAAATACAGGTCTTCCTGCGATTAGCGGTAACCTTGGTGCCGGTGGAGATCTTAATGAGCGTGAAATTCTTTACAAGATCATTTTTGAGATGCGTTCCGAATTAAATGATCTGAAAAGTGTGGTTATGGAATTGCTCCAAAATCGGAGTCCTGAAATTTCAGGTAATAAAAACGCAGGATTGTTACAGCGATTGTATTCCGGAGAAAGCGAGCCTGTAATCAGCACAGGAGATTCACAGATTATAAGATCTAATCCAATTAATCCGATGGTACACTCCTCTACTCCACGCTACTCGGATGATATTGCAGAACATGTGGAGGTTGAAGAATCCCTTTCCCTGGAAGAAAAGGAAAAAGACCTCATAAAAAAAGCACTTCACAAACACCGCAATAAAAGGAAATACGCAGCCAAGGAATTGGGTATTTCTGAAAGAACGTTATATCGCAAAATAAAAGAGTATAACATCAAATGAGAAATTTTCTCTCCTATTTTATAATTGCCAGTGTACTTTTCGTATCCTGTAAAGTCCGCTATTCATTTACCGGAGGTGAAATTCCATCTGAAGCAAAGACTGTTTCGGTAAGTTATTTTCAAAACAATGCACCACTTGCGGGTCCTAACGTACCTCAGCAATTTACTGAGGCGTTAAAAGATTTGTTTATTGCACAAACCAAACTCAACCTGGTAAAAGACAATGGTGATTTACGATTTGAAGGTGCAATTACCGGATATGATGTTCGTCCGGTAGCCCTTCAGGGTAATGACGCAGCGGCACTAAACAGATTGACTTTATCAGTTAATGTGCGATACATTAATTCATTTGATGACAAGAAAAACTTTGAGCAGAATTTTAGTCGTTTTGTGGATTTCCCAAGCACTACCGATATTGCCTCTAATGAAGAATCATTGATCGGAGAAATTAACAAACAATTGGTACAGGATATTTACGATCGCTCATTCGGAAACTGGTAAATTCATGAATTCACAAACGCTATATCAGCTCACCCAACATCCTGCAGCTATTGCGCAAGATGATGTTAAGCTATTATCGGAATTAAGTGACCGTTTCCCCTGGTGTCAGCCTGTACAAATGTTGCTCTCAAAAGGGCTTCACAACACCAAAAGCATTGCCTACCTCGATCATCTAAAACGCACTTCTGCAATTACTTCTGATAGAAGTGTTCTCTATCATTTCATTCTTCAGCAAGGGATTCTTGAGAAATTGGAGAAATTGGATAAAGTCATTGAAGAGGAATTGCGTATTGAGGAAAACAATGCCCCCGAATTGACTATTGCAGAAGAGCAAACTGAATTGCAGCAACACCCTGATAAAAAATCCGCAACCATCATTCCTATCAGCAGCAATCCTTATGCAGAATTGGAAGGCGTTGATAAGGATCAGGCCATGGTGCTTGTTACAAAAGACATACTTGAGGATCTGATTGAGCGAAAAATAAAAGATTTTGTACCGACAGATACGTCAACTGAAATATTGCATCAGAAAACCAGCGAAGAACAAACAATTGAAGAGATAACTGAAGAGATTTCTTCACCGGATATTATCGATCCTGATTCTTCAGTCGAAATCAAAGAAAAATCGATCGTTGAAGAGCCCGTTGCAGAAAAGTTTTCTGAATTGGAAAAAGAATTCCTCTGGCAGGCAGTTAATGCATCGATTCAAATTGATGTAATGGGAGATCTTGAAAAAATGCCGGAGTTGGATGTAAAAAATCCTATCCCGGAAACAGACTTCCCCAGAAAAGAAAAGCCAAGGTCAGCGGATACCTTTAATTGGGAAAAACCACATTCTTTCCTCAATTGGTTGGTTCCAAAGGCTGAAGAGCCTGCACCTGAAAGAGAGCCCGACCATTTCCGTCCGGCCAAGTCGGATCAGCCGGTTGAAGATCTGGTTGATCAATTCCTGAAAAAGGACCCGAAAATCACTCCTCAGAAAGCTGAGTTTTACACTCCCGGCAATGTTGCCAAGCTTTCAATAGCTGATAATGAAGACTTTGTGTCCGAGACACTTGCAGGTATCTATGAGAAACAGGGATATTACGCCAAGGCAATACGGGTTTATGAAAAATTGAGTTTGAAAAATCCGGGAAAATCCTCTTTCTTTGCGTCCCGCATTAAAGAGCTGGAAGCATTAAAGAATTCGAAAAACAAATAAAATATGTCAACTTTTTTTGTCATCCTTTTAATCATCATTTGTGTATTGCTTGTTGCAATCGTTCTTATTCAAAACCCTAAGGGCGGAGGAATCAATTCCGGAATTACCGGAGCAGGTCAGATTCTAGGTGTTAAGCAGCAGACTGATGTTGTAGAAAAATGGACATGGTATCTTGCTATTGGTCTTGTGGTTTTATGTTTGTTCAGCGCTCCACTTATGTCGGGTGGCGGCGGACAAACCCAGGATGACACTTTGGAAACACAGGTTCCCGTTAGTGGAAACATTCCAACCAATTTTGGTCCTACCCCACCTAATCAGTAAATAATTTTATAATGATATTTGATGTCAGTGTGTCTTTCGCACTGACATTTTTATTTTCTCCTCTGACAATTTATCCCAAAACCATCCGGTGGAATGATTTATGTGATCATCACCAAATAAAAACTAAACTATGGCATTGAATGTAAAACCCATTGCAGACCGGGTACTAATTGAACCTGATGCAGCAGAAACGAAAACGGCTTCCGGTATTATTATTCCCGATACAGCGAAAGAAAAGCCACAGCGAGGAACAATTGTAGCTGTTGGTGCGGGTAAGAAAGACGAACCAATGACGGTAAAATCGGGCGATAAGGTGCTTTACGGAAAGTATTCAGGTACTGAAGTCAGTATTGACGGAAAAGATTATTTAATCATGAAAGAAAGCGATATCTACGCAGTTCTTTGAACAACTTATAAATAGAAGAATATGGCTAGCAAGAATATTTCATTTAGCGCAGAAGCACGTGAAAAATTAAAGCGTGGAGTTGATGCTTTGGCAGATGCTGTTAAAGTTACGCTTGGTCCGAAAGGAAGAAATGTGGTGATCGACAAAAAATTTGGTGCTCCACATGTTACGAAAGACGGAGTAACAGTTGCGAAAGAAGTTGAATTATCCGATAAGGTGGAAAACATGGGCGCACAGTTATTGCGCGAAGTAGCTTCCAAAACTGCAGACAGCGCAGGTGACGGAACAACCACGGCAACGGTATTGGCACAAGCCATTGTTACCGGCGGACTTAAAAACGTTGCAGCAGGAGCAAATCCTATGGATTTAAAACGCGGTATTGATAAAGCCGTTATTGCTGTTGTTGCTGAATTGAAAAAAATATCAAAAGAGGTTGGAGCGGATAACAGCAAGATCGAACAAGTTGCTACGATTTCGGCCAATAACGATAGTGCAATTGGAAAACTGATTGCCGACGCGATGGCAAAAGTGACCACTGAAGGCGTAATTACCGTTGAAGAAGCTAAGGGAACGGATACTACTGTGGATATCGTAGAAGGTATGCAGTTTGACCGGGGCTACCTTTCACCTTATTTCATAACTGATCCTGAAAACATGGAAGTAGTTCTGGAACAGCCTTACATATTAATAACTGATAAAAAAGTTTCGACTATGAAAGAACTTCTCCCTGTTTTGGAGAAGAGCTTGCAAACTGGTCGTCCGATGTTGATCATTGCTGAGGATGTTGATGGCGAGGCTATTCAAACTCTTGTTGTAAATAAGCTTCGCGGAGCGCTTAAAATCGCGGCTGTTAAGGCTCCGGGATTTGGTGATCGACGCAAAGCCATGCTTGAGGATATCGCAATTTTAACCAACGGAACACTGATTTCTGAAGAACAGGGATAAAAACTGGAAAATGCAGACCTCAGTCACCTAGGCTCCGCAGAGAAAATTGTGATCGACAAAGACAACACAACCATTGTGAATGGTCAGGGCGAAAAACAAGCGATTCAGTCGCGCATTGGCCAGATCAAAGCACAAATTGAACAAACCAGCAGCGATTACGATAAAGAAAAGCTTCAGGAACGTCTTGCTAAGCTTGCAGGAGGAGTTGCAGTACTGTATGTTGGTGCAGCTACTGAAATTGAAATGAAAGAGAAAAAAGATCGTGTTGANNATACCGGAGTTGCAATTATCCGTCGTGCACTTGAAGAGCCACTGCGTACAATTGTATCCAACGCCGGTGGTGAAGGATCTGTTGTTGTAAACAAGGTTAAAGAAGGTAAGGATGATTTTGGTTTTAACGCCAGAACAGAAAACTACGAAGCCTTATATGCTGCAGGCGTAATCGATCCAACAAAAGTAAGTCGAATTGCTTTGGAAAATGCAGCTTCTATTGCGGGAATGATATTAACAACAGATTGCGTTGTTTCTGAAAACGAAGAAGAAGCACCTGCTATGCCAATGGGAGGCGGCATGCCGGGTATGGGCGGAATGGGTGGAATGATGTAAATCTGAATCACGGAAATATAAAAGGGGCAACAAAAGTTGCCCCTTTTTTTTGTTTACTTCCAAATTTATCTAACGTTTTTTTCTTCGGCCATTTCCACGTTCAGTTCTTTTTTGTTCCAGCCACTTTGGAACATTTTTTTCTTTTTTTTCCTGTGACTCTCCCAACAGTCGAAAAGACAAGTCAGGACGTTTGATGGCCTTTAATTTTTCTCTGATCCAATCACGATTTTCTTTTTGATACCAGAAGAAAAATTTATGCTGCTCACGTTTTTCATTTTCAGATTTTGGAGTGTGAACAGGTTGTAAGGTGTAAGGATGATATCCTGAATAATATATTTCTGTTGCAACTGTCATTGGAGTAGGCGTGAAATNNAAGGTTCGCCATGTCCTCAGTATTGGTACCGGGGTGACTGGAAATGAAATACGGAATCAATTGTTGTTTAAGATTGAATTTTCTGTCGATCTCATCGAATTTCTTCTTGAATTCTTTGAAGTGTTTAAACGATGGTTTACGCATTATACGAAGCGTATCATCAGCAGTATGTTCAGGCGCAACTTTTAATCTACCGGATACATGCCTGCGAAGAACTTGTTCCATATAGCGATCGATAGAGTCATCGCCATTTTTATTATATGACCGAACGAGTAAATCGTAACGAATTCCACTTCCGACAAATGCCTTTTTCACTTTCGGATTTGCATCAACTTTTTTCAAAATATCGATCATTGGCTGATGCGATGTTTCAAGATTGCTACAAATAACCGGATGAATACAGCTTGGAGAAACGCATTTATCACAGATCTCCTGAACCTTACCCTTCATCTTATACATATTAGCTGAGGGACCACCCAAATCTGAAATATAGCCCTTGAATTCGGGCATATTTGTAACCTGTTCAACTTCCTTTAAAATGGATTCTTCAGAACGACTTGCGATGAATTTACCTTGATGTGCGGAAATGGTACAGAAACTACAACCGCCAAAACATCCGCGATGCATATTAACTGAAAACCGAATCATCTCCCAGGCAGGAATATCTCCACGCTTTTTATATTTGGGGTGAGGATAACGAGTATAGGGTAGATCAAAGGACTGATCCATCTCCTTTTCCGTCATTGTTTCAAACGGAGGATTTATGATCAAATGTTTTCCGTTAACTTCTTGTATAATTCGTTTAGCTCTGACCTTGTTTGACTCCTGCTCCACATGTTTAAAATTGGAAGCATATGTCTTTTTATCCTTGAGGCAATCCTGGTGCGGATGCAACTCAAGATCCTTCCATGCTTTGTTTTTTGGAATACCCTCTTCGATTTTTCTCTGATACGCAGTTTGTTTTACCATAGTTAGCTGGTGAAAGGGCACCCCTTTTTGCAACAAGGAAATGATTTCACGCAATGGTTGTTCACCCATTCCGTAAACCAAAAGATCGGCACCACTGCTTTCCAAAATATTTGGAAATAGTTTATCCGCCCAATAGTCGTAGTGCGTAACCCTTCGTAAAGAAGCTTCAATACCTCCAATTAAAACCGGAGTCTCGGGATATAGTTTTTTTAGAATTTGAGTGTATACATTTACAGCATAATCAGGACGAAATCCAGCCTGGCCTCCGGGAGTATAAGCATCTGTTGATCGTTTTCTTCTGTTAGCGGTATAATGATTCACCATGGAATCCATGCATCCGGATGTTACACCAAAAAACAAGCGTGGCTGTCCAAACTTTTTAAAATCGCGTAAATCGTCCTGCCAATTTGGTTGTGCAACTATCCCAACCTTAAGCCCACAACTTTCGATTATACGGCCAATTACAGCGGTTCCAAATGCAGGATGATCAACATAAGCATCACCGGAAATGATCACAACATCCAGATCGTCCCACCCACGGGATTCGGCTTCTTTTTTGGTGGTGGGTAACCAGGCGGTTATTGGCAATTCGGCACTCATTCAGGACAAAGGTAGTCCTGTATTGTGGTAATTCAAAAATCTTGGGGAATTCCTGTATTTTCTCCCAAAAATCTAAATGGCACAGCAGTCTTTACAGGACCTTCATTTCCACCCTTCTGTTGAACTCATGCTCCTCCTCAGAACATTTCGCGCCATTTTTGCAATGATTCAGGATTTTTGTTTCACCATATCCTTTTGGAACAAGACGTTTTGGATCTATTCCATGTTCAATTAAATATTTTACTGTTGACTCAGCCCTCTTCTGAGAAAGTTTCAAATTGTACGGATCACTTCCACGGGAATCAGTATGCGCACTCATTTCAACCCGAACAGTAGGATTGCTGTTCAGGAAATCTATAATTTGGGTCAAGACCTTAAATGACTCCGGACGCAATGTGGCTTTATCATAATCAAAATAGATATTTGGAATTTTTATTACTGTGTTTTTTGCAATTGATGGTTCAAGTTGCAGTTCACCAAACATTGCAAGTACATCCTTCCTTTCATTTGCTGGTATTTCTACAACTTTTGATTGAAATCCTTCGGCATTAAAGCTTACTGAATATTCGATGTTTTTATCTAATACCAACTCGACTTTACCTGTTACTGATGTCTTTTTGCTGTCAACAATTTCAGGTGCTTTCCCAATAATTTTTTTTGTGAGAACAATTTTCACATCACGTAATGGTTGTAGTGTTATTTTATTCAAAGCAATGCCACGAATAGTATCAGGATAAATTGGCTTAGGATGTTGTTTGAAGTAATAAATCCTATCGTAACCATGGCTTCCTTCTCGATTTGAAGAAAAGTAACCACATAACAAACCTTTCTCCTCTTTTAGGATAAAAGAAAAATCATCTTTTGAAGAGTTAAAAGGCTTTCCAAGGTTTGAAACTTCACCAATAGCACCTCCAGTTAAATGGGCAACATAAATATCTGCACCTCCAAAACCGGGCTTTCCCTTTGAAGAATAAAAAAGTGAATCGCCCCGAACAAATGGGTACATTTCATCCATAACCGAATTTACTTTTGAACCTAGATTAACAGGTAGATTCCAGGTACCATCATCATTTTTCGTACACCGATAAATATCAAATCCCCCTATACCTCCCTTCATATTTGACGCAAAATAAATGGATTTACCATTATCTGTTATAAAGGGGAAAACGCAGTCAAAATCAGCTCCATTAAACGATAATTCATTGATGTTGGTCCAATTCCCATTCTCAAGGTTTGCTGAATAAATTTTCAAGATATTTATTCCGTCTTCTGATATCCTAAGTTTTTTTGCTTTTGATGATCTGTATTTTGTTGCTGTAGTTGCATTACCAGAATAATAAAGTACCTGCTGATCCGAACTGAAATTAGGAGTGCCTTCATAAAAAGACCGATTCAAATCACCCGGCAGGATTTCTGGCTTTTTAAACTTTACCGAATCCAAACACTCTGTGTAGGCTAAATCATAAAAGGCTGTTTTTGTGGTAAAATCCTGTATTTGGGGATTTGCAAAAACAAGTCCATTCTTATAAAAAGCTATACCCATGCTTCTGCTTCCGGTTTCAATATCTGTTTTATACACTGAAAATTTTCTTGAGGAATCTTTGTTCAAAATTGCCCATTCACACCATTTACTGTATTCATTATCATTTATTGCATTTTTTCTTACATAAATTTCAAAAATTTTCTTAGCATCTTGATAGCGCTCAAGGTTCATTAATAACAAACCATAATGAAGACAGTTTTCGGAAGTATTTTCATCTTTAAACTCCATTAACTTTTCATACCATATAACTGCATTTTCATAGTCAAATAACATACGATAGGTTTTTGCAATTCGCTCCGTCATATAGAACTTTTTTACAACAACCTTTTCATTTAAGGCAAGTTGATATTCCTGAATTGCCTCAACATAATATCGTTTTCTGAAAAAATCATCTCCTTGCTCAAGATGTGAACGTTGAGCATTGACAAAATCACTTGTCACTAAAAAAAATAATACAAGTACTATTCTCATTTGAAGCAGTTAAAAACGTGGAACAGAAACAACAGGTTCCTTTGGGGGATTCAATTGGTAAATCAACAAGATTTCGTGGGATCCATTTGAGAATTTTCCAATTTGTCCGATGTTATATTCGTATCCATAAGACATTTTAAGAGTCGGAATGATTTGCGCTGTTATCATACCTAAGATTTCCCGACTACTGCGATAGGAAGTTCCAAAACCAATTATGCGCTTAAACATAAGCTGGGCATTAAGATCAAATTGAACCGGTGCACCGGAAACTTCTTTTATTAACGTAGAAGTATTCAAATCCCATTTATCATTTAACCTGAATGCATATCCAGTATGCAAATAGAAATGAAGATTATCAAAATCAAAACCTGAAGTTCCTTTGGATGCTCCTGAAGATGTGAATTCAATTTTATTATTCATGAAATTAGGTAGTGCAAGACCTGCATAAAAACGATTTTTATGGAAATACATTCCAAACTTAAAATCAGGTAGAGGAACGAGCGGAGATGCTGATTGAAATAGAGGGTCATTGGGGTCAATGGTATGCAGCTTAGCATAATCGGCCTGCAACAAATCAAGGCTTGCAGAAATGCCAAACGACAAATATGCATTTAAACCAGTTTTCATCGAATAAGCATAAGATGCGGAAACTTCCGAATTATTGTTAATTCCAATTGCATCATGAAAGGCAGTAAACGAAACTGTGTGCTTATTGCGCTTAAGCGGAACAATTGCATTGAATCCCTGGGTTACAGGAGCCCCATCGAATTGAGTCCATTGTGAACGATAAAACCCAGCAAACGTTACTTTAGAATAACTGGATATCGAGGCCGGATTCATGAAGGGTTGGTGCACCATATATTGACCCATGTTAATTTGGTTCTGACCAAAAGCCTGAACAGAAATAAACACCAATAAATACAGTAAAGTCCTTTTCATAGTATCAACGTGTTTTTAATTCAACGAACCCAGATATAGGTTCTAAACCAGCCCCTAATTCCAGTATAAAAAAGTAAGTTCCATCAACTACTTTATCACCTGAAATACGCAACTTCTCGTTAGAGGTAGATCCATCCCAATTGTTCAGGTAAGGACTCGCTGAAAAAACAGGATCTCCCCACCGGTTGAATATTGTTATTTTGTTTTCAGGGTATTGATGCAATCCCACAATTACAAAATAGTCGTTAAACCCATCGCCATTTGGTGTAAAACCATTTGGAATATCGATAGGAAGTCCATCCACAATAATAGTGCGTATTGTTGTGTCTGTACAACCAGCAGCATCAGTNNTTTAGCGCGCTTGAAGATGTGCCATTACCCAAGTTCCATAAATAGGATATTCCATTTCCAGATGAATTGTTAGTTGTTGTAACTAGCAATGGAGACGGTCCCTGATTTGGAGTAACCGAGAAATCAGCAATAGGACCGATTACCTGTGAGACGTTTAAAGTATCTGATGAAGTACAGCCATTCGATCCGGTTGAAACAACAATATATTCACCTGCCTGATTAATTATAGGTGTTGCGGTATTGCCACCACTAAGAATTCCAGGTCCTGACCAGACATAGGTTGTTCCATTTCCTGATGCACTAAGTTGAGTTGTAGAGGATACACAACCTATTTGTGAATCACCTCCGGTTGTTAATTGAGGTACAATTGTATCTATCATAATCTCAACAGAATCCAAAGCTGTGCAACCATTATCGCCACTTGTAACTAGTATAAAATACCATCCAGCGAGATTGGCTGTTGCTTGGGCAAGATTGTTTCCGGTAACTACACCTGGGCCTGACCAGAAATAGGATATATTATTTCCAGTGCTTAATGATGCATCCAGATCAACAATAGATGCTATGCAATTAATACTTCCAGATGATCCTGCGTCGGCTATTGGCAGAAGGATGTTTTGTCCAACGGTAACACTTGCTGTAGAAAAACAACCTGTAGTTGCGTTTGTAACTGTTATTGTATAAATCCCCGGTAAATTCACAAGGGGATTCATAGTTGAATTTCCGGTAATTATTCCCGGTCCGCTCCATGAATACTCAATATCCGTTCCGGTTGCTGAACCTGTTCCATCAAGAGAAATGCTGACTAAAGAACATGTGAGATCTGATGCACTTGCAACAAAAGCAATTGGTGCGTTTTCCAACTCTACAGTAACCATTGCTGAAGTTGAACAGCCATTATCAAGATTTAATACTGTAATTGTATATTCCCCAGGAGCATTTACGTTGGTACTTATTGCTGATGGAGTTGTACCAGCAGGATTACCGGAATTGTTTGTCCACGCAAATGAAGCATTGCCTGCATTTGTAATTCCTGAAAGCGAAACAGGTGTAAAGTCACAACTCATCAATGAAGGATTTGCGATTGTAACTGTAGGTGGCTGATTATTTAAAACAACTGTAATGTTTCCAATACTAGAGCATCCTGTACCATTATCCGTAATAGTGAGCGTATATGTTCCGGGAGTGGATACTGTAGTTGAAGTTTGAGTGGGATTTGATCCTGCAGGATTTCCAGATGCATCTGTCCATGCATAACTTACGTTTGTAGTACTTGAACTTCCTGTTATTGTTGCAGAAGAAGAGACGCAAGTAATAGATGGCGCAGGATCTATTGTTATCTGTGGCTGACCTGCATTTGGAGAAACTGTAATTGTTGCTGTTGATGTACATCCATTAATTGGATTGGTAACTGTAACTGTATATGTGCCTGCTACACCTACAGTTGTTGAAGTACTTGTAGGTGTTGATCCTGCAAGATTTCCGGAGCCGTCAGTCCATGTAAATTGCGCACCTCCAGTTGATGAGGACGCTGAAATTGATACAGTGGGTGAAACACAACTTAGAGCTTGTGCAGACCCTGGAGCTACATTCGGGGTAGTAAAGTTGCCTGAAACAGAAACACTGGAGGTTCCCGTGCAACCGTTGGCAGGATCAGTTATTGTAACCGTATATGAGCCTGTAGCATTTACTGTTGGAGAAGAAGTATTTCCTCCACTAACTATTCCCGGTCCGCTCCACAAATAAGAAGGATTATTTACTGGTGTTGATGCGTTCACTGTTCCGCTGGTTGTACTACAATTGAGCACCAATGAAGATGATGCTGTTACTGCAGGCGAATTTGTATTGGTAGTTACTGCGACAGTTGTTGTTCCCGTACATCCATTTGCTGGATTAGTCACAGTAACTACGTAGCTTCCTGCAGAATTAACAGTTGGGCTTGAAGTTGTACCTCCACTAACAATTCCAGGTCCACTCCAGGAATAGGATGGATTTGCAATTCCTGTTGAAGCAGAAATTTGTCCGGATAATATTATACAATTAAGCGTTAATGGTGATCCGGCTGTTACGTTGGGCTGAGCAGTGTTGGACGAAATGGAAACGGATCCCGTATTCGTGCAACCATTAGCAAGGTTTGTGACAGTAACCGAATATGTACCCGATGCATTTACTACCGGAGAAGAAGTTGTCCCCCCGCTTACTATTCCGGGACCAGCCCACAAATAAGATGGTGAACCTGCATTTGTAGTTACCGAAACATTGCCACTTAATGTTGTACAGGTTAGCGAAAAAGGAGCACCCATTATTGCAGTGGGAGGTGTTGTATTGGAAGTAACAGCAACTGTTGCTGTTGATGTACATCCATTGGTTGTGCTGGTAACAGTAACAGTATAAGTTCCGGCAGCATTTACAGTTGGTGTTTGACTTGTTCCTCCGCTTATAATTCCGGGTCCGGACCATAAATAATTGACATTGGGAATTCCCGGTGTTGCAGTAATTGTACCGCTAGATGTTGAACAATTGAGTGCTAAAGGAGATCCTGGCGTAACTCCCGGTGGACTCGTATTTGCAGTAACATTAATTGTAGCTGTGTTTGTACAACCGTTTAATGTATTCGTTACAATTACGGTATAGGAACCACTTTGATTTACTGTTGGACTAGATGTAGCCCCACCGCTAACAATTCCCGGACCCGACCAAGAATAGGTTACAGGATCTGTTGAGCTTGCAGAAATTGTTGGATTGGAACAAGTAACAGTCTGATCATTTGCTGCTGTTAAATTCGGTGCTGATCCGGAAGGCGTTAAAGTATATGTAGCAGTATTTGTACAACCTGCAGTTGAAGTTATTGTAACCGTATAAGTACCTGCACCTGTTACTGAGGTACTCGCTGCATTAGGATTTGTAATGGTAGAGCCACCTGGCCCTGTCCACGCATAAGTAGGTGAAGAGGCATTAGTTGTTGCTGTTAATGTGGTACTTGAAGAACCACACGCCAAAGCTCCAGGAGTAATGCCTGCTGTTGGTGCCGCTGTTGCAACCACCGAAGTTAAAATAACATATTGAGACCATGGATTAGCATTGTAGGTAGATCCACCGGGATAATATTTGATTGTAATTGTTTTTACTGTACCTGAAAGAGTAACAGAATGAGAACCACAATTACAGCCATTCTGAACCCCGGTAATTGTTTTGGTATT
This sequence comes from Flavobacteriales bacterium UBA2798, assembly GCA_002351955.1. GTDB lineage: Bacteria > Bacteroidota > Bacteroidia > Flavobacteriales_D > UBA2798 > UBA2798. The sequence goes on from DEHO01000020.1 coordinate 44,945, forward strand.
TCCACTAGTTGTTACCGTATTTGAACCGCAATTACTAATACCAATATTGGCTGCTGTAATTGGATTTGATGAAGCATCTGTTCCCGATATATCTATTTTATCTGTAAAATAAGTCGATCCATCACCGCTCCAGAAATTTTGATTAATATCCCAAATATTAAATGTCGCCCCACAAACCGGATTAGTAAACGTGATAGTGATTTGTTCAAAATTTGTTGCGTTGTTATTCGCCCAATTTGCAGCAAGCACGAGACCACTTTGTGCATTGGATGCAGAACAATAGCATGTGGACGATGAGTAATCGGCAATATTCATGGTTGCCACATTGTAATAAAACGGAATATTAGGAAGCGTTGTTGGGCTACTAAAGCAGGTTGTACTGGCCAAAGAATTGGTTCTGTTATTAGCAGATTCTGTATATGCAACGGACATTGTATTACCTCCTGCGGTTGTGGAATAGGAAGTGCTTCCAGCTACCCATGCATTGTATGTAAAAGTCTGGGCATTAGAGTTTGAAAAGACAATAAAAAGCAATAATGTTAGTAGCGTTGCTTTTGAATAAGTAAAAACAGCGGAAAAATTAACGCGGTTAAAAATCAAATTCTCCTTTTTCATAGTTTAGAATTTTCTACATACAATATTCAATTCTTAACCGGCTTTAAAAAGAAGTGCCACCCCCTCAAAAAATTTCACAGCGGACTTTCAGGATTTACATGCTTCTACAAATAAACCCTTGAATGTTAATAGTTAATTGTGTTTTTATGCGACTTAAACCCGGAAATGAAATTATCATCATTTCGAAAATTCCCTATCTTGTTGAAACCAATAACCCATGGTCATGAATAAGAAAACCAAAAAGAGAATTCTAATTGTTTTAGTTGCAATTGCTGCAATTGCAATTCCGCTTGTAATTTGGATGAAACAGCCTGCTGAAATCACCAAACAGGATGAAGACAAAGCGGTAGAAATTGCAAGTGATGACGAATTACTTAACGCAATTGACGCTGGGGTTTCAGGGAGTAATGAAGTGAATTCTTCCGATTCAGAAGACACTATCAAACATTAATTATTTCAACTTAGCAAGAAGTTTTTCGCATTCTTTGCGGGTCTTCTCATCATCCTTTGATTTTACAGGATAATCCATAACCTTGTTTGCAAACTTTTTTGCATTCTCTTTTTGACCCATTTCATAATAGGTCACAGCAAGTTCATAGACATGCATTGAGAGTGAAGGTTCGATTTTAATGGCCTTACTAAACATCTCAAGCGCATCTGCATAGGTGCCTCCTTTTGGAACACCGCCATAAAGTGTGTTGATCATTGTTTTCTCAAAGCCATTCAAGCCTGCAAATGTCCTGTGCCAGCGCCCCATAATGTGAAAAGCGGTTGCATTATCCGGATCATATTTGAACACCAAATCACATTCGCTACGAATTTCTTTTGCGTTGGAAATTTTTGTTTTTGAGGATGCATTTTCATTTTCTCTGGCCAGCGCCACTGCCATTGCCAAATGAGAATTAGCATTCTGCGTATTCATTGCAATCGATTTTTTCGCCAGACGTTTTGCTTCTGCATAATACTTCTTTTGATCCGCAGAATTGGCTGTCATCAGTGCACCCGATCGGCTAAAACATAAACTCATGTTCGACACAACCTCAACATTGCTACTGTCCTTCGAATAGATTTGTTTATACACTTTTAAGGCTTCTTCATGACTCCGTTCATCCTGAAGCTTCTTTGCTTTCGAAAGCAATTCCGCATCGGATTGGGCGAATAGATTGGTTATTGAAGCCAATACAAGGCATAGGGTTGACATGATTCTAATCATAGCATATTGATATTTAAGCCCTAAGGTAATGATTTTGATTACACCAACGAACTCATTTTGGCCAGTAATCAATAAGTTTCCTTCCGTCCGCCAGGGTAATTAGGTTATCTGGACAAAAAGATATTTCCGGAATTCTTTTTAGGGTCCACATGCTTCCATACGTATTACGTTGGAACAGGCCGGTCGGATAGACGGACCTTAGCGATGCCTTTCGATTCAAAAATTCACCTGAATTTCATTTTTTACCTTTGCACTCCATTTTGGCTCCGTAGTTTAATGGATAGAACGAGAGTTTCCGGAACTCTTGGTAGGGGTCCAGACGCTCCGGTCTGGATGCCGACCGAAGCGTCGGCATTCGATTCCCAATCCATCTGAATTTCATTTTGTATCTTCGCACTCCATTTTGGCTCCGTAGTTTAATGGATAGAACGAGAGTTTCCGGAACTCTTGGTAGGGGTTCGATTCCCTTCGGGGCTACTAAGCTTTCCAATGAAGGCTTTTTTTGTGCCTTACTATGTTTACATATTACGTAGTCTGAAAAACGGATCTTTTTACAAAGGTTCTACTGATAATATTGACCGAAGATTAGCAGAGCACAATTCATTAAAGGAAAAATCAACAAGTCGGTTTGCTCCATGGGAATTGTGTTTGGTCATTGAAAAACCTAATCGTTCCGAGGCGGTAATTCTTGAAAAAAAACTCAAAAACCTAAACGCAGAAAAAACATTCGCTTTTATTAACAGATATTCTGAAAAAATGTAGGGGTCCAGACGCTTCGGTCTGGATGCCGACCGAAACGCCGGCATTCGATTCCCTTGGGGCTACTAAGCTTTCCAATGAA
>DEHO01000016.1 GCA_002351955.1 Flavobacteriales bacterium UBA2798
TCAGCCTGGGGTTTTTGATAGTGAATCTGCTAATAGCGGAAGAATCAAAGGTGAGACATGGCTTTCGTCAGGGGTAATTCTAGTACTGGAAGTAACGATAATGGCATAATGCTTCAGCCTGGGGTTTTTGATAGAGCTTCTGCTTATAGCATTAGAAATGGTTACAGAATAATGCTTTAGCCTGAGATCATTCCCCTTTGAGTATTGTAAAATGGTATTGAAAACCAAGTAGGCACAGGTGATCCTTGTCCAGATGTGTTTCGAAATAATACATTTGCATGTGATCAGACCGGGAATTTTGTACATGCTAACTGCAACTGCGGGATTTGCTGTGGTCAATTTTCTGGTTAAGTTTCTCGATCATATTCCAACGTCTGAAATAGTTTTTTTTCGCAGCCTTATCACGCTTGTGTTAACTGCAGGTATGGTTATTCATAAAGGTTTACCCTTTTTCGGAAATAATCATTTTTGGTTGCTTGTTCGCGGTGTGTTTGGGGCTTCGGCATTGATACTGTTTTTTTACACCTTGAAAGAATTGCCAATGGCTACGGCCACCACCGTACAGTATTTGTCTCCGGTTTTTACTGTGGTTATTGCTATGTTTTTAGTGGGCGAAAAAGTGAAACCAATTCGTTGGGTATTCTTTGTTGTTTCGTTTGCCGGTTTGCTGATGATGGAAGGTTATCAGGAAAAACCGAACTGGACTTTTCTTTGGTTGGGTGTTTTGTCGGCATTTTTATCTGCAGTTGCCTATAATGCAATCATAAAATGCCGCGATACCGATCACCCGTATACCGTTGTAATGGCATTTCCACTTATTGCCGCCCCAATTACCGGTATCTGGGCAATGAATGAATGGGTTCAACCTCAAGGTGTCGATTGGGTGTATTTATTGCTGATCGGACTCTTCACGCAGGTTGCGCAGGTGTTTATGACCATGGCATTACATGCTGAAAAGGCTGCTGTAATAACCCCCTTTAAATATCTTGGAACAGTGTATGCACTGCTATTGGGATATTTGTTTTTTGATGAGACCTTTACTTTTATGAGTCTTATCGGAATGTTTATTGTTGTAATATCTGTTGTAGTAAATGCATTAGTGAAATCTTAAAAAAAAAAAGAGAATGAGGTCGTTTCCTAAATTCATTATCTTTCATCAATGAGTTTTTTCAGTATATCCGATGCTTTACTGGTTTCTGTCTGGCTTTTCCTGATGCTATGGCTGATCCGTAGTCATTCGTTTTTTCGAATTCAGGAATTGCAACCCCGGTTTATTACTTATGTTTTTCTTTTAAAAGTAGTGGCCGGTTTCTTTCTCACTATTATTTATACATTCTACTATACCGATCGCGCGAATGCAGATATCTATAAATATTTTGACGATAGCGCACTTATGACAGATGCGCTATTCCATAAGCCGGGAGATTTTTTCAGAATGTTGTTTGGGTACGAAAACGACAACAATTATTTCAATGAGCAGTATTATAACCACATGAACAATTGGTTTCGGAAATACGAAAGCAATATTTACAACGATAGTCATACTATAATCCGAATCAATGCTGTCTTGCGAATATTTTCGTTTGGATCTTTTCATGTACATACCTTGTTTTCCTGTTTTTTGTCATTAACCGGATTAGTGGCTTTGTACAAGGCGTTTAAATCTTTTTTTACCGGAAAGGAAAAGTGGATGGCTTACGCAATTTTCTTATTGCCATCGGTTCTGTTTTGGGCATCCGGAGTGTTAAAGGAATCTTATTTGATGTTCGGATTAGGATTACTTCTGTATTCGATAATGTTTTTGTTAAATGGAGATTGGAAAAAGTGGAGCATTTATTTAGCACTTTTAACGGGAATACTTTTGTTGCTTTATTTGAAGGTCTATGTGCTGATGGCCTTGTTGCCAGGAATTATCGGTTTTGTTTTTGTCAGGAAAACTTCTGTCCAATTACTTTTTTTGAAGTACGGACTTGTAGTATTGGTGTGTTTGTTTGGCTGGGTTTACTTTGAGAAGTTATTTCCATCCTGGCACATGCTCGAAATTCTGGTTCAGAAGCAGCAGGATTTTATTCGACTTTCTCAGGCAATGAATTCGGGAAGTATGTTATATACCGTGCCCTTGGATCCGGATTTTTTAAGTTTTATTAAAGCAGCGCCACTGGCTTTTACAAATGTTTTGTTACGACCATTTCCAGGTGAATCCTTTTCTCCGTTTCTACTGATTGCCTCAGCTGAGAATGCAATTCTTCTCGTTGCGATGGTTTTAGTTGTTTTTCGCTTTCAGAAACCAAACAAAGACCAATTGAATCTGATTGTTTTCTTTTTGTTGTTTGTAGTCGGATTATTCGTTTTAATCGGATGGGTTACTCCGGTAATGGGGGCAATTGTTCGTTACAAAGTTCCCGCTCTTCCGTTCCTGGGAATGATAGTGGTAATGCTCATGAATATTCAGGGTAAACCTTCTTCTGAAAANNGTAGTGTTGACTCTTTCTTTTCTTCAGGGTTTTGTATAGTGACAAAAAAAATCCCCCGCCGTTTCCGACGAGGGACTTCTTTCCTCATTTGATGTTATTGACTAGTTTTTGGTAATTGTGAATTCAACACGACGATTATAGGCACGACCCTCTTCAGTGTTGTTTTCTCCGGCCGGACGATCCATTCCGTAACCGACAGATTTTAGTCGCGATTTATTTACGCCTTTAGAAACCAGGTAGGTCACAACTGCAGCTGCACGCTCAGCAGAAAGTTGCTTGTTGAATGCTGCAGCACCAACATTGTCGGTATGCCCACCAATTTCAATTTCCACATTTGGATTTTCATTCAGGATTTTTACCAAACGGTCAAGTTCTGCGGTTGATTTTTCAGTGAGAGTTGCTTTACCTGTCTCAAAGAAAATGTTGTTCAAACGTACTGTAGAACCAACTTCAATCGGGTAGAGGTAAATATCCATCTCAATCTCGCGATACTGGCCTTTCTGATTCAAATCAAGGTTGTTCGACTGAGCTACAAAGTTTTTCGCTTCCCCTAAGAATGAATATTCTGAACCATAAGGCAAAACAATTTTGTATTCGCCGGTTGCTGGATTGGTCCGTGCAATACCATTTTGCGTTTTACCGTTCAATGAATTGTAAGCAACACTTGCTTCAAGTGGTTCTTTTGTTTTTGCATTTAATACACGTCCTTTTACAAGTACTACCGGATCAGGCTGAACATCTTCTTTTAATTTGATGCGCACAATATCAGAACCCATGCCTGCATTTTTGTAGGAAACCATGTAAGCATATTTTCCTTGCGCATCAATGGTATAATAGGCATCCCATTTATCAGAATTCACATCCGATCCCATGTTCTTGGGTTCCGACCAGTTGGTCCAGGTATCGTCAAGACGCTTGGTCACATAAATATCATTGCTTCCCAATCCACCTGAACGATCAGAAGAGAAATACAAGGTCACTCCGTCTGATGCAAGGAAAGGAGACATTTCGTTGTTTTTGGTATTCAAATTACCGAGTTTTTGCGGACGAGTCCATGTTCCGTCTTCCTTAAGATGCGACACATACAAATCATAACTTTCTGTTCCTGTAGTTTCAGAAAAATACTGAACAAGATGTTGACCATCGTTTGAAAGGAATGCACCGGCATAAGCACCTTTTACAAGTTCGCCAAATCCTTCAATTTGCATTTTCTTCGGTTCAGACCATCCATCGCGGGTACGGTGTGTTAATGAATAACCTTTGCCTTCCATTTTTCCATTTACAAAAGCACCTGAAATCATAATGGTGTTTTCATCGGGAGTAATACCCGCCATGTAATTGTACTTTAGCTGATTGAAAGGTGTAGATAAGTGTACCGCTTTTGCACTGTCTGTTCCGCCTGACACATCAGCTCTCCACATATCCTGCGAATCGTCAATTCCGTTGGTGTTTCTTACATCATTATTTCTTGAAAAATAAAGTGTACGTCCGTCCGGTGAAACGATTGGATTGAGTTCATCAAAAATTGTATTCATGTAAGGAGAACGCTTAGCAAGATAATTTTCCTGAATAGGCTGTGGCTTTTTCTTCATTCTGAAATTCCATGCAAGACCTACTTCAATTCCTGCAGTTGAAACTCCACTCATAAGGTCTTTTGTTTCTCCACTAAAGTTTCCAGGCATTACAGTAGTAAGTCCGTTGAAATCCTGCTTGATCAGATTCATATTGATATAAGGACTTATATTAATCATCAAAGGAAGTTTATCTGTAAGCAGGCGCTGATAATTGAGTCGGTACATTATTCCCGCTGAAAAATATTTGCCCTCAACTTTTGACCAATCTGCCTTTGCACCATCGTTAATAATTCTTGTTGTTAAAGAACCCATAGTAACTGTTGGACCCCAACTCGTGTACACATCCCATTTCTTTTTGCGCTGGTATTTCATTATTCCCAGTCCAATAAAGTTTCCTGCATATTTGATCTCTCTGGTAAAAGGACCAAACACAGCATCTGCAACCGTAGAACGTCGTGAAAATGTAATATCAAGACCACTTGATTTCCCCAATGCTAAACCTGCAGAGGCCGCAAATCCTTTTGCCCAGCGCATTTTGCCCATTGGATCATCCATCGGATAGCTTGATCCATTGGGTGCAGTTTTAGGAACATTATTGTCATATGATTCCAGAAATTCGTTGATTCCACGGTAACCGGTAAATCCAATATTATAGCCAACGCCTGCGTACAGTGGACCAAATGGTTTTACCTTGGAATAGGTTGTTCCTTCCATAACGCCGTTCCAACCTGTAATTGCAGTTAAATAAGGCGCAAGTTTGTTATAGGTTTCTTCACTGGTGTACCACATTAATTCGCGCACCCATTCATCTTTTAACCAGTTCAATCCGCGAATTGCTTTAGCCGGTTCCATATAACCGATCGTCATTCCGCAATGTTCGCGACGGATAGAGGAAACAATGGCCATGAAAACCTGTTTTTCTTCCTGCACAACATAAGTATCGAGATATCCTGCCAGTTCCTTTGAACTTAGGCCATTTGCTGTTTTTACCCCGTCATTCTTTGAGTCAAGAATCGTGTTGTTGTGGGGTGAATAGCGTTGTTTAAAGACGCTGTAAGGCATTTGTGCCTGAACCAATCCTGCGCAAAATATCAGTAATGTCAGCAGGATAATTTTTTTGGATCCGTTTTTCATGAGGGTTTGTTTGGTTTAACAAAAATGGTTAGTCCTGCTGGCCTCCAACATACGTTGATTACCGTATTTTAAGCAGATATCTTCATGTCTTCCAGGTTATGCCAAGCTTTAGGGTGGATTCGATTTGCCCACCTATCCGGCAAACCATTTAACTCCATTTTAAAAAAATCATTAGTTTAGAATTATGGATCCCTTTGTATATATGCTGGACCGCGAGGCTGTTGGACTTGTGGTTAATCAATTGTTCTATGCACTCGACAATAGAGAATGGTCGTCGCTACAGGAATGTTTTTCTCCGCGGGTTGAATTTGATATTACGTCATTGATTGGTGGAGAGAAACACCATTTGCGTCCAGAACAGATTGCCACTTTATGGAGTAATTCATTATCTGAAGTACAGCATTTGCAGCACCAGATAACCAACCTTACAGTGTTTGTTCAGAACGAAAGAGCAACCGCACATTTTTATTGTTCGGAGACTCACTTCAAGCAATTGCCTTCCGGAAACAATACACGTTCATTGAACGGTAGCTATGATATTCATCTCACCAAAGAAAGTGGAGTGTGGAAAATTCACTTGTTTAGGTACAATCACAAATTCATATCAGGGAACGCTGCCCTTAAGAGTTAGTAGCTTTAACTAATAGAGTGGTTTTCATCTCATTCCGTGATATTGGAATTGCAGAATTGTTTGGTTATATTTGGTAGCAAGTCCATTTACCAACCAAAACCAATAGAGATGATTAAACATTTACTTTGTTTCAGTTCAGCGCTTATTTTCCTTGTAGCACCGGTTTCTGCGCAGACCACCCTGTTTAGTGAGAATTTTAATTCCGGAGGTCCCGGTGGATTTACGCTTAATACATCCGATCAATCATCAATTGCTGCAGGTGTGTATAATTCATGGGTAGTAAATTCTGCCTATGCAGGTGGAAGCGGTTCTTTTGTTTGTTTTGGATTTCCTTTACCATTTTCAGTTCCTGCTACACCCAACCAACCAGGTGGTATTACAGGAAGTCCCAATAGCGGATATATGCATATTAACAGTGTAGCAGCAGCTTCATCTGGAATTCATTGTGCATCATTTATGGCAGCTGATGGACTATGTTCATTTAGTGAAAATTATTTTACAAGAATGTCATCCGATATTTCAACGATTGGACAATCTACGGTAACACTAAATTTCTGGTGGCTTTGTGCTGGTGGTGCACAAAGTTATGGTGAGGTTTACTACAGCACGAATGGTGGTTCATCATGGACATTGGTAACGACTCCGATTTCTCAGTATTTCGGACAATCAGCCTGGACTCAACAAACTATTTCAATACCTGCATTTGCCAATCAATCTACTTTACGTTTTGGATTTCGCTTTGTAAACGCAACAACATCTTCTGCAGCAGATCCTGCTTTTGCATTGGATGATATTGTTATTACAGGAAGCGGAACAGCATGTACGCCAACATTCAGTTCTACGGTTCATACGGCCTGCTCCAGCTATGTTTGGAATGGAAACACCTATACTGCAAGCGGAAACTATACCTTTTTAACGACCAATGCGGNNAACGATTAATAATCCCAGCACAAGTACAACCGCGCAAACAGCATGTGTCAGTTACCTATGGAATGGAAATACCTATACAACTTCCGGTACGTATACCTATGTTACAACCAATTCTCAGGGATGCGACTCTACAGCAACATTAAATCTAACTATTAACAATGCGAATACGAACGTATCTCAGGTTGGAAACACACTAACTGCAAACGCAACCGGAGCAAGTTTTCAATGGGTCGATTGCAATAACAGCAATCAGCCTGTACCGGGTGCAACTGCTCAAAGTTTTTCTCCGATTACCAATGGAAGCTATGCAGTTCAGGTTACGCAGAATGGTTGTACCGATCTTTCAGNNGGATTGGATAAATCTTCCTTTGCCCGGAGTATTGACTATTTCCCCAATCCAACTACCGGCGAATTAAATATTCGATTTAACGCCGCCGCTGAGAATATTTCCATTCGCATTCTAAATGTTGTGGGACAGGTTGTGTCCACTTCAACTGTTAATGGAAGCAATCTTACCACGGTTTTCATTAACGGTGAACCCGGTTTGTATTTTATTGAGTGTTCACTTCCAAGCGGGCAAAAAGCAAGTTTCAGGGTAGTAAAACAATAATAAGTTTTAATCACAGAGATCTTCCATCACAACTGTGGTGGAAGATTTTTTTTAGTGTTTTTTGAAAAAGTTATTTAGACTATTTCTTCTTGAATATCGGTTTAGCAGTTTTATCAAGAGGATGTTATTCAGTGATATTTGTCGCGTTTAATGATAAGCGATGCGGGATTTATTTTCTTTTTACTTTTTTGTGTTTCATCGGGTTTAACAAGTCGAGCACAAAATTGTTCCATTCAGGTTTATTGTCCTGAAGGATTTTATGTCTATGCCGATGGACAGTTCAAAGGAAAAACCAGAACTGAAATGTCGGGTTTGCTACTTGAAAATCAGTCCTGTGATTCGGTTTCCATTCGTGTTTACAGATCAGGATACGAGATGGTAGAGAAAAGCATCAAGACAAGCGAAGATCATGCAGAAGTGAAATTTGATTCCAGCAAAGAATCACAAACTATTCAAATATTGTGGGTAGGAGCGAATATGTACGGCGGTGCTTTTGGATTGTTTAATGTCGATAATGTATTTACTAAAGCGAAGTATTCAGTTGGTGCCTCAATTTATTCCGACTATCATTTTCATCGGAATTTTTCTTTGTACTTGAATGGATGAGTATGTGGGGACAACCTAATACACAGGATAATATCCGGATCATGCACCATGTTAACGGGCGACTTAACGCAGGATTTTCTGCTTTCGCACGACTCCATTTTTCAATTCAGTAAGCATCCGGTTTTGCATTGTGGCCTGAAGTTAATAATGTGCCTTTCATCCATTCCACATTTTCAGATAATCGTACAGGTTGGGATTTTAGGGCTTCCAGTGGAGTTAATTATTTACTGACAGAGAGCGACAAACTCGAATTGACTTTTGGGTATTGGGCATCCAGTTCAACAAGTGATAATATCGTTTGGATTACCCACGATTCAATGGTGATTGGTTTTGGGCTTCAGCACAGATTGAAAAAGTGAAAGATTGGTTTATACGTCCTTCAAAGTAAGCGGCTGTTTCTTTTTTACTTTTAATGCAGTTCCGAAACTGAAATAGATTAGAGTGCTTTTTTCCGGAGAAAAATTAATGGATTCACCTGATAGCGGCAAGATTCTATTGTACGTACTTGATCTTAAAAAGTCAAAAAGGAAAAAATTGACTTTGAAATAACTACCTGACTTAAATCGTAAATCAGCAAATACGGATACTGAAAAGGGATTTATTTTAGATGAAAACCATTCTCTCTCACGGCTGGTTTTATTGCCTTCTTTTAATTTGCTTTTGTAGTGGAATAAATAATGGGCTTCAGAACCTAATGCAATATAATTTCCTCGTACAAGATTTCCGAATTTTAGTCCAGCAGGAATATTGACCGAATAGGCTCGTTGTTTGAGGTAGATCGTTTCAGCACTGTCGCGTTCTAAAAAATGGTGAAACCCTATGTTGCGGATTCCCATTCCGGTAAATACTCCGATATGTTTCCCGTTATAATGTGTTTGCGATTGAAGGTTGAAGAATGGAATAAAACGGGTTTTGGGCGTCCATTTTACTCCATTGCTTATGAATTCTCCGTTACTCAAAAGCATGTCGAATGTGGAAATTCCGTACCATCTTCCGGTTGGATGTGGATTACGGATCTTTTCTTTTTCCTGTGCCTGGAGCTGAAATGAAACGAAAAACAATAATGCTATTATATGCCATCTTTTCATTTACAAAAAGTTTAATCGCTCAAATTGCCCATCAATAACTTTGGTTGGATCAACCTGTAAAAAGCGATCCAGAATGGTGCTGTATACGCTGCGAAAATCAACAGTATGAATGATATCACCATCATCGAGTTTGCTTAGATCGGAAAGTGGATTGTATAATCCGGATTTGGCAAGCTTACCACCGGCAATAAAAACATTATTAGCAGCACCATGGTCCGTTCCCTTACTTGCATTTTGTTCAACTCTTCTTCCGAATTCAGAAAAAGTAAGGATCACCGTATCGTCAAATCGCCCTGCTGATTTCAAATCCTCGCTAAAGGCTTTCATGGATTCGCTGTACACCTTTAACACGCGGCCTTGTTGTCCATTCTGCATCACGTGCGTATCAAATCCGGGAAGTGAAACATAATAAATCATTGTTTCAGAGCCTGCACAAATCAGTTCAGCAACTGTTTTCATTCGTTTCCCAAATTCATGGAAAGGGTAAATGGTTTTTAGCGGACGAACAGTTGCCTTTTCGTAGAGGTATTCTGCCGACTGCATGGTATCTGCCAGTGTTTTATGCAGGAACTCCACTGTTGGATGATCTTCGTGCATATGATACGATGAGGCAAGGTGATGCAGGGTTGGATTGGCGTGTGTGAGTTTTAAGATTTTTGGATCACGAAATGCAAAGCCTGATTTTTCTTCTCCGCGCATAGCCATACTGAGCGTATCGTCGATTTCAACTGCACTATGAGGTTTTGAGTGATTGTCTGCAACAAGATCCAGGGTTCTACCGAGCCATCCGGTACTGATTACCTTGTCTTCATCACTTGCCGATTGCCAGATATCCGTGCTGCGGAAATGTGAGCGGTTAGGATGGGGATAACCAACACCATTCACAATACTCAGTTCTCCATTATTAAAAAGATCAGCAAGCGAACGCAAATGTGGATGAAGCCCGGTTTCATCATTCAGTAAGATAGTTTCATCTCGTTTTAGAGAAATGCCGGGACGCGCTTTGTAATAGATGTCGTTTCGCACGGGTACTACACAATTCAGGCCATCGTTACCACCCGATAATTGAATCACTACCAGAATTTTTCCCTTATAGGATTCCTGATTAAATACATTTCCTGCCGCACGCAAAAATTCAGGTACCATTAATGAGGCACTGGTAAGGGCGGAATAACGAATAAATGTCCTTCTGTTAATGGCCATATCAAATGAGTTGAAATTCGGGTAATGACATGATCTGTGCTGCCAGTTGCACAATTTGGTTATCTGTATTTTCAGAATTAACGCTGCGCAATTTCTCCACTGGAATTCTTGCAGCAGAACTTTGAATCAGATGTGATAGCATAGATTCAATGAGTACATCGCCTTTTTTATCTCTGAAAAAATGAATGAAAGATCCCCAATCGGATTCTACTTTCTGGTTTTTTATTTCAGCAGGACCATCTTCCGGTGCTTCTTCAAATGCAGGTCTTGATTTTAATCCCACAGCACTTCCGTTTACAATAAACTGAGGCAGATTTAAACGAAGCAACAAGGATGCGCTGTCGATCCATTTTTCATGACCCTTCCAACCCGCTACATTGGGAGGGAAAAACAGAACCTGACCAAGTGCATGTTGCAATTGCAATAAACCTTTTGGCTTTGTGAATTTTAGTTTGATGAGTTTGTTGTACCGTACAATTAATTCAACAGGAGAGGCAATTTTAACCCCGATATTTTGGTCGGCATAAAACCACTCCGCATTGAAAATACTTCTCATCAATTGCTCAATATTATAACCGGAATTGAAAAATTGCGCTGCAAGCTGTTCAATAATTTCAGTATCGGGTTTTGGATTGACAAATTCTCTGTAAATCTTATAAACGATATAACGTGCTGTTTGTTTATTGTCAAGCAAAATATTCAGGATGTCCTCGCCTTTAAAATTTCCTTTTTTACCAAGGAATATCTTTTCTCCGCTATCATGAATACCTTCCCTGAAAACAAATTCACCGCGTGCATCAATCGTCCAGCCGGTAAATGCCCGCGCTGCTTCCTGAATGTCTTTCTCGGTGTAATGACCAATCCCCAGCGTAAATAATTCCATTACCTCACGGGCAAAATTCTCATTCGGATGATCCTTTTTATTTTCCTGATTGTTCAGATAAAGAATCATTGCAGGGTCTTTGGCAATTGCAAAAAGTAAATCCCTGAAATTTCCTAAAGCATGTTTCCGTAACGTATTATTTTGCTCCTGCATTAAATAGGAAAATGGGACTGAAGTGGCAAAATGATTGTGCCAGAAAAAGACCATTTTCTCTCTTAATACAGCCTTGGTGTGAGTCAGCTTAAACAACCATTGTTGATTCAGCTCTTCAGAATCTTGTTTTGATTTTAAAATCATTCCAAGAAACTGCGATGCACTTACTCCTTTTTTCTCTCTGTTTTCCTTGATCGGGTAGGGGAGGTAATGAATGTCTTTCCAGCTTTTGGAATCATTGAACAGTTGTTCAACAACAGAGCCCAGGGAAGTATCTTTAAGCCGCGCAATGGCAGGTGGTGTTTCACCAAATCCTGCTCTTAAAAAGAGATGTTGTAACTTATGCTGATGGCTGGCCATATACCGGAGTCACCAATAAATATACCACAATTTTTTTCTGGTGAATCGGGGATTTCTTTTTTTGAAAACCCAACGGCTCCAAATTAGAAGAACAATGGAAGAATTACAGAACAGGGCTGAGGGTTTAAAAATCAATTATTTACCCAAAATAAATCCGGTCATTCCCGGTAGAAGTGGTTTGGATAATGGGAGTCGGTCATCGGAATAGGAAGCCAGGTTTTGATCCGCATCCCCTTCAATGGTGCGCAAAACGTGATTCATCTTTTCAATCAGCAGATACCTTGCTTTGGGTTGCGCGGCATACAATAATTGCGCATCTGTAACTGCGACCTGTACATCTTTTGTGCCTTGAACAATCATTACGGGAATCTGCATTCTCGAAATGATTTCTGCCGGATCATGTTTCAACCAGGAAATCATGTAGGGTTGCACCGAAGGACGAAACAACATCATCAATCGCTGATCCGGATTGGCGATTCTTCTACCTGCTTTTAAACTGTCGAGGTATTTATTCGATAGTCCGCGCAATTCATCCGGTAAACTTGAAAGTTGTTCTCGAAGCACAACATCAATCGGACGACCGGCTCCTGCAAGCGAAATAAAGCGATCTGCTTTCTCTGCGGCCAACATACCTACCAGAGAACCTTCGCTGTGACCAATGATGGTAAGCGACCCAAATCGCTGATCTGATTTTAAAAGATTTATCCATCCTTTTGCGTCATCTGCATAATGACTGAAGAGTAATTCTTCCTCGGATTTCATTGCTGCTGCGCTGGCTGCAATTCCTCGTTTGTCGTATCGCAGGGAGGCAATTCCCTTAGCAGCGAGTACATGTGCTATTTTTTTTAGCGCATCATTTTTCATCACCGGATTGTTTCCATTCCTGTCGGTGGGACCGCTTCCTGCAATGATCAGTGCAACCGGAATCGCTTTTTTTGCTTTGGGTACACAAAGGGTACCATTTAAAATTCCGGTGCCGGTGTTCAGTTGCAACTCACTCTCAACAAATTTTGGTTTTGCTCCGGAAATCAGTGGANNCAGAAGAAATAAACGTGCATTTTTCATGATGAACCAATGTTGAAATGAAATGATCGTATTAGAGTTTGCCTTTTAAATGCTTTCCGGTATACGAGCGTTTGTTCTTGATGATATCCTCCGGCACACCTTCAAAAACAATCTCACCTCCATCTTCACCGCCTTCCGGACCCAGATCGACGATCCAATCGGCACATTTTATCACATCGGCATTGTGCTCAATTATCAGCACGCTGTGCCCCCTATCGATGAGTGCATTAAGGGCGTGTAATAATTTCTTGATATCGTGAAAATGCAGTCCCGTTGTTGGTTCATCAAAAATGAACAAAGTAGTTGANNTGAATCGTTTTTTTCGTTACCGAGAAAAGAAGCCAGTTTAATGCGTTGCGCTTCACCACCGGATAGGGTACTGGATGATTGCCCAAGTTTTACATATCCCAATCCTACTTCCTGCAGCGGTTGCAGTCGGGCTACTATTTTTGATTCATGATCTCCTTTTCCTTTACTGTGTTTTTTAAAGAAGGTGATGGCATCATCTACCGTCAATTCAAGAATATCGAAAATACTCTTTTCATGAAACTGCACTTCAAGTACTTCGTCGCGGTAACGTTTGCCCTTGCATTCTTCACACTGCAGATGTACGTCGGCCATGAATTGCATTTCAACAGTAATTGACCCTTCTCCTTCGCACATTTCGCAGCGACCACCATCTACGTTAAATGAAAAATGTGATGGTTTGAATCCCTTTACCTTCGATGCCTGCTGAACAGAATACAAATTCCTGATTTCATCAAATGCTTTTACGTAGGTAACAGGATTGCTTCTTGATGATTTTCCAATCGGATTCTNNAATAAATTCTACCGCCTGTAACTGCCGGAACGATCCGCTCATGCCGTCAAACATGCCGGATTTATCGCCATATCCGCCAAAGTGTTTGGTCAATGCAGGATGAAGTACGCGTTTGATAAGGGATGATTTTCCGGATCCGCTTACCCCGGTTACAACCGTTAATACTCCTATGGGGAGTTTCACATCTACACCTTTCAGATTGTTTTCCCTAACTCCTTTAAGCTCGATATAATCTTTCCATTTGCGGCGCTTTTCTGGTACAGGAATTACTTCCTTGCCTGTGAGATATGCAGCAGTCATGCTTTTTCCTGCAGTGAGCAAGTCGTTGTGATCACCCTGAAATACCACTTCACCACCCAGCGATCCCGCCATCGGACCCATATCCACTATTTCATCGGCAGTGCGCATCACTTCTTCGTCATGTTCAACAACAATCACCGTATTGCCAATATCACGCAGCGATTTCAAAACTTTGATCAGACGTTGCGTGTCTCGTGGATGCAATCCGATTGAAGGTTCATCCAGAATATACATCGATCCGACCAGGCTGCTGCCTAATGATGTGGCAAGATTTATCCTTTGGGATTCTCCCCCTGAAAGTGTGTTGGCGTTTCGGTTTAATGTGAGGTATCCTAATCCAACATCGTGGAGGAATTGTAAGCGGCTCCTGATTTCAATTAAGATCCGTTTTGCAATTTTTTCTTCGTGTTGATTGAGCTTCATTCCTTCGAAAAAACCACCAAGACGACTTATCGGTTCAAATAGTAATTCTGTAATGGATCTTCCGCCAACTTTTACGTACTGGGCATCTTTTCGCAATCGTGTTCCCATGCAATCCGGACAATCCGTTTTACCGCGGTAACGACTAAGCATGACTCTGTACTGGATTTTGTACATATTGCTTTCGAGGTGACGGAAAAATTCATCCAGTCCGTCGAAATGTTTATTTCCCTTCCAAAGTACATTCATTTGTTCTTTGGTTAGTTGTCCGACCGGTTTGTGAATAGGGAAATTGAATTTATCTGCAGTTTTGATCAGTTGTTTTTTCCATTCTCCCATCGTTTCGCCTTTCCAGCAGGCTACTGCATCCTCGAAAACGGAAAGCGATTTGTTGGGAAGCACCAGATCAGGATCAATACCAATTACACTTCCAAACCCTTCGCAGGTTTTGCAGGCTCCAATGGGATTGTTAAACGTAAAAAAGTGGACACTGGGTTCCTCAAACAAAACCCCATCCGCTTCAAACTTATTGCTGAAGAATCTGCGGGTTTTCTTTTCATCCTGCACTTCAACCACACATTCTCCTTCACCTTCAAAAAATGCAGTTTCAACAGAATCGGCAATGCGACTTTCGTTTTCTTCGTTACCTGCTTCTGCAACAAAACGGTCGATCATCACATAAATCTTATCGGCATTTTTAAATTTCTTGGAAAGAGCATCTTCAATAGTGAGGATTTGTCCGTTAAGCTCTATTCTGGTAAATCCTTGTTGTTGGAGTAATTCAAGCTGTTTTTGGTGTGTTCTGTCATTTTTGCGAATGAAGGGAGCAAACAAAATCACACGTGTCCCCTTGCTGAGTTGCTGAATGTAATTGACTACATCCGCTGTTCGTTCGCGCTTGACTTCCTTTCCGCTAACCGGCGAATAGGTTTTTCCAACGCGTGCAAAAAGGAGTTTCATGTAATCGTAGATCTCCGTAACTGTACCAACAGTAGAACGGGGATTTCTGCTGATTACCTTTTGTTCAATTGCTACAGCAGGTGAAATTCCTCTAATGTGATCAACTTCGGGTTTGTCGAGCCTGCCCAGAAACTGTCGTGCGTATGCAGAAAGGCTCTCAACATACCTTCGCTGACCTTCTGCGTAAAGGGTGTCAAAAGCCAACGATGATTTGCCCGAACCGGATAAACCCGTTACCACAACCAGTTTGTTGCGGGGAATGGCAACACTCACATTTTTCAGGTTGTGTACGCGAGCTCCTTCAATGAGGATATGTGACTTAACGGAGACTTTTTCTTTGGTGGCTGACATAGGGTACTTTCGGGAAAGCTGCAAAATTAGCAGGTATTTGGGTTATTTACCTTAAAAAAGCCATTAGGATGAGTACTGTGGACAACTTTTTCTGTGCTGCTGTATGGTCATATCAGGAAATGGCTTGTTTTTTCGCTTTTGTTGACCGTCTTCTTTAGAAAATTCGTAATGAACATTTAACCTTTTTGATGTTTCTTTTCACCTTTAACAAACAATTCATCCGATAATTTGTTTTTTCCTTGGGTACTTGTCATTTTTTAATAAGTTTTGCACCCGAATCCTGAAACCATGCACCGTAGTCGAATTGCATTTCTCGTCGTATCGTTTTTCCAGCTTCTATCAATTCCGTCATTTTCGCAGGAGAAATTCACTGTTTCCGGATACGTTAAAGACGGTGCTACCGGCGAATACATGATGGCTGCCAATGTGTACGTTATCGAAACCCAAAAGGGTACTACAACCAACGGATATGGTTTTTACTCGATCACGCTTCCTAAAGGAAAGTACAAACTCAAATTTTCATTTATCGGTTACCAGGATCTGACAAAAGATGTCGAGCTCAACGGAAACACAACGCTTAATGTCCAGTTGAATCCGGATTCGTACCAGATTGATGAGATTGAAGTTGTTGCCGATGGAGCAAAGGAGAACACGAACAGTACCGATATGGGTAGGGTTGGATTGGATGTGGAAAAAATTAAAACACTTCCGGCTTTCATGGGAGAAGTAGACATCATGAAAACGATTCAATTGCTTCCGGGTGTACAAGCAGCCGGCGAAGGAAATTCGGGTTTCTATGTTCGAGGTGGTGGTCCTGACCAAAACCTGATTCTTCTGGATGAAGCAGTGGTGTACAATGCATCCCACCTGTTCGGATTCTTTTCTGTTTTTAATGCGGATGCAGTTCGCAATGTAGAGTTGTACAAAGGTTCCATGCCCGCAAATTTCGGGGGACGCCTTGCCTCGGTGGTGGAGGTTTCCATGAAAGAAGGCAATAGTAAGGAAATAAAAGTAGATGGTGGAATCGGACTTATTTCATCACGACTTACTGTTCAGGGTCCAATAAAAAAAGACACCAGCTCATTTATGATTTCAGGTCGCAGAACCTATATTGATGTGCTCATGAAACCATTCATTAAAGAGAGCTCTCCTTTCAGAGGTACAGGATATTATTTTTATGATTTGAATGCCAAGTTTAATTACCGTTTCAACGATAAGGACAGGTTGTTTTTCAGTGGTTATTTTGGGAAGGATGTGTTTGATTTCGGAAATAAAGATGCCGGTTTTGGGGTTCGTATTCCTTGGGGAAATGCGACTGCAACGGTTCGATGGAACCACCTCTTCAATTCGAAATTGTTTATGAATGT
This sequence comes from Flavobacteriales bacterium UBA2798, assembly GCA_002351955.1. Taxonomy (GTDB): domain Bacteria; phylum Bacteroidota; class Bacteroidia; order Flavobacteriales_D; family UBA2798; genus UBA2798. Next base: position 16,930 of record DEHO01000016.1, read on the forward strand.
TTCCGCTATTTACAGCAAATACGATTTTCAGTTTGCCGCAAGTCAGGATGATTTTGAATTCGCAATTTTTTCCGGTATTCAGGATTGGAATGGAAAGCTGGATTTTTTCTACTTACCCAATCCGCGACACAATATCAAGTTTGGAGCGTTTTATACCTACCACACCTTCATTCCTTCCTCTGCAACAGCACGTCAGGGAGATCTTGAATTCGATACCGGAGATCGTGTAAAATTGTTTGCCCACGAAGCTGCAATTTATTTTAACGATGATTTCGATCTTACTGAGGAGATCAGAATCAGTGCAGGCTTACGTTATTCCGCATTTAATCAGGTTGGACCATTTAAGCGTTATGTTAAGGATCCAACACTGGGAACAACCATCGATACAATACAGTATTCTTCCGGCGAAAGTGTTAAGCTGTACCACGGTCCGGAACCGAGATTATCGATGCGCTATACATTGAATAAAGTTTCTTCACTTAAGGCTGCATATACCCGGAATCTTCAATTCATTCACCTTGCATCTTTATCAGCAGTGTCACTTCCAACAGATGTTTGGGTTCCATCTACCGATCGTGTCAATCCCCAGATCGGAAACCAGTACAGTATCGGTTATTTCAGGAATTTGAAAAAGGATGCCTATGAAACTTCAGTGGAAGTGTATTATAAAACTATGCAAAACCAAGTGGAATACCGCGAAGGTGCACAGCCGGATGATGATGTAAAGGATAATCCCGATAATAATTTTGTATTTGGTTACGGTTGGGCTTACGGTGCAGAATTTTTTCTGAAAAAGCGCTCCGGAAAATTCAACGGTTGGGTGGGATATACCTTAAGCTGGACCAAACGGAGATTTGATGATCTCAATAGCGGTGAATGGTTTTATGCAAAGTTTGATCGAAGAAACGATGTAAGTCTTGCATTGGTTTATGAGCCAAATAAAAAATGGACATTCGGCGCTGTGTTTGTCTATGCGCAGGGAAATGCAATTACGCTTCCTTATTCCTGGTACATGGTACAGGATCAAGTGGTATTCGAGTTTGCTCCCCGAAATTCACTTCGGATGCCGGCTTATCACCGTCTTGATCTGAGTGCAACCCGCAAAGGAAAAGAAACCAAGAAATTTAAATCGAGCTGGAATTTTTCAATTTACAATGTGTACAGCCGCTTGAATCCTTATTTCCTCTATGTAGATATTTCAGGAAGTCCGATTGACGGAACACTTACCATTAAGGCAAAACAGGTTTCGCTCTTTCCAATTCTTCCTTCTGTCACCTGGAATTTTAGTTTTTGATTATGGCTCCGAAAAAAACAATACTGTTTCTCTTCCCGCTAATTCTGCTGGTGTTGGTAGCTTGTGAACGCGATGTGGATATTGAAATTCCCGGAGGTACGCGTCAGCCTGCAGTCTATGGCTGGATCGAACCGGGAGCACCGCCAATCATTATTTTCACCCGCGCACAACCTTATTTTGGTTCGTCCAACTTTTCAAGTTTCGAAGAATTATTTATTCATAATGCAAGCATAACTGTTTCGACCGACAATTATTCTGCGCTGTTGTTTGAGTTATGCAGCAACAGTATTCCCGATTCATTATTGCCGGTGGTTGGTCAGTTTCTTGGTTTGGATTCGATCACATTGGCAAGCGTGAATTATTGTGTTTATACCAGTTTTGACGCCAACATTTTCGGAGTAGTGGGAAAGAATTATTACCTCAATATTGCCACTACAGAAGGTGAACAATTGAGTGCAGTTACGAAAATTCCTCAGCCCGTAGCGCTTGATAGTTTATGGTTCCAACCGGAAAGAGGGGATACTTTAGGCTTTATCTGGGCGCGGCTTACTGATCCTGATACACTCGGAAATGCCTACCGCTGGTTTGCACAACGTCAGGGTAAGGATAATGGTTTTATTGCTCCCTACGGATCATCTTTTGATGATAAGTTCATTAACGGAACCAGTTTTAATTTTGGTGTTCCCCGTGGTGATAATGATTTCGCTCCAACGCCAGAGGTAGAAGGTGAGCGTGGTTATTTTAAGGTAGGAGATACTGTCATTGCAAAATTCTGCACGATTGATATGGCGCATTTTCAATTTTGGAGAAGCTTCGATACACAACTCGCCAGCAATGGAAATCCCTTTGCCGCACCTGCTCCGCTTAGAAGCAATATAACGGGTGGACTCGGAATCTGGGGTGGTTATTCTCCAAGTTACGACACGCTGATCATTACTCCCTGATCCGTGATTGCAGAGAATCAATGAATGCATGGTATGATTAAGGTAGCATGGCGCAAAGAATACGTGCAGGCTCTTCCGGAAGGACATCGTTTTCCTATGGAAAAATATGCGTTGTTGCCTCAGCAATTGCTCTATGAAGGAACCATTGGTGAGGAGAATATTTTTTATCCTGAATCAATAGATCTTTCCGTTTGCAGGTTAACCCATAAGGATGAATACCTGGATAAACTTCTTCACCTAAGACTGGATAAAAACGAAATCCGTAAAATGGGATTTCCTTTAAATGAAGCATTGATTCAGCGTGAATTAATGATAATGGAGGGAACCCGCAAATGTGCTGAGTTTGCACTACAGAATGGTATAGCACTCAATACCGCAGGCGGAACACATCATGCTTTTTCCGATAGGGGAGAAGGATTCTGTTTGTTGAACGATAACGCCATTGCTGCAAACTGGTTGCTGCATTCAGGAAAAGCAAAAAAAATTCTGATTGTCGATCTGGATGTTCATCAGGGAAATGGAACAGCAGAACTTTTTGCAAACGAAGACAGGGTTTTCACACTCTCTGTTCACGGTGAAAAGAACTACCCGATGCACAAGGAAGAAAGCGATTTGGATATTGGTCTGCCTGATGGGATTGGAGATGTTGAATACCTGAATGTTCTGCGATCAACCATTGATCCGTTGATTGAAAAATTTAAACCTGATTTTCTTTTTTACCAATGCGGAGTCGATATTCTGGCCAGTGATAAATTGGGCAGGTTGGGCATTAGTCATGACGCATGCAAAGAACGCGATCGTATCGTTCTATCAGCCTCACACCGTCGTGCGATTCCTGTGGTTTGTTCGATGGGAGGTGGTTATTCCGAACGAATTGCTGCTATCGTTGATGCTCACGCCAACACTTTTCGGGTTGCGAAGGAATTGTGGGGTTGATTTGGACTATATAAATCAGTAAGGACCTTTTCCTATTGTAAAAAGATAAGTGATAGTTATTATCACGAGAAATCCAATCGTATTTCCAATTATCAGAATGACCAGTTTTGTTTTTTCGCTTTTGCTGAATTTGATAAAGAGAGCAAGTATCAACAAAAGTGCAATAACTGTAAGTCCGCCAAAAAAATGAATAAAGGCACCATACAAATTGCCGAAATCAACGACATTAAAGAATATAAGTCCACATAATATGGCGATTCCAAGGATAACAAGCCAATAAGTTAGGTTCAGTATTTTCTTCATGATTGTATTAAAAAGAAAAAACCCGAATCCAAAGAGACGGGTTTTAGGGGTGTAAGTCGATTTAATTATTTATCCAGATCTTCAAACTCAACAGTAGTGTAGTTGAAGTTGGTATTCGATACCTGATTGTCCTGAACCAGCTCTCCTCCTGAATAGCCGTTTTCACGGAGCTCGGAAATTTTGGATACAGTTTCATTCAGTCCTTCAACGAACTTTTCAAAATCTTCCTTGTAAAGGAAAATCTTGTGTTTTTCGTAATTGACTTTCAGCCCGTCTTTATCGAAACGTTTTTTACTCTCGGTGATTGTAATGTACAAATCACTTCCACGGGTAGTCTTTACATCAAAGAAATAAGTCCTTTTTCCGGCACGTACCGCCTTGGAGTAGATCTCATCGCGGTCACGATCGCGCTCGCGACCATTCCCGTTGTTTTCGTAACCTTCTTCCATCTCTGGCTCTTTTGGTTGAACTTGATATTGTTGCTTGTGAATACCAAATTTAACAACTAAAGGGACAAAGCCAAATTTTTTTATCCTATTTTTTGAGATTCAAGGAGTTGTTTGCGGTGTAGGTCGAAATAATAGCCCTTTTTGTCGATGAGTTCCTGGTGACTACCCTGCTCAATAATGCTTCCCTGCTGTAATACAATGATTTTGTCGGCATGTCTTACAGTAGATACGCGGTGACTAATAATCACCGATGTTCGTCCTGCCATGATCCGTCGCAGGTTCTTTAGGATCTGGTCTTCTGTTTCGGTATCTACAGCGGAGAGGCAATCATCAAAAATGAGGATTCGCGGCTCCCGTATGATGGCCCGGGCTATCGAGACTCTTTGCTTTTGCCCGCCCGATAAAGTGATTCCGCGTTCCCCAACCAGGGTTTCGTACCCGTCCTTAAAGCCGGTAATGTTATCGTGAATGCAGGCATCCTTGGCAGATTGTACAATCTTATCCTGCGATGCTGATCCCTGTTTTAGTCCAAATGCGATATTATTGGCAATCGTATCCGAAAACAAAAACACATCCTGTGGGACATAGCCTATCGACGAACGAAGAATATCCAGATTGGCGGAACGGATATCCTGTTTATCCAGCAAAACTTCTCCATCTGTGGCTTCGTAAAGCCTGCAAATAAGTGAAGCAAGTGTCGATTTCCCTGATCCCGTTTTACCGATAATTGCAAGTGTTTGTCCGGGTTTTACCTCCAGATCAATTGCGCGTAATGCTTTTATTCCGCTATCGGGATAGGTAAAGCTGACATTCCTGAATTGCAGGTGACCTTCAATGGTCATTTCATTATGATTGTGATTGACGATCTCCGGTTCGATATGAAGAAATTCATTGATGCGTTCCTGCGAGGCTGCCGCGCGTTGGATGAGTGAACTAACCCATCCCACAGTTGCAAAGGGCCAGGTAAGCATATTTACATAAATCACAAACTCTGCAATAACACCAACTTTAACCTCCCCGTCGAATGCTTTTAAACAACCGATGTAAACAGTAAGAATTGTACTTAATCCAATAAGTAAAGTAATAACAGGAGCAAAAAGAGCATCAGTGCGTACAAGACTCAACACTTTGCTGCGGTACAGTTTGCTCTCCTTGATAAAATCGTTGTGAATACTATCTTCTCGTGCAAAGGTTTTTATTACACGGATTCCTGAAAAGGCTTCCTGTGCATGGGTGGTGAGAATGGATTGTTGTGCCTGAACTTCTTCGCTTTTTTTGTTGATGCGTTTGCTTACTGTATAAACCAGAAATGCCATTACCGGAAGCGGCAGAAGAACATAAAAAGTAAGTTCCGGATTAATAGCCAGCATTTGGTAAATGACAAGAACAAACAATACTGCCAGGTTTGTAATGTACATAACAGCGGGACCAATATACATTCGCACACGGCTTACATCTTCTGAAATACGGTTCATCAAATCTCCCGTATTGTTTCTTCTGTAAAAGGATAAACTTAGTTTTTGGTACTGCGCATAGATTTCATTCTTCAGATCAAATTCGATATGACGCGACATAACAATAATTGTTTGCCTGGTAAAAAACAGAAACAATCCTTTTAGCAATGCATAGAGCATATAAATTCCGGCATATACCAATGCTGCAGTAAGTGCCTGTGAAATGATATAGTTTCGGTCAACACCCGGTTCTGCACCCTGTGAGATCCATTTCTCAATATCAATAAAGGTGTAGCGAATCAATTCCGGAGCACGGACACCAAAGTAATTGGAGATGGTAATAAAGAGGATGCCCAATAGCAGCATCCATTTGTAGCGGATAAAATAAGCGTTAAGGTGTTTTAGTGCGCGCATGGGGGCGGTAAAATTAACTAAAAAACACCTTGCAGGACTTAATTGTTTAAGCCGGATTGAAGATGAGCTGCATTGAGATTAATTAAACGTAATTTACAAACTACTGCTGGATCTTCTAATCACCAATTCTGCAGGTAAAACCACGTGTTCTGCTGATTCTCTGCTTGCACGGTCGTTGATATTATTGAAAAGGATTTCCATGGCACGGGTTCCGATATCTTCAATGGGTTGAGCAACTGCACTAACCGGTGGGTAAGAGAATTTGAAAACATCCACATCATCAAAACTTACCATTCGCAAATCATATGGAATGCGCAATCCTAGATCACTTATGGTTTCAAGTACGGCAACTGCGAGGTGGTTGTTGGCGCAGAAAACAGCATCAATAGGTTGTTTTGCCTTGAGCCAATCCTGTAATGTTTTCTTCACAGAATTTTTGATATCGCTGAACGGAACTTCCCTGACCAAATCTTCTTCAAATGGAATTCCGGCTTCTTTCAAAGCAAGTTTATAGCCTTCCTGTCGCTCACTGAGTGTGGATATATGAGCAGGACTTAAGGTCAACAATGCTACCCGCTTAGCTCCACTGTCAATAAGATGCTTTACAGCAGATTGCGAGCTGCGAATGTTATCCACTACAACTGAATTGCATGAGAATTTCGGATAGTTTCGGTCAATCAGTACAAAGGGGAATTCTATCTTTTTCAGATCACGAAACACTTCAACATTGTCTGTAGTGGGACTAATAATCAAACCTTCAACCTGCATCTTCTCTCGGAGGATGCGTACCAATTGTGCTTCTTTTTCAGGATCTTCATCGGAACTGCAGACCATCAGATGGTAATCCTTTTTCCAGGCTAAATCTTCAATCGCTCTTGAAATGCGCGCATAAAAAGGATTGGAAATATCTGCAACAATAAGTCCGATCAAATTGGTTTTTCCTGTTCTCAAACCACGCGCCGCCTGATTGGGCATGTAGTTCATTTCCTTCACCTTTTTTAAAACCCGATCAACTGTATCAGGACTAATACCATGTTCTTTCGCCTTGTTATTGAGAATAAGGGAAACCAGGGTTTTGGAGACGCCCAGACTTTTGGCGATATCTTCCAAGGTGATCTTTTTCATTAGGACCGTTTTTCGTTGCGCCAATGTAAGTCAATCTGCGGCCAAGTCCCAAAAGTTTACTAAACTATTTTAGGTGCTTCATTAAAATTCTGTCCAATTGAGGTTCAATTTTAATTTACTGGTGGTAATTACCTGCTCAAATTCCGGAAAGTGGGCAGGTAAATGGGTTGTCATTTAACTGTATTTAACGCTCTATTTTATTCTCAATAACCCTTCTGCAAAGGGAGATAATATTACCTTTGCTCCCGAATTCATATTTAAACCTCCTATGGAAGTCAAGGAAATCAAAACAGCAAATGCCGATAATCCGGTGATTAGTCAGATGGGAATGATGGGGCACGAGCAAGTGTTGTTCTGTCAGGATGAAGAAACAGGTTTGCGCGCTATCATCGCTGTTCATAATACCGTATTGGGCCCTGCACTTGGTGGTACCAGAATGTGGCCATACGCAACTGAAATGGAAGCGCTTACAGATGTTTTGCGTCTTTCGAGAGGGATGACGTATAAATCTGCTGTTGCCGGTCTTAACCTCGGTGGCGGTAAAGCTGTTATTATTGGTGATTCACGCAAAGACAAATCGGAGGCGCTGTTTCGTCGTTTTGGAAAGTTTGTCAATAGTTTAGGCGGTAAATACATTACTGCAGAAGATGTTGGAATTTCTCCTCGTGAAATGAGCTGGGTAAATATGGAGACTAACCATGTTGCCGGTTTGCCCGGTCGTTCCGGCGATCCTTCTCCGGTAACTGCTTACGGTGTATATATGGGCATTAAGGCCGCTGCCAAGGAAGCTTTTGGAAATGATTCGCTCAATGGAAAGCGTGTTTCTGTACAGGGTGTTGGTCATGTTGGTGAATACCTGGTCGGCTACCTCGCCAAAGAAGGAGCAAAGATCTTTATCACCGATATTCATGAGGAAACATTGGTACGTGTTGCCAATAAATACGGAGCTACAGTAGTGGGTACTGACGAGATTTACGATCTTGAAGTCGATGTTTACGCACCATGTGCACTGGGTGCTACCGTGAATGATGAAACTTTATTGCGCCTCAAAACACCAATCATTGCCGGTGCTGCAAATAATCAGCTCAAGGATGAGAAGAAACATGGTGAAGCAGTGCTTGCAAAAGGAATGATTTACGCTCCTGATTACGCCATTAATTCCGGCGGTATCATCAATTGCTACACCGAGGTGAAAAACCTGAACAACGAGTGGGCAATGCAGAATGCTGAAAATATTTACAACACTATCCTTAGCATTATAAAAGAATCTAAGGCAACCAATACACCAACTTATCTTGTTGCTAACCGTATGGCAGAACAGCGTATTGCAGCAGTAGGTAAGTTAAAACGATTCATGTGATGATGCTTTTATTCAAATTTTCCTAACGTTCTTTTCCCAATGATTAACAGACGACATTTACGCATTAAGGTTCTTCAGGCATTGTACTCTTGGTTTCAGAGTGGTGATGGTGATTACGGTAAGTCCGAGCGCGAGCTGATGAAAAACATTGATAAGATCTACGAGTTGTATCTCCTGTATCTGTTATTGTTATCCGACCTGCAAACCATCGCATCCAACAGGATTGAAGACGGTAAGGCAAAAAAACTTCCGACGCGTCAGGACCTCGAACCGAACTTAAAATTCGTGGAGAATCCGGTTTTGGAACTCATCACCAAAAACAAAAGTTTACAAGCCGAAGTACACCGCCGTAAATTAAGTTGGGGTCCGGAAATGGACATGCTCAAAAAGATCTTTCAGGAAATCCGGAATTCGGATGTTTTTGCAAAGTATATGGATGATCCCGGTCGCAATTTCGTGGATGCTCAGGAGTTTGTGGTGACCATTTTTAAAGATTTTATCGCCAACTCCGAAGCACTCCAAAACTGGCTCGAAGAAGTAAATATTCACTGGCTCGACGATATCGATCTGGTTTGTGCAGCGGTGATCAAAACCATTAAAGGATTTCAGGAAAAATCGGATGAGTTTATCCGACTCCTGCCTTTGTATAAAGATCCCGAAGAGGATGAGAAATTTGTGAAGGATCTTTTTCGCAAGACGATCATGAATTCTACGGAAACTGAAGCACTCATTTCCTCAAAAACAGATAATTGGGAGCTCGAACGAATTGCATCCATGGACATGATCCTGATGAAAATGGCAATTACCGAGGTTTCTGAATTTTCCACCATTCCTGTTAAAGTAACCCTCAACGAATTCATCGAGATTTCTAAGTTTTACAGTACCCCCAAGAGTAATGGATTCATCAATGGAATTCTCGATAAGGTATTTGCCCAGCTAAAATCAGAAGGAAAAATTAAAAAGATCGGAAGAGGTCTAATTGAAGGATGATAAATAAAACGTCTATGCGTACAACAGTATTCTTATTTTTTTTCAGTGCACTGCTTCTTTCCTGTAACAGTTCAGATAATGTTGGAGCCGATAAAGTTTCAACCTCGCACATCGATCCGGAGCATCCTCCTGTAATGACTTTTGCAACTCCTGTTTATGATTTTGGGACAATTTCTCAAGGTCAAAAAGTGAAATACAATTTCGAATTCACTAATACCGGCGAATCCGATCTCTTGCTTCAAAGTGCACAGGGTTCATGCGGTTGTACCGTACCCAAAAATTATCCGAAAGACCCGATCGCTCCCGGTGGAAAGGGGAAAATTGAAGTTGTTTTTGATTCCGAAGGAAAAAGCGGAAAGCAAAATGTTACTGTTACTGTTCTAGCCAATACTGTTCCGAGTAAAAATGAAGTAAAACTTACCGGACTCATTGCAGCACCATCGTCCAACTAAAAATTAAATAAACACAGATTTACCATGACAATGCTCACCATTCTATTACAAGCCCAGGCAGGACAACCATCACCCTGGAGTTCACTTATTATGATCGGATTAATGATTGTAGTTTTCTACTTTTTCATGATCCGTCCGCAAACCAAAAAAGCAAAAGAAGCCCGTAAATTCCGCGAAAGCCTGGAGAAAGGTCAGCGTATCGTTACCATTGGAGGAATTCACGGTAAAATTGAAGAGATCAAGGATACCACCATTGTTATTGCAACCGAAGGAGGAGGAAAGCTGCGCATCGAACGTGCTGCTATTTCACCTGAGTTTACAGGAGCATTGGAACAGACCGCTTAAATGGAACTACCATTGAAATGAAAAAGCCCCAAACGGGGCTTTTTTTATGGAAGAAATTTTTGTTTTGTCCTGTGCAAAATGAAAAACACAATACGTTGTTATAATAAAGACTTAATGATTTTCTCAATAGAATATCCTTCAGCTTCAGCCATGTAATTGCGAACAATACGGTGACGTAAAATTGGCATTGCTACAGCCTGGACATCTTCAATATCGGGCGAATATTTTCCTTTCACTGCAGCATGGCATTTTGCACCAACCACAAGGTATTGCGAAGCTCTTGGACCTGCACCCCAGCTAAGGTATTTATTAACGATATCGGTAGCGCCGGGTGTGTTCGGACGCGTTTTGCTGCTTAGTTTAACTGCATATTCCAGAACATTATCAGCAACAGGAATGCGTCGGATCAAATCCTGGAAATAGAGAATCTCTTCTGAAGAAAGTACTTTTTCAAGTTTTACTTTCATATCGGAAGTTGTATTTCGAACAATGGCCAGCTCTTCTTCAAATTTTGGATAGTCTACCCAAATATTGAACATAAAACGGTCGAGCTGTGCTTCGGGTAGGGGGTAGGTTCCTTCCTGTTCAATTGGGTTTTGAGTAGCGAGTACGAAAAAGGGTTCATCAAGTTTATACCGTTTCCCTGAAGCAGTAATAGCTTTTTCCTGCATCGCTTCTAAAAGTGCCGATTGCGTTTTTGGAGGTGTACGGTTGATCTCGTCGGCCAATACGATGTTAGCGAAAAGGGGGCCCTTGATGAAGCGGAAATGGCGGTCTTCACCCAGGATCTCGCTGCCAACGATGTCGCTGGGCATGAGGTCGGGGGTGAACTGGATGCGGTTGAAG